>NZ_CP021425.1:1555833-2184166 GCF_002162375.1 Oleiphilus messinensis | reverse complement strand
TTACCATGCACATCTGAAGCGACCGCTCCACCTATGGAAACAAATTTCGTTCCCGGGACTACAGGCAAGAACCAACCTCGCGAGACGAAAATATCAACGATATCAGCAACTGATACCCCAGCCTCACAGGTTAGAATGCCTTGAAGTGGGTCAAAATCGATAAGTCGATCGAATTTGCACATCGATACCACAGTTTTGGAGAGCGCAGAATCGCCATAGGATCGACCCATTCCTCTAGCTATTAAGCCTTTTGATGCAACCACAAAGGATGCAAGTTCATCCATTGAACGAAAGGAATACATGTCTGCGTCTATGCGAGGGAATCTCCCCCAACCACTAAGATTCACTAGATCACACTCACTTAGCCCAAAAAACAATAACTAAAAGTAAACCTCCAGCGACATAACTCACTCTATCCTTCAGCGCCCAAATTATTGGATCCGAAGCCACTAAACCCCGGTGCGCCTTTAGCCATGTGCGACTAACCCAATAAAGCAATATCGGGCATATCAGCCATAATAATTGTGGATTCTGGTAAAGCCGGGTAACTTCCTGACTATTAAGATACAATGCGATTACAAGCACAGAAATATAACCGCTGCTACCGCCTAAAGACGCCAATAGTTCAAAATCTGAAACCTGATAATCTCTTCCTGAAATTTTACCACCGGTATTTTGCATGCTTTTTCTCAGTTCAACGTAACGCTTGATGATTGCTAAACTAAGGAATATAAACATCGAATATGCCAATAACCAAAATGAGTGTGGCACATTGAGGACGACAGTCCCAGCGACAATTCGGCAAGTATAAAGGAGCGCTAGCGCGATAACATCGGCAATCATTTTTCGTTTGAGCAAAAACGAGTAAGTTACCGTAAGCGCATAATAGCCCAGCAATACCACAAGTAATTGCATTGACAACAAACTTGCCATCAAAACTGCAGATAGCAAAAGGACTGGTATCAAAAAAACACCTAATACGGGAGACAGCGAACCCGATGCAAAGGGTCTTTTACACTTGTCTGGATGAACTCGATCATCGGGTAGGTCAATTAAGTCATTCAGAAGATATACGGATGATGCGCAGAGGCAAAATGTGAAAAACGCGAGAACTGCATTGAACCAATTAAGTGCCTCGTGGTACTCATGGGAAAGGAATAAAGGTATAAAAATTAATAAATTTTTAACCCACTGATGACATCGCAATGCTTTCAAGATTTCTAGCTGTTTAACAACCCCTTGGACAAACAATCGGTCTATCCGATAACTTTTACGTAAGCTCTGAATCAAACCAACTTCGGGATTAACAACAATGACTTCGCTCGCCGAATGCCAGACCTTCTTGTCTGCATGAGCATTTCCGGCATAAGCGAAAGCATTTTCACCGAACACAGCGACCAGTTTCCTTTGTTTTTGCTCTCCAGAAAGATTAACCGAGGCAGTAGAAGCATAAACTTCATCAAATAAATCGAAATAGTCTGCTATCGAGCTGGCTAATTTAAAATTCGAAGCAGTTGCAAGCACAATGAAACGGCCTTTAGCCTTTTCTTCGCGCAAAAACGCAACTAACTCCTCGTTATAAGGGATGAGGGCTGGATCCAAGGTCACTCTTTCAGCAATATATGCCTTAAGCGCAGCCTTGCCACGCATGAAAAGTATGACAGGCAGAATAAACAAAACCAGGGGTTGGGCTCGCAACAGTTGAAAACACGACTCGACCAATAAATCTGTCTTGGCTAATGTACCATCCAGGTCAACAACTAATGGTAAATTTTCTCTTATTGTACTCACACAGATTACTTCGAGACGTTTGTAATATCTATCGGAATATCGAGAGCGAGCGCATTCGCAGAGTACAGCTTGTTTTGGTGCACAAAATCGGGCGACAAGTCTAAGGCACTCATCGCCGACTTAACGGCATTCTCACCCTCAAAAATTAAATACCCACCATTTAGATCAGCGTTAATTTTATTCACGGCCTCGCGATTTAGCTTCGACGGTATTTTCTTGGCATCAACCCCCGTCAGAAAATGGAATAATTTGGGGTTTTGAAGCACCACCGTATCATCGGCGCGCAATTCTAACGTCGTTATAATGTGCTTGAAATAACGCACATACAAGGGGGATGCGAGATGGCTGTACATAGCTGGAGAATTTCTTGTTAACGGGTAATTCGGAGTTCCAGCTTCTTGCCAATTTTGAGAGCCATGCTTAAACACCAGACCCCCTTGAATCCAAACCAAGACTAAAGTTGCGATAACAGGTACAAGCAGCAACTGGGCGTAACGTGTTGTATCTATTCGTACAATTAGTCTGTATATAACGATATACAATACCGCGATTAAGCAAGGTGACACCAAAGCAATGTATCTGATACGAATCGCCTCGAAGTTTGTCACCGAGCGCAATACGATCAGTGCAATTAAATAGACCAGAAATGCCGCTCCCAGTGCATACTGAAGGTAAGTCAGGTTTTTGTCTTCAATCCGGATAATTTGCTTTTCACCTGCATTTAGTCCACGTCGAATCACAATTACACTTAAAACCGAAATGAATAAAGCTGCGAGTACTCCCCAACTTTGATTTGGGAATAGCAATAATAGTGAATCAAACACTGCGTCAAAGTTATCAAAAAGAGATAGGTCGGATGATTGTCTCGCCTTGTGACCAACATCTCCCCCTGTAATATCCCCCAGTAAATGGTTACGAATCAACCACGCAACAACCAAAGCACTGTAGAAGATCCCCGAAACTAGATAAATGTGGAAAGTGTTCTTTCGATTTGCAGAAAGCAACCATGTAAGCGGAATCAAGAAGCCAAACACGATGCCAATATATCGGGTGTAAAACAGTCCCGCTAAAAACATTGCCAGCAGCAATAACACACCAAGTAATTTTAATCTGGACGGCTGCTCAGCCAAGCGAACAGCCTGTGATCCAAAATAGATCGCCCCCAGCAACAAACAAACAAAGAGGGACTCGCTCCATGCATAAGTAGAAATAATTAGATTGGCAGAAGATACATAAAAAGTGATCACCGCCAGAGCAGCTAAAACACGACCTATTCGCGCACGAAGCAATAAAAACATGAATATCCCGCTCAAAGCCAACGTTAGCATCATAGCTTGAACTGCGGCAAAGGACGGGTTATTTTCAATCCCAGGAAACACTGCTAGAAGTATAGGATACAATGGAGGCCAAACCGTGAAAGGCTCAAATGTTTGCCCACCGATGAGAAAACCTGTACTCACAATCCCATGCCCCAAGTGAATATTACGCGCAGCATCCAGGTAAGAGACAGAGTCAGGACTAATTGCGATACCAAAAGGTGTCAGCTTTAATACCAATATACAGGCTAAAACTGACAGTAAGAACATGATTAAAATAGATGCGTATTTTTGATGAAAGGGTACTATGTTTGACTGCAAGAGGTAGAACTCCTTGATTGGAAAATTTCCCTGGTCAATTCTCCACTTTTTAGCAAGGGCAATAACTGGAAAATAACAAATTGATCATAAAACACGAAGACAGTTTAGAGTCGAAAAAAACTGTCGTTCCGCCCCCCCCTAAAATTAGCAGAATATTACGTTTACGCCAGAGTTAAAGGCAAACTAACTGCATCTAGAACAAGATAATTGGAACTGACTATCGGTGACTCAGTCTGTTTTTTCTGATCCTCCAAATAAATTCTAACGCTGTAAAGAGATGATCCGATGGGCAACAGATGAATGAAAACTCAAGGGCCTACTCTCCTTAGGTGGATTCAAACACTGTCGTCCAATAAGATATGGTAGAAGAAAGTTACCTAAGAGGCTTTATAAGTTGAAATCAACTACTCCCAAGATTATTACAACTGTAATTCCAACATACAGACGCCCTCAAACATTGAAAAGGTCGATTCTGAGCGCTCTAGGTCAAAACATAGATGGTTTAATCGTTAGTGTTTATGACAATCACTCCGGGGACGAAACGAAAGACGTAGTAAACGCACTTTGCGAACACTCGCCGTCAATAAATTACCATATTCATGACAGAAATATCGGTGCTGCGTTGAATTTTGAATATGGGCTGAAAAGTGTTACGACCCCTTATTTTTCACTACTCTCTGATGACGACTACCTTCTGCCAGATTTCTACCGCAGGGCCATCAACGCTCTAGAGATGCACCCGAATGCTATCTTTTGGGCGGGTACTACGCTCAACGTAGATGAACAAGGACTAATTTGGGATGCAAGAGTAGATAGATGGCCAGATGAAGGAGTGTTCTCTCCTCCTCACGGTATTTTCCACATAATGCAAGGCATGTCTCCAACCTGGACAGGTATTGTTTTCAGGAAAGAAGTACTCGACAGTATCGGACTCCCAGACAAAGAGACATTGGGCCCCTCAGATCTTGACTTTGTTCTCAAAGCCGCAGCAAAACATTCATATATTGTCGAGAAACACCCATCAGCAGTCTTTACAATCAACCCAAATTCATTTAGCTGCACTGAACCTCTTTCATCTTTTTGGCCTGGCTGGAAAAAAATGTTTAAAAATATCGAACACATTACCAAGGATTACTCTCCAGAGATAAGAGCGGAGATTCTGAAAACCCTACACGATGACGCAAAAAGAATGTTGTTTCGGCGAGGAGCAAATGCTATCGCAAAAAAAAGAAATGATTTCGCAAAAGACGCAGCCAACGTATTGCGTGAAGAGTACGGAACATTAACCCTGAGCGTCTTATTAAAAGTGATAGCACGACTCTGTAGCCAAAACAGAATCGCTCAGAATTTATATACCAGAGCGTACCAAGCTGGAGAAAGAAAAATAATATCAGATAAAGAAAGCATCCAGAGAAAATTTGAACATTTGGTTCGACCTAGTACAGACTCATAGGTAGAACATTAAGCCACCTAACAGAGCTGTAGACCCAAACTGAATTTACCCGAATCACAGTCTCTTTTGGGGTGAGCACGTCCAGCATAACGCCCAAGAAAGTTAATCAATTTGCGCGCATTGAGCTTAGTTGCTTTTCGGTCAACGCGCATGATGCCGAGCATCGTATCGCAAAAAGTCACTGTGCAGCACATCGCAGCTTTTCGAGTGGATAGCACTTTGCCGAGTATGCGTTGTGCGCTGTGGCAAATAAAACGCTTCATGAGTGCCGCCGTAATCGCCGCCCAGATTAGCCCGGTTGCTATTGATTCCTTGCCGGTATCAAAGCACCGTAGATTGGCATAGGATTTCCACTCTTTGAATAACAACTCGATTTGCCAGCGAAGCCGGTAAGCCTCACTCACCTCGTCCAGAGAAAACTGCTCTTGAGGAAGGTTGGTTATCAGCCAGGAGAATTTCTTTTCCCGCTTGATCCAACAAGCAACCAATCTTGCGGTGATTGTGTGCTTTCCTTTTTTCCAGGAAACAATTAATTCCGTACGTTGTCGCTTGAACAGCTTGCCTTGCACTGTTTTCAGCGGCTTTCCCTTCACGTGCTTCAGCATTTTTCCATCTTCTCGATAAGCAGCCTCGACGACTGGATTAATGTTGTTCTTACACCGCGCGATATAAAACCCTCCAGTATCCTGCAAGTTCTGAAACCACTCCAGATCGAAGTACCCCCGGTCAAGCAGCAACAAACACCCGGATAGCGTTTGGGGCTCAGGGAGGTAGTCCCGCTCGCTGGCGGTATCGGGGGTCAACGAGATAGAACAGGGCTGATCTGCTAGAAGATCCATGGTCACTTGAAGTTCAACAGCGGCAGGGCTGATGGTTTTGAAACGACCAGGAAACGATTTCTTCAACGAGTCCTTCACAGCAAACGAGCTGCCATCCTGAATCAGAATCTGTTTGAACTGATGAAAAGAGTGGCCTTCTGGAAAAGCCAGAGAGGGTTGCAACCAATCTGTGAGGAGTGATGACAGTACTTCGCGCATAAACTCAGGAAACTCGGGCTTCGAAAATTGATTGTGAAAGGCCCGATAAGAGATATTGCTCTCCGACCACTCGCAGTACCGCCGCTGAATGTCTGCCACACTTTCTATGGTGCTCGAGGCCATCACTGCAACCAGGCATGTGACTAGATTAAAAGGCGTAATTCGTCTCTGCCGCACACAGAAATCTTCTTGTTTAGCGATTTCAGTAATTTTTTCTGGGTTGAGGGAATGGGTGAGTTTTTCAAGAAATGTGGTAAATTTACGCTGATTCATTCTGCTTTAGGGTCGGTAGTGTGTTTGACGACTAACAATCTACCTTATTGCAGGATGAATCCATATTAATATCATCAAGTTACCCTGCTTTTTTGCTTAATGTTCTACCTATGAGTACAGACTAACCAAGAGTCTTTCTATTTAAGAAAAAGGACACGACCCATAGACGAACAACTGAAGATGAGAGCCCTGTTAAAATGCCAACAACAATACACGTTACAACTAGCGAAACGAACCCAATTAGATCTCGTGTAATCTCAGGTATTATATTTAGGCAAATGATTGAAGAACAAAATGCAACCAAAATAGCAGGCAAAGAGTCTTTGAAGAACCACTGCCCCCATTTCCCAGGCATCAATCTCGAATGCATTATTGGCAATGTAATAAACACATTAGCCAAATTTAACACAACTGATAAACTTGCAGCCCCCAACATCCCATAATTAGATATCGCCCAAAAACAAAAGGGCACAGCAAACAATAGACTTAAACCATTCGCGAGGACACTTAAATTAGTCCACCCATTAGCCAATTGATAAGCGTAGGGTATGTTTAACAGACCGTTTATCGCAACCCCTGCAACCATTATTGCGACAATATCCTTTACCTGATTAGATAAGTGAGCATCACCGGTCCACAGAAGTATTATTTGTTCAGAAAATACAATGAGTACAGAGGCTATAACCGACAAAATCACTGAAGCCAACTGACAACCTTGCCTATAAAGAATAAGCATTGAGGCCCCGTCACGTAAAGATACTAGACGACTAAACCTGGGATAGAGTGCATTAAATATAGGCAAAATTAATCGCCCAACTCCTGCCGAGACACTTACTGCAATAGTATAATGACCCAGATCGCTTAATGAAGTTAGCCCAGCCAACATAAGTCGGTCAATCTGGGTTAACATCAACGCTAACAGAGTAATAAGGAACACCCCTGCTGCAAAGTTCGAAATTAGTTTTATCTCATCAAACTGAAAAGATCTACCACTTGCAATCTTTGGCAACTTCCACCAGACGGCACACATTAAAACTAACGTCTGAACTATACCTATAATGGCATTCCACCATAAAAAAACAGTAATTGACGGCTCGATCGAGTAAAGACAGGGCAGAACACCCACACATCTAACTGTAGTACTAACGGCAATAATTAGGTTTAGTAAAGGTTGTAGTTCAAGCCCAGACAGGCAATTAGAATAAAAATTACTTGGCCAAAAACAAGCAACGACAATCCCAATGATTGTTAGTGCATTTCCTATTTCACTATCAGAGAAGGATTTTCCATGAAGCCATACTTCAGCAAGCCAACCACTGCACATGAAAATTAGGGTACCGATAATTATTGACATGGGCCAAACAACCCATTCAATAGTTCTCACTAAGGTGCTAATTGACTGGCAAGACGCCTTCCGATTTACTCGAATGGATATTTCTCGATTGACAGCACCTCCCAGACCAAAATCAAACAACTGAGAAATTGCTTGTAAGCTAAGCATTATGCCAACTAACCCAAAAGCTTCGCTACCGAGTATCTCCATGTACAAAGGTACAAAAGCTATCATCACGACAGAAGTCCATATCTGACCAATATAATTAGCCGTGACATTCACTTTTAACGTTGACATATCTTACTGCTATTCAATTCGACGCAAATAACCATCCGGGGCTACAGTAATCAGCAGCTTTTGCTCGACTGTTTTATCTATTTCGAATTTAAGAGGTATTCCACCTTTAGAGTGAATATCCTTTTCATTCAGCTCATCTAAGTATTGCATTACAGCAGTTTTTGGATTGTTACCTTGCCCCCAAGGACGATCAGGAAAAAGGCTATCAGGAAGGTCCTCAACCACGGTGTCAAAAACAATGCAATAACTCCCTTTTGTAGTTAAAGGTGCATACGCTCTTAGCTCCTCCAGTACGTGCTCATGAGTATGATTAGAGTCAAGTATTACCAAAACTCTCTCGTATTTAGAAGCATACTCGTGAACGCGATTGATTATATCGGTATCTATAGAGGATCCTTGTAACATATCAATTTTGTGGTGTAGAGGATGCTCTTCAATCGCTTTTAAATTGTGAGGGCGAATTTCTATATCTATCCCCAAAACACGTCGATTTGACTCATTAGGATCAAGCACACAGCCCTGCTCCACAGCTTCACAATAATCCAACATAGATAGCATTGCTGCACTTAAGATTAGAGACCCACCATGTGCAATTCCAGTCTCAATAATCAGATCTGGCTTAACGGACCATACCACTTCTTGTAATTGAACTATGTCCTGAGGAAATTGAATTATTGGTCTACCTAACACATTAAAATTATAAGTATATTTATACTGTGCGGTACGGATATTCCAATCTAAGGAGCGTTGGCGCAGTTCTTCATCTTGCCCCATTTTCTCGATATTAGCTTTACACTCTTGACGAAACTGGATCAAAGGTTTAACGTCACTCACTAAAAATATCTCCACCATCAAACACTTGATTATTTGTTTTTATAATCTTCCCCGGGTTTCCCACAACTACACTGTAGTCTGGAATACTCTTGGTAACAACAGCACCAGCACCGATTGTTGACCACTTTCCAATTGTAATCCTGGGGAGTATTGTCGCGTTTGTTCCTATAAAGCACCCGTCCCCGATCTCACAGCACCCAGACACACTTACAGCATGAGCTAAAAATACAGAATTACCGATTGAGGATTCATGACCGATCAAGCTCCCCATATGAATGCTGGCATTATCGCCAATTGAAACCCCAGCTTGAACGATTACACTTTCCTGAATATAGTTGCCCACGCCAATATCAGTCATTGTTAGGTTGACATTCGGGTGTACAAAATTGGTGAATTTCCCCCCCAGTCTAGCGATCTCGCGACTAACCGAAAACCGGGACTGTAAATCACCAGTGATTAGATTAACAAATTGAATACCAAGTTCCACCAACCTAGGTACACACTCAACTCCCCCAAAAATAGGGTATCCATAAAACTCTGTACCCTTCTTGTCAGGGTCGTTATCTATGAAACCATAGACCCTGAAATTAGGTGTAGCAGTTTGCACCGCTAGGATCATCCTGATTGTTTCGGGATTTGCTGCCCCAACAAAAACTATCGAACCGCTGTTGACATTCATTAGAAGGCCTCTTTATTTTAATCCTATTGGTTACCTCTCGGCATTTCCTGATCATGACTAAATCACGAATATTAATTAGTTCAGCTAAGTTTGATTACTTTTTTTAACGCAGTCACTTTTACACAAATAAAATAAGCAATTCACATCGACCAACTCCGTCGCGAAACAATACCGCCTACCTTAATAAATTTGCCCTAAAATCTGACCATTCACCATGCCTTATATATTCCTTGGTGATCGTAATAGGAGAACTCTTTAGTAGCTTTAACAACCGACTACAACAATGATCGGATAACATCAACCACTCTGTCTTGCTCTGAAAATGTAATATCATGGTAGCTGGGCAAATTACAGGCCCGAGCACTAATAGAGTAAGCATTTGGTGTATTGTTTTTGCTGTTAAAGACATCCAACGCCGAGAGCGGCCAAAAAAATACCCTGGCATCAATATCGTTTTGTTGAAATGTCCGAATAAGTAATTCTCGGGAAATACCCAATTTTTGATCAAATACAATATTCGGCATCCAATAGCCGCTTTCACAACCATACTTTTTGGGATTCAATGTTATGCCTTCAAGCGAATGTAGATTGTCGTAATAATAAGTAAAAATCTGCTTTTTCCTTTGCACTAGCTCCTCAAGCCTTTCCGCTTGAGCACAACCAAGAGCTGCTTGAATGTTTGATATTTTATACTTATACCCGATTGACTCCGCCCAAAACTGCCTACTCTCAATAGAGGATCTTCCATGGTTAGAAAACGTCAACACCTTATCAAATAGAGCTTGGTCATTGGTAACAAACATTCCCCCTTCACCAGTGGTCATTGTCTTTGTGCCATGAAATGAAAATACGCCGAAATCACCTATGCTGCCAGCGCTGTTACCAAAATAGCTTGACCCTATCGCCTCTGCTGAGTCCTCAATCACCGCCAAATCATACTTATCGGCGATTCTCAGGATCTGATTCATATCACACAAATTCCCGTACAGATGCACAGCAATTATTGCTTTAGTATCCTTTGTGACTGCGGCCTCAATCTGACGGGGGTCTATACACCATGTATCTTCCAATATATCTACAAAGACAGGCGTTGCTCCCAAATGCACTACTGGGGCAACCGAGGCAATCCAATTTGTATCAGCCAGTATTACCTCATCCCCCCTACCTATGCCGAGAGCGGCCAACCCCATATGAAGCGCTCCAGTGCAGCTCGAAGTCGCTATTGCATAGTCAACCCCCAGATGATCTTTGAAGGATTTCTCAAATTTGTGAATATAATCATAACATGACGCCCCCCAACCATTTCTAATTGCGTCTTCTACATAACTGATTTCGAGACTGGTTATCGAAGGTTTTGTGTAAGCAATCTTCATCATAAATTTCACACTATGTTCACATCATCTCTAGTCTCGGAACGGCTCTCAGCAGTCTTCCGCCCCACTCCCTCACATAGTCCAGCTGCACCACGATTTCGTTGACTAAATTCCATGGCAATACTAAAACGTAGTCAGGTTTATCATCACGTAACACTTGCTCATCAACTATCGGGAGGTGTGATCCCGGCATATAAAGGCCTTGTTTATACGGTGAAGCATCCACGACGTAAGAAATCAAATCAGAATGGATACCACAATAGTTTAAAAGTGTATTACCCTTCGCTGCTGCCCCATATGCTGCTATTCGCTTACCATCTTTTTTTTGTTGAACTAAGAATCCCACTAAATTTAACTTTATTTCGAGTACTCTTTCTTGAAAGTCTGAGAAGGCTTGAGAAGAAAGTAAACCAAACTCTTCTTCTTCCTTCAGAATTCTGAGCCTGTTATCGCTTAAACTTCTTTGATCTTCTTCATGGCAAGCAAATACGCGCAAACTCCCCCCATGAGTATCAAGCTCGTCTACATCAAACACTTTGAGGCCAACTGCTTTAAAAACGGTTTCGACCACATTGAGAGAAAGATAGGAGTAGTGCTCATGATATACCGTGTCAAACTGACAGTGTTTAATCAGCTGTAACAAATGTGGGAACTCAAGCGTTATCGTTCCTTCACTCTTAAGTGCAATTTTCAAGCCTTTAGCAAAGTCATTAATATCAGGGACATGAGCCAGAACATTATTGCAGACAATCAGGTCAGCAGCTTTTCCCATATGTACAAGAGATTCAGCCAAATCCGTTCCAAAAAACTTTCGAATTACAGGAATACCTTTAGACTCAGCTACAGATGCAGTACTATCTGTCGGTTCTATACCTAAACATGGTATCCCCGCATTGAGCATGTTCTTCAATAGATAGCCATCATTCGAAGCGACTTCTACCACGAGAGACCTGCCCCCTAAAGATAAACGTTTAATTATATCTTCACAAAAAACAGAAGCGTGTTCTAACCAACTTTGAGAATACGAAGAAAAGTATGCATAATCAGAGGAAAATAGTTCTTTCTCACTAGCATAATCCTCCGTTTGAACCAACCAACACCTATCACACACATATAGTCGAAGTGGAAAATGCGTTTCGGGGAACAATAAGGAATCTTCAGACAGGTAGGCATTGGAAGGAGGAGAGTAGCCCAAGTCTAACCAAGTTTTAATAAGTGTATTGGAACAGTGGCGACATTTCAAAGTTCAACTCCAATAAAATCTTCACTTATAAACCGATGCCGTTTATCTCGATCAGATAAAGCTTCTGAGGGGAGAGGCCAGGTGATTTTTAACTCAGGGTCATTCCATGCCAGACCCGCTTGAGCATCGGAGTTGTAATGTGCTGTATGCAAATAAAGTAAATGACTATCTTCCTCAATTGTCTGATAGCCGTGAGCAACCCCTTTAGGTATGATCACCATATTATGACTTGAAGGAGACAATTCTATCGCATACCACTTCAGGAACGTTGGCGATCTGTATCTCAGGTCGACAGCCACGTCCCAGACTCGCCCTTTAACACACCGAACCATTTTCGTTTCAGCATGAGGAGCGGTTTGATAGTGAATACCTCTGATTGTTCCTTTTTGAGTATTCACGGAGTAGTTGATCTGATTAATGGGCTGCTCCCCCACTAAGTATGGATCCAACTCTCTATCACAAAAAAAACGCTCAAAACTACCTCTGGTATCAATCAGAGGACTCGTTTCTACGACAAAAACGCCCTTTAAATACGTTTCTTCCACTTTCATTAACTACACCACACAAGCTTCTCTTCAACAGCAGACTGTATATATTCATCGAGCTGTATTCGCGAAATGGCCTCATTACTTAACTGCCATGCCTTATACCAACCAGCAGTTTGATCTATTCCTTTTTGAATACTCCATACAGGCCGCCAATTGAGTTTTTGTCTCGCTTTAGCGCTATCTAACTGTAGAGCAACTGACTCATGGAGACCATCCCCACTTGAGCTCAACCACTCAATGTCTGACCAAGTTTTTTTCATAATTTTCAAAACGTCTTCTACCCGATAATGGCCTTCATTAACCGGACCAAAGTTCCACGCATCAGCATAGTCTGAATTACCTTCAAGTAGCCGTTCTCCAAGCAACAAATAACCGGAAAGAGATTCCAACACATGCTGCCATGGACGAATCGAATTCGGCGATCTAATTGTTGCAGGTGCACCTCGCAATGCACAACGCACCACATCGGGTATAAGCCGATCATCAGACCAATCGCCTCCACCAATAACATTACCAGCACGAGCTGTTGCCACCATTGGCGAACCTATCGACCCAAAAAAAGAGCGCCTGTAGCTAGATACAAGTATTTCCGCAGCCGCTTTTGAAGCACTGTAAGGGTCGTACCCTCCCAATGCGTCAGTCTCTCTATAACCCCAAACCCATTCTTTATTCTCGTAGCACTTATCTGTCGTTACCACGATTATCGCTTTTACAGAGGTGCAACCTCTACAGGCCTCAAGTAAATTTGCTGTACCCATGACATTTGTCGACCAGCTATCCAAAGGTGATGAATAACTTTGCCGAACTAAAGACTGTGCAGCCAAGTGAAATACAATATCTGGTTTAAAGGCATTTATGGCCATACTGAGACATTGGGCATCACGTATATCAATACGTGAATCTTCAATTGAGCTTATGTCCAACAATTCCCAATGGTTATTAGGAAAATAACCACTCAAAGAAATACCTTTAATGGTTGCACCTAATTTATCCAGCCAAAGACTCAACCATGACCCTTTGAAACCTGTGTGGCCAGTAATTAATACTCGAGCTCCACGATATCTATCGCCAAACAGCATACTCACAACCAACTGCACCACTTAGCTTGCCCACTATCCCAGAGACCATTCAACAAACGCTTATCTCTCGTAGTATCCATACATTTCCAAAATCCAGAATGGCGATAGGCCATCACCTGCCCCATCTTTGCCATATTTTCCATGGGTTCTCGCTCCAGCACCGTTTGATCGCCTGAGCCCAAATAATCAAAAATTCCCGGGTCGCACACCATATAACCAGCATTAATCCAGGTATTATCTCCCGGCGGTTTTTCTCGAAACTCTTTAACAGCCCCGTCAGAATCAAAATCTATTGCACCAAAACGGCCTTCCGGTTGGACAGAGGTCATTGTCAACAACTTATTATGTTGTTTATGAAAATCAACCAACGCTTCAATATTGATATCTGAGACCCCGTCACCATAGGTCAGCATGAAAGTCTCATCACCAATATAAGGTTTCGCTCGTAGGACCCTACCTCCAGTCTGTGTCTCGAGACCTGTATCAATTAATGTAACCTTCCAATCTTCGGCCTTATTGTTTAAAACATCCATGCTATTATTGGACATATCGATAGCAATATCGCTATTGAACATATAATAATCAACAAAGAACTGCTTAATATGAAACCCCTTGTAACCAAGAAGAATAATAAAGTCTTTGAACCCGTAGTGAGAATAGGATTTCATGATATGCCAAAGGATTGGGTGTCCACCAATTTCTATCATCGGCTTCGGTCGGATATCCGTCTCTTCACCTATTCTTGTGCCAAACCCACCCGCTAGAATTACCACTTTCAACAGCATCACCCACTTATCATTTACAATAAATTAACGAATCAAACCAACCTGTCAAATATAAAGGAAGCTACAAGTTCAATCGCAATAAAGAAGACTCTAATTTTTCACCGAGCCAAGGCCAATATATCCGCGGAGGACATTTTGCTACTCGCTTGGTTTGCAATTGCCAATCAATAACTTTTAGTAATTCACTAGTATTACCAGGCCTACATACTGCCTCAGCGAGAGATTCCAATACCTCTGGAAAATTAACAACAAGATTGTCAACGCTCGTTGTCACGATTGGAACCTGGCAAGCTAAGTATTCTCCAATCTTGCATGAGTTACCAAAGTCAACCAACGGATTGGATAAATAAGGAATTGCAACAACATCACATGCATTAATCATTGTTACAACTTCATCTTGAGTAACTTGCCCCCGGTAGTCTATCCATGATTGCGACAGGCTCAACTGATCTGATTTTTTACCTGCCATTAACAACTTCAATCTGCAGTGCTTTCCTATTAACCCTTGACAAGCCTCAATCAGATATTCAATGCCACGCATTGGTTCCATCGAACCAAAATACCCAACGATAACAGCAGAAACATCAAGACCAAGTTTTCGCCGACAGAGAGCTTGATTTTCAGGTTTAAATCTCAGCGAATCGACTCCGTTTTCGATTAGACATATGTTGTTACTATATGGACGCAAAAATTTCTCTAGATTCTTACTAGCGCAGAGAACGAGATCAGATTTTCTCGATGCTGTATAGAACATGCGCTTCATAAGAGGCAATCTATTGCTACCAAACGATAAATAATGGTCATAAACATCAAACACAGAAAATGCTCGCATCATCCTTGCAGTATATACGGCAATAAAGCCCAAATGACTATCACCACTACCAATAATATGGGTTGGTGAGAACGCTTTCATAGCTTTGAAAACTTTTCTCCCTCCCCCAAATACCGAGAAGCTGATCAGTGGCAGAGAAATCAAGTGGACACCATCAACCTCCCGCTCCACCATTCTCTTGCCTTTGTAATCCAATGCTATTACTAAAACACTATGCCCGCGCGCAGCCAAAGCCCTTGGCAACTCGAAATTTCTTCCGAATAAATCTAAAATTAGATCTTTGTTCGTATAATAACGTTTACAGAGTACTAACACATTCATCAAAGCTGACCTGTACCAAAAGAGCGATGACCGAACTTTTCTTTAATTAAATATGGATCTCTTACTTATTACCCCCCTCCAATCAACGTATTATCTTGATAAGATATCCACAATGCGCTGACTCGCTAGCCCATCTCCATAGGGGTTGTGGGCTAGACTCATTTGTTCATAGTTATTTTTGTTTCCGATCAGTAAAGTCACTTGTTCAACAATCAATTCGGCATTAGTCCCCACGAGTCTAGCGGTTCCAGCCTCAACAGCTTCAGGCCTTTCCGTCGTATTTCTCATAACCAACACAGGCTTTCCAAGCGACGGGCCTTCTTCTTGAATACCTCCAGAGTCAGTTAAAATGATATAGGAACGCATCATTAGATACACAAAAGAGAGGTATTCTTGAGGTTCAATTAGAAAAATATTTTCTATATTGCTCAGATAATCATATACTGGTTTTTTTACGTTCGGATTCAAATGCACTGGATATACGATTTGTAAATCGCGATTATTTCGTGCCAAATTTGAAAGAGCCATACAAATTTGCTCAAACCCAGCCCCAAAACTTTCTCTTCTATGCCCTGTGACGAGTATCATTAAAGCCTCATCTCGAAGAAATGAAAACTTTTCCTTCACTTTCCGTAAGCATGAACTATCTGTTTCTAAAATACCCTTGGTATACTCCAAAGCATCTATCACTGTATTACCTGTTACGTATATTGACTCAGGGTCGACATTCTCTCGCAACAAACTATCCCTGGCTGACAGGGTAGGCGCAAAATGAAATTGAGCCAAGCTTCCTGTTAATTTTCGATTCGCCTCTTCTGGCCATGGCGAATAGAGGTCACCTGTACGTAAGCCCGCTTCAACATGGGCAACAGGGATCTTATGATAAAACGATGCCAAACTCGCAACGAACGTCGTAGAGGTATCGCCATGAACTAAGACCAGCTGCGGAGTAAACTGGCGAAAAACATCTTTAAGCCCAGCAAGTACAGAGACAGTAACGTCTGTTAAATCCTGACCTCCTCTCATGATATTGAGATCAAAATCTGGCGTGATCGAAAACAAGGAAAGCACTTGGTCCAACATCTCACGATGTTGCCCTGTAACACACAATTTGACATCAACTCTTTCTATTTTCTGAAATTTTTTTATCAGCGGAGCCATTTTAATGGCCTCAGGCCGGGTTCCTATAACAACTAATATTTTTTCCATTGAAACAATCATGTCTCTATGCGATTTTGTCTTCGTTACGTGTAACCCTTTTTCTCATCATTCCACTGAGCCTATTCAACATCAATGCAGGAGGCAGAACAATAATTTAGAAGAGAAACCTAAAGCTTAGACAAATGGTGTTTAATGTCGAGCAGAACTCAACTTTCCGTGCGCTCACTGCGAATTCTACTGCCTGAATGAAACCTGCAATTTATATGTACCAACTTATTTGCCTTGGAAGTTACGAGCTTGCGACTACAACTCAATTTCTAACAAGGATATAGCCCCCCAGGAAATTACGGGTTCAGAGCGCGCTAAATAAGGACGACCCAAAACAAAGCTATCTCTATACCAGAACACTAGTCGCGTTTTAATAACAACTAGGATAGCCCTTCATAAGTTGTCATTTTTCAAATTACAAGAATTTACTTTTGTTTTTTCGGAAGAATCCAATTGGTGACCAGAATCCAAAACATCGGTAGCACGAGGCCCACCACGACTCGCAAACGCCAATGCCGTAATTTGCTCTGAGACCAATCCCATTAAAAATATAATTACCGAAGTTGAAAATAAGAGTGCGGACATATTGGTAAATCGTCCGAATGAGAAAAAAGTGTAAAAGTAATAGGACAAACCAACCATGAAAAACAATAGGCTAATGGGCGCGAACAGCTTTAGGGGTGAATACAAGGTGCCAATTTTAAAAATAATTAACAAGAAGCGGACACCGTCACGAGCAAGATTGATATGGCTCTTACCGATTCGCTTGGGTGCCTCAATCGGTATATAAGCTACAGAGTACCCCGCCCGAAAAAAACTCATCGTTATGGTCGTCGGATAGGAGAAACCATTAGGCAACATATGCAAAAACTGCTTAAAGTAAGCGGCACGAACTGCTCGAAAGCCCGATGTAAGATCCTGGACTTGATGACCAACCATCCAGGATGCCAAAGTGTTATAAAGCGAGTTTGCTGCCAAGCGCCCTAAGCTCGCTTGTGATTTGCTCCCTCGCGCTCCGACAACCATGTCATAACCTTCATCCATTTTTGCCAGCAATCGACGAATATCTTCAGGTTTATGCTGGCCATCACCATCCATAAAAACGATAGTGTCGCCTGTTGCTCTGCGGGCACCGCTCTTGATCGCAGCGCCATTCCCCTTTGAATAGGGGTGAACAACTTCGACAACCTCTGCATCAGCACATATCTTACTCGTATTATCAGTAGAACCATCATTGACAACAATTATCTCTGCTTCGGGGTAAGCATCTTTGATTCCAGCGAGTACCCCCACTAAAGCTGGAGCTTCATTCTTTGCTGGAATCACGACTGATAGTGACATTTCTCTCCCCATTTTTTAGCGCCATATCCAATTTTAGTTCATATTCATTTGTTTTCTTGCTACCGTGGGCAGCGTCATAAACGAGTAATAAATTCTGCTTGTCTGATAACTGCCCTTCGGCCAAATAAGCAGCTTCCAGCAATTTCATGTAGCACCCAAAGTCTTGAGCTAGCAAACACGCTCTTGCTTGTAGACGGTTTAAATTTGTTCTAATCGGTGCGAGCTTCGGATTATCTCTTAGCATTTGCGTGACAATCCAGAATTCCGTGAGGGAGATCGCCGGACACTGTTTCTTTTCTTTTTTCTCGATAATAGTATACAAAACGTTATTAATACCCGCTTCAAAGTTAGCAATCAACGCCCTGGATTTAAATTCATTGATATCAAAAGGCGTGTCTCGCCACACACAACGCAACTCCAAAATCGACATCATTCCCACCAACGAATCAGGTGACGACTCGTGCAGATCTCGATAGATAGCAAAAGCTTCCTGCACTCGGCCTTGATTACCAAGTTGAACCGCGGCGACAAGTTTAACACGAGTGGAATTTGGTTTGAGGCTCAACCAGAAAGACAACTGAGAATCCAGGTTCTTCCACATATTCGCGACAGCAAGGAAGTTCGCCCCCCAGAAAAATGTCAAAGGTAATATTACCGATGCTACTAAGAATATAGGTTTTAAACGGTGTGTTATCCGAAAAATAAACCATACCAATGCGATACTTAAACCAATTGTTGCAAGATAGTTTCGATGTTCAAATATTAGTTCTAGAGGAATCAAGGATCCCTCTAGAACATGTGATACGGCAAACCAGGATAAAGTAAATCCCAATAAAGCGAACCAACGTGTCAAACCTATTAAAACAGACCAAACTAACAGCGATATCAAGAATCGGGTGTCCAGTGGAGTCTGAATGAGTTGATAATCATCGTGAAAAAAAGGAAATTGCCGATAATCTGGCCATACAAACCAGCCCAGATAGGTCAACCAGATGTGGGTTTGCGACATCAAACGCTCACTCAAATCAAATGGTCTATATTGATAGCCATCCAATATCGCACCACCACTGTAGATCAAAAAGGAGAAAAAAAGCAGTACCGCAGACAAAGTTAAAGCACAAATTGTGCGATGGTATATATGACGATCCAATAGAAAAAAATAGCAAACAGGTAGTAAGAAAATAAATAGAACACCGTTTTCTTTACTAAACAGTGAGCAGGATACAAGTAGACCAAAAAGCCCCAAGACCACCCCAAATTTTCCAGGGCCTTGAGTATTAACTATGAGAAAGCGAACTGACAAATAAAGTCCGCACAACCCGAAACACACGGCGAGGAGATTCATCCGTTGCACAACATACAAAACAGATGAAACATTGCCTGGATGAAAACACCAAATCAGTGCTGCAAACAACGCAGCGATGTCTGCGTGCTTCTTATTTTCGAGTGCAAAACGGCCATAACCGAAAAACAAGCGACTCAAAAGAAAGACAAATACGCCGTTAGTCGCATGGATTAAAACGTTGACTACTTTGAAATGCCCGCCGAAATGCGGCCAACTTTCCTGCTGAAGCCAAAAGGAAAAGAGTGCTATCGGTCGGTGAGTAGGACCACTTCGGTTTTCACTAATAAAACGCTCAAGTGCTCCCCAACTCCAATTTGTATGGGTTAAGGGCTCCAAGTTTATCAAGTCATCAAAAACAAAATCATGTCCGATAAAAGGATAAAATCCAAGAAACGTGAGAACGACAATAAGCCCCCCCCACTTCCAACCATCATGAATCCTATATCCGCCCCCAATCGATATCCCAATCTGACTCAAGGTTTACATTCCTGAATTGAATTTTTGAATTGGCGAAATAAAAAAACCGGGGCAAGCCCGGTTTTATACAACAAATAAATGTGAAATTTACTTACAAGCACCTGGGATATACTTAGCCTCGACAGTGGTCGCAGTAGCCGACACACCAGTTTCACCACAATCCCACTGCTTCCCGCCATCCTCAGTAGCGATCGCAAGAACTGTAGTCGCAACAGCTGCAGCGACGTCAGAACCTTTCATAGTTGCAGTCAATACGATAGTAGCGCCGGTACTGGAACCAATTGCAACCGAACCAACGTACTTCCCTTCCAAAGTGCCCATGACGCTAGCCGCAGCGGAAGGCCAACGCCCTTTATCCGCATAAAATTCTGCCATCGGCGTTTTACCACCACTCAACAAACCAACCGCTTCTGACATTTGTGAACGAGCAATATAGTCTTGGTATGCAGGGATTGCCACCGCTGCCAGAATACCGATGATTGCCACAACAATCATCAATTCAATCAAGGTAAAACCTTTTTGTACTGTTTTCATTTTATCGTTCCTCCAGATTATTTTAACGGCTGTTCACTTACGCGCCAACCTTGAAATCAATTTAGCACAGGGTATGCCACTTTCAAGAAAATTTAATTTCTTATCGTAAAAACAGCCTGTTAGAAAGAAAGGCATTCGTTAGACCAAGTAGAACCATCCGAGAGCAAGACCCGCGCAGTCAGAATGTGACAAAATTTGTCACCACGCAGACTGACCTTTTTTGCTCAAGGTTTCTAATTCAATCACAGTTCCTTCATTTTTACAGAAATTCACCCTGTAATTATTTTCCATTTCAGCATCTAACTTCTAAACTTTTGAAAATAGATTATTTTCGCTTTAGATTTAAGAGTTCATTATGTCCAATTCTGCCAATATCGTGTTAACCGGTCTGGCCAGGCGATTTGTTGATGACGGTATTCTGGATGAAGCGTCCGCAAAAGACGCCTTCGTCCAGGCCAGCAACAACAAAATCCAGTTTATCACTTTTCTTGTACAAAACTCCCTGGCAGAGGCTCGTCCGCTAGCAACCTCGGCCGGCCACGAATTCGGTATGCCTGTTTTTGATCTGGAAAGCGTTCTGACGGAGGTGACGCCAGAAAAACTGGTTGAAGAAAAAATCATTCGCAAACACAAAGCGTTGCCTTTATTTAAGAGAGGCACCCGCTTGTTCATTGCTGTATCCGACCCTACTAATATCCAAGCAATTGATGAAATTCGCTTTCACACCGGATTAAGCACTGAAGCGGTACTGGTCGAAGATGACAAGTTGACCAGCGCCATTGAGCGATTCCTCGAAGCCCAAGATACCACCATGTCAAATCTTGATGATGCAGACTTGGACGGTGTTGAGCTTGATGAGGGGAATGACGATGATCAAGATGTTACCAAGTCAGACGCAGATGATGCCCCAATTGTTAAGTTCTGCAACAAGATGTTGCTTGACGCGATCAAAGGCGGCTCATCAGATATTCACTTCGAACCTTATGAAAAGGCTTATCGGGTTCGATACCGCACAGATGGCATTTTGCATGAGGTTTCCAGACCTAATGTAAAGCTAGCCAATAAAATTGCAGCGCGTATGAAAGTTATGTCCCAACTGGATATTTCAGAGCGACGGGTTCCGCAAGATGGTCGGATTAAGATGAAACTCTCCAAGACGAAAGCCATCGACTTCAGGGTGAATACTCTGCCGACACTGTGGGGTGAAAAAATCGTTCTCCGGATACTGGATCCAAGCAGTGCCAAAATGGGAATTGATGCATTGGGCTATGAAGAGGTACAGAAACAAATGTACCTTACCGCTCTGCATCAACCTCAAGGCATGATTCTGGTCACCGGCCCCACAGGGAGTGGCAAAACCGTCTCGCTCTACACCGGGCTCAATATTCTAAATACCCCCGAGGTAAATATTTCTACCGCAGAAGACCCTGTGGAAATCAACCTTGAAGGGATCAATCAAGTTAATGTAAGCACGAAGGTGGGATTGGGTTTTGCCGAGGCACTTCGAGCCTTTTTGAGGCAAGACCCTGATGTCGTTATGGTTGGTGAGATTCGAGACCTTGAAACGGCTTCGATCGCAATCAAGGCTGCGCAAACCGGCCACATGGTATTGTCGACCCTGCACACAAATAGTGCTCCAGAAACATTGACTCGTATGCTTAATATGGGTGTTCCGGCTTTTAACATCGCCACATCCGTCAGTTTGATCATTGCCCAGCGTCTCGCCCGGCGCTTGTGTAGCAACTGCAAAGAAAAAGCGGACATTCCGAAAGAGACGCTGTTAAAAGAAGGGTTCCTGGAAGAACATTTCACCCCGGACTTTGCGCTCTATAAACCCAAAGGATGTGAAAAGTGTAATGACGGCTACAAAGGGCGAGTCGGTATTTATGAAGTAGTGCGAGTAACACCATCAATATCACAACTCATTATGTCTGAAGCAAGTTCATTGGAAATCGCGGCAGAGGCCCAGAAATGCGGATTCAATAATCTACGGCAATCGGCGATTCTCAAGGCCGTACAGGGGCTTACCAGTCTGGAAGAAGTCAACCGAGTTACGAAGGATTAGTCATGGCAGAAAAAGCAAATTCATACGATGTCTACATCTGGCAAGGCACTGATAAGAGAGGGCACAAAGCCCAAGGTGAATTGAGTGGCCCCAATGCTGCGCTGGTAAAAGCCCAGTTGCGCAAACAGGGCGTGACACCAAAGTCTGTAAAAAAGAAACCAAAGCCTCTGTTTGGTGGCGGTAGCAAGAAAATAACACCATTTGATATTGCCATTTTCACCCGTCAAATGGCAACAATGATGAAAGCTGGGGTTCCGTTGGTGCAATCATTCGAAATCGTCGCCGATGGCCTCGAGAACCCATCCTTACGTGAATTGGTATTAACCATTCGTGAAGACGTGTCAGCCGGTAACGATTTCGCTAGCGCGCTTCGTAAACACCCCAAGTATTTCGATGACCTGTTCTGCAACCTTGTTGATGCAGGTGAAAAATCAGGTGCGCTGGAAACCATGCTCGATAGGGTCGCGACCTATTTGGAAAAAACTGAAACCCTCAAAAAGAAGGTTAAAAAGGCGATGACCTACCCAATCGCGGTTCTGGTCGTTGCAGTCGTTGTAACCGGGATACTCCTCGTCAAAGTGGTACCGCAGTTTGAGGAACTATTCTCAGGGTTTGGCGCCGATTTGCCGGCTTTCACTCAATTTGTAATCGGCATATCCGAATGGCTTCAAGAGTGGTGGTTTGTCGTTCTGCTTATCATTATTGGCGTGATTGGAGGATTCAGGGAGGCTAAGCGCAAATCCCCCTCATTCTCGGATAAAGTTGATGCTTATATGTTGAAATTCCCGATCATTGGAACGATCCTCGATAAATCGGCCGTAGCGCGCTTTGCTCGAGTGCTGTCTACCACTTTCGCAGCCGGTGTACCGCTCGTTGATGCTCTGGAATCTGTTGCTGGGGCAACGGGCAACGCTGTATTTAGAGATGCTGTCAACAAAATAAAAGTCGAAGTTTCATCTGGCACACAACTCCAATTTTCAATGAAGGCGACTGGTGTTTTCCCCGTAATGGCCATTCAAATGGTCTCAATTGGTGAGGAATCAGGTGCATTGGACAGCATGCTTGAGAAAGTGGCCGATTATTATGAAGAAGAGGTCGACAATCTGGTGGATAACCTGACCACCCTCATGGAACCGATGATTATGGCCGTGCTGGGTGTACTGGTGGGAGGCCTTATCGTTGCCATGTACCTGCCAATCTTCCAGATGGGTCAAGCTGTATAACGACGTCTCACATCTTATCAAGGCACCGAAGCAGAGTAATGCCTGACCGGTGCCCCACTCCCACTAAAGCCAGACCATGCAAATTATTCTAAATTACCTTACTGAAAATGCCATTTTCACTTATTTTTTTATCACATTACTCGGCCTAATCATCGGCAGCTTCCTGAACGTCGTAATCTACCGTATCCCTAAAATACTGGAGAACGAATGGAAATGCCAATGCCGCGACATTCTGGAGCTTGAACCCGAAGCCACTCAGCCCTTCACATTATCAAAACCCGATTCGACTTGCCCCAAATGCGGCCATAAGATTCGCGCTTGGGAAAATGTTCCCATATTGAGCTATCTGTTTCTCAAAGGCCGCTGCAGTAGTTGCAGCAACAAAATATCGATTCGGTATCCATTGGTTGAGCTCGCAACCGGTTTGTTAAGCCTCGCCACGGTCTATGTTTTGGGCATTAATACTGCCGGTCTGGCGGCATTGATATTGACCTGGTATCTGATTGCCTTGACCATGATTGATGTCGATACCCAACTCCTGCCAGACAATATGACGCTGCCGCTGCTTTGGCTCGGGTTGATACTGAATATGTTTAATACCTTTACCTCATTGGAATCCGCGGTGTTAGGTGCTGTTTTCGGATATCTGTCACTCTGGTCCGTGTATCAACTGTTTAAATTGATTACCGGAAAAGAAGGTATGGGTTTTGGTGATTTCAAACTGCTGGCGGCATTAGGTGCCTGGATGGGATGGCAATTTTTGCCACTTATCATTATCCTTTCGTCCTTTGTTGGAGCAGTGATCGGCATTTCGCAAATCGTTTTGCGGGGACAAGACAAAAATATCCCGATACCTTTCGGGCCTTATCTTGCGATTGCCGGGTGGATTGCCTTGCTATGGGGTAATTCGCTCATCGCGTTATACCTGGGAACGATGACACCCTGACCTGCTCCCGATCAACCCTAAACCCCGATTTGCATCGTTGGCCAATCGGGGCAAACCTACGGAGCAGCACCTGAGATGAATATACAATCGAGCCCGGTAAAGGTAATCGGCCTGACCGGGGGCATTGGCAGCGGCAAAACAGCAGTGTCTGACCGATTTGCAACCCACGGTATTGCAGTCATCGACGCGGATATCGCCTCACGGGAGGTTGTCGAGAAAGGCGAACCGGCACTGAACCGAATTTCAGAACATTTTGGTTCCGAAGCGCTTTTAGAAGATGGTGCACTAAATCGCGCCTACCTGCGGAAACGAATTTTTGATGCCCCGGAAGAAAAACAGTGGCTTGAAGCGCTGTTACATCCACTCATCCGTGACCGGATAATCCAGCAGATAAACCGTTTTTCCCAAGATCCCGAATACAAGCCCGCCTACCTGCTATTGGTGTCGCCATTGTTGCTGGAAACCAATCAGTGGGAACTGGTTGACCGGATTTTGGTGGTAGACGTCCCTAGAGAAGTCCAACTGGCCAGAACCACCGCCCGGGATAACTGTGACCCCAAAACCATCGAAGCCATTATTGCGGCGCAGTCACCAAGAGATTTCAAACTTGAACGTGCGGATGATATCATCGAAAACACGGGGTCTCTGAATGATTTGCATAATGCCGTTGAAAAACTGCATAACCAGTACAATCAAGCCTGAACCCTGCAAATGATTCAGCAATTTTTTAACCGATCCGGTAATACGGATAATAAATAAACGATATTCAAATGACCACAAACTCAAAGCCAGCTCAACTCAATTGCCCAGTGTGTAAAAAGATGGTTGAATGGAGCGACGACTTCCCTCACCGACCCTTTTGCTCCAAGCGTTGCCAACTCATCGACCTCGGCTGCTGGGCCGATGAATCCTATGCAATATCAGAACCCGCCATCGGCCTGGAGGATGAAAACCTCGAAGAACCATCTGAGAACAACAATGGCTGGCTACAATAAACGGACACCAATCGAGCGAGGGAACGATGAGCACTCCAGACCACAAAATAGATGATAATTGTATCTTCTGTCAGATAGCCGCGAATAAGGCCCCCGCCGCCAAGGTTCACGAAGACCAGCATTGTATTGCGTTTATGGATTTATACCCATTGGGACTTGGCCATGTATTAGTCATCCCCAAAACACATGCGGTGAAACTCGAAGAGCTGGATCACATCACCCAGAGTCACCTGTTCAAGGTCGCAAATGCGGTGATTGATGCACAACGCAAATGTGGTCTTGGCTGCCAGGGCACTCACCTGCTGGTTAATGACGGGAAAGCGGCACATCAGACGGTTCCCCATGCCCATGTTCACCTGATTCCGCGCCAGAAGGGCGACATTCTAAAGTCTACATTCCGACTGGTGTTGCACATTACAGGTATGTTCGGATTACCGGCCAATCGAAAGAAGCTCGAGGCCCAGGCGAGCCAGATCAATCAACATTTAAATCTGGAGCCAACACAAAACATATGAGGACGTTCTGCAGCGGAATCGCATCCTTTTCGATACTCGTACTTTGCCAACTGGCGGGTCAACAAATCGCACCTTACCTACCAATCCCGATACCGGGCCCGGTAATCGGCATGGTTATATTATTTACAATGCTCTGCTGTAAACTACCGACCCGAATCGTGCATCCTGCCTGTACTCAGCTGATCAAATATCTGCCACTCTTATTTATCGCCGCAGGTGTGGGTGTTCTAGGCTATTTAGATGAGATTCAAACCGATTTCGCTGCCATCACCTCCGCACTATTGCTGGGTACGCTTTTATCAACCGCGATTACATTGTGTATGGGTCTGATCATTCAGCGCTACCTGCCAAAATCAGACAAACAGGAGTCTTGATCGCTTGAGTCAAATCAATGAAGTTCTTTCGGCATTGCAGCTTCAGGGTAATTTTTCAAATATTATCTTTGCCACATTGCTAACCATATTGGCCTATTTTATTGCGATCAAATTCTACCGGCAATCAGGCCAATCCCCTTGGCTGCAGCCGGTCTTGGTTGCCGCATTAATGATTATTGCGGTGCTGCAAATTCCGTCATTGGACTATGGTATGTACAAAGACGGTACGGGTATACTGGATTTTTTGCTCGGAACCGCAACTGTCGCGTTGGCGTATCCGCTTTACAAAAACCTGCCATTAATAAAGGCCAATTTACCTGCAATTGTGCTATTGATTGTAACGGGAGGGGTGATCGCGAGCAGTGTCGCCATCACCTTTGCCTGGTTGTTTGAGGGCTCCACTACAACGATTTTGTCGGTTGCGCCTAAATCCATTACCACCCCCATTGCCATTGGTGTTTCAGAGGCTATCGGTGGACTACCGTCATTAACAGCTGCAATGGTGATACTGACAGGCATTATTGTTGCGGTTTTTGCACCCTGGATGTTCCGCATGCTACACATTGATGACCCGATGATTAAAGGTATGGTCATGGGCATCAACGGCCACGGGATTGGCACGGCTGCAGCCTTCGAAATTGATATGAAAACCGGAGCATTCTCTGCATTGGCAATGAGTCTCATGGGCATCTATATTGCAACCTTTCTACCTGTTGTCTTAACGTTTTTTGTCTCATACTGAGACCATGAGAAAGGTCATGAGTGCGATTACGGAAACCCAATTAAATGCACCACTTATACGGATCCCCAGGTTGAAGTTAGTCGATAACCTACAATCAATCCGGCATCTACGTTTATTCCAACGTAGCAGCACCCGGGTTATGTTCTTCAGTGTCACACTGATGTTACTGGTTGGCAGCAAATTGACCTGGTCTGAAGAAGTGTTGTTGGCCTTGAATAATGATATCTTCGAACCCATTCCGGACCCATTTCTGAAACGACCCATCGCCTCAGTTTATGAGGATATGGCAGCCGAAGACGGGGCGACCCGATACCAGCCCATTTCTTTTTGGGAACAACAAATGGACTGGCTAATTCATTTCCGTAATGACTGGTCACACTGGATTAGCAACACTGGCAGACGAGTGGATGCCTATTTTGCCGATGAAAAGATCGATTCTGGAGACAACTCCAGCTATTTACGCGTCCGGGTTGGACCAACCTGGGCATCTGGTGAAGATTTCAACTTTGATCCGGACATCAAATTTAAACTGGCACTGCCACTGACACGGGAGCGTTATCAACTTGTTTTCGAGAGCGATCCGGATGATGGTAAGTCCCTGTCTGATAAATCAAGGGAGAACATAACGGGGTCGCAAAGCACCGATGACCGCGCGACAGGGGCATTGCGCCTGATTTCGGAACTAAGCCAGGACTGGTCGATGACCAATGATGTTGGTATACGGCTGGCCTTCCCTCCCGACCCGTTTGTCAGAAGCCGGGCCAAGCGGAAATGGCAAATTGAGCCTGGACTAAGCACCAACCTTTCACTCAGTGGGTACTACTTCGTCACCCGTGACTGGGGAGCGGATATAAAAATTCATACTGATAAAGAACTCACCTCCTCCATACTCTTTCGAAATACCTTTGAAACACATTGGGATAAATCCGATGATAGTTGGGAATTTGGCTTAACATTTGACTTGTTCCATGAATTGAATCGAACCCGGGCAATTCGTTACCGGTTTGCAATGCTCGCCGATAGCAAACCTGACCCGGACTGGACCAGTTTTTATCTTGAATCGACCTATCGCAGGCGAATCTACAAGAACTGGCTTTTCTACGAGATCATCCCTCTCGTTTCATTTCCAGAAGACAAGGACTTCAAACCCAAACCGGAGTTGACCTTCAAAATCGAAATTTTGTTTGCCAAGAAACGATAACATGTCCCACACAGACCTACAGAAAACCGAATTTACCGTAATCGGTATTGTCGAAAGCGGTTTCAAAGAAAAATTCGGCGTACCCAGGCAGCCCAGACTAACCCATATCCGCTCAAAAATCCGAATGCTTCCCCCTTTCAATACGCCTGATGCATTTGAGGGTCTGGAACAGTTTTCACATATCTGGTTAAGCTTCGTATTTCACCAGACTCAAAATACCCATTGGAGACCGAAAGTGCGCCCCCCGCGCTTGGGTGGTAATCGCAAAATGGGAGTATTTGCAACCCGCTCAACCGTTCGCCCCAATCCTTTGGGTCTGTCCGCAGTACGATTGATTGCCATTGAAACCCTCGACTCAGGCGTAACATTGGTGGTTGAAGGGGCGGATCTTATGGATAACACGCCGATCATTGACATTAAACCCTACCTCCCCTTTTCAGATCAGATTCCGGACGCAACCGGGGGTTTTGCCGAAAACGCGCCCGAAGCCAAGCTAAAGGTAGTGTTCAGCTCGACTGCCCAGGATTACCTTTTATCTTTGGGAAAACAGGAAATCACGGATACGATAATTGAAGTACTCAGCCTTGATCCACGTCCCGCTTATCACTCAGACCCCGAAAGGCAATATGGTATTCACCTCTTTGATTTCAATGTACAATGGCGCTGCGCTGAAAATGTCGCAATTGTAGAAAAAATTTCACCGGTAAATCACGAAATATGACGGCACAGATAAACTGTCGAGCCGGGTGCGGAGCCTGCTGTATCGCCCCCTCAATCACTTCCCCCATTCCGGGCATGCCCCTTGGCAAAAAAGCGGGCGAACGATGTATTCAACTGGATGCTGAAAACAAGTGCAAGATCTTTGGCGACCCCCTGCGTCCAAAAGTGTGCTCGGCTTTCACAGCAGACCCCGATATCTGTGGCACAACACGGGAAGATGCCATCAGGGTCTTAAACCTGTTGGAACAGGACACAGGACTAAAACCAGAAATTAAATCAGTGCTTTAACCTGTTCTTTAAACGCCTCGTACTTGACCGGTTTTGCCAAGAACCGATCCATTCCAGCGGCGAAACAACGTTGTGCATCCCCCTCCATTGCGTTGGCGGTAAGCGCAACGATGGTCACGGGATCCATACTATAATTTTTTTCCATTTCACGAATAGCCTGAGTGGCTTCATATCCATCCATTACCGGCATCATACAATCCATGAATATAAGTTGATAATTGTTAGTCGAGCATTTGTCGACTGCCATTGCCCCGTTCGACGCAACATCAACATGGCAGCCACACTTTTCCAATATTTTCACAGCCAACTTCTGATTAACCTGATTGTCTTCGACCACCAATACTCGAGGTTTGGGCGAAACATCGGTTTTCCTGATCCCGACAGCCTCCTCAGCGGAGCGGGCTACCACTTCCGGATTCGCGCCAAGGGCAATGTTAAATCGGGTATAAAATTGCGGTACTGGCTGATTTCTCGATTCCAATGCCAGAGCCAGCATTCTGGGCAAGTAAGATGCCCGCATACTTTTCAACAAAAAACCGGAAGCCCCGGACTTTTTAGCTCGCTCCGAATCCCCTCGTTGTGGATTGGTGCAAACAATAATAACGGCGGGTTTATTCTCAGCATGATCAGGAAACAGTTGACACAACTCCAAACCATCGCCGTCGATTAAAAAATCATCCACAATCAAGGCATCGTAGGGTGCTCCCATCCCTTCCTGTTGCCGGTCCCGGATCAGGGCATGTGCCTCTCGCAAGCTATTTGCGCCGTCACTGACGACAAAAAGCTGTGATAACTGATCGACACAAAAAGCCAAACTGGAAGGCGTTGAATCCACCACCAAAGCTCTGGCACCTTTCAACACATTCATCCTGACCCGAGTTTCCTGACTGGTTTCCTGCACTGCTACAAACTTGAGATTGACATTAAACACGGAGCCACAGTTAATTTCGCTGTGAACCGAGATCGCTCCCTGCATGGCCTCCACCAATCGTTTACAGATTGCCAGTCCCAACCCGGTACCATCTCTTTGCCGCGTTGAAGATAGATCCACTTGCCGATAAGCATCAAAAATGAGAGCCTGATTTGTCAGGGAAACACCGATCCCTGTATCACGCACGGCAAAACAAAGCTCCACCTCCAATGGACCGGATTCATTGGCCTTGATCACGCGGGCGCACGAGACTGAAATCGTTACGCCGCCATTTTCTGTAAACTTAATCGCATTGGAAACCAGATTAATCAACACCTGGCGTAATCGCACGGGATCTCCAACCAATGCCGAGGGGATATCCTGCGCCACGTAGAGCTCGAGACTCAAGCCTTTCTCTCTCGCCTTGCTACCCAGTAACAAAACGATTTCATCCATCAGTGTGTGCACGTCAAACGTTACGGATTGCAGCACCAGCTTTCCGGCTTCAATTTTGGAAATATCCAGAATATCATTGACAATCCCCAACAGCGCTTCGGCACTCGAATAAATGATGGTGGCATGTTCACGCTGCTCAGGCGAGAGATCACCGTCCAGCAATAGAGAGGCAAAGCCAAGTACCCCATTCATGGGTGTACGCAATTCGTGACTCATATTAGCAAGAAACAAACTTTTCGCCTGACTCTCTTCAATTGCCTTCTGCTTTTCCACTTGAGTCTGTTGTTTTGAGAGTTTAATACTCTCCAACTCCTGGAATAACCGGCTGCGCATTTGATTAAAGGCTGCAACGACTTGCGTCATTTCATCTGTTTTTTTGGGTTCCTCGCGATTCAATACCAGCGGTTTATCCAGATTCTCGAAGTCCATTTTATTGGCATAGCTTGCCATTGTATCGAGATGCCGAGTAACCAGGTAACGCACCGTCAAAAGTATAAAAATCGCAACAAAAAAAGTTTTGACCGATTGGCTGGACAAAATGATGAGAAAGCGTTCTAGTAAGTTTTCATGTATGCGAGAGAGATTTGAAACAATCGTCAGTTCGCCCAACCACTGCTCTGTGTTACCCACTTGGTAAGTCAACGTGAACGAACGGGTCAATGATGGCACCCCTTTCTGCACAACCCCTTCAAAAAAGACTTCTTTAGAACCAGAAAGCAACGTCACACTATCGACGTAGTTCAGTTTGACAATACCTTGTAAGTGAACCTGAATCTGTTCCCGGTCAACACTCCAAAGACTGTTTAACACGCTATCACCGAACATTGCAAAAACCTGGTCAACATTTCCTTCCAGTTCGGAAAGCTGCTGACGATAGTCAAAATACAACTGCACTGCGGTGGCCAGTAATGCGATAAAGCTGCTGAACAGAATAATGTAGGCCAACAATCGACCAGCCAAAGGCCGGGCTTTGTAGTACTGAAATGGATTTCTCACAAAAAATGAATCACTCTCTGGAGGAAATTATATTTTTCTGAATAAGGCGTCATAAATTATAAAGCATTACAAGCCCAGTATCTATTCACGCATCAAATTTTCCGCGATTGATACTGCTATTCTGTAGTCCGAGCGCTTGCTAAATCCATTTAACGAACGTTAGCAGTGTTTAATGCAAAAACCAAACCTGCAGGCTCAAAAAAGCATCAAAGTAGCGTTATTTTGCTCCAGATTTAATGAAACACGAAATCCGGTTGAGCCCGTTTGAGGACAACGTTACCATAAGCCCACTTTTACCAGCCAAGGGATTACTATGAGCCTACGACGACTTTTTATGTTGCTTATTTTCACAACAGCATCAACCACATCCATTGCAAGTGATTTGACCGTGACGCTTAGCAACAAATCTGCCGGGATCGATATCACACCACTCCCCCCTTCCTCCCAGATCCACACAGAAATTGGCTATCTTCGTCACGAGAACAGCCGCCACCTCTATCATGCTGATTTACATGCGCAGGGACAAACGGTCATTGCCAATTTGCCAGCAACCACCGGGCTGGGCTTCAGAACCATGGTATTTGACGAGAAAAACGTCGACGGAATATCAGCAGGCTTTGGTGGCTTCATTAATTTGAACATCCCGGAGGTACCTGGACTATCCGTAGCTGGCAGCCTGCACATCGCTCCCTCCATTCTTAGTTTTAGTGACCTGTCCGGCTACCAGTGGATTGACTTGAAGAGTCGCTACCGGGTAATTCAAAACGCTGACCTGCTGGTGGGATATCGTTATGTTCATAGTGGTTTGGAGGAAATGGATAACCGAACCATTGAGTCATCATTTTATGTAGGCCTGCGCTATCTGTTTTAGGCACAAGTCCATCTCTGTGATAAACGGCATTAATAGTGCAACTGTCTCACAATAACAACACTTCTGCCTTATTAAATAACAGCAGATCATCTACACTTACTCCTGACACCTTCCTGTGTAAATCATTTGCGCAACTTGTGAAACGTCCAGACGTTTCACCCTTACCCTCCTTTTGTTGGTCGGCGCAATAGATTCCTGTCGCGACGAAGGTTATAGAAGTTCAATGGAAATTGGCTTATCAACTCAAAGGACGCATTATGTCACCACGTATTTTTACTTTGCTCTTCACGATGGTTCTTGTTTTTGGCGGTATCGGCGGATGCTCCTCCGGAGGTGACGGGCTTGAAGATGCAGCCAACAGCGAAAACTCCTTCCCGCCAGGGGACAATGACCCGTTGGATACCGATGATGACGATGGCCAACAATCCGCTGAGCTTGATGAGGTCGTTGTCACCGTAGAGGCGACAGACAAAATGGTGGCAAGCTGGCAACGTTCGTTATATCGGCTGCTTTCCCCCTCCCCCGCTTATGCTTTTCGGGGCTTGTCACCCGTTAGCGTGATTGACCTCGATGTCGTACAACTCGATACCAGTCTGAATCCGGTGGTTAGCCCAAGCGTATCAATCGCCCATACTTACCGTGCAAACAACGATGGCACCTACACCATCGCGTTCAATGCCGGTATTTACAGACCAACCCAAATTGATATTTTCATCCGTGCTCGCCTTGAAAATGGCGAAACACTGTGGGCGCCTTTAACATCTGGTACAGCTCGCATTAACGTCGCCTCAACCCTACTCGTGGAATCCTTCCTGAACCGCGCCCGAGCTAACAATATCGGGCTATCCTCGCTGGCCCCCTGTGGTGAGAGCATGGGTTGTGAAAACCAGTTCGAGGCAAGATATTTGATCTGGTTGAATCTCGTATCCATGGTACAAGAGTTCGACATCACCATTCCGGATGATCTGAATATAGAGGCTACAAAAGCGTTTCTGAGCGAACGGATTGACTTCGCCAATGCCCTGAATGATGGTCTCGCCGCAGTGGTAGATACCCAATACCACGATGCCATCAGCAAAGAGCCTAATTTCGATAACCTGCTCAACACCTTTGAGTTTGGTCTGAATACCATTTACTTCAACATGGGGTTAAGTCAGTTTGACCCGGACTCTGAGGTGAATAATGGCAGTGTTATTTTCAATGCCAGCTCAACCAGTGTCGAACAAATTTTGAATGACGGCAGCACCGAATATACTTACCCCGCGCTCTCGGAAGCATCATTTACCACAATACTCAATATCCACAGTTTGTTTGGAGAGCTCCCCTATCAACGCCGCTCGATTACTACAGCGGGTGATTTAACTGTGGAATTTAATAGCCCACTCGGTTTTGACGTAAATTCCTTCGGGTCAAAATCAACCTCTTCATTTGCCGCAGTCGATGGCAGTATTTCATTCCCTCAACTGCCATTTCAAACTATCACGGCCCGGGAAACAGAGACACCAACAGGCTGGCTAACCAATCCGTTTTTTTTGCACTACTACGGCGATGATGACCGGAACTTCATGTACAGCGCGCCACTCACCACCGGCAGCGTATATGAACTGGAGAAACAGGGAAGCAGCACCTTTCAACGATTACGACAGTTAGAGGCTACTAATAACTTCAGCTATCTCATCAACCTGAAAACCGATGAAGAAAACACATTCAATTTAGGTGAAGCAAGCAAGAACAAGCAATACGGTACGATTAAATTCAGTCAGCAACTCAGTAACTCCAACCCGACGACCGTCGAAGCGCACACCAGCCTGTGGACAATAGACAATGGGTTTGTGACAGATGATCAACCTGCTTCAGTATTCGGAGATTTTTATAGCGGCTGGCAAATAAGCCGAAACCCGGACAAATCCGTGACGCCACTCACTCAGATCCCGGCACAAACCCTGCAACACGAAATGTCCCCTGAAGAAACGATTAATTATGATGTGGACCTGAAAGTACAGGTGCACTTACAGGCGGGCCGAGTCAGTCTCGCATCCGACAGTGGGCTAACAGGCGAAGGAGCCATGAATTTGAACGGTGATAGCTTTGCACTGACCATTACCGGTCCGGGCTCACGCCGAGGTATTATTCACGGCATCAAATTAGATAATGAAACATTTTCGCTCAGCAATGCGACATTCAAGCTGCAGGGTCATGCCTTTTACATGTATGACAACAAAAATGACATCACCTCTTTCAATGGCTCCGAGCTCTCATTCTCGTCCGATGGTATCGCCACCCTGAACCTCGAACGGACCTATGTGGAACAAGTCATCGACAACAACACCGTCACACAGTTAAAGTTGAAACAACCCATTAGCCCGTCTCCAACCGCAGTTGTACTGGATGACAACAACAAGTTCCAGCTCAATTTCGGCACCATCAATGGTGCCCCTCTTACACTCCAGGGATTCGTCGGAGAAGAGGGCACCGTGCTCATGATGCTGTTACGCCATGGTGATGCGCTTGGGTTAGTATACGGCTTCAGAGACCGCATGCTCCCCCGATCTTAAACCAGACAATATCCATACTTCCTATGCCCCTCTGCTGTGAGGGGCCCGATAATTCTCTCCATCAATGTGTAAGCAGGCGGCTGAATAACTCTGGTGAGTTTTACCCGACAAAAATATTTGATAATATTCAGGGAAGATACTCTCCAGGAGCGAAGGTATGCCACATTCGACAGAGAAAGCGCACACGAACAATAAAACACCTGATACTTCTCCCGATCCCTCAACGCTAACAGGACAATCCCTTGAGGTTTACCAGGGGCGCTTCACGGAGCGATCATTCTGGAGCAAACTAAAACGAGCGACTCACACCGCTGGCGACAAAGCAATTTACTCTTCGCTCACGCTCTACTACACGGCACAATCTCCCCACACGCCGACCTGGTGCAAAGGTGTGATTTATGGCACGCTCGGCTACTTCATCAGTTTAATCGATCTCATTCCAGACCTCACACCGGTTTTGGGGTACAGTGACGATATCACATTAATGTTAACAGCTCTCGCGACGCTCGCAACACACATCACACCCGAAATCCAAGACAAAGCCAGAGAAACCACAAACCGCGTGCTTGGAAGCACCAAGCCGGACTCGGCACCGGCTCCTGTGGCAGCGGAAAATGAGTCAGGTCATTCAACAGTTTAAACGGGCGGGTTCTTCATCTTTATACGGGTTTGTTCGTGTGTTGTGAACGGCTTAAAAGGATGCTCAGCTTTGATTGTGTAAACTCGCCCGCATCAAGCGCGAGACACTTGACCTAGATCCGCAGTTTAATAATTCAGAGCTTGTCATACGTTCACGGAGGACTTGTCTGGTATGCATAGAATTCTGCCACATTGGTTTAGAGGGCTACTCGTGCTCCTCTCAATACTGATTCTCACCAGTGTATTCCTGCCACTGATTATTCTCGTGGCCATTCTAAGATTGTTGACACCCGGCACTCGAAACCGGCAACGATTTGCAGAAGTGACTCGCGGAATAACGGGATTACTACTCGGACTGTGCAATCGCCTAACCACAATGATTAATGGTATCTCCTGGGAAATCACTGGCAGGACAAATCTGGAGGCTAACCAACGCTATATCATTGTTTGCAATCATCAGTCTTCTGCTGATCGCTGGGTATTACACACCGTATTTGCAAAAAAAATTCCTCTCGTAGCCTATATTGTAAACGACAGCACGGTACGGATTCCCGTTATTGGACTCATCCTCTGGGCACTGGAATTTCCCTCCCTTAAACGACTTGATAAAGTTGCTCAAGATACGACAGCCAACACACTGTGCTACTTCCCCGAAGGAAAGAGATTCAATCGTAAAGCACACAAAAATGAGCATTCAATATACAAATACCTACTGAATCCCAGAAGCACTTCACTAACGGCAGTCGCAAGCAAGTACGTGCGCAAACATCAAGACATCCGCATTCTCGATGTAACAATTCACTACCCATCGGCAATTGAACCGTGTCTGTGGGACTATTTCAGCGGACGACTTCAAACCATCCAGGCTGTGGTCGAAATGCCCATCACCCCGGCTCACCCGGAAGATTACGATGAATGGCTTGAAGAACGCTGGTGCAAGAAAGACGATTTGCTTTCCGAACTTAATCGGGCGATTCCGCTGGCCCCGGGAAATTGTAAAACGGTTTAGCCTGGAAAATTTGGATGGGGCACAAAAAAGCCGGTGAAGTTCACCGGCTTTTTTTATTTGAAGCAAAGAAAGAATTTACCGACTACCGGAACGTCTCAAGGCAGCCGGAGTAAAATCCCTTAAAGAGCGCTCATAATTGAAGTCATAGGGTGCGTTTGCTTCATTCACAAGACCGAACGCCAAATACCGGGCACTTTGTAAATCATAAAGCACTTCCAAAGCATACCAAGGTATTTTTTGATCATAGAAAACAAAGTTATGCGCCTCAGCGACACGCCATAATTCGCCACGACCATCGTAATGGTCAATCTCAGAAGCTCCCCAGGAATCCTCATCAATATAGAACACACGCTTCGCATAGATATGACGCTCACCTTCTTTCAGTGTGGCTTCCACAACCCAAACGCGGTGCAACTCGTAACGGGTCAAGTCCTGATTGATATGACCTGCTTTTATAACATCTTCATATTTGTAATCTTTGGACAACAATTTATAAGAGTTATAGGGGATATACATCTCTTTCTTATCGACCAACTTCCAGTTATAACGGTCTGGTGCACCGTTATACATGTCGAAGTTATCAGAAGTACGAAGACCGTCTGAAGCGGTACCCGGTCCATCGTAGGCAACCTGAGGAGCTCGACGTACACGACGTTGACCAGCATTGTAAACCCACGCTCGACGAGGTTCCTTAACCTGATCAATTGTTTCATGAACCAGTAAGACGTTACCCGCCAGCCGTGAAGGTGCAACAATTACCTGCTTGAAGTAAAACAGCACGTTGTCATCATTTGCCTCCTTCGCATCAGTCAGCGTCGAAAGCCAGGTGAGCTCGTCCTTAAATTTTACAACAGAAAAGTCACCATTCGGCATGGGTGTCGCCTGGCCAATCGTACGCGCGAGACTACCACCGCGATATCGAACGATGTGATTCCAGATCACTTCAAGACCGTTTTTTGGAATGGGAAATGGCGTAGCTTCTTCAAAATTAGCTAAACCGTTACCATTTGATATCAGCTCAGTTGCGGTCGCATTCTTCTTTGCGGCATCATAAACTTTTTGCGGATAAAGCGCGGTACGGCGGCTTTGATACACCGGAATCTTATAATCCGCATACTTGTTGAGCATGGCCTTCTGGCCTTCTGTCAATTTGTCTGCATGTTCACCCATGTTCGCTTTGGTGATCGTAAACAAGGGCTTATCGTCTGGAAACGGATTAATATACACACCGTCATTTTGATAGCCTGCCGGAATTTTCTGAATTCCACCCGTCCACTCAGGTATGGTTCCACTCGCATTGCCGGCTTTTTCCGCGCCCATGGGCGTGAGTTCACCACCGAGTTTTGCTGCTTCTTCTGCTGTCACTTTCGCATTTGCATTTGAAACCGCGATAGACAGCAAAATTACCCCGCTTGCTATAATTTTTTTTCTAATATTCATCGAGTTACCTCTTAATGACCGTAATTGCTATCCATAGAATCAGAATGAGTAGGAAACACTAAGAGACACATTATCCCGGTCATTCGCCATATTATAGGGCTCGCCACCGAAGAAATTTGTGTAGCCTAACGTCGCTGAGTATTGATTCAAATAGACGGCCTTGAGGGACAGTCCTATTGCTTTGCGACCTTCAACAAAACTTGGACCGGGCTCGGGAGAGTAACCGACAACGTCATGGGACCAAGCCAGTTGGGGCTGCATGTTTATGCCTGCAAATACATCATTGTAATCCAACACAATTCGGGCACGATAGCCCCATGAGAATCCTGTTGTAAACCCATCATTGGTACAGTGATTCGGATTAACGTTGGTCGGTACCGGGCTCACCTGTGGGCTGGTTTTACAGTTCAGGCTCAATGGCCCTAACTGATAGTCGAATTCCCCGAAGCCCATGTGTCCCGAACGACCATAGCGTGCTTCATCTTTTCCAGGTAAATCATGGACATAAGTTGCACCAAATTCGGAAACCACCGTCATACGGCTTGCGCCAAAGACCTGATCAAAGAATCGAATCAGCGTGAACTGTGCCTGGGAAACCTTGTAGCGATCATAACCAGGTAATTCTTGCCCCGCCAGATTGGTCTGACCATCGGGATTGTACTTCTGAAACATCTTGCTGTATGGCAGTTGCAAACCACCGTAGATCAGCTCAAATGCGTTCCACTGCACGGGCAGATTAGCTCGGAAGCTGTATTCACCGCTGAGTGACCAACCACTTTCCAAACTGGTATTGAATGAGAGGCCGTACAAGTGAATGCCTTCCGGGTACTCGATAAAGTAGCTCGGGAAACTGGAAAACGCCTGATCCGGATCATTGGCCTGACCCAATGCGGCGTTGGGTGAAGAAGGATTATTCACAATACCACTGGAATAAGGCGTACGACTGTGATATCGAATGTAGTAGAGCCCGAATTCCGTATCGTTCAACTCCGCGGCATAGTAGCGGAATGCGATACCATACTGATCACCATCATCAGGCTCCACGTCACCTACCCGAGGTGCAAAAGCGCCTTGTTGATAAACAACAAAATCCGGCAACTGACCTGCAAGTAACACAGGTCCACAATCATCGGGGGCAAAGTCGTTTCCGGAAAAGAACGTACCACAATCATCCGGGCGGGTTTTTTCCCATTCTAATTGGGCAAACGCCTCCATCGACAGGTTTTCAGTAATCCCCAGAGAAGTGTAAACCATGTTGACGGGAATGAATGCTTCCTTGATTTCGGCACCCGGTGCACGAATTGCAGAAACATCAACGGGGTTGATAACAGAAATACCATTCTGAATAAACGTGCTTTCCCCCCAACTGACCACCTGTTTACCGAGGCGGAGGCTGAGCGGCGTTTCACCTATCTGAAAATCCCCCCAGACGTACGCATCCAACAACTCTGCTCCAGATGCGTTTTTATCGGCATGATCATTTAATTGGCGACGCTGCCCAACCCCGTCAGTGGCTCGTTTCTCGTCTTTTAATTCGAAATCATACCAATACTTGCCCCGAACAAAGCCACCAAAGTTTTCATAAGTAAGCAATAACTCACTGTTGCCTTTGATGATTTTGGAATAAGTATCACCTTGGTCAAAATTCCAGTTTCCATCATCATAGTTGTTACTGGAACCGCCGACTCCGGAATAGGCAAATTCCGGCCCCAGGTTACCTTGTGCTAGCTGATCTTTATCCCGATCCGCCACTCGCCAACTTGCGCCGGCAGAAAGGGTTGTATCAAACGCCCCTTCGATATCATCTCCCAAAAAAAACTGGAACGCACTCACTGGTGCTGCAGAAACTGTCGCGGCTATGGCAGCAGCCAAAGGCAATTTCCTCAGATTGTTCCATTGATTTGTTTTTCTTGTCATTTAACGCTACTCCGTCGTTTTTTATTTGATCCGTGCATTACGTGAATATCGGTCGCCAACTCGCGGCTCAGAATTCGCGCGCCTTAAAACCGTTCATTTACCCTATGCCCACACCGACAACTACACGTCTGTGTGCATAATAGCAATCTGTTTGCAATGAACTGAATGGATTTTAAGCAATTGTTTTTATTGATATTCATAAATTGCACGGATAATTTTGACATACGCAACCTGTATTTTGCCAGCCCCAAAACCAGCATACGAGTGGTCGGCCTTCTAGACACTATAGACACAAAAAACAAAATCAACCAAATTCAGATTCGCTTTTTTTTAAAGATAAACAATCACTAATCCGAAATTGGCCAATCAATTTGTAACCTTTCGCCCTTGGCATTCCCATCCGAAAGGAGTATAAAAAACCCAATTGTGCAGAACCGCACGATTTGAACATTTTAGACAAGGGTTTAGGTTATGAGTTCAGAAGATAACGTCGTTATTGTGTCAGGGGCAAGAACACCGATGGGTGGTTTTCAAGGCAGCTTAAGCAGCCTGTCTGCGGTCGAACTTGGCGCAATTGCGATTGAAGAAGCAGTTTCCCGATCCTCATTGAAAGCAGACGATATTCAAGAAGTGATCATGGGCTGTGTGTTGCCTGCAGGTTTGAAGCAAGGCCCTGCACGGCAGGCATCCCGCCAGGCTGGACTTCCGGATGCCACCGGCTGTACTACGATCAATAAACTGTGCGGATCAGGCATGAAAGCCACTATGATGGCCCACGACCTGATCAAAGCTGGCACCAACAACATCATGCTCGCAGGTGGTATGGAAAGCATGAGCAATGCACCGTACATCCTGCAAAAAGCCCGAACAGGCTACCGCATGGGTCATGGCGACCAGGCCATGGATCACATGTTTCTAGATGGACTTGAAGATGCAGAAACAGGGCGATTGATGGGTTCTTTCGCTCAAGATGTAGCAGACCAGAAAGGCTACACCCGGGAAGAAATGGACGCGTACGCGATAAACTCCCTGAAACGAGCTCAAAGCGCGATCGAATCCGGTGCCCTGGAAGCCGAGATTGTTCCGGTTACAGTGAAAACCCGAAAAGGCGAAGTGGTTGTAAAAGACGACGAACAGCCCTTCAACGCTAACATCGAGAAAATTCCTTCTCTGCGCCCAGCATTCAAGAAAGATGGTACAATCACGGCAGCAAATGCTTCTTCTATCTCAGATGGTGCATCTGCATTAGTACTGATGAGCGAGTCTGAGGCGAACAAACGAGGCCTGCAGCCACTGGCAAGAATCGTCGCTCATAGCACCCAGTCTCAGCACCCATCAGAGTTCACCTGCGCACCGGTTGGTGCAATCAAAACCTTGTTCGAAAAAGCAGGCTGGTCTAAAGATGACGTTGATTTGTATGAAATCAACGAAGCCTTTGCCATGGTTGCCATGATGCCAATCAAAGAGTTGGATCTGGATCCTGAAAAAGTTAACGTACATGGCGGCGCTTGTGCGCAAGGCCATCCAGTGGGCTCTACAGGCTCAAGACTGTTGATCACGCTCATTCACGCACTGAAGAAATACGGCAAGACCAAAGGTGTTGCCGCGTTGTGCATCGGTGGCGGTGAAGCAACAGCCATGGCCATAGAAGTATTATAAGCGAAGCATCCTGCTTATGAACATGAAAAAGCCCTGATTTAACAGGGCTTTTTCAATTAGAGCAAACCTGCATCTCAAGGTTTATGGGGTAGCTCAAGATATTCATGGGATTGCATTTCCAACAAGCGGCTTTGCGTCCGCTCAAACTCAAACGTAAGCTTGCCCCCCGTGTAGAGATCCGTGATCGGAGCCGCAGCAGAAACAATCAATTTTACGTTACGATCATAAAACTCATCAATAAGGTTAATAAAGCGTCGCGCCTGATCATCCGAATCTGCCCCCATAATTGGCACATTACTGACCAAGACCGCATGGAACTCCTTCGCCAGTTGAATGTAATCATTTTGACTCCGGGGCCCATCACACAAGGTTTTAAATTCAAACCAGACTACGTCATCGGCATGCCGTATTGCTCGTAGGTTCCGTCCATTCACCTCCAGATCCAGATCATGACTTCCTGCTTCAAGGGCAAGGCTGTTATAGCTTTTTTCCAAACTGATCTTGGCTTGATCATCCAGAGGGCTATGATATAACTCCGCTTGCTCCAATGATCGGAGACGATAGTCCACACCACCATCAACATTAATAACTTCAGTATGCTCGTTTAATAACGAAATCGCAGGCAGAAAGCGCGCACGCTGCAAACCATCTTTATATAATCCATCGGGTACGATGTTTGAGGTGCACACCAGAGTAACCGCATTGGCAAAAAGCTCATCCATCAAACCCGCCAGAATCATGGCATCACCAATATCGGTGACAAAGAATTCATCAAAACAGATTACCCGCGCTTCATCGCTAAATTTACGGGCAATCACTTTAAGTGGATCCTTCACCCCCTTGAGGTGTTTTAGCTCGTCATGAACGCGATGCATAAAGCGATGAAAATGGATTCGCATTTTACGATCAAAGGGAAGGCATTCGTAAAACGTATCCATTAGATAGGTCTTGCCCCGACCCACTCCCCCCCAAAAGTACAACCCCGTAATCGGTCGTTCTTTATGTTTCGACAACCTTTTCTTTAGTATGGCAAATTTGCCTTCATTTTTTGGCTTTTCAGCTTCCACCAATTTATGAAACAGCTGATCCAGACGGGTAACCGCCATTTCCTGGGCACTATCATGACTAAAACCATCTTTGGTCAAATCCTGCTGATAGCGTTGTAAAGGGGTTTGCATATCAATACTCGTTCATCATGATTGATCAAAAAAGTCAGGAGCACTCAAACACTCCGAAATGCGGGCATTTTAATCGATTTAACGTTCGGGATACAGTTCACTCGTACACTGATTTAATCCGATCAATCAAACCGGGTTATCAATATCAACAAACTCGACTTCAACGTCATAATTTTCCGCAATCCATTCACCCAATGCTTTCACCCCATATCGTTCAGTTGCGTGATGGCCTGCTGACATATAGTGAATACCGCCTTCCCGGGCTGCATGGACGGTTGGCTCGGATATTTCTCCGCTGATATATAAATCAACCCCTGCTTCAATCGCGCTTTCAATGAACCCTTGAGCCGCGCCTGTACACCAGGCTAAAGAGCGAATGGGTCGATCGTCTGCTGCAATCACTAGAGGTTCTCGCTGAAGTTCACGCTGGAGCAGCTCCGAAACCGACTGTACGGACAGAGTCTCTGAGAAGTGCCCAACGAGGCCAAGCGCACCATATCGCTCCTGTTTTAATGGCCCATCCACCTTCACTCCGAGCCGTTTTGCCAACTGTATGTTATTCCCCACTTGAGCATGCACATCCAGAGGCAAGTGATAGGCCAATAGACTGATATCATTTGCCAACAATGTTTTCAAACGACGCTTCTTCATTCCGGCAATGACAGAGCTCTCACCTTTCCAGAAATAACCGTGATGCACCAAAACAGCATCCGCATTCCGCTCCGAAGCGACATCCAACAATCTTTGACTCGCCGTTACGCCTGTTATAATTTTCCGTATTTCCGCCCCCCCTTCAACCTGCAGTCCGTTAGGACAATAATCAGGTATCGAACTGACATCCAGGTAATTATCCAGAGTACTGACTAAACTTTTTAACTCAATCATATTGATCCTCTAACAAAACAGGCCTTGAAGTCTGGGCGTAGCACGCCCGATATAATATGCTTAAGCACCTTGAAAAATAAAACATCAAACACAGACACGATGAAAAAACCACTCCCGATCAAAACAATCGCTATCTCATCAACAGCAGGTTTTCTCGTAGCATTGGCACTTGCTATCACAATCTTCATTTTGGCCCCCCACACGAATAAACCCGAAAACAATGGATCTAACGCTGCAAAAACAGCCGCCGATATTCGTCAGCCGTCTTATTTTCCTGCGGTAAACGCAATCAGTCCATCGGTTGTCAGCATACAGGCACAGATTAACAGCATTCCGCCTGCCAAAACGAACCCTTTACTCTTCGATCCAGCAATCTCTCCATTTTTACTCACTCCAGATGAAAAAACCAAGGTATCGAAAGGGTCTGGCGTTATTATTCACCATAGTGGCATTATCGTAACCAATCACCATGTCATTAAAAGCGCCCAAAGCATTCACGTTTACCTGGCCGATGGCAGTCGCTTCGAGGCCACCCTTCTGGGTACCGATGAGGACACCGACCTCGCCGTTTTAGACATTCCTGGCAACACTCATCCAGCAGTCACCGTAAACTTTGATACACTCAGAGTCGGCGATATCGTGCTTGCTGTCGGCAATCCTTACGGCGTTGGGCAAACGGTGACTCAAGGTATCATTAGTGGTCTGGGAAGAGAAGGCTTGGGCTTGGCAACCTATGAGGAGTTCATACAGACTGATGCGGCAATCAACCCAGGCAATTCCGGGGGGGCGCTCGTTGATTTTGAAGGTCGCCTTATCGGAATAAATACTGCAATTTTTAGCAAAAATGGCGGCTACCAGGGGATTGGTTTTGCCATTCCCAGCTCAATGGTTTTCAGCGTGGCCAAGCAAATTATTCGTTACGGAAAGGTAACTCGAGGCTACTTGGGTGTCAGCATGCACCAACTAACCGATGAAGAAGCTGAGTTCTTCAACTTGTCCGACACAAATGGCCTTTTAGTTACTTCTGTTACCGCCGATGGACCGGCACACCAAGCAGGTATTCGCCCTGGTGATGTTATTATCAGCATTAATGGTCAAAACCTTGCCAAAAGCACGGATGCACTTCGAGAAGTCGCAAAACTAATGCCAGGTACTACAGCACAAGTGGAGCTTTACAATCAAGGAACTACTCGAATTGTGCATACCCTTATTGGTAAAAAACCAATCACACCGTGATTGGTTCTCCACACAACCTGCTTCAACCGTCTTGTTTGACCCGGTACTCAGCTGAAAGCGCGTGAGCGGTGAGCCCTTCGCCTCGAGCCAGGATCGAAGCGATTTTCCCCATTTCGCTTGCACCAACATCCGAGAAATTAATAATCGAAGAACGCTTTTGAAAGTCGTAAACCCCAAGCGGTGACGAAAAACGTGCGGTTCCGGAGGTTGGCAGTACATGGTTTGGCCCGGCGCAATAATCGCCAAGCGCTTCTGCGGTATACCGCCCCATAAATATCGCACCTGCATGGCGAATTTCAGGTAATAGCTTCTCAGGCTCGTCTACCGATAATTCCAAATGCTCCGGCGCGATGCGATTGCTGATCGCCACCGCACTTTTCATGTCCGGAGTTTTGATCAATGCCGCTCGATTTACGATTGATTTACGAATTATTTCAGCCCGCTCCATCGTCGGCAACAGCCGCTCAATACTCTCTTTAACGGCTTCGATAAACTGCTCATCGGGAGATACCAGAATTGACTGGGCATCCTCATCATGTTCTGCCTGAGAGAACAAATCCATCGCGATCCAGTCTGGATTCGTTTTACCGTCACACAAAACCAAAATTTCCGAAGGACCGGCAATCATATCAATACCGACTGTTCCAAAAACCTCTCGTTTGGCTGTAGCAACATAAATGTTACCTGGTCCAACAATTTTATCTACTGCAGGCACCGTGTCAGTTCCGTAGGCCAGTGCTGCAACAGCCTGAGCGCCACCGATGGTAAATACCCGGTCCACACCGCTCAGTGCTGCTGCGGCCAAAACCATTTGATTCACTTGGCCGCCGGGCGTCGGCACAACCATAATCACCTCGGCCACCCCGGCCACCTTTGCGGGTATCGCATTCATTAATACGGAAGATGGATAGGCCGCTTTGCCTCCAGGAACATAAATTCCGACACGATCCATCGGCGTGACTTTTTGTCCTAAAACCGTACCTTGATCATCTTTATATTGCCAGGATTCCTGGACTTGCTTCTCGTGGTAGGAGCGAATACGATCTGCGGCGATTATCAACGCCTCTTTTACACTTTGCTCCAACGACTCCAAAGCCCCCTGAAGACTGTCCCGATCCAGCTCAAGTTGCGAAGCAGACGTGACACTGACACGATCAAACTTCTCGGTGTAGGCCATGACTGCATCATCCCCGCGAGACTTAACGTCCGCAAGTATGCCTGTTACTGTTTCCTGAACTGACTTATCGGAAACTTCATCCCACGCGAGGAGCTCAGACAATCGCTCGTCAAAGGATTCTTCTGTCGAATCCAGTATTGTGATATCGACTTTTTCGGACATCGGCCACCTCTATATCTGTAATTTTCGACACACCCGCTCTGTTCGATTCCATTGACTTGAGCACATCGAAACAAATCGCCTTGTAACGTACATTTGAGAGTGTTGCTCTCTCAAGCACTTTAAATACTTTACATTCTTTCAAATTCTTTTGGATACTTTTTAAGCACTTTCCACTTCACTCTGCTGCTCCGCCACAGTGCACTCCAAATGCTCAATGATGGGCTTGATGATGTGATGTTTCATCTTGAAAGCGGCCTGATTTACAACCAACCTGGAGCTGATTGGAAAAATAAGTTCCCGCGGCTCAAGGCCGTTCGCTCTCAAAGTGTTTCCGGTATCCACGATATCGACGATTTCATCAGCCAAGCCAAGAATAGGCGCTAACTCCATAGCACCATAAAGCTTGATAATATCAGCCTGAATACCCTGCTCCGCATAATAGGTCTTGGCCAGGCTAACGAATTTGGTCGCGACTTTGATCCGCCCTTTTTGCGGCGGGTCGCCGACCCGTGCCGCAGTCATCAATTTACACTTGGAAATCTGTAAATCCAATAATTCATAGAGCCCGTCACCACCGTGCTCCATCAACACATCTTTACCGGTCACACCAAGGTCAGCACCGCCATACTGAACATAAACGGGCACATCAGTCGCTCTGATAACAATAAATTTAACACGCTCATCCGTAGTATCAAAAATCAGTTTCCGGCTTTTTGCCATATTTTCCAACGGCTCGATCCCAGCTGATTTGAACAGTGGCAGGGTCTCTTCCAAAATTCGTCCTTTGGAAAGGGCGATGGTCAAGGTCTCACTCATGACAATTACTTCATCCGCTTTGCGTTTTCTTTAATCTGCGACTCGACGAATTTTCGCGCCCAGTGCATGAAATTTCTCTTCGATACATTCATAACCACGGTCAATATGATAGATACGATCCACAATGGTATCGCCCTGAGCCACCAAGCCCGCAATAACCAGACTGGCTGAAGCCCTCAAGTCAGTTGCCATAATCGGAGCAGCGTGCAGTTCTTCGACTCCAGTCACAATCGCAGTATTACCTTCCAATTGAATCTGGGCTCCCATGCGCATGAGTTCATGAACATGCATAAACCGATTCTCGAAAATGGTTTCAATTACTGACCCGGTACCTTCCGCTACCGTATTCATCGCCAGTATCTGGGCCTGCATGTCTGTCGGAAAGGCAGGATAAGGCGCCGTTTTAATGCTTACAGCTTTAGGCCGGTTTCCCTTCATGTCCAACTCGATCCAGTCTGGTCCGCAACTGATATGGGCACCGGCTTCTTCCAATTTTATCAAGACGGCCTCAAGAATGGATTCAGAAGTACCTTTAACCCGCACTTTACCTCGCGTTGCTGCCGCCGCCGCCAGAAATGTGCCGGTTTCAACACGATCTGGTAAAACATTGAAATGACACCCACCAAGACTTTCAACACCGTTAATTACAAGCGTCGAAGTACCTTGACCGGAAATATCAGCCCCCATTGCATTCAGACACTCCGCCAAATCGGTAACTTCAGGCTCCCGAGCAGCATTCTCGATGATTGTTTTCCCCTCGGCCAAGGCAGCCGCCATCATCAGGTTTTCTGTACCGGTCACGGTTACAACATCCAGGAAAATATGCGCACCTTTCAAGCGCCCGTTCGTCCTTGCTTTAATGTATCCACCATCGACAACAATATCAGCTCCCATCGCTTCCAGACCACGGAGATGCAAGTCAACAGGACGGCTACCGATTGCACACCCGCCCGGCAAAGACACTTCGGCATGCCCATAATGAGCCAACAATGGCCCCAACACTAAAATGGAGGCTCGCATTGTGCGCACCAACTCATAAGGCGCTGTGTAGCTCTGAATCGAATTGGCGTTGACTTCGATGCTCATTTTCTCATCGACCATCAACTCTACCCCCATTCTGCCCATTAGAGCAATCATGGTGGTAATATCCTGCAAGTGAGGCAAATTGCCGATGGAAACCGGTTTATCTGCCAGCAGAGTTGCCGCCAGTATGGGTAGCGCTGAATTCTTCGCCCCGGAAATCCGTACTTCTCCCGCAAGCTGCGCACCACCACTGATAAGTAATTTGTCCACACTCGATCCTTAGAAACTTTGATGTAGCTACAATGATGTCGCTACGCTGATTTAGCGACAACTGAGCTGCTTATATTCGTTGGTTTAAACTGACTTACTCGGGAGTACGGGTTTGCATCGTGACCGCATGAATCTCGCCGCTTTTCAGATATTCATCGAAACAACCGTAAACCAGCTGCTGCTTTTTAACCGGAGACATTCCACGAAAGACTTCACCAACAACAGTGATATTAAAGCTACTACCCTCACCGTCAACGGTAACTTCACAATCGGCCAATTTCGCTTGAATCAGCGCCTGTAACTGTTGAGCCTGCATACTGAACCTCAATGATGAATGATAAAGGGGAGCAATGATACCTAAAAGCCGCTCGGGGAAAAAGCGCAAGCTTGAAAATGCAACGCCCGAAAATCAACCCAGACCTATCTTATTGATCAATTTTCACCGAGAAACTTAGCTCAGGCGGATCGGCTCAATTACTGATTGTATTAATCATGAACAGGAATGATTGAAAGCAAATTATTCACCGCCATCAGCGCATGGAGACGGGACGATATACCACTGAACGCGAGATCAATTTCGTGAAAGCGAGCGTAACGAAGCCAGCATAACATTACCGATATCAACACACTATGGGCGCAGGACACATCACTCAGGTCAACAATACATTTACCGGAAAGACCCGCAATGACGTGCTCGCCTTTCGCACGCAACGCAATTGCTTCGGCAAACGAACAGTCCCCGGATAACGCCACCACAACGGGTGACTTTTGAATTATTTCCATGACACCTGCCCCATGCAAGATGTTCCTTCATTATATCGTTTAATACGATCCTAGCGTTCCGACCGCCTGGCACATAATTTCGTTTACACACCAATTTCGTTTACACATCAACCGGACTAAAATCGCCCCCTCAGAATACTCAAACGCAACCGATAACAGCTCACTCCTGGAAAGCTGTTATCGCCTTAAAGAATATTTTGTGCCTCAATTTACCTGACTATCGCCGCCAGAATCTATTTTCGCATTCCAGTTCGCGATAACCAGATCGATATTACCTTTTCGATTGCGCATTTCCTGCTCGAACCGGTCACGAAATGCGAGGCCGACATTCACACCGTTGACGATAATGTTTTCCAGCATCCACGCGGCTTTTTTGTCGTTCACATACATCGAATACATTACCGGGTAAGTCGCACCTTCTGCTGTGACTATCTCCAAATCCACTGAAGCGCGATCACCTTCTGGCGAGATGATTTTAGCCGCCAGTACATTCACCTCAAATTTGCCAGAGTTCACCAAAGCCTGCGCATAAGTCTCGAACAAACTTCGCTTGAACGTTTCAACAAAATCATTACGTTGCTGCTTGCTGGCGTGGCGCGCATATTTTCCCATCACACGCGCCGCGATCCTTCTGAAGTCAATTACTTCAGCGAGCGCTGCTTCCATGTTCCCATAAAATACATCCGGACTTTCAGAATAGGTCGATCGATTGTCCTCAAGGGTTTTCATCAGATGAACGGTATTATTCGCAATGATCTGCTTGACCTTCTCTGCTTCATCTGCAGCTGCAGTCATTGGCAAAATCGCGATGAGTGCAAGCGCGAGCCACTGTAAGTTGTTTTGAAAACAGCTCTGCAACAAAGCAGCTCCCCTGGATCGAACAATAAATGGCTGCGCGTTGAAATTCATGATGGTCTCCCTTTTTTTAGTACGTTATTTATGCCGAGTGCACTTATCGTAAATCAACAACCTTTCAAGTTTCTTGCCCGCCAATACTACCAGCGCAAACTGAACCTGAACTGAATACATCCCCCCCTTGTCACTGGGGTAGATTTTGATGCCGTAGCGCCATTAGCGCTTACTGGATGCGAAGGTTCCAATCAGCTTTTCAATATTAAGTGCCGATTGGGTATCGTAAATGGTATCACCATCTTCAAGGAACTCCTCGTCCGCCCCAACGCTGATGCTAATGTACTTTTCACCCAGTAATCCAGCAGTATTGATCGAAGCAATACTATCAGTGGACAGTGTATTAACATCTTGATCAATGGACAATTCCACTAAAGCAGAATAGGTTTTCTGATCCAGAGATATTCCAGTGATCCGACCAATTGTCACGCCCGCCATAGCCACCCGGCCTCGCAGGGAAAGCCCCCCCAGATCATCAAATCGTGCGTAAATGGTATAGGTTGGTTTGGTCGCGGTTAGACTCAAGCCACTCACTTGCAGCGCCAAAAAAATAAGCGCGACAAATCCAGCCAACACAAATATCCCAACACCCAGCTCGGTTTTTCGAGAATACATATCCTGTTTCCTTCCCCAGAAATCGATCAGTTAAACATTACCGCTGTGAGTAAAAAATCCATACCCAGTACAGCCAAAGAAGAATAAACCACTGTTTTCGTTGTTGCTTTGGCTATCCCTTCAGAGGTCGGCAAACAATCATAACCCTGAAAAACAGCAATCCAGGTACAGAGCAAACCAAAAACCAGGCTTTTGACAATGCCATTCACGACATCGTTCTCAAAGTCCACAACGCGCTGCATGTTGGCCCAATAAGAGCCATCGTACACCCCCAACCATTCGACTCCGACCAGATAGCCGCCAAACACTCCTACCATGCTAAAGATTAGCGCCAGGATCGGCATACTGATAAACCCCGCCCACAACCGCGGCGCAACAACTCGACGAAGCGGGTCAACCCCCATCATCTCCATGCTGCTCAATTGCTCTGTCGCTTTCATCAAACCAATTTCAGCGGTTAAAGCCGAACCAGCACGCCCGGCAAACAGGAGCGCAGTAACCACCGGGCCCAATTCTCGCACCAGACTCAACGCAACGACCTGACCAATTGCCTGTTCAGACCCGTACCGAATCAACATATTGTAGCCCTGCAAGCCCAGCACCATCCCGATAAACAATCCAGAAACAACAACGATTACAAGGGATAATACGCCGACTTTATTAAGCTGCTGAATTAACAACGGCAAGCCTGACTTTGGTTTCGGTATCGCAGCCAACGCGCCAATCAGAATCAATGCTGACCTGCCAAGCGTTTCGATTGACTCCAAAGTATTTTGACCTAGTCTCTGCAACATTTTAATTCTCTAGCGCCATGAGTTCGTCCTGATAGGGCTTTGCCGGATAATGGAACGGCACGGGTCCATCGGGCAAGCCAAACATAAACTGCCGAACGCGCTCGGAGTCACTTTGCTTAAGCGCTTCCGGCGTCCCCGCACCGATAATCTGGCCATCCGCGATCAAAAACAGGTAGTCACTGATGCTAACCGCCTCCTGCACATCGTGGGAAACCAGAATACTGGTCAGGCCAAGCGCATCATTTAACTCACGGATCAGCTTAACAAGCACACCCATGGCAATCGGATCCTGTCCGGTAAAGGGCTCATCATACATGATCATTTCAGGATCAAGGGCGATTGCACGGGCCAAGGCCACACGACGAGTCATACCTCCAGAAAGTTGCGCAGGCATGAGCTGGGCTGCACCTCTAAGTCCAACAGCGTCCAGCTTCATCAAAACAATATCCCGGATCATATCCGATGGCAGATCGGTATGGGCTCTTAGCGGGAATGCGACGTTATCATAAACACTCAAGTCTGAGAACAGCGCTCCGCTTTGGAACAGCATCCCCATTTTTTCGCGAGCCAGAAATAGCGCTTTGCGCCCCATTCTCTCGATTGCATTGCCCGCGACCCGGATTGTACCCTGGTCTGCCCGCAACTGGCCGCCAATCAACTTTAACAAGGTCGTTTTCCCGGTTCCACTCGGCCCCATAATTGTGGTGACTTTGCCTTTGGGTATAGCAAGTGAAATATTATTAAAAATTACCCTGTCCCCCCTTGAAAAGGTAAGGCCCTCGATTTCTACGTAAGGTGCTGTCATAACTGAACTCAAGTATTGTCACTACTAAAAAGTAATCACTCAAAGGTGAACTATTATGAACCTAAAATCTGGAAAAACTATAACATTCCCCGAACTTTATAGAAAACAGTCGAACGATATAGCGATCACATTCTGAAAGCTACAAGCAATTCAAGCGGGTGATTCTTCCACATAGATCCCTTTAACGATTGCCCTCGGCATATTTGCCGATATAATGCAGGGCACGAAACAGGCAGCCCGCCACTCAAGACACAGCAAACAAGCCCAATTGAATTATGCAAAATCAGAATTTTAAATCTTCCGCATTAAAAGCCATCAAAATAGAGCTCGCCGCTATCGAAGCGCTCACGAGCCGGATCAATGATGATTTTGCCACGGCATGCGACCTGATGTTTAACTGCAAAGGACGCGTTATCGTAACCGGTATGGGCAAATCGGGTCACATTGGCAAAAAAATAGCGGCCACACTGGCCAGTACGGGAACCCCGTCATTTTTTGTTCATCCGGGAGAAGCAAGTCACGGGGACCTCGGAATGATTACAGGAAGTGACGTCGTAATTGCCATATCCAATTCCGGAAACACTGCAGAAGTGCTGACAATACTGCCACTGATCAAGCGCATGGGCGCGCCACTGATCAGTATGACGGGTTCGCCTTCTTCCTCGCTCGCCCAGGAAGCCAATGCCAATTTGGACGTAAGTGTTGAAACTGAAGCCTGCCCACTCGGACTCGCCCCGACATCCAGTACGACCGCCACATTAGTTATGGGTGACGCACTTGCAATTGCTCTTCTCGAAGCACGCGGCTTCAGTGAAGAAGATTTTGCCTTCTCTCACCCCGGGGGTAGCCTGGGCAAACGCTTACTACTAAAGGTTGCCGATATCATGCATACCGGGAGGTTGATTCCAAAGGTGCAAGAACATGCCAGCCTGAGTGAGGCATTATTGGAAATGACCCAAAAAGGACTTGGCATGACCACGATACAAGATACAGACAATAGACTATTGGGACTGTTCACAGACGGCGATCTACGGCGCGCTCTGGACAAGGGTATTGATGTACACGGAACCAACATTGAACAAGTGATGAACCGAAACTGCACGACTATCACCAAGGATGTCCTCGCAGCGGAAGCACTTTCCGTAATGGAAGAGAAAAAAATCAATGGCTTAATTGTCACCAGTCAGTCTGGAGAAGTTGTGGGTGCACTGAATATGCACGACATGCTCAGGGCCGGTGTGATCTGATATCTGTTCAGACCAAATAATACTATCTGACCAAATAATACTATCTGACCAATAACATCAGAAAACAAATGGAGCCATGATGAAATCAATACTCGACAGAGCAAAGGGCATTCAACTGCTGGGCCTCGATGTAGATGGCGTACTGACAGATGGCCGGCTTTATTTCTCGGCCCAGGGGGATGAATTGAAAGCATTCAATATCCTGGACGGACACGGCATAAAAATGCTTCAAAAGCACGGCGTGGTGGTTTGCATTATCACCGGTCGAAAGTCACCATTAACCGAAAAGCGCGCTTCTGATTTAGGCATAAAACATCTGCTGCAAGGACGTGAAGACAAGCTGATTGCACTGAAAGAATTATCGGAACAACTGAACATCAATTTTCCGCATATCGCTTACGTGGGAGACGATCTCCCGGACCTGAGTGCCATTCGAGCCTCAGGACTGGGCATTACGGTGCCAAATGCACACCCGTTCGTACGGAAACATGCGGATTGGACGACACCATCTCGCGGCGGCGAAGGGGCCATCAGAGAAGTTTGTGACATGATACTGGATGCAAAAGGATTACTTGAAGACCTCCATGAGACTTATCTTTAAGTAACCTGCATGCTGTGTAACCTGTATACTACAGACAGAAAGCGCACTCTAACAGAGAACCAATCATGACAGACAAGCGCAGCCTGATTCGAACATTTGCCTTGGCAATAACCTGCACCGCATTAGTCGCACTACTCTACACAAGTGATGAGCCGGAGTTACCGGAAAATTACAAGGCAACTGATGAAAATGAACCTGACGCCTTCGTTGTCAACGGCTCATATCTGGAATTTGATGAAACCGGCAACCTTGCATTACAACTCGAATCCCACCAGGGCGTTCATTTTCCTAACGCAGATCAAAGCATTGTAGGCACTCCGTCCGTTAAAATTTACCAGGAGAATCAGGTTCCATGGGTGGTAAACGCCAGTCAGGGTCAATACTTCCAGGAAGACAGAAAACTGATACTCTCCGGCGACGTCAATATCACCCGTAGCAACAGCAATGATCCACCATTGCGATTCAGTACTGAAGAACTCACACTATACAGCGACACTCAGTTTATTACCACGGACAAACCCGTCAAACTGGAAGACCGACTCGGCACGACAGAAGCTACCGGCATGAACGCCTGGGTTAAAGAAAGGCGGGTTGAGCTTCTGTCAAAAGTTAGAGGAACCTATGCCCAAGATCCGACGCACGCTCAAGAGCCAAAGGAGTAATTCACTCGCCATGCATCGATTCCAACCCCTTATTTCCTGCCTGTGCATTATGATGCTGGGTGCACCCGCCGCCCTGGCCCTGACTGCAGGCAGTGACGACCCTATTCGGATTGAGGCCAATCAGGCATCACTTGACGATAGTAAAGGCATTGCGACTTATGTGGGCCGCGTTGTTGTTACTCAGGGCCCCAGCAAACTCGAAGCCGACAGAGTTGTCATTTTTACCGAGAACAATCAACTCGTCAGGATTGAGGCCCATGGGGATCCGGCCCACTTTACTCAGCTGGACACAGCAAAGGCACAACAGACGGATGCTTACGGCGACCAGATTATTTACGAGCAACGCGAGGAGCTGCTGAAGTTACTCCACAATGCCAAGCTGCAACAAGGCAAAAACAGCTTCCAAGGCGATATGATCGAATACGACACGATCAACCGAATTGTCAATGCGAAAGGATCGGAGGCAGGAGACGGCAAAAATACCCGAGTTGAGTTAATCATCCATCCCCAAAGCCGAGAAACGTCTGCGGATCAAAAGTCTGCACAACCCACAGACAGTGAAGATTCAGCCCAAAACTGAAAAGGATTAAGCAAATACCATGAGCAGCTTAACCGCTAGCAACCTGGCCAAAAGTTATAAAAAACGCAAAGTCGTTCGGGATGTCTCTCTCTCGGTCAATCAAGGTGAGATTGTGGGCTTGCTGGGGCCCAACGGTGCAGGCAAAACCACCTGTTTTTATATGATCGTAGGACTCGTTAATGCTGATCACGGGTCAATTGTCATTGACGGCAAGAATATCACCCACCTCCCCATGCATGGTCGTGCGCGCGCGGGAATAGGCTATCTCCCTCAGGAACCATCTGTTTTCAGGAAGCTGTCAGTAAAAGACAATTTGATGGCGATTCTTGAGACACGCAAGGAGCTCAAGCAAAAAGAACGTGAAAACAAAATGGAAGAACTCCTGCAAGAGTTCCACATTACACACATCAAAGACAGCTTGGGAATGAGCCTCTCCGGGGGAGAACGCCGTCGCGTGGAAATAGCCAGAGCCCTGGCGACCGAGCCATCGTTTATATTGCTCGATGAACCCTTTGCCGGCGTCGACCCGATATCCGTTAGCGACATTAAACAAATCATTAAACACTTGAAACAAAAGGGTATCGGAATTCTCATCACAGACCACAATGTCCGTGAAACCCTTGATATTTGTGAAAAAGCGTATATTGTTGGCGATGGCTTTATTATTGCTGAAGGAACGGCTACAGAGATACTGAACAATCAAAAAGTCAAGGAAGTTTATCTCGGCAACGAGTTCAGGCTTTAGCCCAGATTAGGCTACTATTACTAGTGCTGGAAAATGATTAACATCGGACTCACAAACTTTAATAATCGAGGTCTAGATGTCTGGGAGACCAGAACTGGACAACGTTTCAATCGTAACAACACTCGAGTGCATACACGATTTGGTTGGTTTAAGGTGGTACTAACTATATGGTCATGAAGGCATCACTGCAACTGAAAATGGGTCAGCAGCTGACCATGACGCCTCAGCTACAACAGGCGATCAGGCTACTGCAGCTGTCAACCCTGGACCTTCAACAGGAAATTCAGGAAGCCCTGGATTCCAATCCTATGTTGGAGGTTGAAGATGATTCCTATGGCAACTCAAATGACTCGTCAGAAACAGACAACAGTGATTTGAAGGATCGCAACTCGGAGAATGAATCTGAAAATACCTATTCCGAGGGCGATCAGGACTACTCCGGCACAGAAGCACATAAAAACGATTCTTCTAGCTCTGATTCCGAGCGTGCAGATTCATACAACGAACAATCATCCTCATCCACTCAGGACAACGATGATTACGACCCCGGCATGGAAACCGACAATTGGTCTGATTCCATTCCCGATGATTTACCTGTCGATACCGCCTGGGACGATATCTACCAGAGCAATGCCCCTGCTGCTGTAGGCCCGGCCGGTGATGATGACTTTGATTTTGAGTCCAGAAACTCCGCAGGTGAAACACTCCAGGATCACCTGCTCTGGCAACTCAATTTGACCCCGATGTCGGAGAATGACCACCTTATCGCCATGAGCATCATTGATGCTATAAACGGTGATGGCTACCTCACCACGCCTGTGGAAGAACTCCACTCGGGGCTAGAAAGTGAAATCGAAGAGCTGGAAGTTGATGAAGTTGTCGCGGTACTGAGACGCCTGCAACATTTCGACCCTCCCGGAGTATGCAGCCGGGATTTACAGGAGTGCCTGCTAAACCAGCTGAAACAATTACCCGATGATACAAAGTGGCTACCCCAGGCCAAACTCGTAATCAGTCACTACCTGAATTTGCTCGGTAATCGCGATTACGCACAAATCATGCGCCGAAGTCGACTCAAGGAAGAAGAGCTGAAAGCGGTTATCCAGCTTATTCAAACACTCAATCCAAAACCTGGTCAGACCATCAGCGATACAAGCCCTGAATACGTGGTTCCAGATGTGATTGTCAAGAAAGAGAGCGGCCGCTGGAAGGTTGAACTCAACCCTGATATTGCCCCAAAAATCAGAGTAAATAACAGCTATGCCTCACTGATTCGGCGGGCAGACAGCAGTACCGATAACACGTTCATGAAAGACCAGCTGCAAGAGGCCCGCTGGTTTATCAAAAGCCTCCAGAGTCGCAACGAGACCTTACTCAAAGTCGCCAGCAAAATCGTTGAATATCAGCAAGGTTTTCTGGATCATGGTGATGAGGCCATGAAACCCTTGGTTTTACACGATATTGCTACCGCGGTAGATATGCACGAATCGACAATATCAAGGGTGACCACGCAAAAATACATGCACACCCCCAGGGGAATTTTTGAACTTAAATACTTTTTCTCCAGCCATGTCAGCACTGCTGCCGGAGGTGAGTGCTCTTCAACTGCAATTCGAGCGATAATCAAAAAATTAATTGCAGCCGAATCCCCCAAAAAACCCCTAAGCGACAGCAAACTGGCTCAAATACTGGACGAACAGGGAATAAAGGTAGCCCGTAGAACAATCGCCAAATATCGTGAGGCCATGTCAATACCGCCTTCAAACGAGCGGAAACGACTCGTCTGACCTGAGGACGATTCTGACTGAAGCGGCTATACTGAAGTATATTGACGTAGCCCAATTTATATCATGGCCTTTTAAGTAAAAATAACAAAAGGCCAATCAGGACAGCGCCGGGAATGTACGCCGGGCGAGTCTAACAACACTAGGAGCTGACTTATGCAACTAAATATTTCTGGACATCACGTTGAACTAACCGATGCACTGAAAGATTACGTCAACAGCAAATTAAGTAAACTAGAGCGACACTTTGACCACATCAGTAATGTTCAGGTCACTTTATCCGTTGAAAAGTTGCGCCAGATCGCTGAAGCCACCATTCATGCCAGCGGTGCTGATATCCACGCGACTGCAGAGCATGAAGATATGTATGCAGCCATCGACGCATTGCTCGATAAACTGGATCGCCAGGTACTCAAGCACAAAGAAAAAATCGTGGCGCGTGCGCACGGAGCCTCTGCCAGGTAATACGCTAGCAACCCGGTACAGAAGCCTTTAGCCAGGTATAAAAAGGAATATGACGGATACACACATAACGATCCAGTCGATTCTCTCTCCCGAGCTCACCCTTAGCGGTGTGCACGGGAGCAGCAAGAAGCGAATTCTGGAACAAATCGCAGGTTTTATCGCAAACGAGTTTCCAGAGCTGGATGAAAACCATATATACAATAGCCTGATTAACCGTGAACGACTCGGCAGCACAGGGATCGGACAAGGCATTGCAATCCCCCATTGTCGATTAGATAATTCAGAGCGCGTGATTGGTGCCCTGTTAACGCTTCAGGAAAAGGTACCATTCGATGCAATAGACAACGAACCGGTCGATCTATTATTTGTTTTGATCGTACCGAAAGAGGCTACCAGCGAGCACCTGGACTTACTAAGCCAGTTGGCTGAAAAATTTAATGATCCCGACCTATGCTCTCGCCTCCGTGCCTGCACTGAAAATCAGGAACTCTACAATACAATTTTAAAGTCATAACTTAAATCTGATTCACCGATACCGCTTTCAAAGAGATGCGAATTTCATATTTAGATGATACTGTGGTATTTCATTTATCTTTGACCTAATACACATGGCATGGAGAGCGGTAAATCAATGAAACTGATTATCATAAGTGGCCGTTCCGGCTCAGGGAAAAGTACAGCACTAAACGTTTTGGAAGATGTTGGCTACTATTGCATTGACAATCTTCCAATCGGCTTGCTTTTTCCCCTGACAGAAGAGGCGCTGACCAACAAGACTCAACAACTGAGTAAAATTGCTGTCAGTATTGATGCACGCAACCTCTCAGATCAGCTTGCCGATTTCAACAAGATTTATGAAGGTCTCCAGGCAAAACAGATCAACTTTGAAATCATCTACCTGGATGCCCAAAGCCAGACGTTGCTCCGCCGTTTCCACGCGACTCGACGAAAACACCCATTGAGCAGCAGCACGCTTTCCCTTAAAGAAGCCATCGAAGCCGAGCGGGAATTACTTGACCCCCTCGCAAACTTGGCCGATCTGAGCGTAGATACCAGCCAGCTATCAATGTACGAACTCCGAGACCTGATTAAAGACCGGGTGGCCGGACACAAACGACAGGAACTCGCACTCCTGTTTCAATCCTTTGGCTTTAAACATGGTGTACCCGCTGACGCCGACCTGGTTTTTGATGTACGATGCCTGCCGAATCCATATTGGGATGAATCGCTCCGAGAAAGTACTGGCCTTGATCAGAATGTAATCGATTTTTTAACTCCCTATCCTGCAGTACAGGAAATGGAAAGCGATATCTATGCGTACCTGAAAAAATGGATACCACAGTTTGAAGCTTCCAATCGGAGCTACATGACGATCGCCATAGGTTGCACCGGAGGCCAACATCGCTCCGTTTTCATCTGCGAGCGCGTCGCAAAACGATTTGACGCGATGATGGACAACGTTCAGGTTCGACATAAAGAATTGGCACACTTAACTACCAAGCCTCATTCCCATTAAACAGGAGCAAATTGCAGCAATGCTCAGAGAGAAAATCACCATCATCAACCAACTCGGTCTCCATGCCCGGGCTTCTGCAAAATTGGTCAGCACGGCTGGACGCTTTTCCGCAAAAGTTTCTTTGTGCAAAGATGATCGAACCGTGGATGCCAAAAGCATTATGTCGGTCATGCTCCTGGCCGCATCCTGCGGAATGGAAGTCGAGATCGAAACAGACGGTCCTGACGAGCATGACGCGATGGAAGCGGTAAAAGCCCTCATAAACGATAAATTCGGCGAGGGACAGTAAACCGATCACCTCAGGCAGTCGCTCGAAGGAGCCTGCACAAACACATGTTTCAGAAGAATATTTCTGATGAAATTAGAGTTTTACGGGAAGTGTCTTTATAATTAGGGCCTGTTATCACGACACCCACCTGAAAATAGTGCAGAAATTGAATGGCTCAAACCTCCGAAGGCATGAAATCACAAGTTGAAATATTGGGAGAAGCCCTCGAGTCAGGCTCTTTCAAACAGGTTGCTCGCATCCTGAATCATGGTTTAAGCCCAACGGACATTGCCCACCTCCTTGAATCCTCGCCACCCAAAGAACGGAACCTGCTCTGGAAGCTCGTCGATAAGGATCTTGAAGGTGAAGTACTTCTCTATCTCAATGACGATATTCGCGCCTACTTTTTAAGTAAGCTGAACGCCCAAGAACTGGCTTCGGTCACAGAAGACTTCGAAACCGATGACTTGGTGGACTTACTTCAGCAACTGCCTGACACAGTCATCGAAGAAGTCCTCCACTCCATGGATGCCCAGGATCGCCAACGAATAGAAGAGGTACTGTCGTATCAGGAGGATACTGCTGGCGGCCTGATGAACACCGATACGGTCACCATCCGCCCAGACATCAGTATTGATGTCGTTTTGCGCTACCTGCGCCGCCATAAATCACTACCCGAAATGACCGATAGTTTATTGGTCGTCAACCGAAAGGATGACTTCATCGGTGTCCTGCCCTTGACGACCATGCTGGTATCCAGCCCAAATGCGACTGTCCGTGAGGTCATGAATACAGACATCGAAGCGATCCCCGTGGAGATGACAAGAACCGATATTGCAACACTGTTCGAACGTCGTGATTTGGTCTCAGCCCCGGTAGTGAATCAAAACGGAAAACTTGTTGGCCGTATCACAATTGACGATGTGGTCGATGTTATTCGGGAGGATGCCGATCACTCCCTGATGAGTATGGCCGGTCTCGATGAAGATGAAGATACCTTTGCCCCGGTTATGAAAACAGCAAAACGCCGTGCTGTCTGGTTAGGTATCAACCTGATTACGGCTTTTATCGCATCCGCTGTTATCGGACTGTTTGAACAAACCATCGAAAAAGTCGTTGCACTCGCTGTGCTTATGCCCATTGTAGCCAGTATGGGTGGCATCGCCGGTAGTCAGGCTTTGACACTGGTAATACGGGGTATTGCCGTCGGGCAAATTGGCGGCTCCAATATACGCTGGCTTTTAAGTAAAGAGTTTGTTGTTGGCGCTCTGAATGGTGTCCTGTGGGCCTCAGTGGTTTCTGTGGCGGCGATTGCCTGGTTCAACGACCCCAAAATTGGCATTATCATCGCCGCAGCCATGCTAATAAACCTGATTGCAGCGGCATTGGCCGGCACTTCACTCCCGCTTTTACTCAAGGCCCGGAATATCGATCCGGCCCTGGCAGGTGGTGTAATTCTGACGACGGTCACCGACGTCGTGGGATTCATGTCATTTCTCGGCCTTGCGACAATAATGTACGCCTGACGACCTGGCCCCACACAAATTTAAATGAAATACCCGCAAAGCGGTGAGAGTAGAGAATGAATATGAATAACGATTTCGAATCCGGGCAAGACTGGGAAGACGAAGAGTTTATCAGTAAATCACAAGTTAAACGGGAAATGGTAGCCCTGCAAAAGCTGGGCGAGCGTTTGGTCGCCATGAAAAGCAGCGCCCTGAATGAAGTCCCGATGAGCGAAGAACTTCGCGCCGCGATCGATCATGCACAAGCGATTAATGCCAAAGAAGCCAAACGACGACAACTACAATTCATTGGAAAGCTGATGCGCCGCGAAGATGCAGATGCAATATCCGCATCAATCGAGCAATTCGATACCAGCAGTGAGCGCTATGCCCGAGAGTTGCATTTACTGGAAAACTGGCGGGAGCGTTTGCTCACTGATAATAAGGCATTAACCGAGTTTTTAAACGAATATCCCCAAGTCGATATTCAGGCGCTGCGAAACCTGATCCGTGCCGCACAGAAAGATTTGAAAAACGGCAAGAACACAGGGCAGCAGAAAAAACTGTTCCGACTCCTCAAAGAGTCAATTCGATTCGAATAAATGCCACCTTCGGTGCGCATCCTGAGGCATACGGGCTTTTAATTCTCGTATGCCATCCAGATCAATTGCGGCCACACTCACACCCTCACCCTGTTCCTGGCAGGCAAGTACGGTTCCCCAGGGATCAATAATCATTGAATGCCCCCAGGTTTCACGCTTGGCCGAATGCCTTCCTCCCTGATTTGCTGCGAGAACAATAAACTGATTTTCAATCGCTCTCGCCCGCAGAAGCGACTCCCAGTGTGCCTGCCCGGTTCGATATGTAAAGGCAGCGGGAACAACAATCAGATCGACCCCCAGCTTTTTATAAGCTGAGAAAAACTCAGCGAAGCGGAGATCGTAACAAACACTCAGTCCGATTTTACCGAAGGGCGTATCGACAGTCACAAGACGATCACCCGGCTCGATCTTTTCCGACTCTCGGTATTGACCTTGAACATCACCGACATCAACATCAAACAAGTGGATTTTATCGTATCGCCCCCTAACCTCCCCCAATGGGTCGAACACGTAACAAACAGCACGTACTTTCTCTATCCGTTCACCACCGGGTCTTTTACTACAGGGGAGCGTCCCGCCGATGAGCCAGATACCAAACTCCTTCGCCCACTGACTTAGTGTATTTCTGATAAAATCGGTTTGAGCTTCATCCTGCCCAGCACGTAACAAATCAGCAGACTCAATCAATGCAAAATTTTCCGGTAATAAAACCAGGTTTGCACCTTTACGAGCGGCTTGTTCCACCAACCCTCTCGCACTGTCAAGGTTCTGCTTCAGATTCGCCGTACTCACCATTTGAATCACGGCGACCTCATAACGGGCGCTTTGGTTTGTTTCGCTTGCCACTACTCTACCTCATCTTTCCGTCTTGAAACCACTTTGGGTTCACCTAAGTCCAATGGTGAATTGTCAAAAACATTTTTTAGACTCACTTCTGGAGCCCCCCAGGTACCACCAACACGATAAGTCGCGCTGGTGATTCGACTCAGCGGATCACCCAAAAGCTTATCAATCACCCATAGAGCGCCACCTACTTGAGGCGCACCTATCATCAGTGCCGCTAGCGGTAGGTTTTTTGTCAACGGCAGCACCACCACCATATCCATGTCCAGAATCTGGGTATCAAGATTGGTTTTACCAGTAAACTTGAGGATGTTGGATGGACCCTGAATCACTAAAGGCGTTTGTAAATCCAGCGTACCACTATCGATAGTCGCTGAAGCCTCCAACAGATCAAAAGCAATACCTCGATCGGTTAGATCGGAAAAATCCAGTTGCAAGCGACGGCTAAGGGTATCCATATTCAGAATACCAAAAAGACGTAACGCTTCAGTGCCTGGAGAAGCTTCAAAAAAGGTGCCCTCTTGCATCATCACCGCCAGCTTGCCGGAAACCCCCTGTAACGAGAATTGATCAGGCCCGCCGGGCCAGGCTAAGGCCGCATCTATATGACTTTGCGCACTATCCAGAGAGGGTGTCATGCCAATACTCTGAACCAGCTGAGCCGTATTGACGGCATCTACAGCCCCTGAAAAGATACTCACACTATCCAGTGTATTCACATCCCAGCGCCAGCTATAGCGCCCGGAAAAGCGGCTATCACCCAGAGACGCAACCAACGGATCGACCACAATTGAATCCGGGCTGGAACGAACTGAAAAGCTCCAACTGCCCAGCTCTCGATCTTGCCAGCGCAAAGTATCAACACTCGCAGAGATGTTTGGAAATGTATCAGGAGGCTCCATCATGACAACGGATTGATTGGCTGTTTGTTGGTTAACGGTTGATAATACCAATCGGTTCAGATCCACATCAATCTGACCATCCTCCCCTGAGGACTGAATCGCCCCCTCCAGGTGAGGGCCCAAACCAGAAATCATCCAGCCACGCTCAACTGGAACAACATCGAGCGATTGACCCGGAAACGAAAAGCCCGCCACCTCCAGATCTGCAATAAAAAGACTGAGCAACTTAAAACCGATGCTGTCATTCTCGATATCATGATCTGATTTTAACCATTCAAACCAAGGATCAAGGTTCAGGTAGTCAAGTCTGCCACCAACCCAAATCCCGGGTGAATCAACCATTTCCGCCTCTAACCCTTGCGGCCTGGTAACCGGAGATTGACCCGTTACATCCAGAAAATTGACTAAAATTGCAGGTTGTCCTGATAATTCCCAAACGCGCCCCGTCAGCACAGAACCATATCTGAACTCATCGTAACGATCATATCCTTGAATATAGTGCGTGTACTCAAATCGCTTAGCCGATGTCTTGGGCTTGTTAAGTGGTGCCGGCATAGCAACTTCCAACCCCATCAAATCACTTTCCAATCTAAGCTTGAGCTTGGGCTCACCAGACACCTCAGGCAAGACACTTAATTCCGCAAGGTAACTGAGCTCACCGCTCATGAATTCCGGTAAATCCATATCCTGCCAAGAGGCCAACTGCGAGAGTGAAGCCTGACCACGCATACTCACCCGGGACATCATCTCGCCACGATCCAGGTGAGAATCTATTCCTATTTGTATGGACTCCCCCAAAAGCTCACCGGCCAATTTACCGTTTATGCCCGATTCACTTGAATACCGAATCTCGCCGTCAAGCGCCGAAAACTGTAGATTCGCCCCTGGCAAAATCAAGTTGCTGCCAACCGTATTGAGCGCAACTGCAATCTGGGGTTCGCCCGTATTTCCCAGCGGTAGCTTGACGTCGATAACCGTATCAAGCTCACCGACAAGTTGCATCTGATCCGCCACGGGTGCAGTACTTCCACGAAATGGCAACCTGGTCAATAACGCGTGCAGGTCTTCACCACTTAAACGTTCTCGAATCGATATCATTAAGGGCTGAGCTTCGGAGTCCGAAAAACGTTTAGATACCCGGACATCGGTCAAATCGACATCAACGAGCTCAGCAGATGCCAGCGCTACCTGAAGACCAGCACTATCAATCATCACCCGGCTTGAAACATCCAGGGCATTAGGCCAGCCTTCAGCGAATTGGACTATTCCGCGCTCCAGTGCGAAGTCCATATTTGTAGCAAAAGCACCATGGGGCGCATTAGACCCTACGTTGCCTTCCCCAAGGAAAAGCCCATTTACGGTGCCTGCAGTGAACGCATTGTCCAACCATTGGTATATACCAGGATCCACCACATGCCGGGGGACAAATTCAGGCACATCTGCCGCTTGCAAATTCTGCCCCTGAATTTCGAGGGATAGAAAAGTTGAAGGCGAATTCCTTGGCAACTCCAGACTAAATTTCCCAAGTAAGTGGGCACCCGCTCCATAGTCTAGCCGAATAGCATCCGCAGCCACTCGAGTGGTATCTGTCAAAGACCAGTATACCTCCCCCTGTCCCAGCTCAAACGCCCAAGACTCATCGAACAGCTCTGGAAACCCCATTTTAAATTCCGGGGAAGAAAATATGACACGACCACCGCGATGGTTCAGGTCCAACAGCCCATTCACATGGGCCAAATATGGTGCACCATCATAGGCGGCCACAGACACATCATGCAGCTCACTCTGCAGCGTGTAAGTCACCTCACTATCTTCGTTAGCGTAGAGAAAGTGCGCATTGCGCAACAACCCAGCAGGCTGGTACCCTGTCAACGAGGCACTCAATCGATCCGGAAGACCACCCAGCAGTTGCCCAGCTCGGCTGATAAAATCCAGATTCAGATAGCTGGCTAATACAACCCAACGCTGACCTTCTTTTGCGATCTCGAAATGACTTGGCTGCCATTGCTGATCGCCCCAGTTTATCTGAAAATCACCCACCCTAGAGACCCAACCCGAAGGCGTGTCATGCCAGCTTAAGTCAAGATGACCTTGAGTGAAGGGCTGGATTGCTTCCCCTTCCGCGCTGAGCATTACTCGATTCAAATCAATAACGCTACGCACAGTCTTGACTCTGCTCCCTTCCAGATCCAACCAGACCTGACCCCGCGCATCCACTTCCGCGACCTCCAACCCCATTAACTCGTAGCCTTCTAAATAGGGGTCAAGTGCATTCTGGGTTTGCCAACTCGCATAGATCTCTGCCACCATATCTTCCGAAAGCAAACGGCCACGACCGACCAGCGAAAATTGCGCAAAAGGTTTGGCCTGCCCTGCGATCAAAACCTCGCCACTGGCTTTCAATTTATCGCCTTGATAAGTTAATTGGGCACGCGGTATCTCCCATTGATACACGGAGCCCTGACGGGCTTCAATGTCCAGCTGAATATGACTTATTTCCACATAGGGATAAACTAGGTAGGTCTCCAGCAAGGCAGGCAAATCTGCGGTGGCACTCGCGCCTGCTCCTGTGTCGGGATTTGCAATTACAGGTGGTTCCTCGGCCATGGCAACTGGAAACCCGGAAAAACGCCAATGACCATCATCATCCTGAATCACTCTTAAAGAAACACCGTCAATTCGCAGATCCTTGAGTTTGAAACTCCAGGTTTTCACGGTATCAATCAGAGAAAATTCGACACTCAAGGATTCCAATTGAACACTCGTGGTGCGGGTGAGCCCGTCCAACACATACAACTGTTCGACTTTGATAACCGGATTTAACCCGACCCAACTACCGGAGAGCTCACCTATTTGAACAGGCGTTCCCAACAAGGTTGATAATTGTCGTTCCAGATCATCACTGTAGTGGGAAATAACAGGAAGGAATTGTCGCCCCAAAATAACATAAAGCGCGGCGAGGACAACAGCCAGGAACAACCCGGCACGAACCGTTACCAGGCCGTATTTGAGAACAGAAATTGCGTGTCTAAAACTCATATCTGGCAGCACCAGAAATCACTATTTCGCCAATCTGTGCGATTAAATCACACGTCGGCATTCAAAGTAACACAACATCATACTGTTCCTGACTGTACATTACTTCAACCTGAAACTTTATGTTTTTATCAATAAACGTCTCAAGATCGGCCACATTGTCTGACTCCTCATCCAGCAGACGATCAATAACACTCTGCGAGGCCATGACGAGGTAATTATTGGCCTCATAGGCTCGATTAACCCTCAAAATCTCACGAAAAATCTCATAACAAATTGTTTCGGGGGTTTTCAAAAAACCGCGACCATCACACAATGGACAGGGCTGACACAACACTTGTCCCAAGCTCTCTGTCGTCCTTTTTCGTGTCATTTCCACCAAACCAAGTTCCGACACGCATGAAATTTTCGTCTTCGCGTGATCTCTCTCGAGCATTTTTTCTAGCATTCGAATAACATGTCTCTGATGCTCAGTATCCGCCATATCAATGAAGTCGATGATAATAATGCCACCAAGATTGCGCAAACGTAACTGACGACTGATCGCCCGCGCCGCCTCTAGGTTGGTTTTGAAAATGGTTTCTTCCAGATTCCGATGGCCAACAAATCCCCCGGTGTTAACATCAATTGTAGTCATTGCCTCGGTCTGATCAATAATCAGATAACCTCCGGATTTGAGCTGCACTTTACGACTCAATGCTCGCTGAATCTCGTCCTCGACCGAGTACAAATCAAAAATGGGACGCTCACCAGGATAATATTCGAGACGCTCCTCTACATTCGGCACGTAGTTGTCCGCAAAGCCGCAGGCATTAACATAGCTCTCTTTCGAATCAATTTTAATTTTCTCGGTCGGTGGTCGCACCAAATCACGCAACGTGCGAATGTAAAGCGGTAAATCCTGATAAATAACGGAGGGCGCTTTAACCGTTCTGATTTTTTCTTCTATTGAGCGCCAGAGACGTTGTAGATAGGTAATATCAGCCATCGCCTCGTCTTTACTGACCCCTTCGGCGGCAGTGCGGATGATATAACCTCCGGAAGCACTTTCGCCGATTTCAGCCTGACACTCTTCCACTAGCGCTTTAAGCCGCTCTCTGGACTCTTCATCCTCGATTTTCTGCGAAATGCCGATATGCTCGTTATTCGGCATATACACCAGAAACCGGGATGGTATGGATATCTGCGTCGTTAAACGCGCCCCTTTCGAGCCAATTGGGTCTTTAGTGACTTGAACGGTAAGTGACTGACCTTCATACAGCAGAGAAGCAATATCGGGCACTGTGCGGTCTGAGGTGGCCTCCTGAGCAAGATTTAAAGGCGTAATATCGACATCAGAAGCATGAATGAAGGCGGCTTTTTCCAAACCAATATCGACAAATGCTGCCTCCATCCCGGGAAGCACTCGAACCACTTTCCCTTTGTAAATATTTCCAACGATACCACGGCTTCCGGATCGTTCAATATAAACCTCTTGCAGCATACCATTTTCGATAAGCGCGACCCGAGTCTCAACCGGCGTCACATTAATCAGTATCTCTTCACTCATGCTTATTCACTACTTGTTTTAATTCTTTTTCAGATTGATTTAGCCCACTCTTGAACCACGCTTGCGATTCAAGGCAGTTTTAATAGATCAAGGTCAAGCTTTGCCCTCGACGCGATTCCAAACTTGTATACCCGCCATACGGAGTAGTTCTGCAGTGGATTGCAAAGGCAAGCCTACAATACCAGAATAGCTACCAATTATCTTTTCGACGAATATTGCCCCGAGGCCTTGGATGCCGTAGCCACCTGCTTTGTCCTGGGGCTCTCCACTGTGCCAATATTGTTCAATTTCGCACTCACGGATGGTTCTGAAGGTCACATCGGACCGATCAAGGATGGTTTCCTGAAAACCGTCCCCGACCAAAGCAACGGCAGAAAGCACTTGATGGGTTCGACCAGACATTTTGCGCAACATTGACGCAAAATCATAAAAATTGCGGGGTTTCGCCAACACCTTATCATCTAGCAGACCAATCGTATCCGCACCAAGGAATAAATGATTTGGAACTCGCGGGTAGCGCTGATGGGCTGCCTGCGCTTTTTCAACTGCCAGACGCAAAACGAGATCAGATGCAGACTCTTCGGGGTGTGGAGATTCGTCGATATCAACAGGATAACACTTGAATTCGACGCCAATTTGGCGAAGTAATTCGGAGCGTCTCGGGGACTGGGAAGCCAGAACCAAAGTCAGTCCGGGCAAATCATTAGATGAAGAATCCTGCACATTAATACCCTGTTCTATGAAGAAAAGTTAAGGTTGTGCCCTTATGGCAATTTTTGATTCAGCTTCTCCATGATAATAAGAAAGAAGGGCCACAGCGCGGCACTGGAGATTGCAGGGTACAGATATATCAAGCCACTCGCCGAAATGCCTGTCAGACTTTTCACAAAATGGCAGATCATCAAATTTATGCCAATGATCAAAAATACCATGAAGCTCTGTTGAATGAATGGGAATACTTTGAAACGTTGATACAGTGAAATCAGTAAATACGCGATCACAGCAAAAGCCAGTGCGTTCATCCCTAAAATTGCACCCTCCAATATGTCCTGGATTAATCCGACTGACCAAGCAGTCAAGACCCCCACACGATGTGGAGCCGTAACAACCCAGAAAAATAATACCATCGCCGTCCAGTCTGGTCGCCAAAATTGGAAAGCGGGCGGTATATACACAAGACTCAATACAAATGCGCCCAAAAAGCTGAGCAAAAAAGCAAACAGACTGATTCGTGCCATTAGCGTTCCTCTCCGGATGACTCAAGCTCGGAATCGATTTTCTGAAAACTACTGCGCTCTTTTCCTTTAAACACAATTAAAACCAACCGGCTTTGATTGAGCTTGGCACTGGGTCTGACTAAAACCGACGCAAATGGCTGACCGGGGTCATGCCTCACAGACGCGACTTCCGCGACGGGATAACCAGCAGGAAATCGCCCCCCCAAACCGGAACTGATTAACAAATCCCCTTCCCGGATATCTGCAGTATCCGGCACGTTTGCCAGCTCAAGCTCACCGATGGATCCCTTACCCACAGCAATGGCCCTGACACCGTTTCGACTCGCTTGTACAGGGACAGCGTGAGCCGTGTCAGAAATCAATAGCACTCGACTGGTCAATTCACTCACTTCGATGACTTGCCCCATAAGCCCATTTGAGTCCAATACCGCTTGACCAACCTGGACACCATCGGAATTGCCTTTATTGAGCATAACCTGGTGCACAAACGGATCCGGATTGATACCAATGAGTTCCGCGACAATCACCGAATCATCAATTTGGGACGACGCATTGAGCAATTCTCTGAGGCGATTATTTTCCACTGCAAGCGCAACCAACTTTTGTACTTTACGCTCCAAGACAGCAATCTGTACTTGTAACGCATCATTCTCATCCAGTAGTTGTTCCCGGGTTTTGAGCGAGGTGCCACCCCAGCTCATCATCGACTGAGGCAAATCACTAAGCCATTGGATTGGGGTAAGGATCGAGCTTAACATTTGACGAAAACCATCAACCCGCTCGAAGCGGTAATCGAGCACCATCAAGGTTACCGACAGGATTACCGCCATCAGCAGCCTGTAACCTAGGTAGGGCCCTTGCACAAAGATTGTTTTAATGGGGGCACCCTCGTTTCTTATTCTACGAATCGCAGCTATTCTTTCACCGACCCTGCCAGATTCGCTCCGGTTGTCCTGCCCCGATTTAACACCACGCTCACACGATTAAGATGAACCGTATGATGAGTTCTCGAAAATCTTGAAGTCAATGCGTTTGCACAGCAGCCAGGGCAGTACACGACCTGGCTGAAACAGTATGAAGCGAAACGGTCAAGTGGCAGTTTAGTCCATGGGGAACAACCCGAACCCACCTTTATCGATCAGTTCGAGCGCTTTGCCGCCACCCCGAGCGACACAGGTTAACGGATCTTCTGCGACAACAACAGGAAGCCCTGTCTCTTCACTAATTAATCGATCCAGACCACGTAATAGCGCACCTCCGCCCGTCAACACGATCCCCCGTTCCGCAATATCGGAAGCGAGTTCCGGCGGAGACTGTTCCAGTGCACTTTTAACAGCTTGCACGATTGCTGCCAAAGACTCTTGCATCGCTTCAAGGATCTCTTCGCTGTTAAGCGTGAATCCACGGGGAACACCTTCTGCCAAATTACGACCACGAACATCAATTTCGCGTAATTCGAGGCCTTCATACGCGCAGCCGATTTCTTGTTTGATTCGTTCTGCGGTAGCATCCCCGATCAAACTTCCGTAGTTACGGCGCACGTACGTTACAATCGCTTCATCGAATCGGTCACCACCAATTCTGACCGACTCGGCATAAACAATACCATTCAGAGAAATAATAGCGATTTCTGTTGTTCCGCCACCAATATCTACGACCATGGACCCGTGAGCTTCTTCCACCGGTAAACCCGCACCGATCGCTGCCGCCATGGGTTCTTCTATCAAGTAGACTTCCCGCGCACCGGCACCGGCAGCTGATTCACGAATTGCTTTTCGTTCGACCTGAGTGGACTTACTGGGTACACAAACCAAGACCCGGGGACTGGGTGTGATAAAACTGTTTTCATGCACTTTATTGATGAAGTGCTGCAGCATTTTCTCTGTCACATGAAAATCCGCTATAACGCCGTCTTTTAATGGCCGTATCGCGGTAATATTACCAGGCGTTCTCCCCAGCATGCGCTTCGCCTCTGCTCCTACAGCAGCAACGCTTTTTTGCGAGGCATGATTGCGGATTGCAACAACCGATGGCTCGTCCAGCACTATCCCTCTTTCCTTGACATATATAAGTGTGTTCGCTGTTCCCAGATCAATAGACAAGTCACTGGAAAACAAGCCACGTATTTTTTTAAACATTCGATGAGTTAACCTGACAAAAGAGCTTGCATTAATGATTGCGGCAACTTTAACAGTGGAGGGGTATTTCGGCAAGCGCGAATTCAAAGCACACCGAACTCGATCCCGATAAAGCTGAAGTTAGGGTCAATATACCCACAAATTGACTTCAATTGACCGACAGTTCTGATAGTATAGGCCGATTAATGTTGTTTAGGGGAGAAGACCAAGTGTCTATAGAACGCGAAGACGTTGAGAAAATCGCCCGCCTGGCCAAATTGAAGGTTTCTGGCGTCGTCATCGAACAAACCACCCAAGAGCTATCCAATATTCTGGGTTTTATTGATCAACTACAGGCAGTCGATACCCAGAACATCGAGCCAATGGCACATCCGACTGACGCAACTCAAAAGCTTCGCGCTGATGTGGTAACCGAATCAGATAATCGTGCATCATTTCAGGCTATCGCTCCCGCCTCTGAAGACGGATTGTATTTGGTGCCCAAAGTAATCGAATGAACCAATTGAGCCTGATTGTTACCAATTAAGTTTGGTTGATAGTTGAACCTGTATTGCTTGAGCTAGAGGCTATCCACTAAAACGCCATGCCTGGCCTCGAAAAATCTGCAGCGGGACCCCGGCAACCGAACAATAGCTAAAACTCCTGTAAAGAATTCCTGAATTATGTACAACAAAACCGTATCAGAATTGGCCCAAGGCCTGAATGCTGGTAACTATTCCAGCGTGGAACTAACCCGTTATTTTCTGGATCGAATCCAAACTCTGGACAGCAAATATAATGCGTTCATTACGGTTTGCGAAGAATCCGCACTTGCTGAGGCAACTGCAGCAGACGCTCGCCGCGCCAAAGGTGACGCCGCCCCCTGGACCGGCATTCCCTTCGCCCACAAAGATATTTTTTGCACGGAAGGGGTCGCGACCACCTGTGCCTCAAAAATGCTGGCGAACTTCGTGCCACCTTACGACGCAACTGTAACTCGAAAATTCAAGGAAGCGGGAGCAGTCTGTATTGGCAAGACTAATATGGATGAATTTGCGATGGGCTCTTCCAATGAGTCCAGTTTTTTTGGCAAGGTTATCAACCCCTGGGGCGAGAATCTTGTTCCGGGAGGCTCTTCCGGAGGCTCCGCGGCTGCGCTTGCTGCACGCCTGATCCCTGCCGCGACAGCAACAGATACCGGCGGCTCCATTCGACAACCCGCCGCGCTGTGTGGTGTAACCGGCTTGAAACCAACCTACGGACGGGTATCGAGACTCGGCATGATCGCATTTGCCTCGAGTCTGGATCAAGGTGGACCTATGGCTCGCACGGCCGAAGATGCGGCCATGATGCTGAATATCATGGCGGGCTACGATCCGCTCGATTCAACCAGCATAGATCAAAATGTCCCAGATTACACCGGCACACTGAATGACAACCTTGAGGGACTACGAATCGGCCTGCCCAAAGAATTTTTCAGGGATGACCTCAACCCGAAAATGAAAGCTCAAATTGAAGCGGCAGTAAAAGAACTGGAAAAACTGGGCGCTAAAATCAAGGAAGTCAGCCTACCCCACACACACCTTTCAGTGCCTGCCTACTACGTCATCGCCCCCGCGGAGTGTTCCGCGAACCTGTCTCGCTTCGATGGTGTTCGTTATGGCTATCGCTGTGAACACCCTGAAGACCTCGAAGATCTATACACACGCAGCCGCTCAGAAGGCTTTGGCGACGAGGTTAAACGCCGAATCATGATTGGCACCTACGCGTTATCGGCAGGCTATTACGATGCGTATTACCGCAAAGCGCAACAGGTCAGACGACTGATCAAAAATGATTTTGTTGCCGCATTTAATGATGTGGACTTGATCGCTGGACCCACCACACCGACCCCGGCCTTCGCCTCAGGTTCAAAAACCGATGATCCAGTACAAATGTATCTTGAGGATATTTTCACGATCTCGACAAATCTGGCAGGGCTACCCGCAATTTCAATCCCGGCCGGTGAAGTAAACGGACTTCCCGTTGGACTGCAATTGATTGGAAATTATTTCAGCGAAGCACGGATTCTGAATGCTGCCCATCAATTTCAAAATGCGACGGATTGGCACACACGAACTCCAGCGAACATCTGATCGTGATGGATAACCTGATTTAACCCGTAGCAACGGGATATACAGGGCAAGCCTGGCATAGCCAGGCCATTAAATTTTGCCCCATATGATTAAAATATTCAGGCAGAACAGATCTGAATAATGCGAACAAGAGGCTAACAAGATGCAATGGGAAACCGTGATCGGTCTGGAAGTTCACGTCCAACTGGCCACCCAATCTAAAATATTCTCGGGCTCAAGCACTGCATTTGGAAATGCACCAAACACGCAGGCATCCGCTGTAGACCTGGCCATGCCGGGCATGCTGCCAGTCCCTAACGAGCAAGCATTTCGCTATGCAATTATGTTCGGACTTGCGATTGATGCAGAAATTAACAAACGCTCTGTATTCGAACGCAAAAACTACTTCTACCCCGACTTACCAAAAGGTTATCAAACGACTCAGCTGGAGCGCCCGATAGTGGGTGCAGGTCATGTTGAAATCGAACTGGAAGACGGCACGCGTAAAACGGTTCGCATTCATCATGCGCACCTCGAAGAAGATGCCGGCAAATCACTACATGAAGATTTTCACGGCATGTCCGGAATCGATTTGAACCGGGCAGGCACCCCGCTCATAGAAGTCGTAACCGAACCCGATATGCGGAATGCCGCTGAAGCAGTTGCATTCGCTCGCAAGCTGCACGGCATCGTTACCTCACTCGGAATTTGTGATGGCGAGATGGCTCAAGGCTCAATGCGTTTCGATGTGAACATTTCCATTCGCCCAAAAGGCGAAGACAAACTGGGTACGCGTACCGAAACCAAGAACCTGAACTCATTCCGGTTTATGGAACGTGCAATCAAGCTCGAAGTTGAGCGCCAGATTGACATCCTGGAAGATGGCGGCAGCATCACTCAGGAGACCCGACTGTACGACGGCGATAAACATGAATCAAAATCGATGCGCAGCAAAGAAGAAGCGAATGATTACCGCTACTTCCCCTGCCCCGACTTGCTGCCAGTCGAATTTGACGATGATTACATTGCGACAATCAAGCAGGATCTTCCTGAACTGCCCGATACAAGACAGGCTCGCTTTATTGAACAATATGAGCTCTCCAGCTATGACGCAGGCATTTTAAGCGCAAACGCAGACCTGTCTGCATTTTTCGAAACAACCGCCGAACACGGGAAGGATGCCAAACTTGCAGCAAACTGGATAATGGGAGAATTGTCGGCACGCCTGAACAGCGAAGACCTCACCATCACCGAGAGCAAGATCAGTGCCCCACAACTTGGGGCTTTGGTACAGCGAATTAAAGACAACACACTCTCGTCTGCCGGTGCAAAGAAAGTCTTTGAAGGCCTCTGGAACGGCGAAAACCCGGATGTGGATGCATTAATTGAAGCCAAAGGCTTGAAACAAGTATCCGATACCGGCGCCTTGGAAAAAATAGTGGATGAGGTTTTAGCCACCATGGCAGATCAAATAGCGCAATACAAAGCTGCCGATGAGAAAAAACGCAAAAAACTAATGGGCGGCTTTATGGGCCCCTTGATGAAGGCTTCCAAGGGCCAAGGCAACCCAAAACTGTTCAACGAAATTCTGGCAAAAAAACTAGCGGACTAACCCTCCGCAACTTCACCGCTTTCAATCACACATCAAGCCTCTAAAAAGTATATTTACTATTAGAGGCTTTTTCTCACACACTCCAAAAAACTGACGGCAATTACGCCCCCTCTGAAACTGACCACCCGTCTAACCACAGATAACTGCCCAATCACTACCCGCCGCTCACTACTTAACACACTATTCTGCCCCCAACACCAGGTTCAGCGACTTAAATCGAGCGATTTACAGACATAAAAAAACCCGGACACCAACCAGCATCCGGGTTTTATGCAAAGCACTTTACTTCAAAGCACTACAGTGTAGCAGTTACTTTTTAGCAGCGGCTTGCTTCGCTTTTTCTTCTGCAATCACTTCTTCAGCAACCTGGTTTGGACATGGCAGGTAGTGAGAGAACTCCATAGAGAACTGACCACGACCTGAAGTCATCGTACGCAGGTGACCGATATACCCGAACATTTCTGCCAACGGTACATCTGCCTTGATACGAACACCTGTAGATGCCGCTTCCTGGCTCTTGATCATGCCACGACGACGGTTCAAGTCACCAATCACATCACCCACGTGATCTTCAGGCGTGAATACATCCACTTTCATGATCGGTTCGATCAACTGTGGACCTGCTTTCGGCATGGACTGACGGAATGCACCCTTCGCTGCGATCTCAAACGCGATCGCAGAGGAGTCAACCGCGTGGAATCCACCGTCGAACAGCTCAACTTCCACGTCCAATACCGGGAATCCAGCCAGAGGGCCTTCTTCCATCATCACGCTAAAGCCCTTCTCAATCGCTGGGAAGTATTCTTTAGGTACGTTACCACCAACCACGGTTGAGGCGAATGCGAAACCGGAACCTGGCTCACCGGGCTTGATACGGTAATCGATCTTACCGTATTGACCGGAACCACCCGACTGCTTCTTGTGGGTGTAGCTGTCTTCAATCGCTTGAGTAATGGTTTCACGGTAAGCTACCTGAGGCTTACCAACATTCAACTCAACGCCATAAGTACGCTTCAGGATATCTACTTTGATATCCAGGTGCAGCTCACCCATTCCTTTCAGGATGGTGTCGCCGGACTCCTCGTCTGACTCAACACAGAAAGATGGATCTTCCGCAACCATTTTACCCAGTGCAATACCCATCTTCTCAGAACCGGCCTTGTCTTTCGGGGTAACGGCGATCGAGATAACAGGATCCGGGAAGACCATTGGCTCAAGTGTACATGGCTTCTTGGGATCACAAAGCGTGTGACCAGTCTGAACGTTCTTCATGCCCACAACAGCTATAATATCACCCGCTTGCGCACGGTCGATTTCCTGACGATCATTCGCATGCATCTCCACCATACGACCGATACGTTCGGTCTTGCCAGTGAACGAGTTCAAGACCGTCATGCCTTTTTCCATTACACCAGAGTAGACACGAATAAAGGTCAATGCACCGAAGCGGTCGTCCATAATCTTGAACGCCAATGCTCGCAACGGCTCGTCAGCACTCACGGTTGCAACTTCACCCGTTTCGTTACCTTCTTCATCAGTCAATGGCTGAGGCTCAACTTCAGTTGGATTTGGCAGGTAATCAATAACCGCATCCAGAACCAACTGAACACCTTTGTTCTTGAAAGCAGAACCACAGTAAGTCGGGAAGAAGTCCAGTGCAATGGTGCCTTTACGGATACAACGCTTGATATCTTCAACGGATGGCTCTTCGCCATCCATGTAAGCCATCATCAAATCATCATCTTGCTCAACCGCAGTCTCGATCAACTGTTCACGGTACTCGGCAACCTGATCCGCCATGTCAGCAGGAATATCTTTTACTTCAAAGTTCTCTGGCAGACCACTGTCATCCCAAACGTAAGCTTTGTTTGACAGCAGATCAACAACACCCGTGAACTCATCTTCACGACCGATTGGCAGGGTCATAACCAGCGGCTTGGCGCCCAGAACATTTTTAACCTGCTCTACAACGCGCAGGAAGTCTGCACCGACTCGATCCAGTTTGTTCACGAAGATGATACGAGATACTTCAGATTCGTTAGCATAGCGCCAGTTCGTTTCAGACTGAGGCTCAACACCACCGGAACCACAGAACACACCGATACCACCATCCAGTACTTTCAGAGAACGATACACTTCAACAGTGAAGTCAACGTGCCCAGGAGTATCGATGATATTCAGGCGGTGATCATCCCAAAAACAGGTCGTCGCAGCGGACTGAATGGTGATACCGCGCTCTTGTTCCTGCTCCATGAAATCCGTGGTCGCAGCGCCATCGTGTACCTCACCGGTTTTGTGGATACGACCGGTCAGTTTCAAAATCCGTTCAGTTGTTGTGGTTTTACCCGCATCAACGTGTGCAAATATACCTATGTTTCTGTATTTGGTTAAATCAGTCATCTCATTACTCGATACGTCTGGGCTAAAATTGCGCGATAGTATACAGATCTTTTTTCAAAAAATCCCTAGTTGCATTTCATCCAAGTTCGGGAAATGCAAAATAAATACGATTTTCCTTAATCATATGCTGCAGAATCATTGATCAAGCACTCCGATTCCGGAATGATAACCCAACAAAACCGCTCCATTACGTCAATTGTCAATCTATGCAAGATGAGCCCACATATCATGCTCATCAGCTTCCTCGATAACAACATCGAGAATATCCCCTGGTTTTACATCAATCACATTATCGATAAACACCAAGCCATCAATTTCGGGGGCATCGCCGGGCGTGCGAGCAACCGAGCCTTCGGGGGTCACTTCATCAACGATCACCCGCATACGTTTCCCGACTTTCTGTTGCAAACGCTCGGCGCTGATTTGCGCCTGAACCGCCATAAACCGCTCAAAACGATCCTGCTGAATCGCTTCCGGCACAGGGTCAGCCAACTCATTCGCTACAGCACCTTCCACTGGCGAGTATTTGAAGCACCCCACCCGATCCAGTTGCGCCTCACGCAGAAAGTCCAGCAACATCTCGAAATCATCTTCAGTCTCGCCAGGGAACCCGACAATAAAAGTACTTCGAATTGTCAACTCGGGGCACACCTGCCGCCACGCTTTTATTCTCGACAGCAGATTATCCACCGATCCAGGTCGCTTCATCATCTTGAGGATGCGGGGACTGGCATGCTGAAAAGGAATATCCAGATAAGGCAGAATCTTCCCCTCTGCCATTAACGGCATAACATCATCAATGTGAGGGTACGGGTACAGGTAGTGCAAACGCACCCAGGCACCAAGATCACCTAGCGCGGCACAAAGATCCAGAAAACGCGTCCGGACCTCCTGACCTTGCCATTGCCCCGTCTTGTATTTGGTATCTACACCATAAGCCCCCGTGTCCTGAGACACAACGAGCAGTTCGCGCACACCATTGTCAACCAATCGTTTGGCCTCATCGAGCACCGATTCCACAGGCCGGCTAACGAGCTTACCCCGCATGGAGGGAATAATGCAAAACGTACAGCTCTGGTTACAGCCTTCAGAAATTTTCAGATAAGCATAGTGCTTGGGTGTAAGCTTTACACCGTGTGGCGGTATCAAACTTGTAAACGGGTCATGGGCCGGCGGTAATTGCTCATGCACAGCCGAAACAACGGTCTCATAAGCTTGCGGCCCGGAAATACTCAACACTTGCGGATGCTTTTCGCGAATTTCATCCGCCTTAACCCCCAAACAACCGGTCACAATCACCTTGCCATTCTCGGCAATCGCCTCACCGATGGCATCCAGTGACTCCTGGACTGCACTATCAATAAAACCGCATGTATTGACAACCACAACATCGGCATCATCATAAGATGGCACCACATCATACCCTTCACTTCTCAGCTGGGTGAGTATCCGCTCTGAATCTACGAGCGCCTTTGGGCATCCCAGACTTACAAATCCGACCTTGCCTGATCCAGTGCCGGTAACGCCCTGCTCTGCCGAAAAATAGCCGACAGCGCCTTGAGCCTTAGAGGCTGCATCATTATTTTCAATACTCACGGTCTCGATCAACTGAGGCTGATCCTTTGTAAACTGGGGCATAGGGTACCTTTACCGATGTGACACATCTAAAACCGGCGCATTATACATAAACTTGTGACAACACCCCATAGCCCCGCCCACTGTTTGCAAAATATTACACACACCAAGCCAGAATGTAGGGCGGTACGTGACACAAACTCACAAATCCGCATCACAAAATTTCAACAAAACACTGGAAATGATTGCAGTAACCCAAAAGAATTCCTAAACTCAAGAAAATCATGACATTATCTTCATATTCTAAACTGTTAATAAAATACCTTGATGAAAAGCAATCTGCGCTACCACCATAGAATTCGATCAGAAATTGAAGCCACACTCCTCGTTGATAATGAAGAATTGTGCTCAACAACAATCGCCAACATCTCACGCGCCGGAATCATGATCGAGTGCAACCAAAAAACCCTGGAAGACATACTTCCGAACCAACATCAGATCGCACCCAAAAAGCCGGTGCAAGTCGAAGTCGAATTCAACCTCCCACTGTCGGTATACCATGAAGTTTCGGTGAAGGCGTATTGCAATGTTATTCACACCCGAAGATTATCCAAGAACAGCTATCAGATTGGTTTGGAGTTCGCGCATTTTGCAAATGAAGATTTCCGTTATGTCGAACAATATATGCACATGCACGCCCCTACCACACCGGCATAATCCACTCGCCACACAAGCATAGATACATGCACAACGTAGAATCGCAATATCCATATACCATAACTTTCTATCTGTAACCTTATATTAGTGGGCTGAAATTTGGTATAGTTGCGCCCTCATAACGCTGACAGTCTGAACTAAGCCCCAGATTCCAAGGTCAGCCTAGAATCCTGAATCGATTCGCGCCCTGCTTCAGTAACCCGGCAAGAAACTCAACCCGTTTGAGCTTACCCCTGAAACAGACTACCAGAGCCGTTTCGGTCCATCAGCATGACACTGGTTTTTGAAGTACGACAATAGGTTTATACGCATGACAAAGTACGATCTGACACACCTGAAACAGCTGGAAGCTGAAAGCATCCATATCATCCGTGAGGTAGCCGCCGAATTCGATAATCCGGTCATGCTTTACTCTATCGGTAAAGATTCCTCTGTAATGCTTCATCTGGCACGCAAGGCATTTTTCCCAGGCAAACTCCCCTTCCCGCTGCTCCACGTCGATACGGGGTGGAAATTTCAGGAAATGATCACATTTCGCGATGCGCAAGCGAAAAAGTTCGGGCTCGATCTACTGGTACACATGAACGAAGACGGCATCAAAGAAGGCGTGGGCCCCTTCACCCACGGCAGCTCCAAACACACCGACGTAATGAAGACCCAAAGTCTCAAACAAGCGCTGGACAAATACGGGTTTGATGCGGCCTTCGGTGGCGCTCGACGGGACGAAGAAAAATCCAGAGCGAAAGAACGCGTTTATTCGTTCCGGGACAAACACCATCGCTGGGATCCTAAAAATCAACGACCCGAGCTTTGGAATATCTACAACGGAAAGGTTAACAAAGGCGAAAGCATTCGCGTATTCCCGCTGTCAAACTGGACAGAGCTTGATATCTGGCAATACATTCATCTTGAAGGCATTGAGATTGTTCCTCTTTACTACTCCGCCAAACGCCCCGTAGTTGAACGAGATGGCACACTCATCATGGTTGATGATGAGCGCATGCCACTAAAAGATGGCGAAACTCCGGATATGCGCTCAGTTCGCTTCCGCACTTTGGGCTGCTACCCCCTGACCGGTGCAATTGAGTCCGAAGCGGATACACTACCTGAAATCATCCAGGAAATGTTGCTGGCCACCAGTTCCGAACGCCAGGGTCGAATGATTGATCATGACCAGGCAGGCTCGATGGAACAGAAAAAACGGGAAGGCTACTTCTAGACCTTAGCACCTCAGAACCACATTATTTCGTTAGGTTAGCGCACCCAGTCGATAGACGTGCGCGCAACCCAAGTGCCGGATATATTGAGAAAAGATCATGTCACATCAATCGGAACTGATTAGCACCAACATCAATGAATACCTCGCTCAGCACGAGCGCAAAGAATTATTACGACTGCTGACATGCGGCAGCGTAGATGACGGCAAGAGCACCCTGATCGGACGCCTGTTACACGACTCCAAAATGATTTACGAAGATCACATGGAGGCATTGAAAAAGGACAGCGTCAAATCGGGCACCACGGGTGAAAAAGTCGATTTGGCTCTTCTGGTGGACGGCCTCCAGGCAGAGCGTGAACAAGGGATCACTATAGACGTAGCCTACCGTTACTTTTCAACTGCCAAGCGCAAGTTCATCATCGCGGACACACCGGGGCACGAACAGTACACACGTAACATGGCCACCGGCGCATCTACGGCAAACCTGGCAATCATTCTGATTGATGCACGCCACGGTGTGCTCACGCAAACCAGACGCCATTCGTTTATCGCATCGTTACTGGGCATTCAACACATCGTCGTTGCGATCAACAAAATGGATCTGGTTGAATTCAGCGAGTCGCGCTTTAATGAAATTAAAGCGGAATATGAAGCATTCTCCGCTCAACTCAATTTACACGACATTCGCTACGTTCCCATCTCCGCACTGGATGGTGACAACGTCGTTAACAAAAGCGAAAAAACACCCTGGTTTAGCGGCGAATCTCTTATGGAGATTCTGGAGAATGTTGAAATCGCAGCAGATCGCAATTTCGACCACTTCCGCTTTCCCGTACAGTACGTCAACCGCCCCAACCTCGACTTCCGCGGCTTCTGTGGCACCGTGGCATCAGGCGTTATCAAAAAAGGTGACACCATCACTGCACTCCCGTCCGGAAAGAGCAGCAAAGTCAAAGATATCGTTACCTTTGATGGCAGCCTTGACGAAGCTTTTGTCGATCAAGCCGTTACGCTCACCCTGGAAGACGAGATCGACATCAGTCGTGGTGATATGATTATAAAGCCTGATGACCTGCCAAACGTCAGCAATAGCTTCGATGCACACATTGTGTGGATGAACGAAGATGAAATGAAGCCGGGCAAACTGTACAACATCAAGCTTGCCAGCAACGCGGTATCTGGATCGATCAAGCAGATACACCACCAGATTGACATCAACACGCTTGCCAAACACGATAGCGACAACCTGCACCTGAATGAGATTGGCCTGTGCCAGGTCAACCTCAACCAGCCGGTGGCATTCGATAAATATGATGACAATCGGGCAACGGGTGCATTCGTCGTAATTGATCGCCTCACCAACATCACGGTCGGAGCTGGTATGATCAAGGGCAACACACAATTTGATACCGAACTGGAACCGGTAAGCGATACCGAACGCTCTGCACGCTTCGATCAAATCGCCGCGATCATCAATTGCACAGGCTCCGCAGCAAACCAATTAGCAATTGCCGTCGAGCGAAAGCTGTTTGACAGCGGCAAAACCGTGATCCGCCTCGACACTGCCGAATCCCCTGAAAACCAGATCAGTTTCGCCCAACTCCTGAAAGAAAAAGGCTTGATCGTGGTGACTGAGAACCTTGAAACGGTTCCTTCAGATACGACCGTAACGGCTGATTCAGAGTCCGAGATTCACGGACAATTAGGACTCGTATAACACAAGCCTCTTGTGATACCTGACTTCTGAACTTCACATATCAGGTATCACAAGAGCATCACACCCCGAGACACCCAAATGGCCATTACGAACGCCCTGATCACCAAACTCACTCGCACCAGCGAAGATGGCGAAATCGAGACCCAAATTCGGGAAGACAATTTGCCCGTAGATGCCGAACTCGACCTCCTCTTCAGCCAGTACAAAAGGCTATTCAATGCAAAAGCGGGGAAAAAGTTTGGCGCTTTTGAAACAGATTACAGTGAATATCCGTTCTCCAGATGGCTGGATGAATACACGAATGAAAAGATAAGCTTTGCGAGTCTGTACAATCAACTGACTCAACATTTCCTGAGCATCCTGAAGGAAATACCAACTGAAGTCTATGGTTTTCTACTGGCCATTCACGAAACGGTTGAACAAGGGCAGCGCTTTTACCTGTTCTTTTTGGACACCGACTACGGTCCCACCATCACACCGAACCTGAGCCTGGACCAAACCGAATACCTGAGCCTTAACCGTCTTGACCTGGCCATCAAAATCGAGCTGGATGAATGGCGCAACGAACCTGAGAAGAACAATTACATTGTATCTTTCATCTCTCGCAACCTGAGCAAACTGGGTGATAGCCTGATTCAGGCTACCGGCTTCCGAAATGCTCTGGATATAGAGCAGGACACCGCCACGTTCCTGGACGCCATTGAACGCTTCACCCAAGCCTCAGATCAGAAAGAAGCCAGCGCCATTCGCCAAAAGGCCTATAATTTTTGCGTTGAACAACACAAGCAAGGCGAACCCGTGCGAGTTGAGCAACTTTCACAGGAAATTGATGAGTCAAACCCCGAACGATTTGAAAAATTTGCAGAAGAAAATCTGCCAGAAATAAAGAAAGAACTCAGACCCGACCACCGAAAAGCCAAGCGGCTCGTTCGGTTTTCAGGCAAGGGCAATGGTATCAACCTGTCGTTTTCATCTGACCTGATTCAAAACTCGATTGTCTTCGACAGTGACAGTAACACCCTGACAATCAAGGAAATCCCCAAATCACTTAAACAGCAACTTGCCCAGTTTTTCGAAGAAAAATAAACCAAGGCATGAAACCTTGGTTTATTTCACAACAACGCATTGCTTCAGGGCACCGGCTACTTCAGAGCACCACTTTCCGCTCTGACATCACGATACCAAGCCGCAGGCTCTATAATTTCGCCACTGTCCCGACAAATTCCAGGATACGCAACCCCCTTTTCACGACAGAATTGCGCAACTTGCGGGTGAGCCCACTCAAAAAACAATTGCCAGTACACATCATCCGTCAAGCTCACCCGATTATACTGTCCGACAGCCTCACGCTGTCGTTGTGCTTCCGCCAGAATAATCGCGGCCGCCACAGAAACATTATAGGATTCCACCATCCCCATCATAGGAATAATAATGTGCTCATCCGCTAACGATTCCGCGACTGCACCAACACCTTGTTTCTCATTTCCCAATACCACCGCACAGGGACGGGTATAATCCACGGACCGAAAGTTCACCGCCTGCTCTGATAAATGAGCTGCGTAAATCTGATAACCCTGCTGCCTGAGCCCGTTTATGCCATCCGCCATCGAATCGTGTGTATGCGCCTTTACCCAACGCTGACTGCCGAGAGCAGTACCTTTGTACGGGCGGCGAGCACCCGCTGACCAAACCATGTGAACATCAGCAATACCTACTGCATCCGCGGTTCGGATCAATGCTGCGATGTTGCGGGGTTTGTGCATCTGATCGGTGAGGATGGTGAGATCACTCTGTCGCCGGTCCAGGGTTTCACGCAACCGCTTGTAACGTTCAGGCGTCAAAGCCACATTCTCCAACAATAATTTTCAACTTCGGGTCCCACTCTGAATACCTAATCACTTCGACCAGGCTTTTTGGGAAAAGAGGCCACCGAAGATGTACCACCGGCAGACTTGATCTTGGGTACGCCGGATTGCTCAACCTCATCAATACGGATAACCGCCCCCATGGGAATGTAGGTTCGATTCACACCTTCAAACTCGCTTTTCAATTTTTCTTCGCTAGGATCCACCAACAGCTGAGAGCGCTCACCAAACAACAACTGCTCAACTTCAATAAACCCATACATATCACTGGGATAAACATGAGATGCAAAAATCTCGTATACATCATCTTGATTGTAGTAAATGACTTTATAAATTTTACGACCCACAACTTTTTGGGTATCTGCCGTCATAATAGTAAATCCAACACTAGTAATTCCAAGACTGAAAAAAGAGGCTTATCATAGCACACCCCTGTCATTCATGTATGGCATTTCATAGCGCACACGCTTACAACAACGACTGTCACACAGACAAAAATCGACGGCAACGATTAAAAAATCCGCACATTTTCACGATCATCCAGCATAATTTCACTATCAACGTAACACTTTGGTCATTATAATACCCTGTTCGATTCGCACTGGAATCGATCCAATTTATAGAAGTAAACAGGTATCTACGGAACACAGCATGGCCAAAAAGCTTTTTATTAAAACTCATGGTTGCCAGATGAACGAATATGATTCTTCGCGCATGGCAGATCTTCTGAAGGAAAGCCATGAAATCGAGTTAACTGAGAATGAAGAGCACGCCGATATTGTGCTGTTGAATACCTGCTCAATCCGTGAAAAAGCCCAGGAGAAGGTATTCCACCAACTGGGTCGCTGGAAGAAGCTCAAGGAACAGAAGCCAGGCTTAACCATTGGTGTTGGCGGCTGCGTCGCCAGCCAGGAAGGTGAAGCAATCCGTGATCGTGCACCATTTGTCGATGTGATTTTCGGACCACAAACGCTCCATCGCCTACCGGAAATGATCGATGCCTCAGCACAGGGTGGCAGCAGTGTAATTGATATCAGCTTTCCGGAAATCGAAAAATTTGATCGCCTCCCCGTCCCCGGTGTAGAAGGCCCCTCCGCATTTGTATCCATTATGGAAGGCTGCAGCAAATACTGTACTTTCTGTGTAGTCCCTTATACTCGCGGCGAAGAAGTAAGCCGACCTTTTGACGATGTGATCGCAGAAGTCGCACACCTCGCCTCTCAAGGTGTCCGGGAAGTTAACCTGCTCGGCCAGAACGTAAACGCCTATCGAGGCGAAACTCACGATGGCGATATCGCCGACCTTGCAGAACTAATCACGGTCATCGCCGCAATTGACGGCATCGACCGCATTCGCTTCACCACCAGTCACCCGGTTGAATTTACCGACGCATTGATTGATGTGTACAGTACCGTCCCGGAATTAGTCAGCCACCTGCACCTGCCCGTTCAAAGTGGTTCAGACCGGATCCTCGCAGCCATGAAACGGGGACACACAGCACTGGAATACAAATCCAAGATTCGTCGGCTAAGATCGATTCGCCCGGATATCAGCATCTCCTCCGATTTCATTATCGGCTTTCCCGGTGAGACTGAGAAAGACTTTGAAGCCACAATGAAACTTATCAATGATATTGGCTTCGATATCTCATTCAGCTTCGTCTATAGCGCCCGCCCAGGCACGCCGGCATCCGACCTGCCCGACGATACCCCCGAATCTGATAAAAAGCAGCGCCTGGCTATCCTGCAACAGCGGATCAACCAAAACGCGCAAGATATCGCCCGTAAAATGGTTGGTAGCGTGCAACGGGTACTGGTGACCGGTCACTCGAAAAAAGACCCCGGCGAACTTCAAGGACGCACAGAAAACAACCGTGTCGTAAATTTCAGGGAACTGGACACCAGCATCATCGGTAAGTTTGTCGACGTCGAAATCATGGAGGCGCTGCCAAACTCCCTGCGCGGACAGCGAATCGATACTGCGGCATACTAGGTTTGCGGCACACAAGGTTTGCGGTAAACCTAACTTGTTGCATACCAAGTTCAAGCCAGGACTTGCAGAAACTACTTTTCGGAGAAATTTTGAACGACCAACACCCTAACGCGAAAGACCAGCCGGTCAATTCGAATGATCGTCAACGCAACTTGACCCTTGTACCGGAAGACCCGAGAAGACTTTCGCGCTTGTCCGGTAGTTGCGATGACAACCTGAAACAACTTGAGCAGCGACTCGGCGTGCGCATCAGCTACCTGGGTAATGAGTTCAGAATCCGCGGTGAAGTCAAAGCCACACAGGCTGCCGCAGATGTACTAAAACACCTTTACCGGGAAACTGAAGCGGAGCGGGAAATCAACCCCGATCTGGTCCACCTGTTTATTCGTGAAACCGGAGCAGACTCAATTGCTGGCAAAGCCGGTCGAGCCTACGATGACCTCATGATTAAAACGCCGAAATTACAGATCAAACCCAGGGGCGGGAACCAGACGGACTACGTCAGATCCATCAAGAATCATGATATTAATTTTGGTATCGGCCCAGCCGGTACCGGCAAGACCTACTTGGCCGTGGCCTGCGCAGTCGAGGCTTTAAGTAATGAAGAAGTTCAACGTATCTTATTGGTACGTCCGGCAGTTGAAGCAGGCGAAAAGCTCGGCTTTTTGCCGGGTGATCTGGCCCAGAAAGTCGACCCGTATCTACGCCCTCTGTATGATGCACTTTATGAAATGCTCGGTGTTGATCAAGTACTAAGACTCATTGAAAAAAATGTAATCGAAATTGCACCGCTCGCCTTCATGCGCGGCAGAACGTTGAATCGATCATTTGTAATTCTGGATGAGAGTCAAAATACAACCCGGGAACAAATGAAAATGTTTCTGACTCGCATCGGCTTCGGCTCCACAGCAGTCATCACGGGCGACATCACTCAAGTTGATCTCCCCAAAGGCCAGACATCAGGCTTGGCCCATGTCATGACGGTGCTCGATCAGGTGCCAGGAATCAGCTTTACGCAATTCACCGCTCAAGATGTCGTCAGACACCCATTGGTTCAGCGAATCGTTGAAGCTTATGACCGCCATGAAAAACGAGCACCCAAGTAAAATGAAGCTGATAGTAGATTTGCAACTTGCGACCCAATCCGCCACACCTGACGAAAATCAAGTTCAACATTGGGCTCAGACAGCATTTGAAGCAAGTGCCTCACCAGAGAATTCAGCGTGCGAAATGGAAGTCAGCATTCGCTTGGTTGATACTGAAGAAAGTGCAACGCTAAACCAAACCTATCGCAATAAAACCGGCCCGACCAATGTGCTGTCGTTTCCATTCGATGCGCCACCCGGCATTACGGTAAACCTCTTGGGCGATCTTGTAATCTGCGCACCGGTGGTACAAAAAGAGGCTCAAGAGCAGGAAAAAACTGAAGAAAGTCATTGGGCACACATGGTGGTGCACGGTATTTTGCACTTGCAAGGGTACGATCACATCGAGGACAATGAAGCGGAAATCATGGAAGACCTCGAAACTCAAATTTTAACAGAGCTGGGTTATCCTGCCCCTTATGAGGAAAATTAGACGGTAACGGAGAATGAGCGAAGACACCCCGGAAAATCAGCAATCCGGCAAGACCTGGCTGGAAAAAATTTCACAGGCATTTGCCGGAGACCCCAAGAACGCATCTGAACTTGTCGAACTGCTTCGGACAGCAGAAACCCGAGGCGTACTTGACCCCGACTCCATGAGCATCATAGAAGGCGCAATGCAGGTCACGGACATGCAGGTTCGTGAAATCATGATCCCTCGATCCCAAATGACCACTATCCGCTCATCTCAGGAACCCACAGAGTTTATGGGCGAAGTTATCGATTCGGCCCACTCACGCTTTCCTGTACTCGGTGACGATCCCGATGACGTCATTGGCATACTGCTGGCCAAAGATCTACTCAATCTCATGTGGCAGGGCAAACTTAAAAAAGAAGCACTGACCGACTACCTGCGGCCCGCAACCTTTGTGCCGGAAAGCAAGCGACTCAACAAGCTTTTGAAAGAATTCAAAACCACACGCAACCACATGGCCATCGTAATTGATGAATATGGTGGCGTTGCAGGGCTCGTTACCATTGAAGACGTTCTGGAGCAAATTGTCGGCGAAATCGAAGACGAACACGACTACGAAGAAGATACACTGATCAAACCACGCTCTGAGTCAGAGTTTATCGTCAAATCAGTAACACCGATGGATGAATTTAACGAATTCTTCGGCACAGAACTGGATGAAGAAGAATTCGATACGATTGGAGGGCTGGTGATGAAAAACTTTGGCCGGGTGCCCAAACGTAATGAAAATATAAAATTTGGCGGGTTAAAATTCACCATATTAAATGCGGACAACCGCACCATCCGCCTGCTACAGGTCAACAAACTCTAATCCACACTGCTCCAGCTCATAATGCGGCGAATAACATAACCCGTTCGCCAGCTGGGAACCGGTCAACCCAAACTGCGCAAAAAATCTTGTGGACGCGCAGTTTGGGTGTGACCTGAACTCATGTGCGGCAAGGAATTCAGCATGGAAAATCAAGATACAACACCCGCCGTGAATAAACACAAACAGATAGCAATACTAGTCGCGCTGTTTCTTGCAGGCGGGATGCAAACGCTGACCTATGCACCTTTTGGCTATTGGCCATTGGGAATTCTTTCAGCAGCCTTGACCTACTTTTGTATAATCCAGACCCCCTCCCCCCGATCAACTAAACGACTGTTTGCAATGGGGTGGTGTCTTGGATTTGGGATTTTTTCCAGCGGAGCCTCCTGGGTATACGTGAGTATCCATGACTACGGCTATACCTCCGCCCCCCTTGCCATTTTTTTGACTGGCGCATTCGTCGCGTTACTCGCTCTTTTCCACGGCTTTCAGTTTATCCTATTCGGCAAACTCTGTGCGCCTCCGGCACGTTCAGCGCCCCTCAAAAAAGAACCAAAAAACAACACCCCATCCACACTACTCGCATTTTGTAGCGCCTGGGTTATCACAGACTGGATTAGAAGCTGGATTCTGACCGGATTTCCCTGGCTCTATCTGGGCCACGGGCACCTTGATTCGCCACTCAGTGGATGGGCCCCCGTCCTGGGCGTATACGGCATAACACTAATCGTTGTATTCACTGGCGCTGCGATAGCCAGCCTGATATCCAGCATCAGCAGAATCCAGAAAGCAGGACTGGTCGCAGTAGCATGCGTACTATTTGCAACGGGCTACACCCTGAAGCAAACCGAATGGACCCAAATCGACACTCAAAAGCCTATCAGTGTGGCCATTATACAAGGCAACATCGACCAACTGATAAAATGGGAAGAACACTACCAGGAAGAAACGCTTGAGACTTATCGCACGCTGAGCCGACCATTCTGGGGCAAATCAATCATCCTGTGGCCCGAAACAGCAATACCGATATTCCAGCACCAGGCGACAGGCATACTGGGTGCACTAAATGAAATGGGAAAGGTCGCCAGTACCACATTGGTTACCGGTATTCCAACCCGTCAAGCAGATTACGAAGCGAATATTTATCGTTTTTACAACAGCATTCTGAGTCTTGGAGATGGACACGGGCTCTATCATAAACAGAAGCTGGTTCCGTTTGGCGAGTATGTTCCGCTTGAAGACCTATTGCGCGGAGCCATACAGTTTTTCAATCTACCGATGTCCAGCTTTTCTCTTGGCCCCAAAGATCAGCCTCACTTAAGCGCTGGACCATACCAATTTGCCAGTTTTATCTGTTACGAAATTGTCTACCCTGATTTTGTCGCGACACAGGCCCGGGATGCCGACTTTCTCATTACGATTAGCAATGATGCCTGGTTCGGTGCCTCCATCGGCCCGCTCCAACACCTTGAAATTGCCCAGATGCGGGCATTGGAAACCGGCCGCTATCTATTGCGCGGAACCAATAGCGGCGTATCCGCAATCGTCGCCCCGAATGGCCGTCAAGTCGGGCGTTCAAAGCAATTTGTGGCTACTACTCTTGAAGGCACCATTTATCCCGCTGAAGGCTCAACACCATTCATGACATTTGGCTCAACGCCATTAATCCTCATACTCTTTATCGCGCCCTTGGCCTTACTAACGCGATACAGGCTACGCCACAGCAACAAAACAAAAGGCTGAGTTTGTCTATCACTTAACGAGATGTTAATAGTTATCTTCCTCGGATTTGGGCCACCGGGACGTGACCCGCTTGAAGTACTGATTGCCACACTCATGACAGGGTTCGATAACCGATGTTTGGGTCAAACACATCATGTAACCGCAGTCACCACAGCGCAACATACCCGCAGAGGCAATTTCACCGACCATATAGGTACTATGGTCGTGCTCCAGCTTGTGTTTCAGCTGAACCTGATCCACTGTCGTTTTATCTGCAATACTGAATAACAGTTCCATAACGCTACGCTCAATGACTGCTGCATCTGTTTTTACCCACTCCGATACCCCTTCACCCGTTTCAGCCATAAAATGCTTGAGGTTTTGCAAATCGCGCCGAATATATGCTCCCAGTAGTGACAATTCTTCTTTGCTGAGTTCAGCCACATCCTGCTCAAACTCAATGGCCTGATCCAGCTCCTCTTTAAGTGTTTCCCATGTGCGTAACTCAAGATCCGCAAGTGATGACTCGAGCCGTTCAACCACTCTGTTGTATGCTTTCGTGGCTTTTTCTGGTTTATTAAACTTTGATGAATTTTCAGTCATTTCACTCTCCCGCCTTCGATCCTGAGCCCAAATGCCATTAACGAATCCTAAAATACCAGCCAAACATTCAAAAATACCGCCCATGTACCCCAATTTAATCCGTTCAGTCGAATAAATTGCCGGGTTGAGCTTTGAACCCCTACCTGTCACTCTATTAGTAGGTTAGAATACTGTCCCTATTTTAGACAACCCAATGCGGTGTTGAGACAGCAGCACAGGCAAGAAGGCTAAACCATCCGACCCCGGAAACTTAACGATGAGTGTACGGGCTCAAACGTCAGAATTAGACCCTCACATGCCACCTGACATTGTGTATTTCACTCAGAATGGATCATGTCATACACCTCGATTAAAGGTATTGATCCGAGACAATTCCGGTCGCTGTCCAACAGGCACCTGTATCAACTTGAGGTAACACGGCAACAATGGAAGAGCATTACAACCCGCGAGACATAGAACAAAAAGCGCAACAATACTGGCAGGATCAAAAAAGCTTTGAAGTGACCGAAGACCCAGGTAAAGAAAAATACTATTGCCTGTCCATGTTCCCCTACCCCAGTGGCAAGCTACACATGGGTCATGTCCGCAACTACACAATCGGTGATGTCATCTCCCGATACCAGCGCATGCAAGGCAAAAATGTCCTGCAGCCCATGGGGTGGGACGCATTCGGCCTGCCAGCAGAAAACGCCGCGATCAAAAACAATGTCGCCCCTGCCAAATGGACTTACGAAAACATCGAGTACATGAAAAATCAGTTGAACCAGCTGGGCTTTGGCTACGACTGGGGACGCGAACTTGCAACATGCCGCCCGGAGTACTATCGCTGGGAACAATGGTTCTTTACCAAGCTCTATGAAAAGGGCCTGGTATATAAAAAGAATGCAACTGTAAACTGGGATCCTGTCGATCAAACCGTGTTGGCAAATGAGCAGGTTGTTGATGGTAAAGGCTGGCGTTCTGGCGCGCCCGTGGAGCAAAAAGAAATTCCACAGTGGTTTATCAAAATTACGGACTACGCCCAGGAGTTGCTGGATGACCTTGATCAACTGGAAGACTGGCCAGAACAAGTCAAAACCATGCAACGCAACTGGATTGGCAAGTCCGAAGGCGTCGAGCTGAGCTTCACGGTCGAAGGGCAGGATCAGGAGCTCACCGTCTACACCACTCGCCCGGACACCCTGATGGGGGTGACCTATGTCGCAATTGCAGCTCAACACCCTCTGGCTTTGGCGGCGTCTGAACACAATGTCGAATTGCGGGATTTCATCGCCGAGTGCAAAAATACGAAAGTTGCAGAAGCAGACATGGCAACCATGGAGAAAAAGGGTGTGCCGACCGGGCTATCTGCAGTTCACCCAATCACCCAGGAAACCATTCCAGTATGGGTTGCAAACTTTGTCCTGATGGATTACGGATCGGGTGCGGTAATGTCCGTACCGGCTCACGATGAACGGGACCATGAGTTTGCCATGCGTTTTGGTCTGCCAATCAAACAGGTTATTGCGCCGACCAATGATGTCGAAGTCGATGTTCAGGAAGCAGCGTACACCGACAAAGGCATCCTGGTGTCCTCCGGTGAATTTACCGGCCTGACCTCCCAGGAAGCATTTGAAGCGATTGCGGTAAAACTGTCGGAGATGGGCAAAGGCTCTAAAAAGGTCAATTTCCGACTCCGTGACTGGGGTGTATCCCGCCAACGTTACTGGGGAGCGCCAATTCCGATTCTAAACCTTGAAGACGGCAGTGAAGCCCCCGTTCCGGAGGACCAGCTCCCCGTTCAGCTGCCAGAAGATGTGGAACTCGATGGTGTCAAATCTCCGATAAAAGCTGACCCCGAATGGGCCAAAACGACATTCAATGGTGCACCGGCTCTAAGAGAAACGGACACATTCGATACGTTTATGGAATCGTCCTGGTACTACGCCCGCTATTGTTGCCCAAACAGTGATGACGCGATGCTCAATCCCGAGCAAGCCAACTATTGGTTGCCTGTTGATCAATATATCGGTGGCATCGAACACGCGATTCTGCACCTGCTCTACTCTCGCTTTTTCCATAAGCTGCTGCGTGACGTAGGACTGGTAAATTCCGATGAGCCATTCAAACGCTTGCTCTGTCAAGGAATGGTACTTGCCGACACGTTCTTCCGCGAGGATGAAAAAGGCGGTAAAAACTGGATTTCACCGAATGATGTCGCGGTGGAAAAAGACGACAAAGGTCGCGTTGTAAGCATCACGTCCAAGATAGATGGTCAGCCGGTTGAAACAGACGGCACCAGCAAAATGTCGAAGTCAAAAAATAATGGCATCGATCCTCAGGAAATTATCGATAAATTTGGTGCTGACACCGTTCGGTTGTTTATGATGTTTGCAGCCCCGCCCGAACAGTCTTTGGAGTGGTCTGATTCTGCGGTTGAAGGACAGCACAAGTTTTTGCGCCGCCTGTGGAAAACGGTCCACAGCCATTTGGGTTCGGATACCACAACCAAGCTTAACCCGATTGCTCTGAATGATTCACAGAAAGCTTTACGCCGCAAGACTCACGAAACGATCAAGAAAGTCAGTGATGATGTCAGTCGTCGTCTTACTTTCAATACGGCGATTGCTGCGCTCATGGAATTGCTCAACGAAGTTAACAAGCACGAAGGTAACGATGAACAAAGCATCGCTGTGCGCCATGAAGCACTGGAAACAGCCATTTTGTTACTTTCCCCCATCGTACCACACATCTGCCACGAGCTATGGCAACTGCTGGGACATATTGACCCGGTTATTGATGCCAGCTGGCCAGAAGTTGATGAAAGCGCGCTGGTTAGATCCAGTCTGCTGATGGTTGTCCAGGTCAATGGCAAGGTGCGCTCGAAAATCGAAGTCGGCGTAGATCAAAGCAAGGATGAAATTCAGGCTATTGCCATGGCCGATGAGAATGTGCAGCGTTTTACAGAGGGAATGACCGTCCGCAAAGTCATCGTAGTCCCCCAGAAACTGGTCAATATTGTTGTCGGTTGATTCGTTCACCACACAACAGGAATGATCGATTCAACCGGAGAAGTGCCCCTGAAGTCTTCAGGGGCACTTCTCCTGTTAAGAGCCCCTTAAAAGCAATCCACCTGATGAGGAACTTATGTTCAACATTCCCTTAAGGCCACAACACCTCATATTCTGGCTCAGTTTATCGATGCTGACAGCCTGTGGATTTCAACTCCGAGGGCAAGAGCCGGTTCCTCAATTTTTCAGTGACCTCAACCTCTATTGCCCAGCACACAACCCGTTCGAACTCTGCCAATCACTCAAAAGCAGAATCGACGAGAAACGCGACCAAGCCCCATCAAACACGATGGTGCAGTTGACGCTTCACGTACTCAAGACAGAAACAACCCGACAAGCGGTGTCGATAAAGAAAAATGCTTCAGTTGCCGAGTATGACATGGAAATCCAGACCTGGTTTGATTTCACAGACTCAGATGGCAGGACGATACTGAATGACACAGTCAGTACTCGACAAACCTATCGATTCGATGAAGAAAACATCCTGGGTAAAAACAAAGAAGAAGCAGAAATAAAAGTCGATTTACTCAATGAAATCGCAAGACGCATCATTTTACGAATTAACGCGATAAACGACCTTGCGCTGCAAGAAAAATTGCAACCCGAGACAAACTGACACCGTCTTCGCCGTGAATATCACTCCAGATAAACTATCACAAAATCTGACCAGCAAGATCAATCCCGTCTATCTTGTCACCGGCGAGGAAACGTTGCTGATTCAAGAAAGCATGGATGCAATTCGCCAGTCCTGTCTCAAAGCAGGATATGACGAGCGCGTTGTCTTCCACGCCGACACCAAGACCCAATGGAGTGCAATAATTGAAGAGTGCAACGCGCTCTCCCTTTTCTCTGCGCGAAAAATCGTAGAAATCAAACTACCCGCAGGAAAACTGAACAAAGACGCATCAGAGACCTTGTGCCAGTATTTGTCTCACCCCTCTGAAGATGCCGTTCTCCTCATCGAAAGCAGCAAAGTCGATCGCGGAGAACAAAAGAAAAAGTGGTTCAAAACAATTGATGAACGAGGATTGATCGTTACCGTCTGGCCCATTGACTCCCAGCGCCTGCCTGCCTGGCTGGCAAAACGCTTGAAACAAAATGGCTTCGATGCTGAACGGGATGCACTGGAGCTACTCTGTCAGCGTGTTGAGGGAAATCTTCTTGCGGCTGCTCAGGAAATGGAAAAGCTGAAACTGACCTGCCCTAATGGCAGAATATCCGCTGAGGATGTTATGGCCGCAGTAGGCGATAGCGCCCGTTACAGCGTTTTCGATCTTGTTGATCAGTGCCTTTCGCAAAACTCGAAAAAGGCTATGCACATTCTGGAAACACTCAAAGCAGAGGGTGTGCAACCTTCCATTACACTATGGGCATTAAGCCGTCAGGTTCGCCTGATAAGCCAGTTAAAAGCGTCTACCGGGAATACCGAAACAATACTGCGCAAATACACAGTACCCAAAAACAAATCTGCTCAAGTAAGCAGGCTGGCATCAGCACTCCCCAATCACTTCACAGATTTCACATTGCGCCTTTGTTTCATGGCAGACCAATCAATCAAAGGCAATCGCAAAGAAGACCCATGGACCCTCCTATCTGATATCGTCATGGCGTTCTGCAATACGAATTTCATCTCGTTTGACTACATTTCGTTAAGGTGATTGATTCATATCAACGCATTTGAAACGCGTAACGATGAATATTTATCCCATAATCTGCAGTATAAAAAGTCTCATCTCAGTTAAAAAGGAATAGTCATGACCTCAATTCACGATGAAATTAAAACACTTTCAGAACAACTGAAACAACAACGTGATGAAATCAGAGTTAAGTTAGAGTTGGCCAAACTGGATGCCCGGGATGAGTGGGAAGAACTTGAGGAGCACTGGGAACACTTCTCGAGTAAAATGGCCCACCTGGGTAAAGAAGCCGGTAAAGAAGTTGAAGACGCGGGTAAAGAAATTTCGGAAGCCGCTAAAGAACTTGGCCAGAAAATCAAAACTCGCTACGAAAACCTAAAAGACAAACTCTGATAACAGCCCGTTCTTTCTGCTCATAATACTGAAAAGTCTGAGTGGGTGTTGCTGAACATTGATTAAACCGGTTGATTTACTGAGCTCCCCATACAATCAACCGGCCCGCGACATGCTACATTTGAAATCATGAGCCCGCAGTAATTTTCCGACACCTTATACGCAAGCAATATCCCAAGTTACAAAAACATCACGCGTGTGTATATTTTCTTACACCGTGTTACACTTTTCTTATCCAACGGAACCAGACACTAACGAGACCTAAACAAAATACGTTAGTTTTTTACCTTCGTATGGCTTACCTAATCTATGCTTATAAAATATAACCATAATTACATCGTGTTGACCAACGAAACAGTGTAGACAGTAAGTATGCAGGTTGGGTCAGGGCAGTTTGGCAAGCGGCACAATTAGCATTCAACGATTGCAGTTAACCTACTAGATACCTACAGAAGCAACATGAAAGCACGTACTCTCATTTTTATTTTAGCCGCGACATTTACCCACTCAATCAATGCGGCTCCTCCCGATCGCGCTCCCGTGGACAACCCTAAGTCATTCCTGAAAACAAATTTTTGGGGAAAACTGTACGAAAAAGGCGGCACAAGTTTCTATTGCAAAAAAGAGTTTAAAAAGAAGTCAATCCTGTACGATGAGAGCTACATCTATTCTGATTCATGGATTAGAGACCACCTCCGGTGTGGAACCCCACGGCAATGCCGCAAGAATAGCCCGGACTATCGTTTAATGGTAACCGATATGCATAACATCTTCCCGGCTGTCTCAAAAATTGAACTGAATCGGAGAGATGCCAAATTTGAAGAACTCGGTGATGAAATCGCAATCGAAGAGTGCGGTATCAAGCGTTCATTCCTTATTATGGAACCCGCAGATGACATCAAGGGCGATATCGCCAGAGCAATATTTTATATGTCCAAGACCTATGACTTACCCCTTGTCGGGTTTACCAGTCAACTTAAACGATGGCACCAATCTGACCCGGCATCGAGGGAGGAAGTACTCAGGAACACGCGCGTCATGGAACTACAGGGCAATGAAAACCCATTTATTACCAACTCCAGACTGGCAGATCAATTTTAGTCCAATAGCGCGATAACACTCGCGTGAATAAACGACAGAAAGTAAAAAGCCCACTGCATTGCAGCGGGCTTTTTAGGTTAGCAAGATGGATATTGCGCGAACTTAGAACTCTTCCGCGCTCAACGCCATCATATCTGCACTGCCGGTCTTGATCGCTTCGGCCAAAGCCAGAGACTTAGGCAACAAACGATTAACAAAGAAACGTGCAGTCTTGATTTTTGTTGCGTAAAAGCCTTCCGTATCACCTTCCACGTTCTCAAGCGCTACTTTAGCCATTTTCGCCCACATGTAAGTGAATGCGGTAAAGCCAAACAAATCGAGGTAGTCTACAGAAGCCGCACCAATCTCTTCAGGGCTTTGTGCTGACGCTTTGATGACATGCTCTGTAACATCCGACAATCGCTCGATTGCTTTAGCCAACGGGGCTGTAAACTCTGTAAGGGCAGCGTTGGCGGAGTTCGCTTCAACAAACTCGGTAACTTCTTTAGCAAACAGCTCGTAGAACTTACCATTATTCGCAACAACCTTACGCCCCATCAAATCCAACGCCTGGATACCATTGGTTCCTTCGTAAATCTGGGCAATACGCACGTCACGAACCAACTGCTCCTGACCCCATTCACGAATAAAGCCATGGCCGCCGAAGACTTGCTGACCCATTACGCAGCTTTCCAGTCCACGATCGGTCAGGAACGCTTTAACCACAGGCGTCAATAACGCTACCATTGCATCGGCATGAGCCTTCTCTTCAGTATTATCACTGAACTTGGCAATATCCAACCAACGCGCAACATAGGAGGAAAACGCACGACCACCTTCATTGTATGCTTTGATCGTCAACAGCATGCGACGCACGTCAGGGTGCACAATAATTGGATCCGCCGCTTTATCTGGGTTAGCAGGACCAGTAGCCGCACGCCCTTGAATCCGGTCATTTGCGTACTCAACGGCATTCTGGTAAGAGCGCTCACTCGCAGACAACCCTTGAATGCCGACCGCCAGACGCTCGTAGTTCATCATGGTGAACATGCAAGCCAGACCTTTGTTCAACTCGCCAACCAACCAGCCTTGGGCACCATCAAAGTTCATAACACAGGTTGCAGAGGCCTTGATCCCCATTTTGTGCTCAATTGAACCGACACTCACATTGTTGCGGTCAGCCAGAGAGCCATCCTCGTTCACCAGAATTTTTGGCACCAGGAACAAGGAGATACCACGCGGACCGGCTGGGGCATCAGGCAGTTTAGCCAGAACAAGGTGAATAACGTTATCACTCAAATCGTGATCACCACCGGTAATGAAGATTTTAGTACCGGTTACAGTGTAAGAACCATCATCGTTTGGTACCGCTTTTGTCTTGATGATACCCAAATCGGTTCCCGAATGTGGCTCAGTCAAATCCATTGCACCCGCCCAAACACCGGAATACATATTTGGCAGGTATTTCTCTTTCAGTTCGTCAGTCGCGTGCGCGTTAATCGCAAGTGCGGCACCGGCGGTCAACATAGGGTACAGCCCGAAAGAAATGTTGGCAGACTGCACCATTTCTTCAACCTGAGCACCAATCATCTTGGGCATACCCATTCCACCCAGCTCAGGGTTTCCACCCAGACCACACCATCCGCCTTCGATAAAGGTTCTGTATGCTTCAGGGAAACCTTTAGGTGTCGTTACTACACCGTCATCAAAGTGACAGCCTTCCTCATCACCGCTACGGTTGATAGGATCCAGCAATGTTGAAGCAATTTTTCCAGCTTCTTCCAAAATCGCTTCAGCCGTTTCCACATCGACTGTTTCTTTAGTCCCGGCAAGAGATGCCCACAATTTTTCAGCTTCAAAAACTTCATTCAATACGAAGCGCATATCACGCAACGGGGCTTTATAATCCGCCATCTATAGTGTCCTCTCTTGTGTCACAGTACTCATCGATCTTACCGATTGTCGGAATTTTCAGTGAAATTCTAACCAAATGCGCTTTCTAATCCCATTATGGGACGGCTGACCCAACCAAAGAAACGAGTCATTGGCCTGAAAAACATACATTAAAGTCAGAATTGTCCCTCCAATGGCAAAAAACGTGCATTTTAGCCGCTGATGGGCTAACACACAATTGAAAGTTTTTTTTGGGCTCTAGAAACAAAAAAAACCCGCGAATGCGGGTTTTTTTCATTGCAAATTAGAAAACGAAGTTTTCGACATCCATTTGCATCAGAACTTCAGCACCACCCGCCAGTGATTCCGCGTGAGCGGAGGTTCTTGGCAAGATTCGCTTGAAGTAGAATTGAGCAGTCTGAACTTTCGCCTGATAGAAACCAGCCTCTGAACTACCTTCTGCCAGTTTCTGTTGAGCGATCAGAGCCATACGCGCCCAGAAGTACGCCATGGTGATGTAACCAGAGTACATCAGGTAATCAACCGCTGCTGCACCAACTTCTTCACGATCTTTCATGGCAGACATACCCACTTTCATGGTCACATCGCCCCACTCTTTGTTCAGTTTCTGCAGAGGCTCGATGAATTGTTTCATCTCTTCGTTATCAGCCTGCTCTTTACAGAAAACATGAACCAGTTTAGTAAATCGCTTCAGCGCTTCACCCTGAGTCATCAATACTTTACGACCCAGCAAATCCAGTGCCTGAATACCGGTTGTTCCTTCGTACAACAACGCGATTCGAGTATCACGAACGATTTGCTCCATACCCCACTCTGCAATGAAACCGTGTCCACCAAATACTTGCACACCGTGGTTTGCCGCTTCGTAACCCACTTCGGTCAAGAACGCTTTCAGAATTGGCGTCATAAAGCCCATCATTTCGTCAGACTCTTTACGCTCAGCTTCATCTTCAGACATACGGACAACGTCTGCGTGTTGTGCAGTGAAGTAAATCATTGCACGCGCACCTTCTGCGAAGGCTTTTTGAGTCAACAACATCCGACGAACATCTGGATGCACGATGATTGGATCTGCAGGGCCTTCTGGATTTTTAGCACCAGACAAAGAACGCATCGCCAAACGGTCTTTGGCATAAGTCAACGCGCCCTGGAATGAACCTTCCGCAGCACCCAGACCCTGAATCGCAGTACCCAGACGTGCAAAGTTCATGAAGGTGAACATGCAAGCCAGACCTTTGTTCTCAGGCCCGATCAGGAAACCTTTGGCAGCGTCGAAGTTCATCACGCACGTGGAGTTACCGTGGATCCCCATTTTGTGTTCGATCGAACCACAAGTCACAGCGTTACGCTCACCAACACCACCGTTCGCATCTGGCAAGAACTTAGGTACGATGAACAAGGAAATTCCCTTGGTACCTGATGGTGCACCTGGCAGACGAGCCAGAACGATGTGAATAATATTTTCCGCCATATCATGCTCACCAGCGGAAATGAAGATTTTGGTACCTGAAATGCTATAGGAACCATCGGCATTTGGCTCAGCCTTGGAACGCAGAATACCCAGATCCGAACCACAGTGTGGCTCAGTCAGACACATGGTGCCAGTCCATTCACCGGTTACCAATTTAGACAAATAAACTTCTTTTTGCTCGTCAGTACCGTGTGTTTCAACAGTATTCACCGCACCGTGACTCAACCCTGGGTACATGCCCCACGCCCAGTTTGAAGTCCCGACCATTTCGCTCATGACCAGACCCAGAGACTCAGGCAGACCCTGGCCACCGTGCTCTACAGGAATAGTCATTGAAGGCCAGCCGCCTTCTACATATTGCTGGTACGCTTCTTTAAATCCTTTAGGAGTCGTTACACCCTCTTCGCTCCAGGTACAACCTTCTTCGTCACCCACGCGATTCAGCGGCGCAAGAACTTGCTCACAAAACTTCGCCCCTTCACCAACAATCGCGTCAACCATATCTTGGCTGGCATCGTCCGCACCCAACTTGGCATAGTGAGACTCACAGTCCAGCAATTCGTTCATTACAAACTTCATGTCTCTTAAGGGAGCTTTATAATCTGGCATATACCGTTACCTCTAAGGATGTTGTCCCTGGCATTAACACGCTCCAGGACAGGTTGGCTCTTTATGGTTACTCGGGCGAGTTATTCAATGCAGCACACATAGCGCACACTTTACTGGCGCTTCTGACACCAGTCGCACCAAAATCAACCCGATTATCAAACAAGTGTTTGAAACATACGTTTGGTTAAAAGAATTGTCAAGATTGATTCGTTTAAATTGATCGCACAAACCGCCAAATATCGCTCACATTTTGCTCACAAAAACATCTTTTTTAAGATTTATATATTTAAATTCATACACTTAATAGAAATCAAAAAATTAGAGCTTTTAGTCAGTAAAATTTTGCAACAAATCGCGCTCTTTTGGCGGATCAGCCCATAAATCCCAATTTCGGTGCACCAGCAATTTCAACCACCAAGTTGGTGCACACGCTATTTGTGCAGATCATGGACAGATCGCGATCAAAGAGAATTAAGTTCGGACAGCATGAATTGAATGTGAGTTTGGCTCGTAAGTAAGAGGTGGGAGTACGCTCAAACAAATTCGCTAATCGAATTTGTGGCGCCTGCCTGACTCGCCTGGTAAGCCTGCCCAAGGCGGATAAAATTTTCGTAAGTTTGAATTCCAGCAGTCGAATCAGGCACGGTCGTCCGCTCAGCCTGCTCTTCTCTTCGCTCTTCTCGCTCTTGTTGCTGCAACTTCAATTCTTCAGCTTTTTCCAGAGCAATTTCTTTCTGGCTTTCCAAAATAATCTGGGTCGCCTGGGCGGCTACCGCGCGATCCTGAGAAGATGGCTCTGCCGGTGCTAAAGCCGCATTACGGACTGTTCTCATTTTGGCAATGGTGGCCTCAGGATTGCCAGAGACCTTGCTCAAACTGATACCCACTTCACCCCCTACAGCGTATTGCACACCGTTCGGGCCAGTTTCATAAGTGAAGCTTGCAGAACCTGCATATTGCCCTCCAACTGCCTGATGCTGCGCCTCGTGCAAGCGCACTTCTCGATCACGCACTTTTAATTGCTCAATCACTTGCAGTTCGGCTTCTGAAAAACGTTGGGAAGAACTATCTGAATTACGCTGTGAACTAGAGTCATCAGGAGCAGATTCACGTCCCTCTTGAGACGCCGCATCTGGCTGCGCCGATTGAGCATTACCGCTTGCAGAATCAGCATTCGGCTGGGCCTCAGGGCGAACACCTTCAACGGGCTGCGCACCTCGTGCATTCTCCTCTACGGGATCCCCTGCCGGACCTTCGTCAACCGTGGGCTCTGCCCCTTGAGTAGCACTCGCCGGGGGAGCCTCTGCCCGTCGAACTTCAGCAAGAGAGTAAACCTGAGCCGCACCACTCTCCAGAGCACTAGGATTGCCAAGCGAAACAGTAACAGAGACGGGATTGGTAGACGCAACACCACCTACTCCGGATACCGTTGGAAATTGCGATGATTCCAGAGTGGGCTTGGCGACAGTTTGCGCCACTTGACTTGAGATGGCAACCCCACCCTGTGATGACACGGGAAGGCTGACTCCAGCATTAATTGCCTGCATCAATTTAAACCCGGTTTACGCCTTGCTAAGCGTTTATATCCAGAAGAGTCCCCAATGCCTGATCCGCCGTTTTGACGACTTTCGCAGATGCATTGGCGGTCGCTTCGTATAATTTCAACTCTACCAGAGGCTCGACAATATCGGCAGGTGAAGACAATGCGCCATTCGATGACGATACATTCTCTGAGCCCGAAGCGGCCACTTTTTGAGCCGCCTGCTCCATACCCGAAATGCTTTTTTGCACTCCGGTTACGCCTGTTTGCAACGTTAAACTAACACTCATAACGATGAAATCACCCACTGGGATTCTGTACAACATGTATCAATTTGCAATTCTTCAACAGGCGAAGTCGACCATACCTGGACAAATCTGGACAAAAATCACCCGCCTTCTTCGATTTAATCACATCATTGATTATTTTTCAATCACGGTACAGCTTATGCAGGCCGCTTATGGAATCAGAGCGTCAACTTCTAATTTGAGCGCGGCTTCGTCTATGGTCGCAGTATGAGGAACAACCCCCAGACAGGGAGCAGGTATTAAAGCGGTGAGTGTTGCGATGTTCTCTTGCAGCAAATCCATCTCGACCTCTGAAGCCTGATTTGCAACCCAACCGGCAAGCTTGAGGCCGTCTCTGATAATCGCTTCCGCTGTGAGCAAAGCATGACTGATACAACCCAGCTTAAGTCCAACCACCAGAATGACTTCAGCCTGGAGCTCAACTGCTAATCCTGACAGCATTTCCTGTTCATTCAATGGCACACGCCACCCACCAGCCCCCTCAATCAATAACAAATCGGGTCGCTTTAGTTCTACGCCACGGCATAATCCTATCAGGCGTTGCAAGGTGACATGCCGCCCTGCACGTTGAGCGGCAAGATGCGGGGCAACCGGCTCTTCGAAGGCTACTGGATTAACCTGCTCATAAGGCAACGATTCGCTCATGTAGTTTTGCAACAAAAGTGCATCGCTGTTTCGTAAATCTCCGGATTCATTTTTTTCACAGCCTGCCGCAACCGGTTTCAAGCCGATGCAACGCTGACCCGCCTCGGAGAATCGGTGCAACAATGCCGCACTGATCCAGGTTTTCCCGGCATCGGTATCCGTGCCGGTTACAAATATTTTTTTCATATTGGTACTCGATACAAAGATCTCTTGACCCTAAGCGTGTCGTTATTTCTTCAACAGTATGTAGCAAACGTTGTACGTGGCCGGGAGCTTTCCATTCGCCATTCGATAATGCTCATAAGCCGCCTGCAGAGCACGAATTCGTTGTTTCCCGGTAACATGGGTGGAGCGTTTGGGTGTGACATTATGTGCACCCAAATCTTTCAGTTCACGGCTCAGATTGCGAACCGAATCATACTGTAGCTCTCGAGTTTCCTGCACAACCCGGAAATCCTGAAATGATTCCCCTTTGGCATTGACCAGGATTTGTTTCACCGCATCAATCGTTAAGAACTGATTCACATGCTGAAATCCGTCAACCACACTCCAGGCGGACTGCAATTCATGGAGCGTCCCCTGAAGAAGTGTCGAAAGACAGGCTGTTCCACCGGGTTTCAGCGCATCAGCCACCTGCTCAATGACCGTGGAAAAGGCGTGACACCACTGCACCGCAAGGGAAGAAAAAATCAAGTCAAATTGAGACGCAGCAAACGGAAGATTCTCAATATCTGCGCAGACAAACCCGTCAACCGCACTGCGACAATCGGGTTGGCGTTGACCAAAATTCAACATTCCTTCTGCCAAGTCCAGTGCGATTAGACTTTCAACACCGAAATGCTGTTTAATAACCGGGGCCATGTAACCGGTTCCCGTGCCCATATCCAGCGCCTTTGCACAACGCTCGGGCCTCCAGCCAACAGCATCAACCGTTTTCATCAGATTTGTTGCCACCGCTTTTTGCAAATGCGCAGCAGCATTGTATGTATTCGCCGCCTTCGAAAAGGAAGAGGCCACCAAGCGTTTATCCAGAATATCGTCCAATGAACTTGGTGCATTCAAGACAGAGTCAACCTTATACTCTACATTCGCGGCACTCATTACATCCTCTCACAGTCTGGAAGGGGATTCGTTGTTCGAATGGCCTCCTTCACAATAGTTTGAACTGACGGGGGACACGAAGACCAGAAGCTGCATAATTTTGCGGCAATCTGATCAACCAGGCTACCAAATGGATAGTGCCCCATTCCCGGGATAACCGAAATCTGAATTTGATGACTCACTGCGTGCAACTGGTCAGCACTCAGCTTAACAACCGAGTCAGTCTCACCCAGAATATACTGCACCGGAATCGACAACGATTGAAGCGCCTCTCTGGAATCAGATTCTGCAAGTATATTTAATCCAGCGTGCAACACGTCTTGGCTCAATTCTGGCCCAAAGTCCTGAGACTGCAAGCGTCCAAGGATATTGGCCGTTTTCGTCATACCACCAAGCGATTGCAACGCAAGAAATCGCGAGAGAAGACGTTTAGGCGGCAAAGAAACCATTCTCCGGAACCCGTTAAGCGTATCCTCAGACTGACCGGCCAACCAACCTGAGCCAACTCGTTGTACAAAACAGGGAGAACTGGCCAGTGCTGTCAATGCGAGCACCCGCTCCGGATTTCGGGCAGCGTACTCTATCGCAATCTGAGCACCCAGTGACCAGCCAATAATCACTGCTTTTTCTGGTAAAACTTCTGCCAGATGCCTCAACCATTGCTCGAGCGAATAAGACCGATCAAGATTAATCTGAGTGATGCTTCTTCCACACGCCAGTGCATGTAACAACGGTTCCCAGACAACACCCGGCATCGCCCAACCATTGACAATCACCAAACCAGTGTGATCTTTTAGCGCAGAATCAGCCATACCCTAACCCGCTTCCACAGGCCAACGCTGCAAACAGGAACAAAGCCCCTGTAGCAACCGATCCACATCGCCAATAGAATGATTAGCGGAAAAAGTAACTCTGAGTCGAGCACTACCGGCAGGCACTGTGGGAGGGCGAATGGCTGTAACCCAGAGTCCAAGCGACTTTAAATGCTCGTTCCAGGCAATAGCAAGTTCGCTATCACCAACAATTACGGGCTGAATGGGCGTTTCAGAGGGCAGTAGCTGGAGGTTCATACCCAGCGCTTCAGTGCGGAAATGGGTGATCAATTCAGAAAGGTGTTGACGGCGCCATGCCTCTTCCTGGATAAGCCTCAATGCGACGTTTGTCGCAGACGCTATTGCAGGCGGCATTGCTGTGGTATAGATGTAGCTCCGGGCAAATTGCGAGAGGTAGTCAATTAGTTCGTCACTCCCCGCAACAAAGGCTCCCGCAGTTCCGAAGGCCTTTCCCAGTGTCCCTACCAGAATTTGCACATCATTCTCATCGAGCCCTTCAGAGTTTACCAGACCTTCACCATTCTGGCCCAATACGCCGAAACCATGGGCATCATCGACCATAAGCCAGGCATCATGCTCCCGAGCAGCTTTAGCCAGAGCCCGAACTGGCGCAACATCGCCGTCCATACTGAAGACACCATCGGTCACGATAAGTTTTTCACCGCCTTCAGGTGCCTTCGCCAGCTTAGCCTTGAGGCTCTCGAGATCATTATGCAAATAACGTTGAAAGCGCGCTCCAGACAGTAAACCTGCATCCAGTAACGATGCATGGTTCAAACGATCCTGGAGCACGGTATCACTGCGCCTGAGCAGTGCAGTGACTGTGCCCAGATTAGCCATGTAGCCTGTAGAGAAAAGCAGCACACGGGAACGCCCCAGCCACTTGGCCAAGGCATCCTCCAAAAGCTCGTGCTCGAGATGATGACCACTAACCAGGTGTGACGCTCCGGCCCCTACCCCCCATTTTCGACTTGCGGCCTGGAATGCCTCAACAATTTCAGGGTGGTTGGCGAGCCCGAGATAATCGTTTGCACAAAACGACAGATATCGTTCATTATCCAGCACGGCGTTCACATCCTGAGGCGAGCCCAACGTGCTCCGCTTACGGAACAAACCCTGCTCTTTCCGTACGCCTAAATCTTTTTTCAGGTGTGCAAATGCCATGGCAATCTATGCTCTCCGTTTACGGACACGCAGTCCCAACACAACACTGGCCGAGCTTAAGCACTTTTACTCGCATCATAAAAGAACTGCTTGTTTCGCTCGTGCTCCATGGCTTCGATAATGGCATGTTCTTCCTGATCTTCATTGTGTTCCGTTGTGTACGGTTCCGGATGAATGCCAAGCTTCTGGAACAACATACGGTCTTTATCCGCCTCAGGGTTTGCAGTGGTCAACAACTTCTCGCCATAGAAGATTGAGTTCGCTCCAGCCATGAAACAAAGCGCCTGCATTTGCTCATTCATTTCTTCCCGTCCTGCAGAAAGACGAACATGTGATGCAGGCATCATGATACGTGCCACCGCAATCGTGCGGATAAACTCAAACGGATCCAAGTCTTCAACTTCTTCCAGTGGAGTACCTTGGACTTTAACCAACATGTTTACCGGAACACTTTCCGGATGCTGGGGCAGATTCGCCAACTGCATCAACAAACCGGAACGGTCATCCGCAGACTCCCCCATACCCAGAATGCCGCCGCAACAAACTTTCATACCGGCATCCCGAACGTTTGCCAATGTCTTCAATCGATCGTCATACGTGCGGGTGGTAATAATGTGGTTGTAGAACTGCTCAGAGGTATCCAGATTGTGGTTGTAGTAATCGAGGCCGGCATTTTTTAAAGATTGCGCCTGATCAGAATCCAGCATGCCCAAGGTCATACAGGTTTCCAGCTTAAGCTCTTTGACGCGGCGAACCATTTCCAGAACGTAGGGCATATCCTTTTCCCGAGGGTTACGCCATGCCGCTCCCATGCAGAACCGAGTGGCCCCTTTTTCCTTGGCGGTTTGTGCTTCTTGGACAACCTTCTCAATCTCGAGAAGTTTTTCTTTTTCGAGACCTGTGTTGTAGTGGCCGCTTTGCGGGCAATATTTACAATCCTCAGGACAAGCCCCCGTCTTGATCGACAACAACGTGCTAACCTGTACCGCGTTCGGGTCAAAATGTTGACGGTGCACGGTCTGCGCCTGAAACAACAAATCATTGAACGGGAGCGCAAAAAGCGCGTTAACTTCTTTCAAAGTCCAGTCGTGTCGGATTTCAGACGTCGCTGCCATAATTAATCGCCTTGAATTAATCGCCTTAATTGAGGTTTATTTCAAATCAGGTGCTGGTTATCATGCAGAATTGATTTGAAACTTAAAAAAGATCATGGACGATATCTTACGGACTCACTTGTCGCTGTCAACCAAAATCAACTTTTTGGTTAACCGCTCTATTAACACGAACTACTGCAACCTGCCCAGACATTGCTATTTATGCCTGGCTGACAGCAAAACAAAACTTTCGATTTGCGAACCTTGCCTGAGGGATTTACCGTGGAATCTCACTTATTGCTTACGCTGCGCCCTTCCCACGTCAAGCCTGATTCCAGATTGTGCAGCCTGCAGAACCCATTCCAGCAAATTGGACACCGTTCGCGCCTGTTTTCACTACGGCTTTCCCATCGCACAGTTACTGCACCGCTATAAATATCAACACCGACGGGATGCCGGAAAGATCTGCGCGAACCTGGCCGATTTATATTGGCAACTACTTAACACATCTCTGAATCTGGAGACAATAAATCAGGTCGATGTGATTTTGCCCATTCCCCAAAGCCGCAACAAGTGGAAACAAAGAGGCTTCAGTCAGACCGAGACATTGAGCAAAGCGATCGGAAAACGTTCAGGTATTCCTGTGCATTCCAGGTGGCTGAGTATGGATAACCGGGCCAGGCCCAATCAGGCAGCCTTATCCCGGAAAGATCGAATCAAAAACCTGAAGGAAGCTTTTACCGTCAAAGACCGAGTTGCAGAGCAGCTAAATGGTCTAAACGTACTGCTGGTAGACGACGTCATGACAACCGGGGCAACCTTGGAATCCGTGGGAATGTTGCTAAAACAGATGAATGTAGCAAAGGTAAGCGCTTTTTGCCTGGCCAGAACCCCGCCGCCCAAGCTCTAGGTCTGCTGACGTTTGTCAAAAAAGTTGCGTAACTCTCTCTGCCAGCGCCAGGCTTGCAGTTAACCCCGGAGACTCAATACCCAACAAATTGATCAAACCAGGGATTTGGTGCTGCACTGCAGTTTGAATAAGAAAGTCAGCATCCGGCTCTCCCGCCCTGACCAACTTCGGACGGATTCCAGAATATTCTGCAGTCAGGTTCTGAACCGGGACATCAGGCCAATACCGGCGAATCGCCTCAACAAATCGGATTTTACGGTCATGATCAACCCGGTAATCGAGTTGCTCAACCCACTCAACATCAGGACCAAATCGGGCTCGCCCGGCCAAATCCAGGGTGAGGTGCACGCCAAGCCCGCCGGGTTCGGGAACAGGATAAATCAGTGACCGATAAGGTACTTTCCCAGTCAACGCAAAATAGCTGCCTTTGGCGTAACCGATACATGGAATATGCTTTGTATCCAGACCGGATAGCGTTTGTAACACATGCTCGGAATGAAGGCCGGAAGCCGTGATCAAATGTTCCGACAAAATAGAGAAATTAGCACCATCCGGTCCTCGCACCTGTAATCTGAACTCGTGCTTCGCAGCCGCTCCTTCCAGGACATTGTGACGCAGACAGAGCATGGCACCTGCATTTTCCGCATCCGCAAAATAGGCCTGAATGAGCCCGTGACTGTCGACAATTCCAGTTGAAGGCGAATAAAGGGCTTCAAGTGCAGATATTCCAGGTAAATCATCCGAAAACGCCCTGCGTGACAATCGGTCAAGGTCGGTCACGCCATTCAACATCGCATTGTGTTTAATTCGCTCCAACTGTCCTATCTGGGCTTCATTCGTGGCCACTATAAACTTGCCACATCTATGATAAGCAACCTTGTGACGCTCACAGTAGTCATACAACAATTGCTTACCGCGAACGCAGAGCTCTGCTTTCAGACTCTGTTGTGGATAATAGATCCCCGCATGAATCACTTCGCTATTTCGGGACGAAGTTTCCTCTCCGGGAAGGTTATTTCGCTCAAATAAAACAACCTGATACCCCTCCACGGCCAGAGCACGAGCAATAGCAAGACCAACCAAGCCGCCGCCAATAACGACAACATCCACTTTCAGCATGAATCAATTTTTCCTGTTAACATAATCGACCACAAATTTTACTTACGACTGCTGTTTTCTCATCTACCTTGAAAATGCAAAACATGAGTGCCAAGGTGCAGCCAACCTCACCAGATAACGAGCCCCCTGCCAAAAACACTCGAACACTCAATTAAGAGCCATCATTATAGAGATAAAAGATGCCTGCTTTTCCTTCTGCAAATTCCAATCAATCGACCGCGCTGGCCCTGACTGGACTGATATTGACTTCGTTTTTCTGGGCCGGCAACGCCATTGCAGCCAAGCTAAGCAGCCACCTGATTGATCCCGTCAGCCTCGCATTTTGGCGTTGGGCCATTCCATTCACACTGTTCCTGCCGCTTACCTTGCGATACCTTATTCGCTATCAGGTTGAAATCAAGCGCCAGCTTTGGCACTTGGTCATATTGTCATTTTTGAGCATCACCTGCTACAACTCGCTTCTCTATAGCGCAGCACACTTCACAACCGCAATCAATATCACGCTCGTGAATACCGCGTTACCGGTAGGTACAATCCTGTTCAGTATGATGTTGTTGCCCTGGAGGCCTTCTGCAACAGAAATTACCGGTGCTGGCATCAGCTTGCTGGGGACACTGATCATATTGAGCGGAGGCGCACTCAGCGCTCTATTTGCGCTGAAGTTCAACCCGGGAGATTTAATTATGGGGGCTGCAGTGGCGTGCTGGTCACTCTATTCGGTTTTACTCAAAAAATGGCAGCCGGAACTCCCTCCTTTCGCGCTGTTTTGTGTACAGGTCAGTATTGGGCTTTTTTTGTTGCTGCCATTTTTTCTCTTCAGCAACAGCACATCCTCGAAAATACCGGATCTATCCGGGGAGCTATTCTGGATACTGGCCTATGTTGGGATCTTTCCATCGGCTGCAGCCTATATTTTGTGGAATTTCGGCATACGTCAGGTGGGCCCGGGGATAGCCTCCATTTTCAGCTACTTGATACCGGTGTTCACGGCATTACTGGCAAACATGGTTTTGAATGAAACCCTCTACTGGCACCATATTTTTGGCGGTATCGCGACGCTGGCGGGTCTCGTTTTATCCAGTTGGAGTCAATTTAATCCTCAGCGCAAAGGCTCAAGGTTTCAGTTCCCGGTTCAGCAAACGCCAGTTTCCGGGCCCGGTCGCAAACAAGAACAGTAACCCCCCCGCCAATCCCAGGTTTTTCATAAACATTGAAAACTCAATTCTCTGCGAAAAGTCGAAATGGAAGAAAATTGCGGCTAAAACACAAAAAACTGCCAGAACCAGAGCAATCGGACGCACAAAAATCCCGAGCGCAATTGCGAGAGCCCCTGCCAACTCCAAAATCAACACAAAGGGTAACAACGAGCCGGGTACTGACATAATCTCCATATAAATCTGAGTCCCCTCGTAATTATATAACTTACCAAGGCCTGCCAGAAAAAAGAGACATGCCATAAAAATTCGACCGATTAACAGCGCCAAGTTTTCCATCCATGTGTGTTGCATAATTAAATCTGGACTCGCTATGAGGTTATAATCAAAGGGTTATGGCCAAGATTATAGCGCAACTTAAGTCATCTGCTCTGAGCACAGCTACGCAGCATGACAACAAGCACTAAATCTGCCAAAGACTGAAACTAAATGTGGTACTATGCCGCGGATTCGACCCGAAGTTCCTGGAGCACAACATGACCGATCAGATTCTAACACCGGAGTCAGGCCACCCATTCGAGCAATTAACGCCGGATGCCGTATTGGATGCCGTTGAATCTCTCGGCTTTTTAACAGATGCACGCATAATCACACTGAACAGCTATGAGAACCGCGTTTTCCAGGTGGGCCTGGAGGACAGTGACCCGGTTATCGTTAAATTCTATCGCCCAAACCGGTGGAGCGACGCGCAAATTCTGGAAGAACATCAATTTACCCAGGAATTGGCCGAACTTGAGATACCCGCTGTCCCCCCGATGACAATCGCGGGCCAAACGCTTTTTGCCTCTGGCCCCTTTGTCATGGCTGTTTACCCCAGAAGAACGGGCAGAGCACCGGACTTGGGAGACCTGGACAACCTTATTCAACTCGGTCGTTATATCGCAAGAATTCACGCCTGCGGAAGCATAAAAACATTTGAGCACCGACTTTCCCTTGATATGGCGGCCGAGATCGAAAGTGCACGAACGGCAATTCTACGCAGTGATTTTTTACCCCCGGAATTGAGATTACCCTATGAGAAATCAACCGGTCAAATCCTGGACAAGGTCGCGAGTATTGCATCTGAGTGGCAGTTTCCCGCTCTCCGGCTGCATGGTGACTGTCATGTCGGGAATATCCTGGTGCGCGAAGATATCCCATTTTTTGTCGACTTTGATGACTCATTCAATGGTCCAGCCATCCAGGATTTATGGTTGTTTTTATCCGGTGAAAAGGATGAACAACGACGCCAATTCAGCGAGCTGGTCGAGGGCTATGAAGAATTCAGCGAATTTGATACGCGGCAAACCGTACTGATCGAAAGCCTGCGCTCATTTCGAATTATTCGCTATGCGGCATGGCTCGCCAAGCGCTGGGATGATCCAGCATTTCCCAAACATTTCCCATGGTTCGCTGGAGGAAGGTTCTGGTCGGATCATATTCTTGAACTACGGGAGCAAGAGGCAGCTTTGGATGAACAACCTATTTCACTTTACTGATTAAATTCCAAACGCCAAAGTAATCAATCTACAGATGCACGACTGAATCTCAGGACGAATAACAGGAATGAAAACTATGCAAGAACGGCCCGATGTAGAAGATACAGGTATTCAACCGATTGCAATCGTGATTACCATAATAGTCACCATTATCGTTACCGTCGTATCACTTGAGATGACTGGAAAAATCAGGCATACCGACAATAAAGAGGATGTAGTGATAGCAGAATACAAAGCCATATTTCTGCAACAAGGTGACAGCCACCGCCTTTCAACGAAGCCTTCTGTGCAAACGGCAATCTGTAAAGAAGGCTTCATCGTCGTGGTTTCGGACACAGATCCGCAGATGCGGGCTCTGATCGTAGACTACAAAAACCGGGGCATAAAATGCACCACCGGTCAATAATGCTTGAATACACAACAGTGGAGTATGCGGATGAGTGAAGACACCTCGCCAAAACGCGATGATTTGTACGCAAAAGCTCTAGGCCCAGTACCCGATTTTGCCTTCGACGAGTCTGTCGCTCGCGTTTTCCCGGATATGATACGCCGCTCGGTGCCCGGCTATACCACGATAATTCCCATGCTTGAACTGATTGCCCATCGGTACTATCAAGTCAATACGGTTGCTTATGATCTGGGCTGTTCTCTCGGCGCCTCTACACTGGCTGTTCGCCACGGCCTGAAGCAACATCCCGATGCAAAGATCATCGCTATCGATAATTCCGAAGCCATGCTGGAAAAATGCAATCACTATATCGAACTGGATAACGCGCCAACTCCGGTTGAACTGGTATGTCAGGATATTGATAACGTTCAGTACGAAAAAGCCTCAGTCATCGTGTTGAACTTTACATTGCAGTTTATCCCGCTTGAGAAGCGCAGCCAGCTCTTGGCCAGACTCAATAAATCAATGGTACCAGGTGGAGTATTGGTACTTTCCGAAAAAGTACGATCCGAACAGAGTACTACACAGGCAGCGCTCACCTCACTGCATGAAGACTTCAAGCGAGCGAATGGATACAGTGATTTGGAGATCAGCCAAAAACGCTCTGCCATCGAAAACGTATTGATCCCAGAGACACTTAGTGACCATCAAACCCGTCTTACGAATGCCGGGTTCAGTGCAATTCACACCTGGTATCAGTGCTTTAACTTTATATCACTCATTGCTGTTAAATAACCTAGCCCATGTTTAATCTCGAAGAAGTTTATGACAACCTGATCGAATATGTAGAACACAGTCGTTTGGAAAACTGGTCACCACAACTGCGTGAAATGTTGAACGATAAACTGATTGCAGCTCCACACGGCAAAATGGATGAATGGATTTCCGCACTGGCTAACCTGCCAGACCTGAAGCAAGTCTCTGTTGATTTTAATCACAATGCCATTCGCCTGGCGAGTGGAGACCCACTAACCAACGAAGAGCAAAAGCGTCTGACAGACGGGCTAAAATCATTAATGCCCTGGCGCAAAGGGCCATTTGAGTTTTTCGGCACGGAAATCGACACGGAATGGCGCTCAGATTGGAAATGGGATCGAGTTCACCCGCATTTATCAAACCTTAAAGACAGATTGATTCTGGATGTCGGTTGTGGCTCGGGGTACCACTGCTGGCGCATGCTGGGTGCGGGGGCGAAGCGTGTTATCGGTATCGATCCCAGCACGCTGTTTCTGATGCAATTTCTCGCAGTGAAACGGTATGCCGGGATGACATTACCCGTCGACTATCTGCCCTTCAAAATGGAGGAGATACCGGAAAATCTGGAGGCTTTCGATTCTGTATTCTCTATGGGCGTACTCTACCACCGCCGCTCACCGATAGATCATTTATACGAATTGAAGGGCGCACTAAAAGCAGGGGGTGAGCTTGTCCTTGAAACCCTGGTCGTAGATGGGCCGGACGGTTATAGCCTGATGCCTGCAGACCGCTATGCCATGATGCGAAATGTATGGTTTTTACCGAGCTGTCCAACACTCTCCACCTGGCTGGAGCGTGTTGGCTTCACAGACATTAAATGTGTTGACTTGAACCAAACCAGCCTGAATGAACAACGTGCAACGCCTTGGATGACGTTTCAATCCTTGTCAGACTTCCTCGACCCCAACGATTCCAAACGCACTATCGAAGGTTATCCAGCCCCATTGAGAGCAACTTTTGTGGCCACCAAACGCGCCTCTTAAAAAATGGCGCTGAAGGTGGCATTTACATACAAACCTTAGCGCCATCCTTTTAGCTTTTAAGCGAAGGGGTGTCTCAGAACAATCGTTTCGTTACGATCTGGCCCGGTCGAAATAATATCAATAGGCGCTTCAATCTGGTCTTCAAGGAACTTGATGTAAGCTCGGGCATTCTCCGGCAAATCTTCAAGACGTTTTGCCCCCAACGTGCTCTCGGTCCAACCGGGTAGCTCTTCAAACACGGGTTCGATGTCAGCAAAATCAGCGCAGTCAACTGGCGGTCGTAACAGCTCTTCACCTTTGTAGCGATAACCGGTACATACCTTAACCGTCTCCAGCCCGTCGAGAACATCAAGCTTGGTAAGACAGATACCAGAAACACTGTTAATTTGAATCGCATGACGCAATGCCACTGCATCAAACCAGCCACATCGACGAGGACGGCCAGTCGTCGCGCCAAATTCGTGTCCCTTCTTAGCCAAATGCTCACCCTCGCTGTTAAACAGCTCGGTGGGGAATGGACCTGAACCAACACGAGTTGTGTACGCCTTGGTAATCCCCAGAATGTAATCCAGATACAGAGGACCGAAACCACTTCCGGTTGCGGTACCACCTGCTGTTGTATTGGAAGAAGTTACAAAGGGATATGTGCCATGATCAATATCCAACAGCGACCCTTGAGCACCTTCAAACAACAGGTTTGCACCATCTTTACGCCCCGCATGCAAGGCATCAACAACATCGCACACCATAGGCTGCAGTTCTTTTGCCCAGGCCAGAGCATCCTCAAGGGTTTTTTCTACACAGACGTCTTCTGCCTGGTAATAGTTCTTGAGCATGAAGTTATGGTATTCCATTATCTTACGCAGTTTTTCTTCAAACCGCTCGGCCTGGAACAAGTCACCCACTCGCAGCCCACGTCGAGAAACTTTATCTTCGTATGCAGGCCCAATCCCACGACCAGTTGTACCAATCGCATCTGAGCCCCGGGCTTTCTCACGAGCTTGGTCCAGTGCAACATGAATGGGCAGAATCAATGGACAAGCCGCACTGATCCGCAACCGATCCCGAACCGGAACGCTCTTCTCTTCAAGCTCTCGTATCTCTTTCAGCAGTGCATCCGGAGCCAATACAACACCATTACCAATGAGGCATTGCACATTCTCACGTAAGATTCCCGACGGAATCAGGTGAAGAACCGTTTTGACACCATCGATGACCAAGGTATGGCCTGCATTATGACCACCTTGAAAACGTACAACTGCGGACACCTGTTCTGTCAGCAAGTCAACGATCTTTCCTTTACCCTCGTCTCCCCATTGGGTGCCCAGCACCACTACATTCTTACCCATGACTTTGTCTCAGCTTTGATCAGATTCAATATGAGTTCGCGTTACACGAAAATAAGTTCAATCCCCGCAGCATTGCTACAGGTTTTCTACAAGCCATTGTCCATTTTGCTTAACAAGCTTGCGGTCACACCCCAGACCAACAGGATCATCATCCGAACTTAAGGCCTGTACGATCTTTTCCGTTTCCCTGAGTTTACCAATCGTTTCCAGCAAGTCCTTGCAAGAATCAAGGGGAGCAAAAATCCCGGAGCGCCGACTTTCCAGCTCAGTCCGCGTGACCAGCGTTTTTAAGTCCGCACTAAACCCGGTGGCTGATCTCGCTCTTCCAAACTCACGACCAACCGCATCATAGCGCCCGCCCTTCGCGACTGCTTTACCATACCCCGGTACAAACACAGCAAAGACCAATCCGGTATGATAGTTGTAACCTCGCAGCTCGCACAGATCAAAACTCATGACCACATCCGGGAAAAATTCACTCAGCTGTTCGGCAATGCTGGACAGACTCTCAATTGCTTCCAGTACGCTTGCGCCCGCATTATGCAATAAGGACTGCGCTTGCTCCAGGATTGAGGCATTCCCCACAAGAGTCGGAAGTGCATGAAGCATTTTGGCCAATTCAGTATCGGCAATGTGGGTCTCGGTCAACCGTTCCAAGTCAGGCACAGATTTCCTTTGCAAAGCATCAATCAGAAGCCGCTCAACAGCGTGGCTCACATTTGCTTGTGCCAGTAGCCCTTGATAGATACCAACATGAGACAGGTTTAAATGTGGCACGCCAATTTTGGCAGTTCTGACGGTTTCCACCATCAAGCGGATCACTTCCACATCAGCCAACTCAGATTCACTGCCAAATAATTCACAACCAATCTGTAATGGACTTCTACCTGTTATCTGGTTTTCAGGCAACGCGTGCAATACGCTGTCCGCATAACAAAAACGATTAACAGCATCTGACTTCCAGCACCTGGCGTCAATTCGCGCGGCTTGGGGTGTAATATCCGCACGCACGCCCATAAGTCTTCCGGTTAATTGATCCGTAACTTTAAAAGTCTGTAAATCGAGATCATTGCCTGTACCTGTGAGAAGTGATTCAAGGTATTCAATCAATGGCGGTGTGATTAGCTCGTATCCCCAATTGCGATAAACATCAAGCAAGCGGCGTCGAAGTGTTTCTGCTGCCCAGGCTTGAGGAGGTAGTAGCTCTTCTACCCCGTCCGGTAACAGCCATCTATCAAACAAAGTCATTTACTATCCTGAACAGATTAAGTTCTCAATGAACCACCGTTTGTTCGCACCATTGAAACGGCGGCCAGTCTTATTTCCCGGGTTGAAAATCGGTTACCTCACCCAATACAGTAACCCAACCCCCACTACCATACTAACCAGACCAATAATACGCATGGTCAGCGTATCAATCTGGGAAAGGGCGCGCACCATATTCTTCCAGCGATTCGGGTATAAAAAAGGAATGATGCCTTCAATAACCAGCATTAAACTAAATGCTACTGCTAAATCCTGCCACATTTCGCTCATTTTTCAGACCTGTTTCGCGCGCGGCTGATTTTACCTCTTTATGGCACACAAAAAAACCGAAAATCTGAATTAGTCTATATCAGATTTCCGGTTTTGTTAGCAGTGCTCCCCGGTGCATTCAAACTTCACACTCAAGAACGAAGCCTGTGTACCAAGGCAATACCACTAGCTCATTGATTTAGTGAGCGATGCTTTAAATACCGGAAAAATTCACTTTCCGGATCAATCACCATCAAGTCCGCCTTGGAGGAAAACGTTTCTTCATAGGCTTTAAGACTTCGGTGAAAAGCATAAAACTCGGGGTTCCTGCTGTATGCATCTGCGTAAATTTTTGCAGCTATCTCATCACCTTCACCACGAATGCGCTCAGACTCTTTGTAGGCTTGCGCTTCAATTATCGTTTGTTGGCGATCTGCATCAGCGCGGATACCTTCCGCAAGTTCCTTACCTTTCGAGCGATGGTCCTGAGCAATTTTTTCCCGGGCAGTTCGCATTCTTCGGAACACATCCGTACTTACGTCCGTAGGTAAGTCAATCGCCTTAACCCGAATATCCAGAACCTCAATCCCAAACTCACTGCGGGTAAACTGATCAATAATTTCGGTAATCTCATGCATGAGTTCATCTCGTTGACCCGAAATCACTTCATGCATTGTTCTAACACCAAACTGATCTCGCAAACCGTTATCTATTCGAGAAGACAACAGGCGCGCAGCGCGGCTTTCATCTCCCGAGGTAGAGGTATAGAACTTCGCTACATCTACAATTCGCCATGTTGCATAAGAATCAACTACCAGCGGCTTTTGCTCAACTGTCAGGTACTCCCGAGGCGTTGAATCCAGTGCCAGAACCCGCGTGTCAAACTTTCTGACCTCATCAATGCCAACGGGCAGCTTGAAATGCAAGCCGGGATCAATATTGGCGTGGTGCAACTTACCAAAACGCAGCAGTACAGCACGCTCTGGCTCGTTTACAATAAACAGGCAGGAACTGACAATCCAAAAACCAACCAAGCCCAAAACAGCAATTACTAATGATTTATTACCCATATTTATCGCCCCCTTCTGCTGGTTGTGGTTGTAGGTCTGCTTCGCAACTCTTCCAGAACTCTGTCGGCTAGAGCCTGGATATCAACCGAGGATGCATCCGATCTAAACGAAGGTACATTCAGACTGGCAGGTGCTCTTTCCAGCAGCTTGTCCAAAGGCAGATACATCATGTTGTTACCGCCCTGAACATCAACAACAACCTTACTGGCTTTACTCATCACTTTTTGCAGCGTGTCGATATACATACGTTCACGTGTCACTTCCGGCGCATCTTCGTAAACGGCCAGCAACTTCAGGAAACGAGTTGTTTCACCTTCAGCCTTTGCAATAACCTCTTCTTTATACGCACTGGCTTCTTCGAGTATACGTTGAGCCCCCCCTCGAGCCTCCGGTACAATTTTATTCTTGTACTGTTCAGCCTGGTTGATCTCGCGCTGCTCATCCTCGATCGCACTTTGAACATCCCGGAATGCGGCCTGAACTTCTTTCGGTGCGTAAGTATCTTCGATGTTAACCTTACTTACTGATAAGCCTGATTTGTAGTTAACCAGGAATTGCTGGAGACGCTCCTGAACTCGAATCGCCAGAGCAGATCGACCTTCAGTCAGCACTTGATTCAATTCAGAGCTGCCGACTTCATGGCGCAATGCGCTGTCTATTGCATAATCCAGGGTGCGCTCGGCATCACGGATATCAAGCACAAACGCTCGGGGGTCACTCACCACATATTGCACCTGGAGGACCACCTCAACAATGTTCTCGTCTTCGGTCAACATATGCCCCTGAGAATTCGCGGACCGAACTCGAGTAACGTCAACCATCTGAACTTTATCAATAAATGGAATTTTGAACTGCAGACCAGGACCAATCGTATCGCTGTACTTACCGAATCTTAGAACAACAGCCCGTTCACGCTCATTGACAGTGTATACAGACTGAAACACGGCCACGATAACGAAAACCAGCAGCAACAAAACAAAGATACCACCAGCGGCTGCACCACCGCCACCAGAGCCATTACTTCTGGAGCTGTTACTGCCCCGCCCGCCGCCAAACAGCGAATTCAGCTTCTCCATTCCTTTTTTCAAAGCCTCATCAATGTCGGGTGGACCTTGGTCTCCACCACGATTTCCACCCCCCCAAGGGTCTTGATCATTTCGGTTGCCACCCGGTTCATTCCAGGCCATATGATTCTCCATTATTTGTTCAGTATGAAACGTCAGGTCAAAAATCTAATAGTCGCCCAAACGGAATTCCGATTTGGGCCCCCCTTAACTGTAACGCAAGAAGACATCGCTCTCCGGGGGAATCACTTTAACCGGGACAATATTATTGATCTTCTTACGTTCGGGCAAGCCGAATTCCAGATTAGCTGGATTTTTTCAACCACTAGACCCTGTCATGTACAACCGGGCCAACCATGGACAATTGATCTTCACTGATTTCCAGTTGCCGCAACAATTGATTCCAGTCACGCCTCTGAAGCTTCACATCCAGATTGCAGTTTCCTTGATCATCATAATGCTCCCTACGAACCGCATTCAGCTCAAACAGTCGAGCCCTAAGTCGACCTTGAGCGGGTGTGAGCGCGAGTATATTTTCAAAATATTCGGCTCCGAGCAGCTCGCCCATCGCCTGAAACAAAAGATCAACACCCTGCCCTGTTACCGCCGAAACCCAGACCCTTTCGGGCACACCATCTTCATCCCGATCTATTCTACATTGCGGGCTTTCCAACAAATCTGTTTTGTTGTAGACCTTGAGGGTTGGAATATCTGCCGCGCCAATTTCCGACAATACAGACTCAACCTGCTCAATATTGTCAAACCGATCTTCATCAGCACAATCAATCACATGTAACAATAGATCGGCATTAACCGTTTCTTCAAGCGTAGCCCGAAATGCATCAACAAGTTTATGCGGCAAATGGCGAATAAAACCGACCGTGTCTGCCAACACTGCAGGACCAACGTTATCCATTTCAATTCTGCGCAAGGTGGGATCGAGGGTCGCAAAGAGCTGATCAGCGGCATAAACCGCCGCATCTGTGATCTTGTTAAACAGCGTGGATTTACCCGCATTGGTATAACCCACCAACGATACTGATGGAATCTCTGCGCGCTTACGGGAACGGCGCCCCTGCTCTCGCTGCTTTCTAACACGCTCCAACCTGGCATTGATCGCCTTAATTCGCGCACGAAGTAAGCGACGGTCAGTTTCCAATTGGGTTTCGCCTGGACCACGCAGGCCAATCCCCCCTTTTTGCCGCTCCAGGTGCGTCCAACCTCGAATTAATCGAGTCGACAAATGCTCTAACTGGGCTAATTCGACCTGAAGCTTACCCTCATGGGTACGTGCTCGCTGAGCAAAAATATCGAGGATCAATCCAGTTCGATCAATTACCCGGCATTTTAGCTCTTTCTCCAGGTTTCGTTCCTGGCTGGGGGATAACGAATGATTAAAAAGAACCAGCTCGGCTTCATGGGCTTCCACAACAGACTTTAACTCGTCAAGCTTACCGGTACCAATAAAGTAGCGGGGACTCGGCTGATCCCGGACGCCTGTCACAAAGTCCACGGGTTCGACGCCAGCGGAAACAACGAGCTCTTTGAATTCCTGCGGGTCTTCTTTTTCTGAATCACGATGAAAATCCAGATGAACGAGGACAGCCCGCTCACCTGAATCAGGACGATCAAACAATCAGTAGTAACTCCTCAAGGTTGAAAGGATCAGCTATTGCCTTCCTCTCCTTCATTTTGACCAGGCTGGGCCACACGGACATTACGTGCCGGCACAACAGTGGATATGGCATGTTTGTATACCATTTGGCTAACGGTATTCTTCAGCAAAATAACAAATTGATCAAATGACTCAATTTGACCCTGAAGTTTGATTCCGTTTACTAAAAAGATTGAAACGGGGATTCGCTCCTTGCGCAATGCATTGAGGTAAGGGTCTTGTAGAGAGTGCCCTTTTGACATGTTAGTTCTCCTGTTGTCTACTTATAAATTCTAAATAACGTGGCATATCCCACAGAAAAAACAGGCTCTTGATAACCCACCCGTCGTAATTCGCCCAATAGATGACGTGACTTGGTCACGTTATCGGCAATGATAAACGGATCGTATCAAGCACATTATCGAGCAGTTTTTCGTCTTCCGTGTAAAACCAGCGCAGTTCAGGCCACCCTCTTAACCAGGTGAGCTGACGTTTCGCCAATTGTCTCGTAGCTGCCACACCTTTTTCAATCATAATTTCATAGGTATGGTGGCCATCCAGATATTCCCAAGCCTGACGATAGCCAACACAGCGCATTGACGGTAACGACAGATTCAGGTCTTCCCTTTCATAAAGTGCCTTGACCTCGTCTATGAACCCTGCTTCCAACATCATATTGAAACGAAGCGCAATTCGAGCATGCAAATCACTTCTCTGCTTAGGAGAAACCGCCAAGTTTACTACATTATATGGCAGGCCTCCAAAGGATTCCTCTTCCCATTTAGTGTAATTCGATGTTGCGAGCTGTCCAGCGCTATTATCATTCGGTAATTCTTCAGTAATATGACCAGAGGATTGACCGGAAGTTTCGGCTGCCCACAATGCCGAAATCGGCTTTCCCGAAATCTCATACACTTCCAGAGCCCTTAACAAGCGCTGATGATTATTTTCATGCATACCTCGTGCCGCTTGCGGGTCAATTTTTAGCAAACGTTGGTATAGCGCAGACCACCCATCCCTTGCCGCCTCTTGCAATAAACGCTGACGGGTTGCCTCATCTGCCGGGGGAAGTGGCGCAATGCCTTGTAACAGCGCCTTGAAATACATCATCGTTCCCCCCACTAACAGGGGGATGCGACCTTTACGGATAATGTCGTTAATTTCGCGCAGACAATCCTGGCGAAACTCCGCAACGGAATAAACTTGCGCGGGATCGATAATATCAATCAAACGATGCGGAGCACGGGCAAGCAGTTCAGCATCCGGTTTAGCGGTACCGATGTCCATGCCTTTGTATATCAGGGCAGAATCAACACTCACGATATCGCACGGGAGCCTTTCCGTCAGAGAAACGGCCAAATCAGTTTTGCCCGAGGCTGTCGGCCCCATCAAACAGATGACAGAACCTCGATCCGGGGGCGATTTTCGAGCCATGGTTCCCGACACTGAGTCGAGTACCTGATCATCACTTGTCACAGTACTCCCCTTTTTTGCCCGAAATATGATATCCACTCAATTTATGCTTTCCGTCAATCTCATTTTACCGTATCAGTACCTGCTGCTGACCTGCCAGCCTATTAGCTTATTCCTAGCGGCCTCTAAGGAACAGCTTATCCAGCTCCTTCATTGACAAACGCGTCCAGGTTGGCCTGCCATGATTACATTGCCCGCTGCGCTCAGTATCCTCCATATCACGGAGGAGTGCATTCATTTCCGGAATCGATAACTGACGATTTGCGCGCACTGAACCATGACACGCCATGGTCGCCATCAACTCGTTAACAAACTCATTGACTCTCGCAGTACACCCATGCTCACAGATATCCGCAATGACATCCCGAACCAGCTGCTCGACATTGGCATTGATCAACATTGAAGGCACCTGGCGGACAACAACGGCTTCCGGCCCCATTCGCTCAAGACTCATCCCCAGAGACGCTAGGTATCCCTGATTCTGCTCAGCCATGTCAGCCTCGCGTTTACTGACCGACAATGTCAATGGCACCAACAATGGTTGCGCCTTTATGTCCTCACTATAGTACGCTTGCTTCATCCGCTCATAAGTAATACGTTCATGAGCTGCATGCATATCAACGACGATCAAACCATCTCGAGCCTGGGATAGAATGTAGACACCATGTAACTGGGCAATCGCATAGCCTAACGGATGATCCGATTGTGGCGGAACCTCCTCCTGCCCAGCTAATGGCTGAGGGGAGCGCAGTTGACCATACAATTCCCGCTGATTTGCAAACCTGGCTGGATCGGATAGCGGGTTTTCGCCCTCACGAACATAATTACCCGAACCATTTGCAGGCTGACGATCGGTGTTGTACTTGAACCCCATACTGGTCTGAGCGCCAAACCCGGCGGCTTCCGCTGGTGCACTCAAGTTTGCTACCGACTGACCAGAGGCCGGGGCAGAATCAGATAACGGCCATAGACGGGATGCATCTCCGCGCCCTTCGCCCGATTCCGCCCCCGGGGACAGTTCACTCGCAACGGGCAGACTGCCCTCTGATGCGGCTTCAGGGCGCACATCTGCCAATGCTTTGTGCAACGAGCGAAAGATAAAGTCATGAACCATACGTCCATCCCGAAACCGTACTTCATGCTTGGTGGGATGAACATTCACGTCAACACTGGCTGGATCAAGATCCAGATACAGAACATAAGCGGGGTGGCGACCGTGATAAAGCACATCCTGATAGGCCTGCCGAATCGCGTGTGTCACCAGTTTATCCCGGATTACGCGACCATTAACGAAAAAATATTGCAAATCCGCCTGACTGCGGGAAAAGGTCGGCAACGCGACCCAACCGTATAAATGCATCCCGGAGGCTTGGATCTGGATGGGTGTTGTATTCTCCATAAATGCTTTGCCACAAACAGAAGCAACACGCATTTCTTTGTCACGAACACTTACGGCAGGGCGCAGACCAAGCACTACTTTCTGGTTATGCCGTAAAGTGAAAGCCGTTTCAAACCGACTCAGCGCTTGTCGCTTGACGACCTCTTCAAGGTGACCAAACTCTGTTTTTTCGGTTTTAAGAAACTTCCTTCTCGCAGGGGTGTTGAAAAATAAATCTCGCATTTCAACTGTTGTACCCTGGGGGTGTGCAGCCGGTGAAACCTGTGTGGCCATATCCCGCCCCTCGGCATAAACGGACCAACCTTGTTCACTACTGCGTTGCTTTGAAGCGAGGGTCAGTCTGGACACGGAGCTGATACTCGCAAGCGCTTCTCCCCGAAACCCCAATGAGGCTACGGCTTCCAAATCTTCCAGTTCTTCTATTTTACTGGTGGCATGACGACTCAAGGCCAGCGGTAAATCATCGCAATGGATGCCTTCACCATCATCCCGAATACGAATCAGCTTGACACCACCGGACTCAACATCGATGTCCACCTTTCGTGCTCCGGCGTCAAGGGCATTTTCAAGCAGTTCTTTTACTACAGAGGCAGGCCGCTCCACCACTTCACCAGCGGCTATCTGGTTTGCCAGGCGGGGCGACAAAGTATGAATTCGACTCATGAAATCGCTATAAGCTCATGGGGTTACTGTGAGAAATGGACATACATAAAAATTAACCGAAAATAAAGCAGTACACCAATATTTGGCTTCGAATGGCGAAATTCAAGGGAGCAAAGTTTTTTAATTTCCCGGATATCTACGATGCCGGGATATTAATCACTTGCCCGATCTGAATGCTGTCAGAGCTTAACCCATTGATTTTACGCAATTGTGCAACCGAAACACGGGTTCGTTTCGCGATTTCTGACAAGGTATCACCACGCTGGATTTTATAGGCCATAAAACCGTCTTCTTGACCGCGGTCACGCTGCCATGCGACGTAAGTTCCTACAGGCGCATTAACCTGAAAATACTTTTGCAATCCACGATAAATGGCCTCAGCCATCCTTTTTTGATACTTCCTCGAATTTAATTTTCTGGACTCTACCGGATTTGATATAAAGCCGGTTTCCACCAGAATCGAAGGAATATCGGGTGATTTAAGAACCACAAAACCAGCCTGTTCCACACGCTTTTTGTGCAATTTGCTCACACGACCAACCGATTGGAGCACTTCATCACCAATCCCCAAACTGGCCTTCATGCTGGCCGTCATCGATAAATCCAGCAAAACCCCCGCAAGCACTTCATCCTTGTCGCCGAGGCTCACGCCACCGACACCACCAATCAAGTCAGCGCGATTCTCACTCGCCGCAAGCCAGCGTGCCGTTTCACTGGTTGCTCCACGTTTAGAGAGTGCATACACCGAAGCCCCTTTTGCCTGTGGCTTTTTAAAGGCATCGGCATGAATGGAAACGAACAAGTCCGCATTATGCTTTCTGGCTAATTTGGTGCGATTACGAAGCCCCACATAATAATCCCCAGTACGGGTCAACTTGCCGCCATAGCCCGGAGTTTTATCGATCAGTGCATCCAATTGTTTGGAAATCGCGAGAACGACGTTTTTCTCCCTGACGCCACCCGGCCCGATTGCGCCCGGATCTTCCCCCCCGTGACCTGCATCTATGACGATAACAAGGTCCCGCTTTTCGGTCAGGTCAACCCGCTTTTTCTCAACATCAGGCACCACCTCTACCACTTCGTCCGCCGGTACTTTATCCTGGTCATACAGATCAACAACCAGTCGGTCTCCGTATTGTTGATTTGGTTGCAACAGGAAGCTCTTGGGCGCGGTCTTACGCATCACATCCAACACCACACGAAAATCTCCTGTTCCCCGGGGCGCTGTGCGAATCCGGTCTATCTGGGTTTTTTCCAACCCATCTAATGCCAGACGACCTTTTAATTGCGCCCCCTTCACATCAATCACCACCCGATCCGGATTAGACAGCGTAAACACCTTGTATTGCGTCGCCGCCGACAAGTCCAGCACCAAACGCGTATGATCGGGAGCAGGCCAGATTCGCCCTCCTAAAATATCAACGGCGGAGGCAGCAGAACAAAACAACCCAAGCAGTACGCTGCACCCAAGCGAGCGCCAATCAACCCTGCCACAAACAAAACTGGCCATTCTGGCTAACCCGCCCTTTACTAACTCCAACGGCATTGTGGACAACCTCACTCAGTTAAACTGCTCAAAAAACTTAATGATTCAGAAGCGCAGCGCAAATTGCCTCCCCTCTCGGCGAACAGGCTTTCCACCGAACTTCACGGACATACTCAGCAGTCCGCAACTCAACACGGAGATCAGGCTCAGGTAAAACACCACTCCCTTTTTCCGGCCACTCCACGAGACAAAGCGCGTCTGCTGAGAAATAATCCCGAATTCCCATATATTCCAACTCTTCAGGGTCACCAAGCCGGTACAAATCGAAATGGTATACCTGCAACTCCCCTAATGTGTAGGGTTCAACCAGTGTATAGGTTGGACTCTTAACCCGACCTGAATGGCCCAGTGCAAGCAATGCACCACGGCACAACGTCGTCTTACCCATACCCAAGTCACCGTGCAGGTAGACCGTGGCACCCTCGAACGATGATTTCGCAAGTCGCGCGCCGAAATCTTCAGTTTGTGCCTCTCCCTCCAGCAATTGCCAGGGAGTCCAGTTATTCGCTGTCAAATTTTATACCACTAAACTAAATCGATTTTTCTTACGGTGAAACCAATGCAAATTCGGATGCATGCCTGGAAAGGGCTGATCCGATAGCGTCAACTACATCCCCTGCAAGTAAACTCACCATACCTCGCTCCCGAATCGCCAGATTGGCGCTTTCACCGTGCACCAAAACACCTAAAACAGCTGCTTCCAAGGGGGGCATCCCCTGGGCCAACAACGCACCAATGATACCACTAAGTACATCGCCCATCCCCCCTGACGCCATACCCGGGTTTCCCGTATTGGCCAGCCAGATGTCGCCGTGTTTACCTTCAGCACCACAGTTTAGGGCTGAGACAAGCGTACCCGCACCTTTCAATACAATAGTACAACCCAACCGAGAACTAAGCTTTTGCACTGCCGCAAACCGGTCTGCCTCAATATCGGACACGGAACACTGCAATAATCGCGCAGCTTCTCCTGGGTGAGGGGTTGCCACTGCACGTTGCATCCAGCCCTGTTCTGTCTGTGCAGATCGAGAAATCAGATTCAACGCATCCGCATCCCATACCGATGGTAAATCAATTCCCTTTTCGTAACAGCTCTTCAAGAAAGTCTGAACCGCATTAAAGATTGCAGTCCCCCAATCCCCCTGCCCCAGTCCTGGGCCCACTACCAGGGTAAACTGACCTTGATCGAGCTTTTCTTCAAGCCAATGCACCAGCTCTTCACCGCTTTCCACACCTTTAGCCATTATTTCGGGGCGCCGACTCAATACCGCAGTCAAATGAGCCGAACGCGTCGCAACCGAGATCAACCCCGCACCTGAGCGGGCCCCGGCTTCAGACGCAAGAATGGCAGCCCCGCCCATGCCCAAATCACCACCCACCACGATGATACGTCCAAATCGACCTTTGTGGTCAGCGACCCGGCGCACAGGTAGCGCGGCGATCCAGCTTTCCAGTGCGGCACGTTTCGATGCCGGGCGAAAATTCGCAAGTGTTTGGGGCGATACCGCCAAATCGTCAAAATATAGTTTTCCCGTATAATTGGGTGCTGCACCTGTCAACAATCCTTGTTTCATGGCGATATAGGTGACCGTAACATGAGCATGAACGGCCAGATGAGAAACAACGCCAGAGTCAGCGCTCACACCTGTCGGTATATCCACTGAAACTACGGGGCAAGCACTCTGATTAATCACCCTGACAGCACTGTCGAACGGCGCTCTCAACGGGCCGGTTGCTCCGGTTCCAAGCATGGCATCGACAATAACAGTCGCTTCGCGACGAGCGCCGCCATTGGAAAACTCGCCAGCACAAACGGCACTGAATGCAGCTGAAATTCCAGGCGCATCAACCAACGCCTGAGTCTGCACGGTTACCCCTGTCTCAATCGCCCAGTGATACGCCTGAAGTGCATCTCCATGCAACTTGTCCGGGTTGACCAAGGCCAGTACCGTCGCAGAAATACCCTTACAACGAGCCAGGCCAGCGATGATATACCCATCACCGCCATTATTACCACCGCCACAAAACACAATAATATTCCGGGTCTCTGGCCAATGACGCAAAAGTACACGAAAAGTTGCACGCCCGGCACGATTCATCAATTCATACCCGGTTACCGCGCCGCTGTCGATAATATACCGATCCATCGCCTGAACCTGGCTGGCGGTATACAACAATGTAGGAAGCGAAGTCATGACATCACCAATACTCGGATATGACAGGAGCGCAAGAAATCCCACAAACCTGCCGGGTAACCAATCACACCTCTAAATTGCCTAAGGTATCGACTCTAGATTTATGTAAAGCATAGCAAAAGGTTAAGCCCAGTTCATGTCATGATCAGCCTGAAAGGAAAAATAATTGACGAATTATTGTACTTTTGTCACCCTATGCGCCCCCTATTTATGCCGCACGGACACCGATAACCGTTCATGAATTTTGCACAACTCGCACTCGACATTAAACAATGGGCTTCCGAACTTGGATTTGCGCAGGCTGGCATCACCGACACGGATCTTGCGAACACCGGCGACCGCCTGAAGCAATGGCTGGCCGCGGGTTATCACGGCGAAATGGACTACATGGCCAGTCATGGCAGTAAGCGGTACAACCCCGAAGAACTCATTCCTGGCACAACCCGAGTCATCTCAGTTCGTATGGACTACTATCCGGAACAACGAGACGAAGGCAAACAACAGCTTGATACCCCTGAAAAAGCCTATATTTCCAGATATACGCTGGGCAGGGACTACCATAAAACCATTAGAAATCGGCTGAAACAGCTCGCCCAGCGAATTCAGGAACACGTCGCAGACACACAATATCGGGTATTTGTAGATAGTGCTCCAGTAATGGAGCGAGCAATTGCCGAAAAAGCAGGCTTAGGATGGATCGGCAAGAACACGATGCTCATCAGCAAGCATGCAGGCTCGTATTTTTTCCTGGCAGAAATTTTTACCAACATTCCATTACCCATCGATGCCCCGGACAACCGAAACCACTGCGGTAGTTGCCAGGCCTGTCTGAGTGCCTGCCCCACAAATGCTTTTGTTGGCCCCTATATACTCGACGCGCGACGCTGCATTTCATACCTCACAATAGAACTGAAAGGCTCAATTCCCACAGAATTTCGCAAAGCGATGGGAAACCGAGTATTTGGCTGTGACGATTGTCAAATCAGCTGTCCATGGACAAAGTTCACAGACAACACTCAAGAGCAGGATTTTTTGCCCAGACACAATCTCAATACTGCAGACCTGATAGAGCTGTTTCTCTGGACTGAATCGGAGTTTCTGGACAGAACAGCCGGGTCAGCAATTCGTCGTACTGGCTATATTGGCTGGCTGCGAAATCTGGCCGTAGCGCTTGGCAATGCACCCAGCAGCGAAGCCGTGATTAATGCACTAAAAGCGCGGCAGACACACCCTTCAGAGGTTGTTCAGGAACACACAAACTGGGCCCTTGAGCAACACACCGCTTAGCGTAGAGCCTGTCGACGCAGCGAAGCGGGCGTAAATGAACGCTTGGCTGGCAAATCATCAAAGTAAGTAATACCAACACCATACCGACCTACAGCGGATTGCACAAAGTACCGGTCTCGCAGCAAATCATAGTAAATATCCGCCACTTTCCAAACACCGGTCAACTCCGGCCTGAATCGCGTATGGGAAACACTGGTCCTCCAAAGCTCCCCACGAGAGTCATACATATCGGCCAGCAGTACAATCCAGGAATCCTCATCCATGTACAATGTCCGTTTCGGATAAATGTGGCGATTTCCGGCTTTCAGCACGCCTTCAACAATCCAGACTCGGTGCAACTCATAACGCTGCCCGGCTACCTCCAGGTGATGCTCACCAAAAACGGACTCTGGGTCGTTGTAAATAACCGTTTCGAGCTTTCGACTGTTGTATGGAACATATATTTCTCTCTTGCCAACAATTTTCCAGTCGTAAAGTTTGGGTGAGCCGTTATAGAGGTCAACCTCATCAACCGTTCGAATATTGTCAGAATTAAACAGAGGCTCATCAAATTGAAAACTGGGCAACCGTTTCACTCGTTTCTGCTCAGCGAGATAAACCCATGCTTTGCGCGGGTTTTTGTCGGCATTCATGGAATCATGCACCAACAGTCCACCACCGGCGAGTCTTGCGGGCTCCTTTGTAAACGTCATGTAGTACAGCAAATCCCCCTCGTCATCCATAATGGGCCGGCCCGGAAGATAGTAAGGCATGGCATAGCGTATTTCACTGTACACCATTGAAGCCTGCCCTTTGCCCAAGACGACGGCTTCGAAAAAATTTAGTTTTGCAGAAATACCTCGCCAATGCAGCAAATGATTCCAGACCACCTCAACGCCATGCTCAGGATTTGGAAAGGGCACGCCAGGCCAAACGCCAGTGATACTGACACTGCCGTCAACCAAACGGGCTGAATCCTTATTCTTGGCGGTAGCCTCATATAACCAATTTGGCGCGATGTGCGTTCGATGACTGGCATAGATGGGTAAACGATATGTATCGGGGTACCGGGTAAATAACGCCTTTTGCCCATCACTCAGTTTCGCTGCATGGGACTGAAAGTTTGTGCCATCGATAATAAAAAGAGGTTCCTCGGACACCAGCGAAGCGGCAGTGTTCAACACTTTATCCCGATCACCGAGCCACGCCGGGATAGAACCATCAGCATTACCTTGCCACTCGGCACCAAGCGGGGTCTGCGACACTTCAGCACGGAGCAGCTCCGTATCCGATACAAAAACACTAAAAAGCACGCACAGCATGGCAGCCAGCCTGCGTCCTATCCGGTTACGCTCTATCCGGTTACGCTCTACCCTGTTACGCTCTACACTGTGACTCGCCCAGCGATTATCTGAAAACCATTTAGACGCACTTGGAAACACGGCAACTCCCGGAAAAGACCTGGTTTATTTTTTATATACGATACAGCGATTTCTGCCATCGTGTTTTGCCTTATACAAAGACTCGTCCGCCAACGCGACAAGCCGATCATCCGAGCATTGCTCCACCGCTGCAGAACTGGCAACCCCAATACTTGCAGTCATCGTAACCACTTGCCCGCCAACCAGCTCCAATTTCAGTCTGCGAATTGCGGACAGTATGCGCTCTGCAGTCGCCAAACCACCTAGACTATCTGTAGCAGGCAAAATAACTGCAAATTCTTCACCGCCATAACGTGAGACCGAATCCTCTTCTCGAAGCAGCTGCCCTTTGATCGCCTGAGCCACCATAATCAAGCAATCATCACCAACCTGATGTCCATAGCTGTCATTGAGTTTCTTGAAGTAATCAATATCGATCAACAAAAGACACACCGGTAAATCGGCTCTGCGACTCTTTTCCAGTCGAGCTGGCAGCTCCTGATTGAAAAAAGCCCGATTGCATACCCGAGTCAGACCATCAGTGATGGTCATGGCAACCAACTGTAGCTCTCTATCCCGCAATTGTTGGCGCATTTCATCCATCATTTCGGCGATGTCCAGCATTTCATCCTTGGCGGAGATTGCGACTTTTTCCTCCAAATCGCCTTCGGCAACACGGTTGGCAGCGTTGACAAGCAAACCAATTGAATTCCGAATCGACAAATAGAAACCCACAAAAAGGTAAGTTGTAAATAAAACCAGCACACCAATCGAGACAGAACGATGCAACAGGCTTTCTCGCTTTTGAAGAATGCGCTCGGAATAACGGGCTGAAAGAAAATCCAGTAGCTGTGTGTGAACGGCATGCAACAAACCAATCTGCTGCGTGACACTATCATAGTAATCCCGCCACTCCGCTTGCAGGTCAACATCCAGTAACAGATAGTCATCCAGCATCTGGCGTGTCTGCAGAACGCTGTTCAGACTCGAGTAATCAATTTGATCAAGCTGCGTCAACCCGCCCTGAGAGGTAATCAACAGATGGAAACTGTTTTCCAGTTGTTCGTGGGCTTGCCAAAGTTCAACGTAGGTTTCCTCAAGCATCTTGATACCCGAGGAGTTCATCAAGCGGGTCTCGAGAAAATAAACCCCGAAACCGCGGGCTTTCCCCATTTCATAATACGACTTGGGAAGGCTGTCAGAAAGCACGCCCAACAACTGCTCAGTAACAAAGTCATTATCGGTTGAAAGGTCAAACTCGTTGGCAATTTCTTGTTGCAAGGAATACGCCTTGGCGACAGCGCTATGAGCACTCCCGTATATGGTTCCAATCATATCGCCTTCCGATCCACTGGATGCCCTGAAAGTTTGTAAACGACCTATGAGAGAACTGACAGATAGCTTGAGCAATTGATTTTGTCGAACTTCCGGGCGTGCCTCGAATGCCATCAACATTTGCAACGCTTCAGCCCTGTTCTGTTCGAAGAGGTGATTAATTTCCTGATTTGCCGCATTCCGACTGAACACACTCAAGTCCCTGACAATCTCTATACGTTTCACCATATCAAACGCACTTCGTTGCAACTCAACACCAACGCGCCGCTTTTCCGCCAAAGACAGGGAGCTCTGCATCGTGACGATATTTTGAATACTGGTGATTGCCAGCGGGACAGCAAAAAATGCCATAACCAAGACAAATTTCGCGGGAATGGTTAACCGATCCATCAGAAAGACAGACAGCCTAAAAATTCTGATCATATTCTCCAGTATTATTATTTTCGCGACCACATAAAGTCAGTAGCGAGTTTACGAATATGGGTAATCTTGCAGTTCCGGTCGGTTGAGGGTTGCAGGCCAATGCGGCGGTTGCCCTCTTTAACGTGCCCCATGGAAGATCACGCGATCTTTAGAATATAGCACAAGTTGAAAAGTCAGCTACTCGCGCTATGTAAGTGGTGAGCAAGACGGGAAAGCTCAACGAGCTCTTTATCTTTGTGCTCTATATCTTTTTTGGGGGCAGGAAAAAGCATGAGGCGAAAATCAGGGCAAAAAGAAATGTTTCCGGTAGTAAGCCAGTTCTGCTATGGATTCCTTGATGTCCTCAAGCGCCAAATGTGAACCCGACTTTTTAAACCCGGTCAGCACCGAGGGATTCCAGCGCCGGGCAAGCTCTTTAATCGTACTGACATCGAGGTACCGATAGTGAAAGTACTGCTCCAGCTCTGGCATATAACGATAAAGAAACCGGCGATCCTGACCCACACTGTTACCACAAATAGGCGACGCCCCTGAAGGCACGTATTGTTTGAGAAACGCTATCGTTTGCAGCTCGGCTTCACGCACAGAGATCCGGCTTTCCTTGACACGCTGAGTCAGACCAGACTCACCATGGGTCCGCGTACACCACTCGTCCATTCTGTCCAATATTGAATCGGGTTGATGAATCGCCAGATTCGGCCCTTCTGCAAGGGTGTTAAGTTGTGAATCCGTTACAATAGTCGCGATTTCAATAATTTGATCTGTTTCCGGATCGAGCCCAGTCATTTCAAGATCAATCCAGATCAGGTTTGTATTTTCAGTCATTCAGCTTCTCAGTTGCAATTATCGGCAAAGAAGGTACATTACCCGAGATTCGAATTGGCCAACAGGGCAATTTTAGGGATAGCGCCTTGGCTCACAATCCCGGCCTGAATCAAGGTCGAGTGTACCTTACTTCACCTCTTTGGTACGTTAATATAGCAAAGTATGGCAGATTTTTTCAGGATACTGTTTATAATCTCACGCTTAAGGTTCCCGACAGACTTCACAAATTCTAGATAGTCTCCAATAGCGTCTGGAAAATCTCTTAAACCTGGACAGACCCAATAAACTTGGATAGCCCTTCAGAACATGTCAAAACGCAAGCTTAATAGACGGCAAAAGTGGCGAATCGAAAAGATTCAGGAAGAAAAGGCTTTACGCGCTCTAAAAAAAGAGCGCAACATTGGCCGCCAGATTCAGTCTGGAGACTTAAGTTGTGAGCAACGTGGTACAATCATTGCTCATTTCGGAAAGCAAATTGACGTTGAGGCCCTCGAAGGCGAAGACAAAGGCTCCATTCACCGCTGCCACGTCAGAGCCAATATCGAAGCATTGGTCACCGGCGATGAAGTCATATGGCGAGCGGCTCCAGACAGCGGCGGCGTCATCGAAGCCTTGCTGCCACGAAGATCACTGTTGCAACGTCCGGACAATTACGGGGTACTGAAGCCTGTAGCATCCAACATTGATCACATCATCATTGTCCAGGCCCCTGTGCCAGAGCCCTATCCGACCTTGCTGGACCGCTATCTCGTCGCAGCAGAAACCATGGACATAACCCCGGTTATTCTGCTCAATAAAACGGATCTGATTAACGAACAAAATCGCGAGTACATCAACACCCTCTTCGGGCGCTACTCGGACCTGGGTTACCGGGTTATCCACGCCTCGGCAAAGCAACAGGATGGCCTGCAGGAGCTCTTTGAGTTTACCCAGGATAAAACCACTGTATTTGTTGGCCAGTCCGGTGTAGGGAAATCGTCGCTGATCCAGATGCTTTTACCCGAGGAGGAAATCAAAGTCGGGGCCCTTTCAGAATTCAATCAAAAAGGCACACACACCACGACAACGGCAAAATTATTTCACCTACCGATGGGGGGCAACCTCATTGATTCACCAGGCATCCGCGAGTTTGGATTATGGCACGTCAGCGAAGATGAGTTGGTCTATGGCTTTCGAGAATTTCGACCCTACCTGGGGCAATGCAAATTCCGAAACTGCCAACATCGGGATGAACCGGGTTGCGGCTTGAAAAGCGCATTTTCAAACGGTGATATCAGCACCGAGCGAATGAATAGCTACCGGCAACTCAGAGACTCATTGGACGACTTGGAAATTCGACCTTAAGGCACCCAGTCAATCCGGTCAATATACTTCGGGTCTACAGTGAGCTGCAATCGCTTGACCTCTGCGCGGCTGAACACATAGCGCCCGGTGGACAGTGTTTTAAAGCGGTTAACGACAACATCTTTACCCGTTAAAACCTGCTTCGCCATCATGGCGGCTTCTTTGCCCATCATGCCGCCATCAACCACCATCCCCCCGACCAGCAATCCTTCTGCAATTTGCTGCTCGTGGACCGTGAACACGGGCAACTCGGTATGCTGCGCGAGCCAACGGGCAATTGCCACAGGATCAACGCGCTTGTCCTTTTTGTCACGCAAGGCATAGTTGCCTGCAACCAGTATTGCGTTGTAGCCTTGTTCAGCCGCCGTAGAAACAACACGCTGCCAAAGATCATATCGAGACTCACGAAACACATCGACTTCAACACCGCCCCACACGACAAAACGTTCCTGACCCGCCAGATCATTTAAAAACACGGCCTGATCGGTAGTACTCAAGCCCATCAGCACAAGCACTTTAGCCATTTCAGGAAATACAATACTTTTAATTTGAATCAGACTCCGCTTGATCAGCGGTCGCTCCAGAATCCCATAGGTAGCTAACCTGCTTTGGGCCCAAGGATAATCTATGGTAATACCACCGTTCACACCAGAGAAAACAACTGGAATCCGGTTCGGTACCATCGAAGCTACGTAGTTGAAAGCATTATCATCTGTCACATAATAGAGATTAGGCTCTAAAGCCAGGGACTGCGCCAAGATTGTATTCGCCTTGCTTTTGATCTCTGCAGGGGGGAGCACTTTCGAATTTAGATAAAAAGTATGAAAGGTATGATCCGGTAAGCTGTTTTTAAAGCCCCGATGCTGTTCTTGCACCCAGGGCATCGCCTCATCGTAGCTGTGCACGATGACAATATTCGGCCCAGACATTGCCGAACCAGACCATAGCACCATAAGCTGGCCCACAACGACTATCCGCGCAGCCCAATGAAACGGGACGCACGATCTACGGATCGTATTCACAATTGCCTCCTCACCAGAAGCTCAGATTACCAGGTGACTTCGTCTGGCTTTACTTCTTCAACGTCGTCAAACCACGATCCTTCATCAATTATTTTTTCCAATGGTACTTTTTCGCGAGCGCTTTCAGATGGGGTACGTCCCGGGTTTGGCGATTTCGCTCTTTCGTTTTGAACGCCGGCATTTTTTTGGATCTGGTATTCTGACTTTTTGTTCAGAATGATAATCGCAATTCTGCGATTGATCGGCGCTTCCGGATGCCCTTCATCAAATAGCACCGATGAGCCCAGTCCAACCACGCGAGAGATCTGAGACTCGTGTACTCCGCCACCCACCAACGCACGACGCGCCGCATTGGCACGATCTGCAGACAACTCCCAATTGGAGTATGAGTCACCAATCGCAAAAGGTTGTGCATCAGTATGGCCCGTCAAACTGATTTTATTGGGCACACCACCAATCGTGGGGGCAAGCTCGAACAACAGGTCTTCCGAATAATATTTCAATTCGGACTTGCCACTATCAAACATCGGGCGCTTCGACTTATCAACAATCTGAATACGCAAGCCTTCATCCGTAATGTCGAGTAACAACTGATCCTTAAACTCTTTCAACTTCTGGTTTTCTTCGATCTGTTGCTCGATTTCAGTCATCAATTGAGCCAGCTTTCGCTGCTCAATCGTATCAGCCATTTCTTCAATGACCTCTTCTTCAAATGAAATTTCCTCTGGGGCCTGATCATTCGAGGACGAATCTACGATTGACGCACTCCCCTCGAGATCAATCGGGTTAGGACTTCCTCCTTCAGTAAACCCTATGGGATCCTGAAAGTAGCCCTCAATGGCCTCTCGCTGCTCTGGCGTCGTTGTGGCAGTCAACCAAAGCACAAGAAAGAACGCCATCATGGCCGTCGCAAAGTCAGCAAACGCCACTTTCCAGGCCCCGCCATGGCCTTTATTGTACTTTTTAACACGCTTTATAATGATTGGAGCGCGATCATCCATTGCCTAGCACTCCGGCCTAACGAGATTTGACATGATCATTAAGCTCCTGGAAGTTCGGCCGGTCATCATAAAATAAGGCTTTACGACCAAATTCAACGGCCATTTGCGGTGCCAGCCCCGTCATAGTGGCCAATATGCTCACCTTGACACACTCATACGCCTTGACCTCGGAATGAGCCATATTTTCCATCGCATAGGACAACGGTCCGACAAAGCCATAGGCCAGCAATATCCCTAAAAATGTTCCAACCAATGCAGCCGCCACATGCACACCAATTTCTTCTATTGGACCACCAAGCGACTGCATGGTAATTACGATCCCGAGAACCGCTGCCACAATCCCAAAGCCGGGCAATGCATCCGCGACTTTATGCACCGCATGGGCTGGCTCTTCCAGTTCAATTGATCGGGTTTCAATTTCCAGATCCATCAACCCTTCCAATTCATGGGGTGCCATATTTCCGGTACTGATGATACGCAAATAGTCCGTGATAAATTCAGTCAGCGGCACCATCTTCAGAACAGCGGGATAGCGGGAAAAAATTTCACTCTGATTGGGTTCATCCACATCGGCTTCGATTGACATGACACCTTGTTTACGGGATTTATCAAAAATATCGTACATCAGGCTCAATAAATCCATATAAAGCTCTTTATTGAATTTACTGCCGACGATCACCCGGGGTATTCCAGAGAAGACCAACTTGATGGTATGAAAGGAGTTCGAAATAATAAACGCACCAAATGCAGCTCCACCGATGATCAATAACTCGAACGGTTGCCACAAAGCCACCAAATGACCATGGGACAGGACATATCCACCCAGAACACAGCCAATGACGATCAAACATCCAAAGATAAATGTCATATCAACTCATCCATACAAATAACGATGTACAATCGCCCAACCCATACTATAGTTGTTACTAAAATTATTCCTTTAAGTTAAGAACATAAAGTATCTTTTAACAAATACTTAGCGTGAGTTGATCTATGCCCGACGGCAGCAAAGCCTGGACCTCGTTTTTTAAGGATAAACAGCTTCCCGCGATACCCACAGTAGGCAAGCAAGCATTACAATTGCTGAAGTCAGGTGATTACACCTACAAGGATCTGGCCTATCTCATCAACCGCGATCCAGTCTTGTCCTTCCATATACTCAGTGCGGCCAACGAAACCAAATCGGCTGAACAACCACTCAGCAAATCTGTGGATCACGCTATCAGCATGATCGGGCTGGATGCCCTCAGAACAGTGATCGCCAAGGTTCCCTATTTCAAACCCGATGCGACAAACATACGCCATTTCTACTATCTTCGGGCACTCAGCACCAGCCTTATGGCGGGCTACCTGGCAAAAGCAATCAGTCAATACCGTCCAACCCTTAACACCGACACACTTTTCTGGACCACGTTATTTTGCGGCGCGCCAACCTGGTATCTGTGGCGCTTTGCCACCCCGGAGATGCGCTTGGTTCGCTATGCGGTTCGTTCCAACGGCAAAGGCCAGGAACAGGCGGAGATAGAGATTTTAGGGTGCACTGTTCGTGACGTAGGCATTGAATTCTGTAAACACCTGCCGTTACCGGAACTGACTCAGCAATGCTTTAAACTGGAAAATACGCCTTCTGCACGGGCGCTCGTCAACATTGCCCGGGCATCACGTCAAAAGGAAACACCCGCCGTTCCGGAAGATCGAGCATTGAATCACCTGATGGGTTCACCAACCTTTGTTCCGTTGTTATGCAACCTGCTCGCACAACAGGCCACTCACGATTGGTATTCACGCGCAACCTTGCGCTACTTAAAAATACTCTCTGTGTATCTGCACCTTTCACTCGACCGCACGATTTCTATCGTCCACCAAGCTGCTGCAACCGTGTCTCAGGCCCACCCCATTCCGGGCGTCATGGCACCCGCAGCCAAACTCATGCTGCCACCTCGAGAATACATCAACGTTAACTCGTTCGCAGACGTAACAGTGGCAAGCCTGATTGCAAAAGCACAAAATGCAGAGAGCATTCAACAAAACCGGAAAGCGCTACAAAAAGAACTAGCGCAAAAAGAACTAATACGAGAAGAACCACAAAAAGAACCACAAGCCGTGCCCGACGCTACGGTCGGAAACACTGTTAAGCCCCCCCCCATAGAAACCTTGGATGCCCAGAACACGCCCCCCTCAAAAACGCCACAGGCGGATAAAAGCACTGACGTGTTGGTCTCGAATCCCGAAACTCAAGATCAAGGGAACATTGATCAGGGTGTAGAAATTGAAACCGGTCGAAAAGCGAACTACACGCTCTTCAAACAACTCATCCACTCCCTCAGCAAACAACCCGAAGAATTCGCAGACTTGCACGAGATTATGAACGCAGCAGTTCAAGGAATTAGTTATGGTCTCGGGCTGGCACGCACCACTGTCGCGCTGGTCAATACGAAACACACCCGACTCAAGGCCTACTACACGGCAGGTACGCGCAAAAATAAAGAACTGGGTACCTTTCAAATCGATCTAACGAAACCAAACTTGTTCCACCGCCTCATCCAAAGTCCCGCCAGTATCTGGATTAAACCAGATACAAACCGGAGCACCTGGGCTCTAATCCCGCCGGAATTCAAAAAAACCGCCGGTGTCCAGGAATTCTTCCTGATGTCTGTGTTTGTCGGCGAAAAACCCGTTGCCGTGTTCTACGCGGATGGGGGAGTCAATGCCAAACCAATGCAGGATTGGGAATACAAGCAGTTTAAACAAATGTGTCATGCCGTCACGCAGTGCCTGAGTGAGCATTCCCTGAAACAAAAACAGGAGTAAACTCTAAGGCCTGTTGATGTTTCGCCCTTGTGCCCGGATCTGTTATCATCCGGCGCTTCTGCCTGGTCGATCAACCACAATCCCGAGCAAGACCAAGGCGCAGCAATTTTCCGACTGGATAACCGTGAGAATGCACAATGGAACAACTACCCCTCATTATTGAGCCAGAAGCACTAGTGAATCATCTGGATCGTTCGGATCTGATCCTCGTGGATCTTTGCTCCCTAACGCAATATCAAGAAGCACATTTACCCGGGGCTCACCATGTCGCACCAGCCGAAACCCAACTCGGGATCACCCCCGGACCTGGACGCCTGCCAACCACTGAAGCACTTTCAGCACTGATTTCCCGTTTGGGCATCACCCCGGATAAGCACGTTGTCGTTTATGATGATGAGGGCGGTGGCTGGGCCGGGCGTTTTATCTGGCTTCTGGACTGTATTGGCCACACTCGTTATTCCTATTTGAATGGTGGACTGATCGCCTGGCACGCGCTGAGCCTGCCACTGACACCAACGGTACCTCCCGCAGCGGAAACCACTGTGTCTGTAACCGTTCACGAAGCCCCCACGGTCAGTACCGATGACCTGATTGAGCTTGTAAATAACAAATCTGTAACGGTGTGGGATGCCCGCTCGCCTCAGGAATATACCGGTGAGAAAATCGTTTCGGCCCGAGGAGGACACATTCCAGGGGCGATTAACTTTGAATGGACTCAGGCAATGGACCCCGGTCGGGACTACCGCCTGAAACCCCTGAGCAAACTTGAAAAAATATTAACGGATCTGGGTATTCTGAATGGTAAACCGATCATTACCCATTGCCAGTCACACCACCGATCGGGTCTGACCTACCTGATTGCCAAAGCCTTGAATCAACCCGTCCAGGCTTATGCCGGCTCCTGGTCGGAATGGGGAAATCGAACGGATACCCCAATCGAAAGCGAAACAAAAGTCAGCTGAATTCACGAGATAATCCACAATGCGTTTTGATAATTTATTTGTGATGGGCCAGCACCTCGCCCCGCAACATGGACTTTCCCGAGCGGCAGGCATGCTTGCCAACTCCAAAGTCGCAGCAATCAAGAACCCGTTTATCAATTGGTTCATCAAACAATACAATGTGAACATGGCGGAAGCCGAGTTTCCAAACGCCGAAGACTATGCTGACTTTAATACGTTTTTTACCCGGGCTCTGAAACCCGGTGTACGCCCGATCGATCCCAGTGAGAATACACTGGTAAGCCCGGTCGATGGCACGATCAGCCAGATTGGCCGGGTCGAAAAAGGGAAGTTGTTTCAAGCCAAGGGGCAGGATTTCAGTCTGATCGATCTGCTCGGTGGCTCAATGGAGCGCGCCAAACCATTTGTCGATGGCGAATTTACAACAATCTATCTTTCACCAAAAGATTACCACCGCATTCATATGCCGGAAGCGGCGACGCTAAGGGAAATGGTACACGTCCCCGGAAGACTGTTTAGCGTAAACCCTGTTACGACCGAAAAGGTTTCCGCCCTGTTTGCCCGCAATGAACGGGTTGTCTGCATATTTGACACGGCTTTTGGTCCCATGGCGATGATTCTTGTCGGGGCAATGATCGTAGCCAGTATCGAAACCAGCTGGGCAGGCTTGGTCGCCCCCTCACGCCGACGTGTTAAAGCGGTGCAATACGGAGAGGACTTGAATATCCGGTTTGCTCGGGGTGATGAAATGGGGCGGTTCAAACTGGGCTCCACCGTTGTCCTGGTGACGCCACCCAAAACCACTGAATGGCTCGACCACTTGAAAGCCGGTAGCGCCTTGCGAATGGGAGAACCTATCGCAAATCTTCAGGGCTAAACCGCCAGCAAACTCCGATGTGGTTTACGTCTTTCCGGGCTTGAACAGCGAATGCCTCCCTGTCAGGCCCGGTCAACGGGAAACGTCAACACAGCATCAATTTCTTCAGCACCAAGCGCGATCATTAACAACCTGTCCAGACCCAGAGCAACGCCGGCACAGGCGGGCATTCCTGCACTCAAGGCATCAATCAGATGGTAATCTATCGGTCGACAGGGTTTATCTAAAGTCATTCGTGCCCGGTTATCGGCCTGAAGACGTTGTTCTTGCTCCCGGGCATCCAGCAATTCATGATAACCGTTCGCGATTTCAAGCCCATGGATATAGAGTTCAAAACGCTGGGCTACATCGTACCCATCCACTTGTGTCACTTGTGCCAAAGCAGCCTGGGATGCGGGGTAGTCGTGCAGAAAACTGGGTCGCTCAGCACCCAGCCTTGGCTCCACTTTATGACTCAGAATGACATCCAGCAAAAGATCGCGATCATCGGATAAACCCGGCATCTCGGTAAAACTGAGGATGCACGACTTCAATTCTGCAACTGACGCCAAAAACGGATCAATTCCGGCATACTGACGGAATGCATCACGGTAGGTGATTCGCTCAAAGGGTAGTGAAAAATGCGGCAAAGCAAGTTGAACCAACGCTTCCACTTCAGTCATCAGGTTCAAATCATTAAAGCCAGGACGATACCATTCCAGCATGGTAAATTCCGGATTATGACGCCGCCCCCGCTCACCGTTTCTAAAGGTTTTACAAATCTGATAGATTGGCCCGCTTCCGGCGGCGAGCAATCGTTTCATCGCAAACTCAGGCGACGTCTGCATAAAAAACAAAGGATCTTGGGCATGCTCAGCGTCAAACACTCTTGAATCTGTCCACAGCCTGGACTGAACCCCCGCCACGGAGCATTGAATCGCATCGAGATAAGGGTCGGTCGCAACAGCTGCGCTCAGGATGGGTGTCTCCACCTCCAAAACCCCCTGCTCTGCAAAGAACAATCTTATCTTTCGGAGCATTTCACCCCGAGCTTTCAGGGCATCAATTGAACAGGTTGGCAACCAGCCAGCCTGTTCAATTTCAGAGCGGGCATAAGCCCGCTTATTCGCATAGTGCTCGGCTGCGTTATTTTGCTCGGCTGACATAATCGCCCGTGCGAGTATCAATTTTTAACACTTCACCAATACTGACGAACAACGGTACGTTCACAACCGCGCCGGTAGTAAGTGTCGCGGGCTTGGTTCCGCCCTGAGCCGTGTCACCTTTCACACCGGGATCCGTCTCAACCACCTCAAGATCAACAAAATTAGGCGGTACAACGGACAATGGCGCGCCATTGAACAATGTTACAGAATACACCTCTTGCTCTTTCAACCATTTGATGGTGTCCCCCACAGCACTTTGATCCGCAGCATGTTGCTCGAAAGAACCATCCGTGAGCATAAAATGCCAGAACTCACCATCGGTATAGAGGTACTCCATATCCAGATCGATAACGTCTGCCCCTTCCAGAGACTCTCCGGATTTAAAAGTACGCTCCCACACTCGTCCGGATTTCAAGTTACGGAGCTTGACGCGATTGAAGGCCTGACCTTTACCGGGTTTAACGAACTCGTTTTCAACGATGGCGCACGGGTCTCCATCTAGCATTACTTTGAGACCTGATTTAAATTCGTTGGTAGAATAGTTGGCCATGATACCTCACCGAAAAAATAGAAATTTAAGAGTTAAACTTGATCCGCTGGCTCTAGCTCTACGATGTCGACGCTCGTTATGAGCTCCGAGCAATACTGAAATCCGCTACGTCCAGCCAATTAGATAATGGAAAACGCTAAATGATACCGCGAATTGACGATTCGATAGAAGAGTCAAGCTGGAAGAAAATCCTTTCCAGCGCTATAAAATCTCCGCTCGAGCTGTTGCAAAGGCTGGAATTACCGGAAAACCTACTCCTTTCTGGAGAGGTAATTGATGCAGAATTCGCCCAGCGGGTTCCAGAGCCGTTTCTCAACAGGATTAAAAAGGGTGATATCAATGACCCACTCCTGAAACAGGTCCTCCCTGTCGCTAAAGAGCGAGAACAACACCAGAACTACATCGATGATCCGCTTCAGGAGTCTGACTCCAATCCAATCCCGGGAGTCTTGCACAAATACAAGTCACGAGCCCTTTTGATCACCCATCCGGCTTGTCCGATTCACTGCCGCTATTGTTTCCGACGCCACTTCCCCTATGGGGAGAATAATCCGGGACAGGCCCGACGCGATGCAGCGTTGGCCTACATCAGACAGGACACACAATTAAATGAAGTTATTTTGAGTGGTGGCGATCCACTCACGCTGGATGACCCCCATCTGCAATCACTGTTTGACCAGATTTCAGGTATTCCACATATCAAACGTATTCGTCTGCACAGCCGGTTTCCAGTGGTGATTCCGCAACGAATCACAGAGACATTAATCCGTACCCTGCAACAAAGCCCACTGAAAACTGTGCTTGTATTGCACATCAACCACCCACAGGAGATTGATCAACAGGTCGCAAACGCGTTGCAAAGACTCCAACATAACAATATTACACTTCTGAATCAGTCGGTATTGCTGCACGGGATCAATGACGATGCCACTATCCTCAAGCACCTGAGTGAAAAACTCTTCGACATTGGCGTACTACCCTACTATCTTCACCTACCGGATGCGGTTGCCGGAACAGCCCATTTCGATGTTTCGAAGGCCCGGGCCATCGCGCTTATGCGCGAGTTACAGGCCGAGTTGCCGGGCTTTCTGGTACCGAAACTGGTGAAAGAAAACCCGGGAGAACATGCAAAAACGACAATTTTCGGTGGTTAAGCACTGAAATCCTGACTTACCAATTTTTTTTGCTATGCTTCAGTAGAGACCCGTTTATTATTGAAAACAAAACGATAAGACACTTTTCTATAATTGATCAATCACTACACGGTATTTTTTTGATGGACGCTCGGGGTAGCATGTTAAATTTACGCATTCCAGACCAGACCCTTATGACACTGTCGTTTTGTGACGCCACAGTTAAAGGACTAGAGCAATGGGCCGATGAACTACCCAAAGCGAATATTGGGGAGACTGCCCGGCAACTTTATCATGCCATCATTGAGTTAAATCAACTGTCTGCAGCCCCTACCCTGCGCATGCAGTTGCTCGAAGTGGTTCGTAGTCCGATGCATTTTGTGTGCACGGAGCTGTCCAAGCACTTCTTGAACCAGTCGATCATGCTTCCGGAAAAGCAGCGCAAGATCGCCAATCTCAGTCAGGCCCTCCAGGTGCACCTGGCGACCGGCTACAAGATTGTTTTGATGAACGCAATAACGCAAAGCGGACCGGATCGCCACAAAAAACTCCTGGCACAAGCCTCCCATCGCATTATCGTTGAGTTCGGGCGTGCGATATTACGTGCCAATCAACTCTATTGCGCCAGCCCCGATAATATCTGGCATGAGATGCATCAAATCTTCTGCTTCGCCGACGCACATAATCTCAGGGATCTTAAAGTCAACGACAAGGAAATGGCCTATAAAACTGAAAGCTCAGTTGAATCACCCTACAAACAGGTTCTATTACTGGGCTGCTGCAAGCCCAATCAACTTCGTCAAAATGACCTCAACACCCTGTACAACGTACTTGAGCACTGGGCAGATCAGGTTAAGGTTAGCCAGAAACGAATCGATAACGCGCTCTTTGTGATCAACATGAAGAAGGACTCCCCCCCGGTCTATCGAAGCCTCGTTCATAGTGCAGAGACAGAACAATACTATGGACTGGATACGGCCATGCTGGTCAAACAGATTTCAGACTATCTCAACACCCCCAATCCAAACCGGCGGAATCAAAGTTCAGATGGCTTGGCCATGCCCGAGCCGCTTTCCGACCAGATCATGGCACATTTGGCGCAATCCCTCGGTGTTCTGGCCAAGCGCACATTCAAACGCATTGCCAGCCAGGGCAACCTGTTGATTTGCGTCGGAATGAGTGCAACACACTATTACAGTGCAGGCGAAACCGAATTCAATAAATTCATGATCAACGCATCAGATGACGAGGAGGAGGGAAACAAGTTTCTCAACGCGGCAAACAAGAAAAATGATGCATGGGGAGGCGCTTTCGACGCCGGAGCTGGCGATGGCATGCCCGCTGGCAGCTCAATTGATTTTGCGGCAGGCAACAGCGAAGAAGAGCGAAAGCCTGGATACAAGGTTTACAAGATTCCATTGATTAACACCAGTCCGGGAGGCTATTGCCTGCACTGGACTGCCGAAATGCCGGGTAATATTCAAACCGGAGAGATTCTTGGCGTTAAAGAGCCCGGCGTAGAGGGTTGGAGCATTGCTGCCATCCGCTGGATTCGCCAGATCAAGCAACAGGGAACGCAACTTGGCGTAGAACTATTAGCCCCGACAGCCGGCCCCTGTGGCATTCAACTGTTACAGAAAACCGGGGATAACAGTGAATTTTTAAGAGCACTTATCCTGCCGGAGTTAACCGCAATCGGCCAACCTGCAACTGTGATTACGCCACGGCTGCCGTTTCAAACCGGGCAAAAAGTGATGATTTTCGAAAACGGCTCATCACAACGCTGTCAACTGGTCAAAAGGGTTTCGGCAACCGGAAGCTATAGTCGCTTCGAAATTAAATACCTGGATGGAATGATGCCTTTTCCTGATCCAGCGCCGAGTAAAAGTACAAAAAACTCAACCGTGGAGGATGATTTTGACTCCCTTTGGCCATCCCTGTAACGGTAAATTTCCCGGTTCAGCAGTCTGGTCAAAGAAGGATAATTGGTTGTACTGACCCTGCTTGATCATTAGAATACCGCTAGGGTCTGTTGACGGACAACAAGCCCTGGCTACCACCCAATACCTGTCAACCGATTCAGCGTTGAGAGAAAAACAGTCTACAGACTGAAATCAGCTGTCCAGAAGCCAAACAGAATGAAAAAGAAAAACGAAACCGTACATCTACTCATCCTTGATGAATCGCAAAATGATGCGGAGCATCTTGTCAGCCTGCTACGTAACTCCGGCCGGGCAACCCGAGCACACAGGGTCACCTCTCTGGAAGACTTGACAGAACACTTAAACACGCACAGCTGGGATCTGTTTCTCGCCCGTGAGGAAGAACGGGAATTTGACTGCACAGCCGCCCTGACCGAGCTAAAGCGCCTCGACAAAGATATTCCTTTCATCATTCTCAGCAAAGAACTCGATAAAGATACAATTGTTAACTTTATGAAAGCCGGGGCCCAGGATGTGGTTCCGTTTGAATATACGGATCATTTGATGCTGGTGATCTCCCGGGAGCTGAAAAACCTGTACGAACGGCGGCAGCGTAAAACTGCAGATATTCATCTGCATGAAGCGGAAAAACGCTGCGAACTCTTACTCGACAGTTCAAAAGATGCTATCGCCTACGTCAATGATGGCATGCACATCTACGCGAACCAGTCCTATCTCGACTTTTTGGGATATGAAGACATGGACGAAATGATGTGCATTCCAATCCTCGACACCATGGACAGCAAAACTCAAGAGAAGTTTAAAGAAACCACCAAGGGGTATCAGCAAAACCCATCCGACTGCCAGTTGCCAGGTGTGGCCAAACGAAGCGACGACCATGAGATTGAAGTGTCCATCTCATTGTCGTCCGCGACTTACGATGGCGAACCTTGCATGCAAGTCATTATTCGCCCGCAAACCAGCAATGCAGAGCTCGAAGAAAAACTGAAAGAGATCAGTAGTCAGGATTTGCTTACCGGTCTTTACAATCGTCAGCACTTCATGGAGCAACTGACCAAAACGGTCGAAAGCGCCCACTCCAGTGATACCCAAGGGGCTCTACTTTATATCGTCATCGACGAATTCAATACCCTGAAATCAGATGTCGGTATCGCCGGAACTGACTTGATACTGAGCGATATTTCCGCTGTTTTAAAGGATACCAAGCGCACCGAAGAAAACACGCATGACATTATTGCGCGCCTGGGTGACGACACCTTCGCAGAATTGATGGTCAGCGTTGATGAAAAAAATGCCATGAGCCAGGCAGAATTAATTCGTCGGAACGTAGAAGAGCATCTATTCGAAGTGTCTGACCGAACCATCCGGGTTACAGTCAGCATTGGTGTCGCACTGATCAATGAGAATGCGCCCAAGTCAAACGACCTGATTGGTCGTGGTCATGTCGCCTCAGCGGATGTGAAAAAACTGAAAGACCACGAAAAAGGTAACGGCATCCACCTTTATGTGCCCAAAGAGCTTGGGAATGACGTCGATAATTCCTCAAATGCACTGCAGAAAGCACTGGATGAAAACCGTTTTAAAACCTTATATCAACCGATCATCAGTCTGCGCGGAGAAGGGGAAGAACATTACGAAGCCTTTATCCGCATGCTGGTTGAGGATGATGAGGAAGTTTCCCCCTATGACTTCCTGCCACCATCAGGCCCGTCCGATATGGCCACCAAAATAGATCGCTGGGTAATCCTTAAAACCATCAAGACATTGGGGGCACATAGAGCGAAGGGACATCAAACCAAACTGTTCCTGAACATCACAGCAGAAACCATACTCGATCAAACCTTCCTGCAATGGCTGAGCGTGGCCCTGAAAGCTGCGCGCCTTCCCGGTGATGCCATCATCTTCCAGATTACGGAAACCGATGCAGTCAACTACCTGAAGCAGGCAAAAGGCTTTGTAAAACACCTGAAACAGCTTCATTGCAAGCTGTCGATCAGCCGTTTTGGCTGCGCGCTGGATCCCTTTAACACGCTCAAACATCTGGATGCCGACTACGTTAAACTGGATGGTTCGTTTACTGAAGAAATCCAGCAAAATGAAGAAACCCGTGAACAGGTGAAAGAGATGATCCAGAGCCTTCAGGGCATGGGCAAACTGACCATCGTACCGCTGGTGGAAAACGCTTCGGTGCTGTCCACGTTATGGCAAGCGGGGGTCAACTACATTCAGGGCTACTACCTGCAGGCACCAACGACAGAAATGAATTACGACTTCAGCGAAGAGCAATAACCGCAAGCCAACTTTCAGCTTGGCATAAAAAAAGAGGGCAATGGCCCTCTTTTTTTAGTGGTGCAGTCCGCTAATCCAATTCATTATTGGTTTCACGGTCCCGGAATCCAATTAGATAGAGAATCCCGTCCAGACCAATATTTGATATCGCATGTCGTGCCGTTTCCTTTACTAACGGCTTGGCCCGAAATGCAACCCCCAACCCGGCCTGACTGAGCATCGGCAAATCATTGGCACCATCGCCCACCGCAATCACCTGCTCTTTACGGATATTCTCCCGGGCAGCAATTTCATTCAGCAAATGTGCCTTGCGCGCGCCATCAACAATCGTACCGGTTACCCTGCCCGTCACAGCTCCACCCACAATTTCCAGCTCATTGGCATAAACGTAGTCAATGCCCAGCTTTTCCTGAAGGTGTTTGGCAAAATACGTGAACCCGCCTGACAGAATTGCGGTTTTGTACCCCAGTGATTTCAGGGTACCGATTAGACGCTCCGCCCCTTCCGTTAAATTGAGTCGTGCCGCGACGGTTTCAAGCACCGATTCCGGCATACCTTTCAGAAGACCGACCCGTTGCGCAAAACTTTCATTGAATTCAATCTCGCCACGCATGGCCCGCTCGGTAATCTGGGCGACCTGGTCACCCACACCAGCCTCCTTGGCCAATTCGTCAATCACCTCGGCATCGATCAATGTCGAGTCCATGTCGAATACAACCAGGCGGCGATTGCGACGGAAGAGATTATCTTCCTGGAACGCAATATCAACGTTCAGCTCACCACTGATTCTTAAAAACTCAGCCCTGAGCTGCTCCAGATCAGAAGGTGTACCCCGCACAGAAAACTCGATACAGGCTTTGCCTTGAGCGTCCCCCGAAGCCAGCCCCCGTCGCCCTGACAATCGTGAGATATTGTCGATATTGAGTCCATGCTGTGCAGTAATACCGGATACTTTTGCAATCTGTTCGGCAGTGATCGTCCGAGCCAGCAAGGTCACAATGTAACGCGCCTTGCCTTTACCCTCGACCCAGGCACGATACTGTTCCGAATCAATCGCTTCAAATCGGGCTCGAAGCTCCAGCTCATGCATGCGAAACAGCAAATCTTTCAGCACCGGTGCAGACTCCTGCTGGTCTGCAATTTTGATCAGAATGCCCCAGGTCAGGTGATCATGGATCACGGACTGACCAATATCGAGAATTTCGATACCGTATTGCGCCATTATTCCGGTAATTTCTGATGTTAGCCCGGGCTTGTCTGCGCCAGATACATTTATCAGTATTACTTCACTCAAAGTCGGATACTCCTCAATCGGAAAACCTGTTTTCCCCGCAGAGCCATTCAGTCTCCAGCCGCTACGATTTCAATTCGATCCACCCGTTGCAGACCCCTGGGTAACTTATGCCCCCGACGCCCACGTTCACCAAGGTAATGCTCAATGTCACTAAACTGGAGTTTAAGGTGGCGCTTACCAGAATACACAACTAATGTATCGGACTCTGAGAATGTTGCTGCCGCGACCATCATCTCCTCCCGCGTTTGTACGCGCGCGGAGGGTATTCCGATAATCTTATTACCTTTACCCCTCGCCATTTCTGGCAGATCGCCCAGCGGGAAAATAAGCATACGGCCTTCATTCGTGACGGCAACCAGGTAATCACTGTTCGCCCCCACCGGTAAAGGCGGCATCACTTCACCACCTTTTGGCAAGGTTAACACGGCCTTACCCGCTTTGTTTTTACTGATCAAATCTCCCAGAGATGCGACAAAGCCATACCCGGCATCTGACCACATCAAATATCGCGTCTCACTCTCCCCGAGCAGCAAGCCTTTAAATACAGCCCCCGACGGCGGGTTAATCCTGCCGGTTAACGGCTCCCCCTGCCCTCGAGCCGATGGCAAGGTATGCGTTGCAAGACTGTATGCACGTCCCGTGGAGTCCAGAAACACAACCTGCTGATTACTTTTCCCGGTTGCCGAGAGTAAATATCGATCGCCTGATTTATAGCTCAATGCAACCGGATCGATATCATGCCCTTTCGCAGCGCGAACCCAGCCTTTTTCAGAAAGGACAACCGTTACCGGGTCAGAACTCAGCAAGTCCGCCTCGGTATAGGCTTTCGCCTCTGCTCTTGCAATTATCGGCGAACGTCGCTCATCACCAAACTTTTCCGCATCTTCCTGAAGTTCGGATTTCACGAGGGACTTCATTCTTCGATCAGAAGACAGTGTTTTTTCAATGTCTGCTTTTTCTTCAGCAAGATCGGCCTGTTCGCCCTTGATTTTCATTTCTTCGAGGCGAGCCAACTGACGTAATTTTGTATCCAGAATATATTCTGCTTGCGCATTGCTTAACTCGAATCGAGCCATCAAGACTTTCTTCGGCTCATCTTCGGTCCGGATGATATGAATAACCTCATCCAGATTCAAAAAGGCAATGAGCAAACCTTCCAACAGGTGCAACCGCTCGTTAATCTTGTTCAGACGATATTCCAAACGCCGACGTACAGTACTGATCCGGAAAGTCAACCATTCGCTCAGTATCGCTTTCAACCCCTTCACCGCAGGTCGATCATCAATGCCGATCATATTGAGATTAACACGGTAGTTCTTTTCCAGGTCCGTTGTGGCAAACAGATGTCCCATTAATGACTCTGCGTCGACCCGGTTTGAACGGGGTACAATCACAAGGCGGGTCGGATTTTCATGGTCCGATTCATCGCGCAAATCTGCAACGGTCGGCAGCTTTTTAGCCTGCATCTGCTGGGCAATCTGCTCCAGCACCTTCGCACCGGAAGCCTGATGCGGTAGCTCGGTAACCACAATATCCCCATTCTCAACCTGATACCGCGCGCGCATCTTCACCGAGCCACGCCCCGTTTCATACATTTTAAGAATATCGGCTTTAGGCGTCACAATTTCTGCAGCGGTTGGAAAATCCGGCCCCTTGATGTGCTCACTGAGGGCTTCCAGACCGGCATTGGGATCATCCAGCAAGTGAATACAAGCGCTGACCACTTCACGCAAATTATGGGGTGGAATATCCGTCGCCATCCCTACGGCGATACCCGTTGTGCCATTGAGCAACACATTCGGCAGGCGAGCGGGCAACATGGCGGGTTCCTGAAACGAACCATCGAAATTGGGCACCCAGTCCACAGTTCCCTGGCCAAGCTCACGCAATAAAACCTCGGCGTAACCCGACAAACGGGATTCTGTGTAACGCATGGCGGCAAATGATTTCGGATCGTCTGGCGACCCCCAGTTTCCCTGGCCATCGATCAAGGGATATCGATATGAGAAAGGCTGTGCCATCAGTACCATGGCTTCATAACAGGCCGAATCACCGTGGGGGTGAAACTTACCTAAAACATCACCAACCGTCCTGGCCGACTTCTTGTGCTTTGAGCTGGCCTTGAGGCCCAGTTCGGACATCGCGTAAACAATTCGCCGTTGCACAGGCTTTAAGCCATCACCAATCTTTGGCAATGCACGATCCAGAATGACATACATCGAGTAGTCCAGATAGGCTTTCTCGGTATATTCTTTAAGGGTTACACGCTCTACACCCTCATTACTCAAATCGATATCAACACTCATAAACTATCTGTATTCTCTCTTGTTATTCGGCAATATCAGCACGACACCCGTGAGCCCTGCGCCGGTGGCATCCATTGCGTCTCAATTTCATTGCCATGCATTATAGGTGTGACCCCGCCGTAAAAAAACCATTGCCGCTTAAAACACGGTCCTTCTGGTAAATTATTTTTGATTACAGCTATTTCCGGCTACAATTTTTATCAGGATGTAAGATTTTTAATCGACTATAAAACGATGCACCGGGGTAAATTTTCTCCCTGATGCCATGAGGTTCAAACAATTCGTGAAAGCCATCAGCTTTTTTTGGCGCGCTTTTCCAGCATTAATGATATTCATCGCCTACTTTGCGATTGAACATCCACTCACCCATGCTCTGACACAGAATATCGCCAAAGCACTCCCCTACTATCTGTCAGGCGCTCTCATTTTAATTTCGCTCACGTTCAACCGCAGCCGACTCGCCCTGGCATCTGTGAACATTTGCCTGGCTTATGCGGTCATTCAACAGGGTTTACAGGCCGCATTAACTGAACAAAGCAACCTGTATCTGTATCATGCGACGGTGATTTTATTCGGATTACACCTGGCACTGATTGGCATTTACCGGGAGCGAGGCAGTCTGACCGGCTGGGGCATAATCAGGGTATTTTTTATTGTCTCCAGCTATCTGCTGGTCTGGTGGATTTATCGCAGTGGTTATGCGGACGCCGTATTCCGACTGGCACTCGAGTATACCCACCCTCTCATCACCGACAAATACTGGATTACGCCGCTCTGGCTGGCATCCTTTCTATTCACGGGCTTGATCCTCATGATCGTGGCGATCTGGAAACGCTCGTCCATTGAATTCGCTCTGCTTGTATCCTGGTTGACCGGACATCTCGTTTTCTACGATTTTTCAGAGCCTCTGATTTCAACCTATCTCTTCACAATGCTGATGCTGGCCCTGTTTGTCGCCTTCGTGCAGATCACCTATGACCTCGCCTTTGTCGACACCTTGACGGAACTGCCCGGACGACGGGCCCTCCTGGAGAAAATGGGCACACTTGGCAATCGATACAGCATCGCCATGCTGGATGTGGATCATTTCAAAAAGTTTAATGATCAATATGGTCACGATGTCGGAGATCAGGTTCTCAAACTGGTCGCGAGTAAAATGCAAAAAGTCAGGGGGAAAGGCACGTCTTACCGCTACGGGGGGGAAGAGTTCACCGTGCTTTTTCCCGGTAAATCAGTTAATGAAGTCGAGCCACACCTTGATGAACTGCGCGCCAATATCGAACACTACCAAATGGTAATCCGCGACCAGAACCGCAGCAAAGATAAAAAGTCAGGTCAAAACCAACGAGGCCAGAACGCATCGGATAAGAAAATCGTACAGATCACCATCAGCATCGGCTGCAGCGAACGAACCGATCAAACCCCGGACCCGCTCGAGGTCATGAAAGTAGCCGATGAAGCCCTGTATGAAGCCAAGGGTCAGGGCAGAAACTGTGTGGTGTGTAAAGTGGTTTAACGTGCAAGATTGCAGTGGTCAATAAAACCCGGACATTACGCCGCAAACTTGGCAACCCTTGCTTGCTGCTTTATAGTGCTCGCCATGCAAATCTAACGACCCAAAAGGATCAACCCCGTGGCCAAGAAGTCCAACAAAAGTTCATCTCTAGTCTACTCCACCGAAACCGGGCGACTCTGTCCAGATTGCGAGTATCCTGTGGATGAATGTATATGCGATGACACGCAAAAAATTCCCGATGGCGATGGCATCGTCCGACTGATGCTGGATACCAAGGGTCGCAAAGGCGCAGGGGTCACCTTGGTCAAAGGCGTCCCGGTACCACTGGATGAACTCAAAACACTGTGCAAAGATTTGAAAAAGAAATGCGGCGTCGGCGGTGCGATAAAAGACCACATTATCGAAATTCAGGGTGACAAACGTACCATCATTAAAGCCGAGCTGGAAAAGCGGGGGATGAAAGTTAAATTGGCGGGGGGTTAAGGTTTAGACCGCCAAACGATCTAATATCCAGATCCTGAGAGTAACATCACGCGGAAGTGTAATACCGCAACAATGTCGATTTGTGGTTCTTTAATTCGGTAAATATGTTGACCGGGTCTTATTCAACCTTACATCGGAGCACCTTCATGGCCCTGTGCCAAACTCCGTCACCACATCTTCCACAGGAGTGGTGCGTCCTGCATCACTATCTGTTAAACCTGATTCAATTTCTTTATGTTCACCAATGCGATACAAAACATCATCCCGCGTAGCATCTGCTGGCAATTGATCAATAATCTGGCGTTCCATCATTCGAAGAATTTACGGGTGGCCGTCTCGATTATGTATTGTGAACTTTCAGTAAATTTCCACAAAACTCGCACCTTTAAATTTTTGCGCTTTCAATAGCTGTGCTGTTTCAACACCAACCAAGATCATGCGAGATTTGCAATCCATCCCAGAGAATTTCATATCGCTAGCGTAAATACCAGAAACCAAGGGAGATTCAGGCTCAATATACACCCCACTTGGAACGTACAAGCCTTCGGGTAATCCACAGGTATTACAATAATTCTCGATAACTATTTCAGTTTTTGATCTATCAACGCGGATGATCTTACGTGGCCGAATTACGTAAATTTCTTTGATTGAATTCAAGCGAATAAAATCGACATGTTCAAGACCGAGCTGTTCACAATACTTTTTAAAGCGACCATTTACAACCTAAATCCTGCAATCTATATGTCTGAATCGATTCGATACGACTATAGCGACATTTAGTGTCGATGGATCACCATTTTGCACACCATGCAACTGAAACAAGCGTAATTCACTTGATTGGACTGTTTAAATTATAATCATCTCTATCGTCAACCGGAGCAACAGGCCAAAGTCTGCCTGACTCCAAATCTGGAATTTGCTTAGTCGAAGAATTTAAGTATAGGTATTTTGGTCAATGAATAAACGACAGCTTTAACCAGTCAGCCCACGGAGTTGGGTGAAGATGGTTGCTCGGAACGTTGACCTTAAGCTGATTCCCACCACGCAAGAGTTGTCCAGCAGTACGTACCAGAAAAGTTCGGATAGTTTGAATTTCCCATCGTTTCAATTCGTCATTATCGCTCAGTAGTGCCATCCAGCGTACCGTGTTATACGCCAGCACAGCGCATTGGAAAATTAATGAGCTGGCCATGAAATCATGGCTCTTGATTTGCGCCAGCCCCATTTGGTTCTTAGCTTCATCCAACCAGGTTTCACAAGTTGCGCGCTTTCCGTATGTCGTGTGTGCTTGCCAAGGAGACAACCGCTCTGTGGTTACGTAGCAGAAGTAGTCGTAAACGGGCTCATTCAGCAAGGCTTGTTGAGGGCCTTTGGTGATGAGAGCAGTTTTACGCCGCACAGCAACAAAGCGACGTGACCGCTCCCATTGACCGCATTGATGGAAAAAGTCACACTGTTCCCAATCGGTATGACCCGGTACTCGTTGCCAAGCTTGCTTGTCCAACAAAGCGGCAAGGCCTTTGAGTTTCACTTTAATCAGGTAACCATGGCGAGCCTGATCCAGCCAGTCCATGAGCTCTCCAACAAAGAATCCTGAATCACCTCGGAATAGCAGCCGCATTTTGGGTGGCATCTGCGCAGAAAGTTGCTGCATGAAGCCTACAATGCCGTTGCTGGTGTAGGTGCTGCCACTGCGCAACCATGCTTGCAAAATTTCTTTGGTGTGGCTGCAAAAGGCAACCAGTGGATGATAAGAATTAGAGCCTTTTTTCGTTGGGTTGTAGCCTTTTTCAGCACCTTCCTGTTGACCGTAAACGGTTTTGACAGTCGAGTCCACATCAATCCAGCCTCGATAGAGGGTTCCGGGCAACCAAGTACCGGACTTCAATGCTCTATGCCAAATTCCCTGACGCAAGGTGTGATTAATCTGTTCGAGCTGGGTGACATGCTTGAGCTTTCCACGACGGAAAATACGACCCAATGTACTGTCATCTGGAATCGATAGCCACCCCCCCACTTCACGCAGCACCTGATCTGCCCACACAGAAACCACCTTCCTGAGCGAAGTGGCACCGGCGATGATGCCGATAATCGTTAGGTAGATTGAGTCGCCCAAGCTGTAACGAGCCGTGTTGCCGCGTTGCAAATCAAGATGCTTCTGGCAAGCCTCGGTAAAACCGATGTGATCGAGGAAATGCATGGCAGGGATAATGCCAGCTTGACTAGTCAGCTTTTTTCCGGTGTGTTGATAGCGAATTTTTGCGGCTGGTTTTTTGGCACTTTTATGGGTATTCTTGATCATGAAAAAGGTGACTCTGATGTGCTTGGTTGTTTGATGATAACCAATTGAATCAAATCGCCTTTTTCTTTTCAAGTACAATGTTGTTTGCAGAATTTAGGTACAATCTTAACATTATCATAGGTAGATGAAACTTCGAGATTTTTTTTGAGATTAAATACGGGTCTGACATATTCTTTATCCCATATCGTTCGGCAGTCCTTACAGAGTAAACTCTCTGGTATCAAGTCATAAAAATCAGAACCGTTGTCCGTCCCACTCAACCAATAAGCTTTAATCATCACCACTTTCTACACTGTTTTAAAAAAGCACCGAAACAGGGACACCCAGTTGAACAACCTTCGTTGGCAAAGGTGAACAAGTAGAAATCACCAGTAAGCGCCTTAGCCAGCGACGGTTTTCTGGATTGGCCCAGTGTCGAAATCTGTTCCCGACATAAGCACCATTGTATACCCATCATCCTAAAAAAATACCGGGCAGGCTCGGGGGCATTTTGCGCTCGGAATTTTCTATTTCTGCCCCTTCCAGCCTAATCCCTGGCGTCTCACAACCAAATTTTCTTTTTAACCTGCAAATTGCGCCTGACCTCCGCTTCCTGAAGCACTGCGTAGCCCAATCCGCCGCTTGGAACTTGCGGATGGCTGTCTTTGCTACTCCCCTAGTCTGTCTTTGCTACTCCCCTAGTCTGTCTCTGTTACTGTCTTAGCGGACTGAACCATCACCATGAAAACTAGTAAGTAAATTTATAACAACACTAATATTTTTTTCGTCTATTTGTTTTGCAACATACGATTCAATTTCGCTCATTCCCTTGCGTAATTGCACATTACCATCATGCGAATGGAGCCACACGAAGCCACCAATATTGGCAATCACCGTAAGCCAAAATACAACTCTAAAACTAACCTTTTTGGTTTTATGGCGGAATTTTTGTTGCGCAATCAACGCGCCAGGCCAACCACAAAACAACCCCAGTAGGTGCAAGGTGTTCTCCGAAACGCGCCAAGTTCCATTTTTAGCTGCCTTTTTATCCTTCGCATATTGCAGGTAAGCAATTAGGCTAACGAATAAAAAAATAATACCTATCAATGGAGGCGTAAATCCAAGCATGTACGAAGTTATCAGTACTAACGAAACCAAAATTATGATTATTACTTGATAGTTCACGATCTACTCTTCTACGCTACGATATATGACTGTCTTTGTTACTGCGACTATCGGGCGGACTCGGGGACATTTTGCGCTCGGATTTTGCGATTTACGCCCATTCCAACCTCTTTCCTGGTGCCTAAGGACTATAATTTTCTTTTTGACCCGCCAATTGCGTCCGATCTGTGCCAAGTGACGCACTGTGTTGCGTAATCCGTTGATTGGGATCTATATGTGACAGTCTCTGTTACTGGTTAAACGAGATCCAGCGACCGCAGGGAGCGATGCTGGCTGGCCTTGTTATGCTGTTTATTTTCGGATTACAAGGTCACCACCGCTAAATTGAATTTTCTGGCCGTTGAAAATGACCTCTTCCCAGTTTGCTGGATTTGAAGACTCGTTTTCATGGACTGCTAGATAGCAAAAATTTGGGTTCTCTGTTTCAGGCAATACGCTCACTAAAGAACCTGAATTAATACCATGCTTTTCGCAAAGCTCTAGTTGCCCAATGCTGGACTTTATTTGGTTTATTAAACCAATATGTTCAGCTTTTGCTTCTAGTGAATCGAAGTCTTGCACGGATTCCAATTCTTCTAGGTATTGCTTCAATTTTTCAATCGCTGGATTATTCATTTTTTTAAACATAACGCCTTGATCAGTGAACCGGTGTAGCGGAGTAAATTTTATGGAGCGATACCATAAAATTTGCGTAGCGCAACTTGCTCCACTGCGCCAAATTTTTACGAGCCATATGTTTCGGCTCACAATTCATCTCCATTTAACCAGGTCTCATGACTGATTAAACAAGACAGCCACTCTAAGTGGAACTTTCGAGTGGCTGTCTTTGTTACTTATCCTATAGTAGTAGTTCAAATTGGGAAATTGGAAGTGGGAATTCAATTAATGAGGATGAAGCTGGTAAATTTTTGGTTAGTCATGCTGCTCACACCAGTAACTTTGTCGGCTGAACAGCCTATCGTCAATGTATGTGATGATCAGGCTGAGTTTCCTCCTTATACTTATTACGAGCGAGTTAATGGGCAGAAAAATACCAGCAAGATCAGCGGAGCAATGATGGACGTATTGACTGAGATAACCAAGCTTACAGGCTTTAGTTTTTCAGTGAAGTTGTTGCCCTGGAGTCGATGCCTCTACGAAATAGCGACAAAAGATAAATTTGAAATGTATATGAATGCCATTTATACAAAAAAGCGCGGAGAAATGGCTTACATGACCAAACGGATTTACACAATGAGCCGTGGATATTGGTATTCAAAAGAAAAATATCCGAATGGACTTGTCATAGACTTCATGGATGAGCTAAAGAACTATAGATTGTTAGGCGTGTACGGCTGGTCTTATGAAACCTATGGCATACAAGATGAGGATAAAATCTTTGTGGGCAAAGGCAAAAATTATTCTAATGCTTTTGAAATGCTTAAAATGGGACGAGGAGATATATTGCTCGGCGGCTACCCTGTCGCTTATGGTTTCGAATCTGTCGGTCAAAAGATAGCTCCTAATGGTTTTCAATGGAGCACAATTTCTTCCGCGCCCCCGTCGGAATTCCATATTTTTATTTCAAAACGATCGCCACGCGCCAAAGAGTTGTTAACCAAAATCAATCAAGCCATTGACACGTTAAATAAAGACAACACCATCGATACGATTTTTAAACATTACATCCAGTGTGGAAAGCATTGTTAGCACAGAAACCAGAGTCAAGAATCAAGACACCTACTCAAAACATGCGATCATTTAATGAATCCATTGCCCGTGCAGCTAATCAGGAAGATCAATGCACTGGACGATTCTGGAAGGGCCGGTTTAAAGGAACCTATGTATGGGTATCTCTGTTACTTACAGCCATATTTTTGTTTTTGACCCGCAAATTGCGCCTGATCTGTGCTAATTGAAGCACTGCGTCGCCCAATCCCGCGGATTGGAACTTATGGATGGCGTTCAATTGCTACTCGATGAGTGCTGCTGAATTGACATGAAAATGGTAAACCTCGAATGAGCCACCCAAATCTAGCAGTCGAATAGTGATTTGAGCATCACCATTTTCATAGTGTGCTAATACTGTGTTGTATGTGACTATAGTATTTGCGCCTTCTCGAACAATTGCTCCTGAGCGCACTTGATTGAATTCAGGCTCTTCCATTGATTGGAAACTACCCAGTTTTGAAAATCACCGAAATAGTTTTTCGAAATCATCTTGTGAGACATTATCGAACGCGGAAGGTACAAAGAATGGCTTTGCCTTCTCGGTATCCCACTCCGAAATAGCCGGTATGACCTCTTTAATGTAAGGAACCGCAGTTTCTTTATATTCAGATTGTTTGTATCCGGTGTATGCAGCTACCAGAATGAGCAGTAGGATTATTCCCAACAGGATTACCCCAAACCACTTTAGTATTTTCTTGGACATCAGCCTTCCTTTGACTTGTTAAACAACGATAAACAGGACACCCAGCACAAATTACGAATGGATGTCCCTGAACTACTAAAAGACCATATTATCGAAATTCAGGGTGACAAACATACAATCATTAAAGCCGACCTGGAAAAGCGGGGTATGAAAGTTAAATTGGCTGGCGGTGGTTAATCGAATCAAGCATAACCAAACTATGCGGTAGCAGCGACCAAATTCTCTAGCTCTTTGATTCTGTCCTGCTTTTGATGAACAAGAATCTCATCATTAATTTTCAAAACCACACCCTTTAACAGCTCTGTTGTAGATCCAATATGTGCAGAAGCCTTAACCCGCTCCACTTCTTCAGCGATATAGCGGCCTTTAAGGGAGATTCGCTTGTTCGCCCTGCCTTTTGCCAGTTCACTTTCAAGCAATACTGGCAATTCAGTGGGAGCAATAACATTCTTTGACAATGCGTGAATGTAATACTTAATCAGACTGGGAACAAAATCAGTTTGAGCCCCTAATTTATCACTCGCCAGATTTAAAATATCAATAAGATGCGAAGGTACACGGCCTTCTACAGCCTTGCGTTGCTTATCCAGTTGCGTTTTAATCGCCGGTGTAGACTGATGAGGAATAACCGCAACCGTATCACAAGCATCGCAAACACCAACCAAGATATTCTTAACCAGGCCACTACCATCACTAACGGGGACATCTCTGAGCTTGAATGTAGCATTCTGGAAACAGCCACAACGCTCACACGCTACCTTTTTGGTATCACCTTCTTTTAAGATCTTCACAATGCACCTCATTTATGAACACTGATAAATACCGCATCAGGTTCAATAAAATACCACTTGATATACCATTGCGCGCTTTGGTAACGAGTTTTGATCACATGCACATCTATGTTGTTATCCATATGGTGAGGACTGGATTCATATTCGTTTCCACGGGAACGCCTAATAATTTCAGCGACTTCCTCCACAGAAATAACACCCACTTCCAACAAATTCTTAATATCAATATCACTTCTCGACTCATGTAAGACACAACCTTCATGCAAACACTCGAGAACTTGTTTTTTGACTTCGTTGAATTTGGGCATTGCTTTCCTTTTCACCCCAAAATAGTACGCCAATTTTCGTACAAATAAAAATTTATTTTGAACTTACGAATGGCTGACTCTGTTAATTGCTATTTGCTCCAGTTCAGGCCCTACGAGTCTTCCAATTTGATTTGCTCACAAACTTCTTCTGTAAGAGCCCATGTTTCACGTCGATGACGAGGCCCCACATCGAGAAGTTCCTGGCATTCTAGGTAACCATTTGATATCAATACTCCGTCAATCACGTAGCCACCGACAATTCGTCCAACAATCATGAGCAGTAGCCCTGCGAAAGCTACTTTTAATGCAATAGCTTGCCCATAATCCTGCAATGGCGATCCCAGTACATGAGCACCTGTTGCTACGGCAAATGCACTCATTGCTATAAAACCACCAAAGCCGACGAGAACAAACTTCTCAAAAACAAGATGGCTTACTTGCTCATTAAGGCTTGTTATTAGCAAATTGAATTCTGAGACCAGGAAAAATACTGATACCATCGCTAGACCAGCGAACATTAGAAATCCGATTACCATGGTCGATTTTGATGGTGCTGCTGACCCCATATTTATGTCTACCAATAAGGAGTTAGGGGTGACGGTTAGCTGATATTCCACTCACCGGGTAAATCCGTATCGCAAAATACACAAACATACCAAGCTTCCTTAACAATATTGAGTTCACCACATTTTTCACATTTTCTGAATACGAACTTTCTTGTGAAACCTTCCGGGTGCTTTAATCCAGCAAGATTTAATGCCGCCTCAGCTGCATCCCAGGATACAATATCTGGGCAGTATCCTGTGGACTGATTTGTAATTTCAGTAACGACAACGCTGTTTTTACCAACATGAAATGTTATTTCACCTGCTGAAAGTACATTTTCACCACCAGCACAAACAACATGCTCAGATTGCCTATCTGCAATCACAAGTTGACCAAAAGTGTTAACAACAAAAGTAGCAATTATTTCATCATCAGCATTAAGTTCTTGATCAGTTTCATTAATCCATTTAGCCACGCTGGCACCATCAAAAACAACTTGTCCCTTTGGTATTTTTTTTACCAAATCAAGAAGCTCGTTTGAGCCTACATAAATATACTCTTTCATCTCTTACCAGCTAACGAGACTGTAGATAATCCCCATCATGGCCCGATACCCACTAACCTCAAATTTGATTTCAATCCGCCAACCATTGGCCATGACTTAACAGTTTGCAAGTTATTTATTTCGCTATTTAAAATTCGTCCGATCAATGGCTTTATGACAGATCACGCCCGCTATACAAAAGTTCGAAAGGGCAACCACTTGAACGACCTTTGTTGGCAAAGCTGAATGAGTAAAAGTCACCAGCAGACCCTACGCCACCGGCTGGTTTCTGGATTAGCCCAGTGTCGAAGTTTGTTTCCGACATAAGCACCTTTGTATAACCCATCATCCTAAAACACTACCGAGCGGACTCGGGGGCATTTTGCGCTCGGAATTTGCTATTTATGCCCCTACTAGTCTAATCCTTCTCGTCTCACGACCAAATTTTCTTTTTAATCCGCAAATTTCGCCTGACCTGCGCTTCCTGAAGCACTGAGGCGCCTATTGCGCCGTTTGGAAATTACTGATGGCTGTCTTTGTTATTTAAAATTTTTCTTTGGCACATTTTTTCGCCCAAGAATAAAAGGCATTAGCTTGGCCATATTTCGTGCATCATCTATACGGGTGCTTAACAAGACACCCACTCAAAACATTGACCCACAGCCAAATTACTGTATATTCAACCAGACCAAAAACTCTTCAACGGACCTGAAGACATGCCCAAACCAAGGAAAGCCCAGATTTCACTCGACGCAACGCCCTACTACCACTGTATATCTCGCTGCGTGCGCCGCAGTTTCCTCTGTGGTGTCGATCATTACACCGGTAAAAGCTATGAACATCGTAGACAATGGGTCGAGGACCGATTAATCCTGCTGGCACGAACCTTTGCCATTGATGTCTGCGCTTTTGCCGTCATGTCAAACCACACCCATACCGTGCTTCGGATCAATCAAACGAAAGCCGAAAGCTGGAGCACAAGAGAAGTCATTGAACGTTGGCATGGTATTTATGCCGGGAATGCACTCTCCAAGCGGTATTTATCTGGCGATACATTACTCGAATTTGAGCAGCACCATTTAAACAGCTTAGCAAAACTATGGCGAGCGCGGCTGCAAGATATCAGCTGGTTCATGCGATCATTGAATGAGCCCATTGCCCGTTCAGCCAACCAGGAAGATCAATGCACTGGACGATTCTGGGAGGGCCGGTTTAAATGTCAGGCGTTGTTGGATGAACAAGCCCTAGGAGTCTGTCGGATTGGCAAAACTCAAACCATCCTCAGTCACATAGCCGGTTGAATTTTAGTTGATCGAGCATATATCTAAGTCCGGGGCTTTTCGATAGCTTTGGAAACGAAAAATGCTTCCTACAAAGCTTTTGTTTACGACCTTAAGCCACCTTTAACGCATGAATTCGCTTCAGATTCCAAGCGAGACACACTAAACTCCATTCACTCTGCACTGAATCAAAACCCCTCAGTAAAAATTGACGAAAACCAAGAACATGCTTAATTATTCCAAAGACCGTTTCTACGGTGGACTTCCTTTGGCCGTATGCCTCTCGACCTGCCTTGGTTTGCAAGCGGTGTTTCATCGCCGCAACTGCTGTCGGATTCTCTGGCGCTTCCTGATCTTCGGCTAAGCGTTCCTTAAGCGGCAAATTGTGGTGATGGCGTTTTTCGGGTATTAAGGGCTCAACACCTGCCGATTCACATTTCTCGGTATTGGCTTCGCTAAAGTAACCCGTATCGGCAAGCAGTTGACGAACCGCCCCCAGGCTCTCCGGTAACTGATCAAGATTCTCCAGCGTGGAAGAGACTTCCAGTTTGTCATTTGGGGACTGACTCAGATGCTGCTCCACAATGAGATACGTTTCAATATCAACACCTGCCTGAGCGTTGTAAGCCTGCTCAAAGCCGCCCTGTGTCGGCATAATGCGCGACTCTTCATCTGTTAGATTAACTTGATCCTTGGGCAGCGGCCCTTCAGAAGGGGCGACAGGTTGACGCCCTCTAGGCTTTTTTCCCGTCTCTTCCTCATAGCATTTGCGCCGTTCCACCTTTTCTTCATATGCGGCTTGTTCACGTTCAAAGCGCTCTTTGGCGCGGGCCTGAATTTTCTTCTTGGCTTGCGCAATGGTGTTCAATCGCTGCTCGCGGCGCGCCAACTCTTCAGGCACGTTCATCTCTTCAGGTAGCGTAGCGTTGTCGGCCTCTTCAGCCTTTTGCATCAGTTCTACAACTTCCGCCTTAAGCTGCTCTTCCAGCTTGTTGGCATATTCCCAGCTCAGTGCCTTGTGCTTGCTGGCGTTGGCTTTGATTTTAGTACCGTCAAGGCTTACAGTGCCCAGCTTCAGTAACCCCATCGTTTCAGCGATTAGTAGAATATCGACAAACAATCCCTCGATTTCTTTTAGAAACCGCTTGCGAAAGGTGGCAATCGTGTCGTGATCGGGATAAGAATTTGCGCAGATGTAGCGCACAGCAATGGAATCGTATGCTGCTTTCTCCAACTTCCGGCTTGAGAAAACGCCGGTGGCATAGCCATAGAATAATAGTGCGACCAGCATGGCTGGATGATAAGGCTTTTTTCCTCTGCCAGAATAAACATCAGTGAATGCGCTTAAATCCAGTTGTTCGACAATTTCAACGACAAAACAGGCCAAGTGATCTTCGGGCAAATAGTCTTGTACGCTTGGGGGTAGTAAATAAGGAGTTTTTCTGTCTAATTGTTTAAACTGAACAGCCATATTTGTTCGTCTTATTTGTGTTTTTGGGATCTTCTATATTAACCGATTTGATGTGAATAATCCGACAGACTCCTAGCTGCTTGTCTCGCCTATGTCGACCTCAACCCAATCCGCGCCGGTATTGCCGATTCACCGGAATCATCGGATCACACCTCGGTTCAAAAGCGGATTAGAGCGGCAAAGGCTGACATACCTCATCAACCGGGTTATCTATTACCCTTCGTCGGAAATCCCAGAAAAGACCAACCGGACGGCCTTCAGTTTAACCTGCAGGATTATCTTGAGCTTGTAGATTGGACCGGGCGAATTCAACGGGACGATAAGCGCGGATCGATCTCAACCACTCTACCGCCGATATTGCAACGTTTGAACATCAACGAAAAACAGTGGACTCAACTCACCGAAAAAATGGAATCCTTATTCCCGACCTTCGTTGGCAAAGCAGAACGAGTAAAGATCGCCAGTAAGATCCTTGGACACCGACGGGTCTCTGGATTGGCGCAGTGTCGAGGTTTGTTTCCGACATAAGCACCTTTGTATAACCCATCATCCTAAAACACTATCGAGCGAACTCGGGGGCATTTTGCGCTCGTAGTTTGCTATTTATGCCCCTTCTAGTCTAATCCCTGGCGTCTCACGACCAAATTTTCTTTTTAATCCGCAAATTGCGTCTGACCTGCACTTCCCGAAGCACTGCGTCGCCTAATCCGCCGTTTGGAAATTACGGATGGCTGTCTTTGTTGCTGTTCTTTCATCTCTTACCAGCTAACGAGACTGTAGATAATACCCATCATGGCCCGATACCCACTAACCTCAAATTTGATTTCAATCCGCCAACCATTGGCCATGACTGACCAGTTTGCAATTTATTTATCTCGCTATTTAAAATTCGTCCGATCAATGGCTTTATGACAGATCAGGCCCGCTATACAAAAGTTCGAAAGGGCAACCACTTGAACGACCTTTGTTGGCAAAGCTGAATGAGTAAAAGTCACCAGCAGACCCTACGCCACCGGCTGGTTTCTGGATTAGCCCAGTGTCGAAGTTTGTTTCCGACATAAGCACCTTTGTATAACCCATCATCCTAAAACACTATCGAGCGGACTCGGGGCATATTGCGCTCGGAATTTACTATTTATGCCCCTTCTAGTCTAATCCTTCTCATCTCACGACCAAATTTTCTTTTTAACCCGCAAATTGCGCCTGACCTGCGCTTCCTGAAGCACTGCGTCGCCTATTCCGCCGTTTGGAAATTACGGATGGCTGTCTTTGTTATTTTAAACCAGGAAGATCAATGCACTGGACGATTCTGGGAGGGCCGGTTTAAATGTCAGGCGTTGTTGGATGAACAAGCCCTAGCTGCTTGTCTCGCCTATGTCGACCTTAACCCAATCCGCGCAGGTATTGCCGATTCGCCGGAATCATCTGATCACACATCGATTCAAAAACGGATTAGAGCGGCAAAGGCTGGCGCACCTCATCAACCGGATTATCTATTACCCTTCGTCGGAAACCCCAGAAAAGACCAACCGGACGGCCTTCAGTTTAACTTGCGGGATTACCTTGAGCTGGTAGATTGGACTGGACGAATTCAACGGGACGATAAGCGCGGATCGATCTCAACCGCTCTACCGCCAATATTGCAACGTTTGAACATCAACGAAAGGCAGTGGACTCAACTCTCTGGAAAAATGGAGTCCTTATTCCCGACCTTCGTTGGCGGAGCTGAACAGGTGGAAATTGCCAGTAAGGCCCTCGGCCACCAGCGGGTATCTGGATTAGCCCAGTGTCGAAGTTTGTTTTCGACATAAACACCTTGTATAAACCATCATCCTAAAACACTACCGAGCGAACTCGGGGGCATTTTGCGCTCGTAGTTTGCTATTTACGACTCTTCTAGTCTAATCCCTGGCGTCTCACGACCAAATTTTCTTTTTAATCCGCAAATTGCGTCTGACCTGCACTTCCCGAAGCACTGCGTCGCCTAATCCGCCGTTTGGAAATTACGGATGGCTGTCTTTGTAATAATAATGTAGGCGAGGTATAGAAAAAAATACAAGGTCACGACCAACAGCAATCACAATCAACCTGTTTTTGAAAACGTACTGGATCGACAGTTTGTTAGTAATCAACCAGATCAGGCCTATGTACAGGATATTACTTACATCTGGACCCAAGAAGGTTGGCTGTATTTGGCTATCGTGATTGATCTGTACTCCCGCAAAGTGGTGGGATGGAGCATGAGCTCCAGAATGAAAGCAAAGCTCGTCTGTGATGCTCTACAAATGGCCATATGGCAGAGAAAACCTGAAGTTGGTCTGGTAGTTCACTCTGATAGGGGTAGTCAGTATGCCAGCAGAGAGTACCGCAAGCTTCTACAAACACACAACTTTGTTGGAAGCATGAGCAGGACAGGAGAGTGTTTGGACAACGCCGTAGCCGAAAGCTTTTTCGGTAGTTTAAAGCAGGAACGAGTCCACTGGCGAAGTTATCAAACAAGGTATGAAGCGCAGCAGGACGTATTGAATTACATCACCATGTTTTACAACAGCAGCCGGCTGCATTCGTATTTGGATTATCAAAGCCCAAATCAATTTGAGTCGAATATGAAAAAGATTTCAAAAGCAGCTTGATGTGGTCAAGCAAAATCGACCAGACCAGTTAAGCAACTTTTAGCAGTTTCTTCGAACTTTCCTCAAACTGATTCGGACTCTGATAGTTCAGGTATGAATGCAGCCTGTTCCGGTTATAAAACATCGCAATGTATTGCAGAATATCCTGCTGAGCTTCATACCTGGTTTGGTAACTGCGCCAGTGCACTCTTTCCTGTTTCAGGCTACCGAAAAAGCTTTCAGCCACCGCATTGTCGAGGCACTCTCCCTTCCGACTCATACTGCCCACAAAACCATGTTTTTCCAGCAAATCGCGATATTGATAGCTTGCATACTGACTTCCTCGATCCGAATGAACGATCAGTCCTCGCTTTGGTTGCCGTTGCCATACCGCCATTTTCAAAGCATCACAGACTAATGAAGCCTTCATCCTGGAACTCATGCTCCAGCCCACCACTTTTCGTGAGTACAAATCAATGACTACAGCCAGGTACAACCAACCTTCCTGAGTCCAGATGTAGGTAATATCCTGTACAAACGCCTGGTTGGGTTCATCAACAGAAAACTGTCTATCCAATACATTTCCAAAAACGGGTTTCTTGTGGTTACTGTTCGTTGTTACCTTATACTTTTTCCTATACCTTGCTGATATTCCTGCTTTTTTCATCAGTGAACGTGTTTTATTCCTACCAACTGGAAATCCGTAAGCGCCAATAAATCTGCATCTTTTAATCCCCTAGCGGCTACCTGAAAATTTCTCCTAACCACACACGCAGGAGAAAAAACATGGATTCCAGCCAACTTGATGAACTAAGCACCTACTGGATGCAACAGGTTACCGCCTGGAAAGCATCCGGGCTACCTCAGACCACTTTTTGTAAAAAACATGACCTCATCTACCACCGCTTCATCTATTGGAAACTGAAGTTCGAAGGAACCTCTCAACCATCTCCGTCCGCCACCCAAGGTAGCGAATTCGTTAAAGTACTCTCCAGACCCTTTGGTTTTCAGCAAGCGTCAGGTCTAACAATTAATTTCCCAAATGGGATGACGCTTGACGGCCTTTCGGACACTAATCTTGATTTGGCCTGCCAGCTCATCAAGCGGTTATCATGACAAATTACTTTCGCCCCAGTTACGATATGCCTGCCATTTTTCTGTATCGCGATCCCGTTGATTTCCGGAAAAGCATACGAGGGCTTTCAGCACTCGTTGAGCAGGAGTTAGCGCATAATCCATTTGACGGTGCGCTTTATGCATTTACCAACCGGCAGCGCAATAAAATCAAATGCCTTTTCTGGGAGAATAATGGTTTTGTGCTCTATTACAAATCCCTTGCTGAAGAAAAGTTTCGTTGGCCTCGCCATGGTGAAGATGTCATTTCTCTTTCCGGTCAACAGATTAACTGGCTGCTTGATGGTTATGACATTAGCCTGATGAAAGGGCATAAAAAACTGCATTATGAATCAGTATATTAGCGTCATTTTACCGCTACTATGGTATAATTCGCGCTATGAAAAAGGCGATAAAAACTCAGCAAAATCAAAGCAATGACGCGGCTCCGACTGTTCAGGAGCTGCTTGCGTTGTTAGCCGAAAAGAATCAAAAAATTGAGGAGCAAGATCGCCAACTCGAAGAAAAAGACACCCTCCTCAACGCCCACCAAAAACATCTTAGCGACAAAGAAAAACTCATCAACAAGCAGCAAAAGACTATCCAGCTAATGGAAGAACAATTGCGCTTGGCCACCTTGAGAAAGTTTGCTGCCAGTAGTGAAAAGATGCCCTGGCAAGGGGACTTCTTTGATGAGGTGGAGTTAGAGCAGGCATTGGTGGATTTGGAAGAAGATGTCCCCGAAGAAGACCGGGTGATTCCACGTAAGAAAAAGCGAAACCGTGGCTTTTCCGACAAACTCCCCCGCGAGCAGATCTTTCTGCATCTGTCCGATGAAGACAAAGCGGATGCAGTCAAAACCTTTTTCACTAAAGTGAAAGAAGAGCTGGAGTTTATTCCTGCTCAGTTGAAGGTGCTCGAGTTCTGGCAGGAGAAAGCCGTCTTCGTGAATGATGATGAGGAATCCATCGTTGCAGCACAACGACCAACTCACCCATTGGGCAAGTGTTTTGCGACCCCTTCTTTACTAGCTCACATTGTAACAGCCAAGTATGCCGATGGCTTACCGCTGTATCGCACTGAAAACATTTTAAAGCGGTATGGCGCCGATGTTAGTCGTACCAATATGGCTAACTGGGTGATACGTTTAGAAAATGTGTTCAAACCGCTGATCAACTTGATGCGGGAGGTGCAGCTTGAAAGTGATTACCTGCAAGCAGATGAAAGCCGAATTCAAGTACTGAAAGAAAGCGGAAAACCCGCCACCTCCGACAAGTGGATGTGGGTGGTCAGAGGTGGACCACCCGATACCCCGGTAGTGTTATTTGAATATGATGCATCGCGTTCCGGTGACGTGCCCGTTCGTCTGCTGGAAGGATTTTGTGGTGTTCTGCAGACAGATGGTTATGCAGGCTACAACAAAGTGTGCGAAGCAAATGACGTTATCCGCATTGGTTGCTGGGACCATTGCCGGAGAAAATTTGTTGAAGCGGTTCGTGCAGCGCCCACAAAAAAGAAAGGCGCTAAACGAAGCAAGGCAGAACAAGCCGTGTCGCAAATACGAAAGCTTTATGCCGTTGAGAAGTCCATAAAAGAGTTGGATGTATCAGAGAAAAAGCGTATCCGGCAGGAAAAGAGTTTACCTTTGCTTCAAGAGTTCAAGCAGTGGCTGGAGCAGAACAAAGGTAAAGTGCTAAAAGATAGCCAGACATACACCGCCATCAATTACTGCTTAAATCAATGGGATTATCTAACCGCTTATTGTGAAGATGGTCGTCTTAATATCAGCAATGCATTGGCAGAAAATGCCATCAGACCTTTTGCCGTAGGAAGGCGAGCGTGGCTTTTCGCTGATACGCCTAAAGGTGCTTGCGCAAGTGCAACCTGTTACAGTCTGGTAGAAACAGCAAAAGCGAACGGACTAGAGCCGTTTACATATATTCGACACATCTTATTGAATATTGCCGATGCAGATTCGGTAGAGAAACTAGAAGCGCTACTGCCTTGGAATGTGAGCCTGGAGCCTTTTTTAAAAAATGTGCCTCAGTATGGTTAGGGGTAGTAGGCGGTTTTATTGGCGCTTACGGAAATCCTAATGCATTTAACGCTTTCCTCATGCGGCGAGTACCGTAAGTAGAATCCGAAGCGTCTGATATTTCTCTTATACAGTCGAGCATTTCTGTGAGATTTGGATCACCAGAATCATTGACTGACTGATGCAAATAACGGTAAAAACCGTTTCGCTTAACACCCAAGGTGCGACACAGGAGGTCGACAGGATAAGTCTTTTTCTTTTGGGCAATGAACGAGTATTTCACTTCGTTTCCTTCGCGAAAAAGACTGTGGCCTCCTTTAAAATTTTCTTTTCCATTTCGAGCTGTTTAATCTGTGCCTTGAGCTTCCTGATCTCTTCTTGTTCTGGCGTCATTTTGCCATTGCCGCGAAAAGCCTGATCATTGTCTTGCTCTTCTTCTTTGATCCAACGACCCAGCATATTGGCATTGATATCCATACTTCTGGCCGCTTCAGCCTTTGTATAACCCTGGTCAACAACCAAGCTGATTGCATCCAGTTTAAATTCTTTCGAGTATTTCTTTCTTTTCGTCACTTTTCATTTTCTCCAGTTAGGACAATTATATCCTTAACTGGTCTGGTCAATTCAATTAAACCACGTCAGCTTAACTGGGTTGGTCAATTTTGCTTGACCACGTCACCGAAAAGGTGCCAACTGTAACCAATCCGTAGCAGCCACTTGTAATACGCTTTCGTAAGCATAACTCAATCACGACACCTGATACTTCTTTAGTGATTTTTCAGAAACAAAATACAAATTTCCTTTTGCCCTGGTGCAAGCTACATATAGCTTGTTCTTTGTGGTTGGATTAAGCTGATCTAGATTAGTATTATCAAAAGCCTTTAGGGTTGTTGGGTTTAGCACGACACATACATCTTGGAAGTGATCTAATCCTTTTGTATTTCCCCAGTTAGCAGTGTTCCCTGCATAACTATCACTTTTTTGATAAAAAAGTTTAACAATGGAGTCATTATTGAAAATTGAATCAACCTCATCAACATTGTCAACATACCCTACCACGACCTCATCTTCTCGATGAGACAAAATTTTGATTCCTATATTTTCAGATACAAAGGCACAAACACTAGGGCTGCAGCGATAACTGTTTGATAGCGATGCTAAATCTACCTCAAAGCCTGATTTTTTTAGTTTATCACAGTATTTATCAAAACATTCATGCAATGATTTTTGAGTGTTTCCATCACGACTTGTGTCGAAAGTATGCTGAAAAAAATCTCCCACCAATCGCATTTCTACATTTGCCATTGCCAAGGCGCAAATTAGGTTGAAATCGTTTGCAGCGAAATCTTGAAATTCGTCAATAAACACCAAGTCATAGAACTTTTCAATTCGTTGTATTAAATCAGGAACAACATCAAACTCAATTAGTAGTTTAGCTATACGGTTTGCGTAAAGCCGTCCACTCTTATCAATATAATGCTCTCTCGTATCCTTTCTAGAACGTTGTGCGTACTGAGGTAAGGGAAAATTGAAGTTAACCCCCTTGGTTTTCAGCTCATATCCGCATAGGGGTCTAAAACAAAATGAATATAAAAATGTAAAATAGCTATATATCCGAATCCCGACGGGGATCTCTCCAAACTTATCAATTACTCTATTTTTTAGGTGTCGGGTATTGTTTTCTGTATATGTAACAATTAAACACCGGCTATCCGCATTAAGTGAATCAAGGATACTCGATGTTTTCCCTGATCCTGCAACAGCAAATACTACTCGTTTATCCATTGTATCGCCTGCTGAATATATTCCGGAGAGTCCAAGTCCTCTGAATGATTTTCGACAAGTCTGAGTGAACTCTCTGCCTTATTACTCAGCATGAAAGCGAGAGGCTCTTTTTGTATATTTCCTCCGGAAAATAATGCGTCACATATTGCTTTATTCTTACGATATAGACAGACCTCAAAGGTATAATTATCATCATCAGTATCAGAGAAGACTTTAATATTTTCTGCCGTATAATCAGCATAGTTGTCTACACACGTTTCTTGGTAATTTCCGTCATTATCGCGAATAATAGCTGCTCTAATATTCAGAGTTTTTGCTAGCTCCATGTAGCGTTTAAAGCTGGTTCCACCGACTGAAATAACATGCACTTCATCTTCTTCTAGAGTCCTTCCGGTTGACCTTTTGTATAGTGAGTCAATCAACATGTACTCTGCATCCCCTTCAACAAGAATAACTTTTCTTGATAGCACGAATTCCAGAATATTATTGTCTGGAGCTTTCATGAAAAATTTTGAAGTTGATAGCGATAGATCATTGAGCTTAAGCGGCTTATCACTGCTGCTATTTAGAAGTATAGATTTTCTCAAATCTAATCGAGTACTTATTAAACTACTGTGAGTTGCGATAATTATCTGATTTTGATGAGACTCTGATATTTTTGAAATAAGCCTTTTCATATTGCTGTGGCTAAGATGATTTTCAGGCTCTTCTAAAAGGAGGGTATCTAACGTATTATTCTCAGCGTTACGGTTAAGAGCGAATTCAGTTTTAATGAAGCACTGCTGCCCTTGCCCTCTGGCATCTATGGGAATATCTCCTTGAGTCAGAGTGATGTCAGCTTCCAGATTGTATTTTGACCCTGAGCGTATGGCCAGCTCGTAACTGCCTAATCCAGCATTGATATCTTTGAGTTTATTCTCTTTGAATTGTATTTTTTGTAACCGATATTCGTTGCTAAGGCTTACTCTATTTGCATGCTCTACAGTGGAATCATAGACTGTTCTTATGTATTCATTGTTTGCATGCTCGCTATTAATTTTTGAGCTATCTATTGTTAAGCACTTAAGAAATCGGCGATAACCGGAATATGCTTCGCCATTAAAAGTAATGAATTTAACAATATAAAATTCAAATGGAAAATTTCCGTTATCCAATGCTAAAACCTGATTGATTTCATTGATTAATTCTTCATTGGGAAGACAAATCATATGCAATCCACTAGCATTGATATTTTTCGAATTATGCTTTCCTACAAGATCGGGGTTTGTTTCATCACTCAAATAAACTTCGACATGAACTTCAGGTAAGTTCTCAAACGTCTTCTCACCCGCTAAAAATTCAGCTATCGATCCCTTATTAAGAATGGACTCAATACCTGTAGTCTCAACTTTATGCCTGCTCCCACTGGAAAGCAGTTCGATTGCTTGTAATATCGAGCTTTTGCCCGCCTCATTATCTCCAATGATAGTATTAATCTTCGAATCAAAATCGACTTCAAAATCTTTGAATTTTTTAAAGTTAATGAGCTTTAGTTGTTTTATATGCTGCATGATTTCCCTTTCCAGTTCTGTGGAAATGCTAGTAGATTAAACTGAGCGTATAACGCCAAGCTCAGAGGCGTTTTGTGGAGTGGAGCATTTGCGCTATAGTGAGCGCAGCGAGCGCGCAAATGAGCCACGGAGCAAAACGTCCTTTTGCAGCTTTTTGTTATGCGTGCCGACCACCAATTAACATGCTAATTAACTCATCGATTTCGGGCCTTTGCTCATAGCAATCACCATCAGATGAAACCGTAGACCATGACGCCTTAGAATCAAGGTAGATGTTAGCAACCACCTTGAAAGAGTCACCATCTAAACACCCAACAGGAACCCAGAAATACTCTAAACCACGCAATCTATTCGGTACTGGAGCGCCGCAATTGTCACAAAAACTAGAAGTGAACCCCGTATCTTTAACCCAGGTTTTAGGCTGCCCCTTAATCCAGACTAGATCGTTTAGCGGAACTATTGCGCCACTATTCGAAGATGAACCTCCCTGCACACGACAAAGCTTACAATGGCATTGATAAATATTGCCACTAAACTGATTCACCTCATATTGAATAGCGCCACACAAGCAACTACCTTTCATTTACTCACCCTCTGTGTACGCATAACACTTATTACTTTGCATGCTTCGTAAATCCCTTCCAGCCCACCAAATTTCTCGCATCTATCACGTTTGTAACCGCGATTAACAGTGGCTGTACCTAACATTAACTATGAGTGTATCAGCTTTTCGCTGGAGGAAAAGGGAGCATTCCGGCATACATAGACAGGCGCTTTGTCTATGTAAATAAAAACATAAAATATATTTTCCATATTTATCAGATACTTAAATTTTTGAAGCTGGAGAAACTGCGCAGTTACTTTCAGGTTCTACATTGACAGAATATCTACAATAACCCCCACAGACATTACAACTGTTGTTTTGCCCAGCAGTCCGGGATGAAAAGTACAGACTTAATGCTCACAATTACCCAAATTCAAAGACTTCAAGATGTGCACTGCTGGTGTCAGAATATCGATCCAGGCTTGTTTCACTGTTTCGTTGAATTCGGGGTCGGCCAATTCTACGGAGGCCAGTAAGCACTCGAGCCATTTGTCCAGCATTGCATTGGATAAGCGAATTTCATGCTGGTGGTGGATGGCTTGTATCTTGTCCAGGGTTATTTCTGCTTGCTTCAGCGGTGTCATTTCCTGTAACAAATAAACTGCCTGGCGCACTGCGTGGAGCTGATCGCTTACACTGACTCGATCAAATATTTCGGCAATGGCTCTATCGCTGGAATAAAGCCGTTGATAAAAGTCTTCGGCAAATTGCTGGTCTCGCTGTGGCGAGGATAAGCAGCGGTCGAAGCTGTTCCAGAATAACCTCTGATCCTGCGTTTCTCTAGAAGCCATTGCCTACCCTCCTGATCGCCTGAACTAATGCTCTTCCTCTTCGTCATCCTTGTCTTCTTCAATCTCTTGTAAAGAGAGTGAAAAACTACTTGAAGAACCCGAAGCCGATGGTTTTGCAGTTTCTTTACTCTTGTCCCCATTCTGCGATTCAGATATGGCAGGGGGTACTGTGCCACCGGCCAGCTTGACCTTAAGCCTCAAGTTATTTGCAGAGTCAGCGTTCTTCAAGGCCTCCTCGATTGTAATGCGTCCTTCCATGTGTAATTTAAACAACGCGGAATCAAATGTTTGCATCCCGAGGTTTTCGGATTTTTCCATAATTTCTTTAATGCTTTCAACTTCCCCACGACTGATCAACTCACTCACAGAAGGGGTACCTAAAAGAATTTCAATTGCAGCGCAACGTTTATTGTCAACAGTGGGTACAAGCCGTTGAGAGATAAACGCCCGCAGGTTAAGCGACAGATCCATCAGGAGTTGATGACGGCGCTCTTCAGGGAAGAAGTTAATAATCCGATCCAATGCCTGGTTGGCATTGTTGGCGTGCAGTGTGGAGATACACAAGTGCCCGGTCTCGGCAAATGCTATCGCGTGCTCCATGGTCTCCTGATCCCGGATTTCTCCAATCAGAATAACGTCGGGAGCCTGGCGTAATGTGTTCTTCAACGCAGCGTGGTAGCTTCGGGTATCCACACCCACCTCGCGTTGATTGATGATGCATTTCTTGTGCTTGTGCACAAACTCGACCGGATCTTCAATGGTGATAATATGGCCGCCACTGTTTGAATTCCGGTGATCGATCAAGGCAGCAAGCGAAGTCGATTTCCCGGAGCCTGTAGCGCCCACAAAGAGTATCAACCCACGCTTGCTCATAATCACTTCTTTGAGCACATTCGGGAGCCCCAGCGAGTCCGCACTTGGAATCTCGGTTACGATGTTACGGGCAACAATCGATATTTCATTGCGCTGTTTAAAGATGTTGACCCGGAAGCGACCCACACCGGGAATGGTATAAGCCAGGTTCATTTCCAGCTCATGATCAAATTCCTGTCGCTGCTCTTCATCCATAATCGAGTATGCAATTTCCCGAATCGCACCCGGTGGTAAGGGTGTCTTGTCGACAGGCCGGAGCTTGCCGTGAAATTTGGCACACGGGGGTGCTCCAGTGCTCAAATAGAGATCTGATCCGTCATTTTTAGCAAGAACGGTCAAACAATCATTGAAATTCATAGCGACTGATGCCTCGAAATTCTGTCCTTGGGGTTCACCACTAGTCATTGTGGTTTCACAAACAATGTCATATAACAAACAATGTCATATAACAAACGATGTCATAAGTAATAGCCGACAAAATACGAGCGCGCAAAAGGATTTACAAAGTGACACATGAACCAGAGATCAAATCCCTTTTAGGCCCCCACGATGCACCAAATGAGTGTCATCCCACACAAACGACTGTAAAAAAATGACAAAATACGACTATTGGCTAGTCGCCTGGTCTGGTTTGCGATCCACTTGAATACTAATATAGAAGATAAGCGGTAACGAATTTTCAGTTCCACTCAACAGAACCGTTCCTGACGGGGCCATGGGTTGGAAACCGAGCGCTGGAAACCGAGAATGACGCTAAATTAACGAAGCTTGAGACGAAAATGAGACATTGGCTTTCTTACTTTCTGTTTTTAGTCACGCTGGCATACACTAGCGCAGGCTTCTGCTCGTTTGTTGATACCGCTACGCTTGATCCAGCCATTCAACTTATTGATGAACTGCAATCCGACATCAATACCGGTGACAGTTCCGATTCCGATTCGCTCTGGCTTCACCCGGATGATAGCCATCTTGGCAGGATTCCGGATACCGGGAACAAACTTGCGTTTTTTCCAAGCTCATTCATCCAGCGGCAAACCTGCTACTTCATCTGGCCTCAGGCTCCCCCTCAAAAGTCGTTTTCCTAGTCTCGTCTGATCGTCTCTGTTACCGGAGCGATGCAAATTAGAAGAAAGCGTCAATATCCAGATCAACATAAAACTTCGATCACCTTGACGCGCACAGGAACTTAAACCAAACGATTATTGAGGTGATACCATGCCTACCACTAACCCTATGCCATATGAAATTCTGAAAGGTACAAACAAACTCATCGCACCAGACATTCCAGCCAGATTGAACGGCGACGAACCCGCTGTTGCAATTATGCAGGACTTCACGAAAGAATCCCCCTGCACGATTGAAGCACATGGCTCGTTGAATGATGCAAAACATATCATGCAAACCAACCATACCGCCTTCCTGTTGGTGGTAAATCACGCCGGAAACTGCCTGGGCGTGCTGACACTGAAAGACGTGCTCGGCAAAAAAGCGATGTCAGTCGCACATGAAATGGGGGCTCATTTAGGCGACTTGCAAGCAAAAGACATCATGCAAGCGAACGAGTGCGTCGTCAGTGTTCGATTGGAAGATCTGCAACATGCGACGGTCGCCCAGGTCATGGCGACATTTCACAGAGCTGGAGTGGAATACATGCTGATATCACAATCAAGCGCGGAAGCGGGTGAACTGCGTGGACTGATTTCTGCTTCCAAAACTGCAGAACGATTGAATCAGCCTTACTACAGCAATGAGAAAGCACGGACATTCTCGGATATTGTCCATGCTGTCCATGGCCATTTCAACTAATCAATCGGGGATACAAAGGGGTCAGCAAAAATATCCTTCATGCTGGCCCCGGACAGAAATATCTGCTTCCGTAACTTTTTCACTGCATTCTGATTACCGCAAACAAAGGCTTTAAAGTCGGCGGTTGATGGCAAGGTATCACGAATGAGGTCATAGATGGAACGACTCTCCATGCCGTCTTCCGCTTCCAGAACGGATGGATAATAATGCAAATTATCATGACGTCCGGATAATTCCAGCAACGCATCATGAAGATATAAACTCTCTTGGTCACGGGCACCGGCAAAAAGATATATCGGTTTACTGTGCTGCTGATTCAGTGCATCACGCACAATACCGTATAACGGCGCTAAACCCGTCCCCAGACCGGCTAACACCAAGGGGGAGCTCCCCATCTCCGGTAAGTAAAAGCAATCTCCCATCGCGCCCTGAATTACGACGGGCTGATTACTCGACAGAAAAGACTCAAGGTTACCGGTTATGTGCCCATCACTACGGAGCTGAATATGCAGTTCGACAAAGGTCTCCAGCTCAGGGACACTCGCAACAGAAAAACTTCGGCATTCACCGTTCAACCATAAATTAATATACTGGCCTGACCGATACTGGATCGAATGCTGATTATCTTCAGGTGTTAATCTCAAACGAAGAATATCACCGCCCATGCGGGAATACTCCATTGCACTATACGCATATTTTGCTAACGCTTGATCTGCATTCGCGATTTCAAGGTCAACTTCCGGAACACACTGACACGCCAAAAAGTAACCTTTTTGTTTATGGGTATCTCTTAGTCCCTGCGTCGCGGCCGCGGGGACATTACCATCGACCACCTGCATCATGCAGGCATGGCAAACGCCAGACTTGCAGCCAAAGGGGATTTCTACCCCGCTGTCTAGCAGCACATCAAGAACACTTGCATCCGGCGTTATTTCATAAACGCCCCCATCGTATTTTACTACCGCCATTTATGCTCCAAAATTCACGTTCAAAGTTCGCGCTGTAAACCATGTACCCCGCAGGTTGAAGCCCTCAGAGACCCGCCAGCATCTGAGAGCTCTCTGACTCGTATCAGCGATTCAGAACATCACCGCGTACGCTTTCTGCAATACTCGCAACCTGCTGAATGTCTTCATCAGCGACACCCAACTCTTTCAAGGTTGCGCCGAGATTCTCGATAACCGCATCAACATGGGTATCATTCAGGCCTTTCAGGTTTTTATGGGCTTCACGCATATCTTTCCCGGTATATTCGTTTGGTCCACCGAATACCATGGTCAGGAAGGCTTTCTGCTTCTGTGCCTGTTTATCCATGTCGATGTCATCGAAATACTCGGAAATACGATCATCCGCCAGCACTTTACGGTAAAAAATATCCACAGCCGCATCGACCGCAGCAGCCCCACCCAATTTTTCATATAACGTTGTCATATCCTTCTCCCGAGATGGATCTTTATTTTTCAACTCCGCCCTATTACTCAAATATAAGACGGTTACGTATCAACGCTAAAAAGCGCTTTAGAATTTGAACATTTATTAAGCAAACCAAGCTTAGTCTACATTGGTACTTCTATAACTACATGGGCACCCGAATCACGACGCCGCCCATAACTTCCCCGATTTTGAAATCAGTACGGGGGCTGTCTTTATGATCGTTGTGGCAGGTTACACAAGGCTCCGCAACGGCTACGTCAGGGTAAACGGCGGTAAAGTACTTCTGCCCACCCAGCTCCTCAGTACCGTAAAAGTTTTGCCCTGGGTTTTCTTCGATGTATTTGAGCCCGGCTTTTTCCATTTCGGTACGCGGCGCATTCTGCTTGTTGATAGGCCAGGTGGATTGTAACGAGTAGGTGAACTTGTCTGTCAAGCGCCCTACCTCTTCAGCACCTGCACGGAACATTTGCGCCGGTAGCGGTGCCCCGTTCTCCAAATCTTTCCAATGCTCAGCAGGCTTGATGGATGCAGCACCACTGGGACCAAGGCGCTTAACAATTAATTTGGTATAGTTCGTTCGATCCGCCTTCATCACTGCAAACAGAGAGTCGGTATAAACCTCAGGCGCAATGCCTGCCTTTTCCTCTCCACCACAGCCCACGAGAGCCATGCCCGCCACACTTGCTACAGCCATAGATTTCAAGATTGTATTGGTCTTTTTCATGGATACATCCTCTTGTTTAGTATCAGTCGTCTTTTCGTAATGTGCTTTTTGTTCTTATTGTTAGTTTTTTTCTTTGACCCGGGAAAGCGCCATATCAATGGATTCAATGTGCTTAGCCGGTTTGCCAGAGAAGTTACTGCGAATCAGATCCGGATCAGCCAAAGCATCAATGGAGAAAGCCAGTGAGTGGCAATTCATGCAGCTACTCCGGATCATTTTTTCATTCGGTCTCAGGTTATGATTCGGATTGTGTTGTACCCGAACCACGTCTTTTCCATTAATCTGCACATGCTCTCTCGGCATATGGCAGGTTGAACAAGCGACACCTCGCTCTTCCGGTAACGCCCCTTCTTTTACTTTCTGCCACAGTTGGCCGTGGGGAGATTGCGCAAAATTATTGGTATGTTCGTCGTCATGACAACCAACACAGGCTTCCGCCATCGCTGGTTGAGTCTGGTATTGGTGGGGTTGATGACAGGCCGCACAGCCTTGCACCGAACTTAAGGCATCGGGTTTGAATTCCAGTCGACCCATTCCCGGTGACATCGGACTCATTTTCATCGCCATGTCCGGATTCAAACGCATACCATGACGACTGGCGACAAAGTCCTGAACTTCAGATGTATGGCACTCACTGCATTGTGCAAGGCCGGGTTGGGCAATCCAGCTTTCGCTATTCTGTTCCCCTTGATGACAACCGGAGCAAGTTACACCCGCTTCAGCATGGCCACTGTCCTGCCAGTGCTGCAATACATCGGCACTGGCCTGTTTGAGATCTGCCGGGTTCAAATCTGCAATCGTCAGTGACTCAGGCTTGTGCTTTTCCTGATATTCAGTGGCAAAAGTCCGCTCGAGCATGGTGGCCATCAAATCGGTTTCTGCCCCTTCCGCATGCTTGACCAGAAACGCTTCGTAGAGCGCGAGATTGTCATGGTAGTTGTGGCACCCTGCACTGGCACAGGTATCAAAGGTCAAACCTTCATGTGATGGCCGGTCAGAACCAATATCCTGATGACAACGAAAGCAAAAATCCTCAGGCACGGTCACACCCATTTCGTGCGTGCGCTCCTCCTGGTGCTCAACGTGACAGGTAACACAGTACCGGGCATCCAGAATCTCAACCCGGTCAGCATTTCGGGGATCTGTGAACTTGTTTTTGGGGTGGGAATCGTTCACCGCTTCCAGCTCGGCACCATGACAATTCACACAGGCGTCCTGCAACACTTCCTGCCCACCAAAAGGAGAGGTATGGCAGCTTTCACAGTCAAGCTCGATCTGGAAATGCCCATGACTTGCATCGCCGATTAAAAACTCGGACTTGTCCCCCGGCATCAGTAACTGATAACCGTAGTAGCTGGCTAATGCCAACGACAGAAGCCCCCAAACCAACCAAATCGTTTTTTTCATCATGTTTAACTGCTTTCACGAAGTATAAAATCGGGCCACTAGAAGTAATAAACACTGACAATGTGAACCAGGAGAAGAACGGGAAACGGCCACATAAACAGTATGTGTCCCCAGGTCCACCAGGACCGAAGGGTTTTGCCAAATCGGCTGCCGAATATCGACTCTTTTGCGATCACCACCGATGCCAGCGCGCCAGCAGCAATAACGGCGACAAAGTCGATCATGAGTAATTGATTCAGGTTGCTGCCGGATTGCAGGCCGGTATGCATGCCCAGCGTTAACACCATCAATACACCTAAAATGACATGCACTACGCGCCAACTGCTGAACGCCCATAGTTGTATGCGTTTGATGCGTTTACGCAGCGAAACAGTTAATGCCAATAGTGAGAGCCCCAAGAGGGTAAAGCCGGATATTTGTTTGTAGAGTCCGTCCGTCCACAATAGATCGATTGGCCAGGGATCCTGGACAGATTGCGAAAATGGCAGCGGGCCAATCAAAACCAGCGCCATCACGAAGCACAGGCTCAGGGCAGCAGCCGTTAGCAGCGAATACTGGCCCGGTGTTTTTACCGGCTCACCTGCTTCGCCATATAAACTGGCAACCAATGGCTGGCAAGAGCCACACACCGTTGACGCGCCCGTGGTCTCTTTAAGCTGCGCCAGTGAACACTGGGTTTGACCTTGCACCCGAACCAGTTCGCCTTTGGTGACGCCCCGGCAATTACAGATCAACGCATCATCCGGCCAGGTTCGGATATCCTGACTATCACCTGCGGGAAAGACATTCCCGGTTAGCAGGAAACGGACTTGCTGCCAGGGCAGCAATCGTTTCCGGTTAATCACCATCTCCTTCAGCCTTGGCGCATCACTCCAGTCTCCGACACCAATCGCCCCGACCAAATGCCCCTTTTTGAGAACCAGTTTTCGATAACTGGATTTCCGGGGTCGCTTATGAACAATCTGACGCTCGGCAAGACCTCGACTTTCCGCCTCAATCTGACCGGCACTGAAAACAGACTCCCCCACCACTTTTAATTCGGTTGCGGAAGTGGAGCCTAAATACGTTGCATGACCGCCGCTTAGCACCTCAGCGGCGATGGACGCCTGTTCAAATCCAGGCTGGACAATTCCGTAGGTTAAGCCTCGATGCTCTGCACATTCTCCAATGGCGAATATCGATTCATCTGTAGTGCGAAGATTGTCATCGACCACAATGCCTTGATTAACTTTTAACCATGCAGATCGAGCCAACTCAAGATTGGCTTTGATGCCCGCGCAGAATACGACCGTATCACAGGCAACCAGCTCACCATTGCGAAGCGTAACGCCTTCAACCGAACGGTCACCGACAATTGCTCTGACGCCATTTCCGACCAGAACCTCGATGCCCATTTCCGCGAGACGCTTTTGCAAAATGTGTGCACCGTCCTGATCCAATTGCCGATTCATCACAAAAGGGCCCTGTTGCACGACCGTCACTCGAGTTGAAGACCGACCAAGGGCCTTTGCCGCTTCCAAACCCAGCAAACCACCACCGACCACAAGACAATGCCGACTACGGGCACTGCGGGCGAGCAACGATGCGGTATCCCCCAGGCTCCGGAATGTGAACACCCCCTGAATTTCCCGACCGGATACATTCGGAACGAATGGACGAGACCCGGTCGCCAGAACCAGATGATCGTAAGAATGAGCTACTCCGGTCTCGTCGATAACCACCTTTTCTTCGCGGACAATTTTTTCAACACGGCAGTTGTAATGCTTTAAAATGCGGTTCTCTTGCGATTCTGGCAAGGTCAGCTCAATTTCTTCCAGAGAGACGTCACCCGACAATAAACAAGACAATTTCACTCTGTTATAGGGTGCCCAGGGTTCATCACCAAACAGCGTAATTTTGACATTCCGTTTTCGCTTCATCAGTTCTTCAACGAACCGGATTCCAACAGGCCCAGCCCCAACCACAATAACGTGAGGGGCTTCTTGCGTATCTTCAAACGCGACCTGCTCGGCACATTCAGATACCGGAATTAAATCCGGGCTGCTTACGGGGACAGCTTGAACCTTGGCATTCATCAATCGATCCACTTACGGGTTAATCTATCCAGCAAGTGGCAACAAGCATGCCAATTAATACCTAATAGGTGGTACACACTAGAGACTAACTAAAAACCACAAAAAAATTCATGGTTTATCAACACCTTAAATACGACACCCGATTTAAATCCCGAATAGCCAGCAACGCGACCCAACCTTAAAAGGCACCAGAAGCGCTCAGGAGAACCAACCTACACCAAAATTACGCACTCGCCCTTTCTGCCTGCGCACCACATTCGCACAGAGGCAAATTTAATTATCACCAATTTGAGGCAAGAGGGATTACGACCCGATGGGGCAGACAACCAAACGGGAAATTAGTCTCAACAAAAATGTACAAATCAGTGTAAAATTGCCTTAACGCACACTCAAAATTCGACAATCAAGACTGAGTTTGCCAAATAAATACCAGGGTCGCTTTCGCCAGCCCCTGAATTTAATAAAACAAAAACAAAGAGTCCGAAAATTAACGTGTACGCTGAACTCACCTGTTTGCTGATTGATGACCATCCATTGTTCATGGAAGGGCTGACACTGGCGCTATCCCGCTATATTCCCGCAGAAAACCTGCTCACCTGTTCAGATTCTGAACAAGCGTTGAACTTGCTGATCAAGCATCCTGAAATTGACCTCGTGCTTCTGGATTTGAATCTGCCGGGACAAGGTGGCTTGAGTTTGCTGCAGGAGATTCGAAAGCGGCGACTGCCTGTCCCCGTTGTGATTCTGTCTGCATCGGAGGATTCAGCTGACGTGCATGCTGCCATTGTTGCGGGTGCCAGTGGCTTTATCAATAAAGCCTCGGGCTCGGCGAGTATCATGGAAAATGTGGTTAAAGTGTTGAATGGTGACATCTGTACGCCGGCTTTTTATCACCGGGTTGACCATAATGCGGTGCAAGCCAACCTTCAGGAATTGAATATCACGCCCCGTCAGCTCGAAGTATTGAAACTGTTAGCGGCTGGCATGCCAAACAAAAGAATCTGCACCACTCTGGGACTGACTGAACATACCGTAAAAAGCCATCTCAAAGCACTGTTTACGGTTCTGGAAGTGCATAACAGAACGGAGTGTGTCACCGTAGCCAATCGACTGGGCCTGGTTTAGCTGATAGCATCCGAAATTATCAGCCGCAATTTGCCGGGCAAAACAGGCTTTCCGATCACAGTGAGTTCCGGTAAAGCGAAGTTTTGCTCGATAATGTCCGCATCTGCAGACATCAATATCGCCGGACAGCACTGCCCGGTCAGCTCCCGGATACAACAAATTGCGGTATAGCCGGTGTGCGGGGCATCCAGAGTATCCGGCACATTAACTTCGCGTCCCTCCAGATGATAATCAGAGATGATTAAATCAAGCTCCTGAAACGGGTCGGCATTATCATCCAGGACTTGGGACAGGTTACTATAGGCCAGAACATCAAAACCCCATCCCTCAAGTAAAGTGACCATCGAGAATCGGGCCTTTTCATCATCTTCCAGCAGTAACACCCGGCTACTATTCTTAATCAAATGCGCCTGCGGGGTATACCGGGGTTCTGGTTGTGTAATTGGCGCATCAGTGCGATCGAAACTCAGCGAAAATGTGCAACCGCCGTCAACAGTGGTAAACAGAGTCATTTCCAATTCCAGCAATTCACTGAGCTGTTTTACAATAGCCAGCCCGAGGCCAAGCCCCTTGGACTCACCTGCAGCTACGGTCCCTTGCTGGAACTCTTCAAACAAGCGTTGCTGTTCTGACTCGGGTATCCCTTTACCATTATCGATAATGCGTAATTTAACCTGGCTCTGTTCAACCGCATTCTGCTGCAACTCAACCACAACCCGATCGCCCCCGCTGTGCTTGAGTGCATTAACCAGCAGGTTACGCACAATACGCTCGACTAGAACCGGGTCAGAATAGACCCAGCACGGTTCATCCAATTCGCTCTTGAACACTAATCTGATATCCCGACTCAGGGCATCGGGCAACAAGTCGGAACGAATTCGCTCACTTAACTCACCTAAATCAAATCGCTCCCCATGCACCGTCACCACACCAAAGTTCAAGCGGGAGATATCCAGCAACGAGGTGATCAGGTACCCGAGATGAAAAGCAGATTCTTTTACTTGGGATATCACAGGCCACAATTCTTCAGAGGCTTTGGTTTCAAGGTTTTCGATTAACAGATGCATGGCGTGCAAGGGTTGCCGGAGGTCATGGCTCGCGGAGGCAATAAAGCGGGATTTGCTTTCACTATCCTGCTCTGCCTTTTGCCGGGCAATATCCAGCAAGACACGATTCAGAAACAAACTACGTTGCCCTTTCTCCAGCAGATACACACCTACGGTTCCGATCAAATTCGCTGTCGCCATAAAGAAAACATCAAATTTGAGTTGATCCAGTGGATAGCTGGTGAAACTTTCACAAATCACATAAACGGGAATCAATGCCCAGGAGGAAAGAACGATATGCCAAAACGGCAGGCCCAACAAAAAGTAGCCTCCCATTAACATCAGCAACAAACCGTCATAGGGCATCATAATCCCTTTGAGTTGGGAAACCATGATCATCACGGCCATGCCCCCGCACACCAGACTGTAGGTGAGCGTGTAGACTGAAACGAATCGTCGTTCAGGCCAATTCTGATAACTGCCCCAAATACTGTAGGCAACTGCTGGGCAGACCAGTAGCAGCCGAAAACTAATGGTCACCACCGAAAGGTTTGCCGGAAAAAGCAGGTAATCCATCACACTGTAAAGCACAAAAATGAGGATAACGCTAAAACCAACGGGCCGGGTTCGCTTGCGCATTTCACGATAGCGCCACTCACGAAACGCAGATTCGATAGCCGGAGAAAATTTTAACCAGGGAAAGCCATTTCGAAGTTGCTCTGCAACTTCGGTTTCATCCAGATCAACAAAACTTAGGGGCTTGAGGCTCATTTAATCGCCAATAAAAGTGCCTGCTCGGCAAGTTCTTCCAGAGAGAGTCCTCCTTTCGGATTGAACCAGGTAGTGGTCCAGCTCAAGGCTCCTGTTAAAAAGCGTCTTAAAATAAACGTGTCTGCCTCGATATAGCCATCCTGCTTTGCTTCTTCCAGGGATGTGATCCACAACTGTTCGTAAACGTCCCGCAATGCCAGAATTCGCTTTTGGTTCTCTTCAGACAGGCTGCGCCATTCGTAAACCAGAACCGTCATTGCTTCGCCGGTATCACCGGTAATTGACTCCAGCTCGCAACGAATCAGGGCGAGCACTTTATCTCGAGAGGTCTTACATTCATCCAGAGCAAGGCGCATACGTGCGGTGTTGAAGAGAATCGTCTCCTCCATCACGGCACGCAATATCTCTTCTTTCGATTTGAAGTGATGAAAGATGCTGCCACTTTGAATTCCAACCGACTTTGCCAAATCGCGCACCGTGGTTCGTTCATAGCCTTTTTCTTTGAAAAGGTGGGCAGCCTTGCTTAACAGTCGTCCACGCGCGGACTCAGGGTCTGTGACGGTACCTTGCTCGATCAGTTGATTTAGTGCTTTCATTCGTTTTAATGACTTTCCTTTGGTCGGAGGGCAACAGTGTCGATTCAAACTCATTCGGTCTTCAATTAAACCACAACCGATTATTCTATCGGAAATATTCGTTTTTGAAATCTTACTGTAATTTACATCCGCCAACGCTTACCGAGGCGGAAACTCCCATAAATGATTCCCCTTCGTCATTTTCCGGGTAGCAAAAACAGGAAAATTCAATTCAGGTGCTTTTTATAGATTAAATTACAAATTGGCTCTTTACAAACCAAGCGCTTGCTTGGTACCTTTTACGGCATACTCATAATCAGAACAGGATTTTTCGGCATGCCCTACGATTCAGTTTTCAAACCCGACCTTTTCGCCAATCAAACCATTATTGTCACCGGTGGCGGAAGTGGTATTGGCCGATGCACGGCACATGAACTGGCTCACTTGGGAGCCCATACCGTCCTCATCGGACGCAAGCTGGAAAAACTGCAAGCTGTCGCCGCAGAACTTGAAGAAGACGGGTTCAAATGTGACTACTTCAGCTGTGATATCCGGGATGAAGATTCGGTTAAAGACGTCATCAAAACGATTGTCGAGCGGCGCGGCGCGATTCATGGGCTGGTGAATAACGCCGGTGGTCAGTTTCCCTCCCCCTTGAACAGTATCAATAAAAAAGGCTGGGATGCCGTGGTGGCGACCAATCTGACCGGTGGATTTCTATTTGCACGGGAAGCGTTCAACCAAAGTATGAGCAAAACCGGTGGCTCGATCGTCAATATCGTCGCAGACATGTGGGGCGGCATGCCCGGCATGGGGCACTCCGGTGCAGCACGCGCCGGAATGGTCAATTTCACCCAGACCGCTGCAGTGGAATGGGGTTGCGCTGGTGTTCGAGTCAATGCCGTTGCGCCAGGCTGGATTGCATCCAGCGGGATGGACAGTTATCCACCCCATATTAAATCCTGGCTGCAATCTCTCCCGGATGCCGTGCCCATTAAACGTATGGGTCTTGAAGCCGAAGTCAGCTCGGCAATCTGTTTCCTGTTGAGTGATGCGGCTGCTTTCATCAGCGGCACTACCGTTCGCATCGATGGTGCAGCCTCTCAAGGCACACGGGTATGGCCGTTACCCAAAGCGAAGAATGTTACCACTTATAACGGTTTCCACCGCGCTGAAACACCGAATGTGCTGAAAGAAAAAAAGTCGGAACAAGAGTGACTGGCAAAACAGCTTCCCAGATCGCAACAACGGTTTTCCAAGACTAATTCTACAACTACATTCAGCCCGATACGGCCCACATTCAATCCTTAAAGTCCATTGAATGTGGGGCAATAAATAGATAATGACAAATTGGTGGGATGCGTTATGCCCGTATTTGAATCACAAATAAACACCAACAGTTCCGAGTTTGCAGCGAATTGTGAAGCCATGCAGGCCAGCATCGACGAATTCAGAAATATCGAAGCAAAAACCATCGCGAAGGCAGAAGAAGCCAAAGAAAAATTTGTAAGCCGGGGCAAACTACTTCCTCGCGAACGACTCGCCCATTTGCTGGATCGGGGATCTGATTTCATCGAAATCTGCTCATTGGCGGGCTATAAAATGCATGATGATCGCGATGGCTCCATGTCCGGTGGCGGTGTCATTGCCGGTATCGGGACAGTCAGCGGTGTCCGATGCATGATAGCGATCAGTAACAGCGCCATCAAAGGCGGAACCATTTCACCCGCCGGGCTGGATAAATCCCTTCGACTACAGGCCATTGCCAGCGAAAACAAACTACCGGTTATCAGCCTGGCAGAGAGCGGCGGAGCAAATCTCAACTATGCTACTGATATCTTTGTAGCAGGTGCTCGGGGTTTTGCGAATCAGGCGCGAATGTCTGCCGCAGGTATCCCCCAGATTACGGTTGTCCATGGTAACGCGACGGCAGGGGGAGCGTATCAACCCGGTCTGTCCGATTACGTGGTCGTGGTGCGTAATAAAGCCAAGATGTTTCTGGCAGGCCCACCGTTATTAAAAGCCGCTACCGGTGAGATTGCCACAGATGAAGAACTCGGAGGGGCAGAAATGCATGCCCAACAACCCGGAACCGCAGAGTACCTGGCAGAAGACGATGCGGACGGTATTCGCATTGCCCGGGAAATCATGGCAATGATTCCCTGGAATCAGAACCTGCCGCGACAACCTCGGGAAGCCCGGTCATCAGACTGGAAAGCCCCGCTCTACCCGGCGAGCGATCTACTGGGACTGGTCCCGGCTGATGCCAAGAAACCCTACGATGTACGCGAGATTCTGGCCCGCTTGGCGGACGGCTCCGAAATTCTCGATTTTAAAAATGAGTATGACAATCAAACGGTCTGCTGTTTTATCAAAATACAGAATCACAGCCTCGGTGTAATTGGCAATAACGGCCCAATTACTGCCGCGGGCGCAACCAAGGCCGCTCAATTTATACAGCTTTGTAATCAATCCGGTGCACCGCTTCTCTTCCTGCACAACACAACCGGCTTTATGGTCGGCACCGAGGCAGAGCAACAAGGCATTATCAAGCATGGTTCGAAAATGATCCAGGCTGTTGCCAATGCCCAGGTACCTCGCTTGACCATGGTCGTAGGCGGCTCTTATGGCGCAGGGAACTACGCCATGTGTGGACGAGGGCTGGACCCCCGTTTCATCTTCGCCTGGCCAAACAGCAAAACCGCGGTCATGGGTGGCGCTCAGGCAGGAAAAGTTTTACGTATTGTAACTGAAGAAAAGCACGCCAAGATGGGCCAGACACCAGACCCGAAAATGCTCGAAACCATCGAAAAAGCGACCGCAGAAAAACTCGACAAAGGATCAACCGCACTATTCGGAACGGCCCGCTTATGGGATGACGGGCTTATCGACCCACGTGACTCACGAATTTTACTCGCACAATTGCTTGATATCTGCGCCGAAGCCAAGCAGAGAAACTTGAATCCCAGTACCTTTGGAGTCGCCCGTTTCTGACCTTTTTGTTTCGAGACCTAAACACATCACCTCCGATGAACGATAAACAGAAAAAGAGATAAGACCATGCTATTCACCCAAGAACACAATGCATTGCGCCGCACCGTAAGACAATTTGTCGACAACGAAATAAACCCCAATGTAGAAGCGTGGGAAAAAGAAGGTGAGTTCCCGATTCGCGAGATTTTCCAGAAAATGGGCAAGCTGGGCTTACTCGGGATCAGTAAACCGGAAGCATACGGAGGTATGGGCCTGGACTACAGTTATAACCTGGTGGCCGCTGAGGAACTGGGTACTGCACTTTGTGGTGGCGTACCTTTGTCAATTGGGGTGCAGACAGACATGTGCACACCCGCACTGGCCCGATTCGGGGATGATGACCTTAAAAAGGAATTCCTGGCACCCGCAATTGCAGGTGAGCTCGTAGGTTGTATCGGGGTCAGTGAACCTGGCGCTGGCAGCGATGTAGCAGGCTTGAAAACAAGCGCCCGCAAAGACGGTGATGACTACCTGATCTCCGGCACAAAAATGTGGATCACCAACGCGCCAAAAGCGGATTTTATGTGCTTGCTGGCCAATACCAGCGATGATAAAGCCCACAAAAACAAGTCCCTGATCGTCGTCCCGATGGACAGCCCCGGTATTGAAATTGCACCCCGCTTGAACAAGCTGGGTATGCGTTCTTCCGAAACAGCGCAGGTATTTTTCGATGATGTCCGTGTTCCTCAACGGCACAGAATCGGTGGTGAGGGTATGGGCTTCATGATGCAAATGATTCAATTCCAGGAGGAGCGCATGTGGGCTGCAGCCAACATGGTAAAAGCGTTGGAAAATTGCGTCACCGAAACCATCCAGTACTGTCGGGAGCGGGAGACCTTTGGTCAACCACTGATCGACAATCAAGTCATACACTTCCGTTTTGCTGAACTGCAAACTGAAATTGAAGCGCTTCGAGCGTTGATTTATCAGGCTTGTGAAGACTATATCAATGGCAAAGACGCCACTCGCCTCGCCTCAATGGCGAAACTCAAAGCAGGTCGATTGGGACGGGAAGTTACCGACGGCTGTCTGCAATATTGGGGCGGTATGGGCTTTATGTGGGACAGCACAATCTCCCGCGCTTACCGGGATGTGCGACTGGCCTCTATCGGCGGCGGCGCAGATGAAATCATGTTGGGCATTATCTGCAAATTGATGGGCATTCTGCCAGGTAAGAAGAAAAGCTAATCAAACACGTTTAACAGGTAATATTTCACATGAGCACGACAGACATCAGTCACGATAACAGCGTCTTCGACAATTTAAATACCCTGCAGGCAAGCTTGGAGCAAGGTGTTTTGCACATTACGCTGAACCGGCCCAAAGCCCGAAACGCCATGAGCCTGGAAATGGTCAAGGAACTTTCCACCCTGTTTGCCACAGCGGAGCAACGCCCCGACCTTCGCGCTATCGTCCTGCGCGGCGCAGCAGGACATTTCTGTGCCGGAGGCGATATCAAAGACATGGCTTCTGCGCGCGGGAGCAGCCCCAAGAGGGATGACGGGACTGAAGATCCTTTCTTCACGCTGAATCGGGCCTTTGGTCGAATGTTATGTCAGGTGCAGTCTGCTCGACAGGTTGTTGTCGTTATCACGGAAGGTGCGACATTGGGGGGAGGCTTCGGTCTGGCCTGTGTGTCAGACGTGGCGATTACGGCTGCAGATGCGCAATTTGGACTCCCCGAAACGGGCCTGGGCCTGCCGCCTGCCCAGATCGCCCCTTTTGTCGTAAAACGTATAGGCTTGACCCAGGCAAGACGTCTGGCACTGCTCGGTGCCCGGTTTGATGGCCAGGAAGCCCAGCGACTGGGAATTGCTCACTATGTCTGTGCGTCAGATCAAGAGATTGCAGAAACGTTGACAACAGTATTATCACAAATCAAGCGTTGTGCCCCCGATGCCAATGCAATGACCAAAATGCTGCTGTTAAACACCCTGGAATCCCCTTTGGAGTCGGTTCTTGATCTGGGTGCAGAGCAGTTTGCTCAGGCGGCACGCAGTCCGGAAGCCACCGAAGGTGCAATGGCATTTATTCAGAAGCGCCAGCCTAAATGGGCCGAATAAGGTGCTGAATTGCCGGTTGAACGCTCAGAAAACGGCACGTTTAATCGTCCAGATTATCGCTAAAGGAAATTCCAATGTTTGAAAAAGTACTGGTCGCCAACCGTGGTGAAATTGCATTGCGTGTTATCAAATCCATTCAATCATCCGGTTTCACCGCAGTTGCCGTTTTCAGCGATGCTGATCGCAATGCACTGCATGTACAAGCGGCAGATGAAGCGGTGTACATCGGTCCAGCCAACGTTGCCGACTCCTATTTAAATATCGACCGCATACTGGATGCAGCCCGAAAAACCGGTGCCGACGCAATTCATCCGGGCTACGGCTTTCTCTCCGAAAATGCCGAGTTTGCGAAACAGTGCCAGGCGCAAAACATCAAGTTTATTGGCCCGTCTCCGGCTGCGATCGAACTGATGGGGAATAAACGGGCCGCGAAAGTCGCGATGCTCGAGGCGGATGTCCCCTGTGTTCCAGGTTATGAGGGGCAGGATCAAAGCGATGAAAATCTGACTCGGGAAGCACAACGAATCGGCTTTCCACTCATGATCAAAGCCTCTGCCGGAGGTGGTGGTCGGGGTATGCGTCTGGTGAACTCGGCAGATGAACTGATTCCGATGCTGAAAACAGCGCGATCAGAAGCACGCAATGCATTTGGTGATGATGATTTAATTCTCGAGAGAGCAATTATTTCACCACGACATATCGAAATTCAGGTTATTGCAGACCAACATGGCAATACCCTGTACCTCAACGAGCGGGATTGCTCCATACAACGTCGCCATCAAAAAGTCGTCGAAGAAGCACCCTCTCCGTTCGTCGATTCAGACTTACGCCGAAAAATGGGTGAAGCTGCGGTTCGCGTTGCCAAATCCTGCCAATATGAAGGTGCAGGCACGGTCGAGTTTCTGGTGGACGAGCACAAGAATTTTTACTTTCTGGAAATGAATACGCGCCTGCAGGTGGAGCACCCGGTTACCGAGTTAATTACCGGGCTGGATTTGGTCGCACTGCAACTGGATATTGCTCTGGGTCTGACATTACCGTTGGCTCAAAATGAAGTTGCCCTGAACGGCCACGCCATTGAGGTTCGTTTATATGCAGAAGACCCCAGTCAGAATTTCATGCCTCAAACCGGGGAAATCTGCAGCTGGATGCCTCTGGAAGGTGAAGGAATCCGGATCGATTGCGGAATAGCCCAGTCAGATCATGTCAGTCCACACTATGATCCCATGCTGGCGAAATTGATTACCTGGGGTAAAAATCGGGAAGAGGCGCGACGCAGACTGCTGCGGACCGTTCAACAAACACGTTTATTAGGTGTAACACATAACCTGCAGTTTCTGGGAGAGCTGTTGGCCCACCCTGAATTTGCAAAAGGAAATGCAACGACTGCATTCATCAATGAACATGAATCCGAGCTTGTGTCCTTGCATGAAAGAACACCCGACGAAATCAGCCTTGGTCTTGCCGCGATTATCCTCAATCTGCAACACACTCACGCATCTGGCGCTTTACCTCAGGAACGTTATGGCAGCATTCCTGAACTGTTCCGATTCACCCGTTCTGGAGGCGGGCAAGAACCTGCACATCAACTTGCGATTCGGTACACCCCTGAGGGTTATGAGGTAAAACACCAAAATCCGGTTGTCGAGGGTTCCGAACAACAGCCTGATACCTCAGAGATTACGGGACTGAAAGTCGTCTCATTGGGTAGCGATTATCTGGACTTCATACACAATGACGTTCGTAAACGATGCCACTACAACCTGGATGGACAATCGATCTGGCTCCACCTTGATGGCGTGACACAGCGCTATTCCGAAATCAGTTATGCCCCTCCTGTCACAGCGAACGGTGCCGGAAGTGGAAAAATTCAAGCGCCGATGGACGGAGCGGTTGTAGATGTACAAGTTAAACCGGGGGATACGGTCAGCCGTGGACAGCTACTTGTCGTGATTGAAGCGATGAAGATGGAGCACCCAATCAAAGCTGATGTTGATGGCGTGGTCTCGGAGTGCGACCTCAGCATCGGACAACAGGTAAAATCCAAGCAGGTTCTAATCACGATCAATAAAGCCGAATAACCCTTAACTTAAAACCTAAAAACCTAAAAACCTAAAAACCATGCAAAATGGCCGGCATCGACCAAGCGTCAGAAAGACAAAACAATAGAAAAGTAGAAGACACAAATCAACACGCCCTGAGGTGGCAACAACATGAATTCGGAATTATCCAATAGCCCAGTGCAAACGGAGAGTTTGAAAGGAAAGACTTGCTTCATCACCGGTGCAAGTCGGGGAATCGGGCGAGAAATTGCGCTAAAGCTCGCTGCTGAGGGAGCCAATCTGGTGCTCGCAGCGAAGTCTGCGGAGCCTCACCCCAAATTACCCGGTACAATCTTCAGTGTCGCAGAAGAGGTGACTCGCGCAGGAGGACAGGCACTGCCACTGCAACTCAATGTGCAAGACGAAGCGCAAATAAAAGAATGCATTGATCAAGCGGCAGATCACTTTGGCAGCCTCGATATTCTGATCAACAACGCGGGAGCGATCAAATTGCAAGGTGTAGAGAAGCTGCCGGTGAAACGGTTTGATCTGATGTACCAGGTCAATACCCGCGCTGTTATGGCCGCATCCCAGGCAGCACTGCCCTGGCTCAAAGCATCTGGGCATGCTCATATTCTCAACTTGTCACCACCACTCAACCTTGACCCCGCGTGGTTCGCAAACTATGCCCCTTACACCATTACCAAGTATGGTATGTCCATGCTGACAATCGGGATGGCCAAGGAGTTTAAGAAGTTCAATATTTCAGTAAATTCGCTGTGGCCCAAAACGATCATTGCAACCGCGGCAGTTGAATTTGAGGCTGGCAATCCGGCGTTAATGAAAGGCGCCCGTACCCCGGCGATTATGGCGGACGCAGCCATTCGCCTGCTCTCGACGATTCCGGGAGCCATAAGCGGTCAAACATTAGTGGATGAAGACTGGCTACGAAGTTGCGGACAAGACAATTTCGACGCGTATAAAAATGATCCGGACTATACTGGCAAACTGTTTCCCGATCTTTATGTCTGAGTAGATTTTCGACTTCCTGTTATTTTTCAATCAGGGAGTCGAACTCAGCGAAGGATTGATCTAAAATTCGGGGGCGAGCCAACAGGAGCAGGATGGTTTAACCTTGAAACGACAACAATCAGTATTCATTGCGGGATTGCTGAGCTGTTTCATCAGCGGTGTCGCAGCCATTGAGTCAACAGTCCCTCGCCCCTCCCTGAGCTCATCATCCACTCATGTTCTGTACATCCATTCACCGGATTTTCCACCGTATCAAACAACCGAGCCAGCCCCCCGAGGACTGATGTCCCGATTTGGCATCACTGTGGCGACATTATTGGGGGGTGAAGTTTCGCTGTTTTACAGAAGTACGGAAACATCGGTATTGGCACCTGAAAAGGCGTCTGAAGCAGATGGAGCATGCTACCTTACAGGCTATTTTCAACCCGACCCGAGCTTTCCGCTCCAATCGGTCGAGCTTCATATTTCAAGTGATGTACTGGTTACGCGAAAAGATGAACGGACGATTAAACACTACAGTGGCCTGACCAACAAAGTTATTGGTGCCCTGGAGAAGACCCCGCAAAACCCGATTCTTCAAGACTTCGCGCATTCCGGTTTGGTTGAGCTCCCTGTCTTTAGTAGTACGCAGGGTATGATAACGGCATTACGAGATGGCACGCTCGACGGTTTTCGTTTGGATCAGTTTCGCATCACGCCGATGATGCACAACGAGTTTTCAATCCAGCCCATCACCCTGAATCACTACCACTTTCAATGTGCCCTTAAAAGTAGCGAGGCCAACCAGAAACAATTGCGTCGCCTGAACAAAGCTTTTCAGGTTCTGCAACGCTCCGGCAAACTTGAGCGCACATTAGACGACTATCGAACTGAGTTTTATCGAGCCAATCCACAAAGGTGAAAAGTACTGGAAATCATCGCTGTGCCAGATTTTATGCAGCGCAATACGCCAGATCTACTGAAGCATTGCCGTTCAACTCATCGACGAAGTTGCGCGCATAATCTTCACATTGACCACAGCAGCTCGCGACGCCGAGCATTTCCTGAACCGCATCGAAACTATGATTACCACTTTCAACGGCTTGGCGAATTTCTTTGGAAGTTACCTGATTGCAAATACATACGAACATAAGTCTGCCCTCATTTGATAGGCAGGATATTAAACCCAATGATAATGATTTGCAATTAGTTTATGTAAAATTTGTTTAACAATTGAGCTGAATCAACATAAGTTGGAAATCAGTAGAGCGATGCAACCCGCCCTACACTTTGAACTGATGCACTAAATCTCGCATCTGATCCACCATCTGCTTTACATCCAGGGAGGCTTTTAGCGCGGCTTGGGCATCATGGGATGTTTGCTCCGACAAGTCATTGATATGTGTTACATTGCGGTTGATGTCCTCCGCAACGGACGCCTGCTCCTCTGAAGCTGTTGCAATCTGGGCATTCATACGGAATACGTCCTCAACGGCCTTATTCACAGACTCCAGCTGCTGGTCAACGATATTCGCAAAGTCGACACTTTCACTTGCGAGCGACTGGCTGTTTTTCATCACATCCACCGCTGCGTGTGAGCGCGATTGAAGCCCCTCAATGACCGTTTGAATTTCCGTAGTAGACTGTTGGGTTTTTTGCGCCAGCGTTCTTACCTCATCGGCAACGACTGCAAACCCTCGCCCCTGCTCTCCTGCTCTTGCCGCTTCTATTGCAGCATTCAGGGCAAGCAGGTTTGTCTGCTCAGCAATACCCCGTATGACATTCAAGATACTGCCGACAGCTTCACTTTCATCGGCGAGCGCACTGACTGCGGAGCTGGCTTCAACAATATCCGACGAAAGACGCTCAATTGACGTTTTGTTGTTTGTTACCGCTGTTTGGCTTTGCTTCACACTGGCATTCGCATCATTCGTGGCTTGTTCAGCACTCGATGCGTTTTGCGCGACCTCCTGAAATGACGCGGTCATCTCATACAGCGCCGTCGCAATCTGGGAACTGCCGCTTTGCTGTTCAGCAGTAGCATGACTGGTTTTATTGGACAGGGACTCGAGATGCAGGGCCGCAGCGGACAAGTTTTCTGAAATACTGATCGTCGCAGAAATAATATCTCTGATCTTGCCAACAAAATTGTTGAAATAACGCCCCATAAATGCGATTTCGTCATTGCCATTGACCGGAAGCGTGGCGGTCAGGTCACCATCACCGGTTGAAATCTGCTTCATACGCTGACCCGCCTGAACGATGGGTTTGACGACAGTGGCCAGACAAAACAGGGTGGCACATATTGCAATAATCACCCCGAGGACAATCGAGATAATAACAGTGCTGTATACATTTTGTTTGGTAACTCGGGCTTGCTCCGTCTCACTGACCACAACATCCCCGATATTCTCTACAAACTGGCTGATCTGCGTTAAGGTATCAACTTTGATTTGGTCATAGTCCTTACGAACCTGGCGGTAGGCTTGGAAATCAACAATCAACTGGTCAAAAAAGACTTTATGCTGCTCAATTGAACTGGTTAACAGCTCCGAATAGGTCTTCCCTTCAAATTTGCCGCTGCGAATACTTGCATTGGTCAACTCCAGATCGGACAGTTCATAGGATTCATCGGACAAATCCTCCCATGCGGACTCCATTTCAGCCAACATGGTTTCTTGATCATCCCCACCTAAAAACCGCTGCATGTAATAAAATCGGGTTTGCAGAGCAAGTTTGGTTTTGAAAAAGTAGGTCACTAAATCAAACTTGTCCCCTTGATCAACATTCGGCAAACGGTAGATGTTGTTCGAATAGAATTCCAGTACCTTCATGAACTCTTGAACTCGGCTAATTGCGTAAACGCGCCATTTCGGCTATTCGCAAAGGCCTTGTGGCTTCCAATCAGCTTATCAACAGACTGCTCATAGCGTTGATACATGCCTTTGATATCCGCCATTTGTTGATCGGTTGCAATCCCCGCATTCAACACTTTCTCAAGGCTCTGCTCTGATGCTGCGACGGCTTCACGCAGGCTACTACGCTGGGTATCGGAAACAGCCACCACGCCTGCAGTCACTTCTTCCGTAATTGTCGCCTGTTTCTGAACCGACGATATTAACTGCGATGCGGCGTCCCCCGAGGGCCAGGCGCTGTTGGCAAAATAGTCAATCGAGTCCCCCAGCTTGACCGCCCCCGAAAACCCCATCAGCCCTGCTATCAACAGCATGAGTGTGATAAGGAAAAAACCGCCACCAATCTTAATGCCAACTGTCAATCTCATTACATCAACCTCAAAATCTTACTGCTGGAGGCCCCTGCAGAGGCCTCCATGTTTATTCCATTACATCGCTCGTCCAGCTTTCCAGGCTTCCAGCAATTTGTCATATGGAACGGTCTGAGGTGTTGGTTTCTCGTTATCCAGTTTCGCTTTTGGCGCCCCGGGTTGTGCGAGCCAATAATCTGCGCCCTTCACATCCTTACGGGCTGCCATTTTAGGTTCGCAGGTTTTCTGAATACCGGATTTCTGAATATCGCGAAGCACTCTGTCCTGAGCCTTCGCGAGGGCATCCATCGCATACTGAGGGGACTTGGCACCTGAAGATGCATCACCGATATGCTGCCACCAAAGCGGCGCAAGTTTCGGATAGTCCGGTACGTTGTTGCCGGTTGGCGTCCAGGATTTACGTGCGGGTGGCCGGTAAAACTCCACCAATCCACCCAAGCGTGGTGCTGCCTCGGTCATGGCGTCAGACTGAAGGTCTGACTCTCGAATCGGCGTCAATCCGGTTAACGTTTTCTTCAACGAAACGGTTTTCGAGACAACAAACTGAGCATACAACCAAGCCGCTTTTCGACGATCCAGCGGGGTACTTTGCAACAATGTCCAGGCACCGGTGTCCTGGTATCCCAGTTTCATGCCTTCTTCCCAATATGCACCATGGGGTGAAGGTGCCATACGCCATTTTGGCGTGCCATCGTCATTAACCACAGGCAAACCGGTTTCAGTCATTGCAGAAGTAAATGCGGTATACCAGAACATTTGTTGCGCGATATTACCATTCTTGGGAATTGCGCCTGCCTCACCGAAATTCATCTCTCGGGATCCCGGGGGCGTAAATTTATCCAGCCACTCGATATATTTGCTTACAGCGTAAACGGCGGCAGGACCATTAGTGGCACCCCCCCGCTCAACTGAGGAACCTACCGGATGACAATCCTCTACCCGAATCCCCCACTCATCAACCGGACTTCCATTGGGTAAACCTTTATCCCCGGCCCCGGCCATTGACAGCCAAGCGTCGGTGAAACGCCATCCCAGCGAGGGATCTTTTTTTCCATAGTCCATATGGCCATAGACTTTCACGCCATCAATTTCACCCACTTTTTCGGTGAAAAACTCGGCAATATCATGATACGCGGACCAGTTTACCGGCACCCCCAGCTCATACCCGTATTCCGCTTTGAACTTGGCACGAATATCCTCTCGCTGGAACCAGTCATAACGGAACCAGTAAAGGTTCGCGAACTGCTGATCCGGTAACTGGTATAACTTGCCATCCATACCCGTGGTAAAATCGAGCCCAATAAAATCATTCAGATCCAAGGTTGGCAAAGTTACATCTTTGCCTTCACCACTCATGAAATCTGTCAGCGGGACCACCTGGCCGTAGCGTGCATGGGTACCGATCAAATCCGAATCATTGACATAGGCATCATAAAGCGATTCACCGGTATACATTTGCTTTTCCAGTGTCCGGACAACGTCCCCTTCCGGGATCATCTCATGGGTAATCTTGATGCCGGTAATCTCGGAGAACGCCTTTGCCAGCGTCCCGGATTCGTACTCATGGGTGGCAATAATCTCGGACAAGACCTTGATTTCCATTCCCTTGAAAGGCTCTGCGGCCTTGATAAACCACTCCATTTCCTGCATTTGTGCTGATTTGGATAGTGTGGACGGCTGAAACTCGCTATCCACCCATTTTCGTGCCGCAGCTGTATCAGCTTGTGCACTCAAGCTAACCGCAAACCCCGTCGCTGCAACAGAAATCGAAACCACACTGCTCAATATCGCTTTTTTATATGCCTTGTAGTTACGATTTGATCGCAATCTGTTCATTCGCTACCTCTGAGAATTATTTTTATTAGGTAAAAAAAAGCCATGAGCAGCGCGCTGCCATGGCTTCCCAGCTTACATTAGTCCTGAAATTTAACGACTTATAAAAGATTAGCAGTAAATCCCAAAATTGTGCACGTCTTCCAGTATGAATTCTGTAACACAGAATCAATTAGACTTTTGTATTATTGTGACATTTGTACCATTTTATCTGCACGGCCCCTAATAGCTTCAATAACTTAAGAGGCAAAACAAGTCAATAATGGTGGAATACCGTTCAAACGATCAAACGCGGCCTCTTGCAAGTTACCGCACGAGATAGGTAGATAGGAGCGACGCTGCACCGGGATCAACGATAAAAAAACCGGAAGACGATTGGGTCTGTTCTATCATTCCGGAACAGCGTCGCAGGCGGGTTGCCATTGATGCAACACCAAGCTGCATCAAAGACAAAAAACGTACATCAAAATCCTGTGCTTAGAAGTTGGCAGCCAGCTGTAACCAGACTTTGGTTGTATCTGTTGCGTGATCATCAGCGTTATAAGCAGCGACTTTTACAAGCGCTTTATAGTGCTTGGCAAACCCTTGTGCGACCACAAGATCAATTTCATCACCATAATTTGCGCCACCTTCGTTAGCATCAAACTGATGATAGGTTACCGCGATCTTGGGGCCCACCAGCTTGGTCGATACCGTCAAATACAAGTCTTCGAGACCCGCTGCAGGCGTGCCGAGGAATTTATCCGCCCAACCATTAAACTTGTGCTTGGTTCCCAGATTAGTCTGGAAGCCCGCTTTACCATCATCAGAGCCCAATACTTCATAACCCAGTTTGGCGGTTATCCCGGCAACCGAAGCCCCGAGAACGCCATGAAAATAGTCTGCATCATAGTCGGCTGCACCATCACCTTCCTGCATTGCATACTCAAGTTCATAAGATAACCCGACATCACCCGCTTTGGTCTTGCCGGTCAGCCTGACGCCAAAAGTATCGTTAATATCTTCCAACAAGTAGCCGTAAACGCTGACATTCGCCAGAGCAATTGATTTATTGGCTAAATGAAGGAGTTGATGATTCTCACCATCAATATCATTCTGAGTTATGGTGTTAATATTATAAATATTAGACAGTGTAATCGTCGTATCGGGTAGCGACTTGTTGATCAATGTAAATCCATCATAAGTCTGTTCATTATTTCTCCAGGCCACCCCCCCGACAAAACGCTGGTTATCCAGGTTTATGCGCTGTCTACCGAAACGTAATGTGGTGTCCGCCGGAGCGGCATAATTAACATAAGCCTGGTTAATCTCGGTGTAAGTTGGATCTGCAATAACGGCATATTGAGTGCGCGAAGGATTACCACTTAAATCGTTGTAGCGGTCTTCTCCAACGACAGTATTGTTATCGAACTCCAGTACACCACTAAGACCATGATAATCTTTGGTTTTATAGGTCAATCGTGTTTTCAAGGTAGACGCCCGACCTTCCTTGGGCCCATCCTGATCTACAAACTCGTACCGATAGCGCAAGCTTAAATCAACATCTCCACCGACAAATACATCAGCTAACGAAGATGCTTCCTCCGCCATCGAGGTAGCAGAAATCGAAGCCAATGCCATAGCCAGCAAGCTTGGAGAAAATAGGCGTTTATTGCTCATACAACACTCCTACTGAGTAGTCTTTAATGGATTTAATATTAATAATTAGGTATGCAATATGAGCTATAGCAAAGGGCAGGCCAACTTTCTAGAATTAGCTAAAAATCACTATTACGGTGCATTTTTTGGTTGTTCCGGGTTAACAAAAATAATAGCTCACCAAAATGGAACTTCAAAAAATATCAAATGACCCACTTATGGGCGACGACAAAAACTTTTATGCACTGCAAATGAGGCAATATTTACGCAAAATGCGCGTTTGCGATGCAACACTTTCAACATTCCAGATCAAAATTAGAACAAAAGCAGACTATATGGGAGAAAAAACGGGTTCCCCGAGAATAAAACAACGGTATCGCCTATTTGACGAAAAAGGGGAATTACGGATCTCACCCATTCAGGGTGGTCATCACCTCATCCAGTCGCAGCAGGGTCTCAGAGAAATGAACATCACTGGCACGCCCCTCCGTCACGCCGACCACGACCTCGGCATCCTTGGGTATGTTATCCGCACGACTCATTAGCCCCCTGAGCCGATCAACAACCTCTTGAGCCTGTGCTTCGGTTGTTTCGGGCATCAACACTGCAAACTGGTCGGGTTGGTAACGACCAATGACATCCTGTGCCCGAAACTCCCCCCGAACCAACTCAGCGAGAACCGGTACCCAATGTTCCAGGCGATTCAGCTGGCTCTCCATTTCGTTCCAGGAGAGCTCGCCGTGCGCTCCTTCTCGTTCCCGGATTTCTACGGCCAACATGGCAAAAGGGGAACCATAGCGCTGTAATCTCAAGCATTCTCTTTCAACCTGCTCAAACAGGTATCGACGATTATATACGCCGGTTTCCGGATCGGTCTGTTGCTCCAGGAGATTGAGGTCATCACCGTCGATATAGGGCTTTCCTGTGCTGCCCACAGTACCGACTTGATCAACTGGACTACTGCGCCGCGCTTCGACCAGCAAGCATTGGGTTACGACCCCCTTCTTAAAGGCCAAGGGCTTGACCACAAAGTCAATCTGGCAGTGCGTTTCATCGAGCCCAAGAAATCCGAGTTGCGCCAGTGCTGATTTTTTTGACTCAACAACCTGCTGAACGCAATTCATTAATTCTTTGCGATCGGCAGGGGAAAACAAAAACGCCAGCGTTTCTCCGGCGGATTCATTTCGAGCTGCTGACACCCATTGAGCAAAAGTTTCATTTGAATAAAGGACGGATGGAGAATGCTGCAAATCACCCCCTAACACCCAGACACACAAATCCAAAGCATCGACAACGCGGTCAAACTCTATACTGCTGTAATCCATATTCTCTACTCAAAGCCAGGAAATACTTTCCTTTAAGACTAGCTCGTTTTCGACGAGTGTGTTTTTTTAATAGATTATCAGGACGGCACCAGGCTCTGTTGAGCCTAGTGCTCCATTAAATCGAAATCACACACATGGTGATGAAAGTCTCCGGCAGGCGCAGTCGAACGCTGATACTCCTTGCCTTCGATGACCTTATCGACCCCCGCATCAATGAACAACCGCACTAGTTCACCGTCGAGCATCCCGCGCTGTGCCTCAGACTCGAGGATGTTAAACGCGACATTCTTAGGTACTGCCGGTTTGTAAGGGCGATCCGACGCGGTCAAAGCGTCATAGATGTCGCAAATCGTCATAATCTTTGAAGGTAAGGGAATATCCGTTGCGCCCAGCCCCTTAGGGTATCCACTGCCGTCAAGTTTCTCGTGATGGGCTGCGGCGATATCGGGAATATCTGCCAGATCAGAAGTCCAGGGAATCAAGCGCAGAAAACTCTCGGTATGGGTTACATGGGATTGGATTTCCAACCGCTCGGCTTCGGTCAAACTCCCCCGCTCTACAGAAAGTGCCAAAAACTGAGACTCCGAAATCAGGGGCTGAAAATCGCCTTCAGAATTCAGGGCAGGAAACTGGCTGATTTCTCTCAAGTGCTCGAAATACCCTTCCGGCAAAATGGTCGGTTCATTAGCATTCTTTATACGCGCAAAAAACTCACTCAAACGCATACTATCCTGCTCTGCCTGTTGCAGTATCGAGACCAATGCCTCTTCAGGTGCGCCATTGCGAACCATGTTCAAAGACTGCTCTGCTGCTCTGCGTTTGATAAATTCCTGCGTGAGCCTCACCCGGTATCGGATGACTTCAAACTGATGACTGGTCAGTTTTTTGGGTTTCACCAGCACCGATTCGCGCACTCCGACTTTACCAAAATCATGCAGCAACGCAGCATAGCGCAATGACGTAAGATCCCGCTTGGTGAACTGATAATCCCGTATCTCTGGAACGATCGAATGCGGACTGACTTCCGCCAGACGAAGACTCAGATCTGCAACCCGAAAAGAGTGCCCGCTTGTCGTGGGGTCCCGTTGCTCTATTGCGGCAACTGATGCCTGCACGAAACCATCAAACAGTTTCTTGATGTTTTCAATCAGCATTTTGTTATCGATCGCAATCGCGGATTGACTGGCCAGCGCTCGCAATAACACCATACCGGCTTCATCAAAGGGAATTGCATATTGCAATGCCGCCTCAGGCGTATCCAGTTTTACACCAGGCTCAGAAGTCCGGTTGATGAACTGCAACACCCCAATGACTTCACCATTATAGTTTTTCATCGGGATGGCCAGAATGGAACCCGTCCGGTACCCCATTTGCTGATCAAACTGATGATTCACTTGATAAGGCTCCGCCACATCGATGGCATAGCTATCCGGTATATGCAGCTCCGTGCCGTGGGAAGCGACATAACCCGCTATCGAGCTATCATTCAACTCAAAACGCACCTCCCGGAACGGACACTCGATTGATGCATTCTGGGTGAGCTTGAACACCATCTGGGGGTTGTCAGGGTCTGATTTATCAACCAGATACAGCGATGCAGCGTCACAGCACGCCAACTTTCGACCTTCCGACAATATTCGATTCAATAGCGTGGCCAAATTACGCTCAGCGGAGAGCGCAATGCTGATATCGGCGAGCATTGCTAACTGCGTATCAGTCTGACCATTTGCCGCGCTGGCCTGGGTCAAATCTCGCTGCAGTCGGGCCTGCGTACGGAGCTCACTGGATCTGATCAACGCCAGTTCAATGTTTTTCAATGTGGGTCGAGACTTGAAATCTCTGGGACAAAAAAAGTCAGCTTCGGCGTCGATATGATCTTCGCACCCCACCAACACCCCACTCGGCAATTTCTTCCGCCAATTCTCGGGGAACGTACTCAACAGTCCACTATCCAGTAGCAACAAGGCAGGCTGGATTTTGATTACTTCCTCCAGTTGATGGATTAACACACAATTTATCTGTTTTTCGAGTAGTTTTTGTCGACAAGCAGACTTCGAAAAACCCTCTCCATGGGCGATGACATACTGTTCTTCACCGTCTAAAGTCGCCACGGTTTTTTGCCTCATTCGAAATTTATTGATAGACGGATTAGCTCTAACGCAGAGAGAAATCAGTCGTATTCACTCCCCTTGTTTTAAGTTTTATGATGGTGGAGATACCTAAAGCATAGCGCAATTATGCTCTGACTCCCGGGGTCACTGAGGCATTTTGGTAAAATTACGTAAAATTACAAAAATTAAATCGATTTTAACGATGTAGTCTTCACTTACCACTCAGGTTCCGGTATTACCAAGCATCCCGCTTACGCTAAATAAGCATCGAGCTCCGGCCTGAATGCCGCTTGTACACCGAGTTTTTTCATCATCCAGTAATGTCCGGCAATCATTCGGTCGATAAAAATCGTCTCCACCGGGGGCTGAAATGAATCCAGATACTTGAAAACCGATGTGGCATTTTTTGCGACCAGCTGATGCAGATTCGCTTCACCAAAGTCATATACCTGAGAGGCGTTAGCAAACGGGCGAATAAAAATATCGCGCCACATTGCATAGTAGTCCTCACCGATTGCAGGCTTGCCCTCAACCCGGACGCCCAAATCAATCAAACGTTGATCCAGCTGTCGATAATCCCCTTGTATGCCGGCCTGCAAAGCTGCTTTATAGGCATCGACAACACCTGGCTTTAATTTCTTAACGCAGCCGAAGTCATACATTATTAACGTACCATCAGGCCGAAACGCGAAGTTCCCGGCGTGAGGGTCACCATGAATACACTGAAAGCGGAACAGTTGGTCTGCCATCGTCGTGAAGATGCGATGACCGATCATATTCACGACCTCCTGATCATAACGTTCAGGATCAAGGTTGTTGATATGATCCCCCTCCAGCCATTCCAGCGTCAGCACCCGGCGACTTGAGAGCGCCTCGATAACGGAAGGGATCAGGACGCCAGCATCATCACGATGAAATGCCTGAAATGCGCGAATATTTTCCGCTTCGTTTTCGTAGTCCAATTCTTCCTGAATCCGGGTTCGAATTTCAGCGAAGAGCTGATCAACCTGCTGTTTCGGGATTTTCAATAACCCACCCAATTTCAGCGCCGTGCGCAGCTGCCGCAAATCCGAATCGCAAGACTCATCTACCCCGGGATACTGAACCTTAACGATAACCTCTTCACCATCCAGGGTTACCGCGCGATGCACCTGTCCAATGGAGGCCGCAGCGTAGGGCTCCCTGGAGAAGTGCTTAAACACCACTTCAGGCGATCCACCCAGTTCTGACTCAATTTGCTCGGCGATTGTCTCATAAGGCATCGGCGGCGCTTCTTTCTGAAGTTTCTGCAGCGCATTGGAAAATTCCTTAGGCAGGAAATCCTGGGTTTGCGAAGCGATTTGCCCCACTTTCATCACCGCGCCTTTCAACTCCCCCAATGTCTGGGTAACATCATCAGCCATTTTTTCGTAGCTTTTGGCCAACCGCCCCGCTTTGGTTTCTTCTGATACAAACGCATTGACCACCCGATCCGAAGCATAGCGACTAGCGACAGATGCGGTCATACCGGCCAGTTTGAGGAACCGACCGGTCCGGGATGTCGTACTTTTTTTGGGCTTTCCCTTATTGCTGCTCTCTTCCTTCGCCATGTTTTTACTCAACTTAGAGTCTGATTCTCGATTTTCCCGGCCTTAACCGAGAAGTAATCCACAAGCTCCAGTTCGACGCTGGCGCCGCAGGGGAGCTCCCCCACCCCTTTGGGCGTTCCGGTCAATACGATATCCCCCGGTTCGAGACGAAAATAACGACTGATGTGACTCATCAGTGGCACAACGGGAAATAACATATCAGCGGTATGGCCATCCTGTCGAAGCTCACCATTCATCATCATCCGGAACTGGAGGTTGCGATAATCCACAGCACTTGACACGGGTGCAAACCGACTTAAAGGGCATGCGCCATCAAAGCACTTGGAAAGCTCCCAAGGATGGCCTTTTTCTTTTAACTTGGCCTGCTCTTCACGCAGCGTCAGGTCCAAAGCAAGCCCAATCCCGGCAATCGCCTCCTGACAGGCTGCCTCACTTGCATGACTCAGCGTGTGACCAACTAAAATCGCCAACTCCAGCTCATAGTGAACTGCGCCTCGGCCCACAGGCAGTTCGATACCGGATTCGACATCCACAATAGAAGTCGCCGGTTTCATAAATAAAATCGGCGATGTGGGAACAGGGTTATTCAATTCGCGGGCATGTTCGGCGTAGTTTCGCCCGACGCAAACAACCTTCCCTGGCTTCCAGGGAGCCAATGTGCCATCCAGAAAACGAATTTCAGTGGTATTTTGCATTATTCTCCAGGTTCCCGTATCTCTTCTAACCCTAATTTCAAAATCAACGCCTAATCCAGCTTAATGCTGGATTAAATCGCCATCACCGGTAACTCAAGCGGGATCAATCAGCTTACCCGGGTTCATGATATTCTGAGGATCGAAAACATGCTTGATTGCTCTCAGATAAGCCACTTCAGTTTCCGAACGGGTATAACCAAGATATTCTTTCTTTGTCAACCCGACCCCGTGCTCAGCGGATATACTGCCCTGATGGCGTTCGACGATTTCGAACACCCATTTGTTTACCTGTGCACACTTGGCAAAAAACGATTCTTTATCCAGGTTTTGCGGCTTCAGAATATTCAAATGGAGATTGCCATCACCGATGTGTCCAAACCAGATGATCTCGAAATCCGGATAGTGTTCCGTGACAACCTGGTCAATTTCATTCAGAAACTCCGGAACCTTTGATACCACAACGGAAATATCATTCTTGTATGGCGTGTGCACGGAAATCGATTCGGATATGCCCTCTCGCAAGCGCCAAAGATTGTTTAACTGAGTTTCACTCTGGCTGATCACACCGTCCAGCACCCAGCCTTGCTCGACACAGGATTCAAAGATGGCCATGGCATCATCCATAACCTGCTCCGAAATACTCTCAAACTCCAGCAACGCATAAAAAGGTGCTTCCGTTTCGAACGGTGCAGGAACATCACCGTGGGCCAGGACATGCCCCATTGCTTTATGAGAGAAAAACTCATAGGCCGTTAAATCGATTTTCTGTTGGAATGACTGCAATACGTCCATTGTGTTGCTGATATCCCCCAACCCTAAAACCAGTGCGGTAAGATTCGTTGGCTTTCGAGTCAGCTTCATCGTCGCTTCGGTGATAAAGCCGAGGGTTCCTTCCGCACCAATAAACAGGTGACGTAAATCATACCCTGTATTGTTTTTCTCCAGGTCCTTGTTCAATTCCAGAATATCGCCCTTGCCAGTGACGACCGTCAATCCGGCTACCCAGTCACGGCTCATGCCGTACCGGATAACTTTAATGCCTCCCGCATTGGTCGACAGATTTCCGCCCAGCTGACTTGAACCCGCCGAAGCAAAATCAACCGGGTAGTACAAACCCTGCTCTTCAGCAAAGTTCTGCAACTGCTCGGTAACGACACCTGCCTGACATTTCACCGTGCGATCACTGGCGTTAAACTCCAGCACCTGGTTCATGTATTCGAAAGAAACCACCACTTCACCATTGGCCGCCACAGCCCCTGCACTCAATCCCGTTCGACCACCAGAGGGCACCAGACCGATTTTGTGTTCATTGGCATATCGAACAACTGCCTGAACCTGTTCTGTTGTTTTGGGAAAGACGATGGCTAAAGGCTTGGGTTCATAAAGCTTGGTCCAATCTTTACCAAATGTTGCGAGGGACTCCTCATCGGTACGTACTTTTCCCGGCTCAACCAGCTGGCCGAGATCCGCTATGATTTTCTCTGGTGAAATGGTGTTCATCTAACCTGTAATCCTGAATGTTGGGTGTATGCGCACTTTTTGATCAGATAAGCATTTTTTGAACGGATATCGCAAGTATCTTCGCTCACATGTATCTGTGAAGGATAATTATGTTATCATACCGCGCCTGGATCTGTAGCCACTCTTTTCAGCTAATCCTTTATTCTGGTTTCTGCTATTCCTGTTAAGGTATGGCCGTGTCCTGTATTCGGTGCGAACAGCTGTGGCGTAATACAGATCAAAAAAGTTTGTATCTGGCGATCCTGCCATCAATGCATAGGTTAACTCAACATCATGACTACGACCTCACTCGACAAAGGTAAAATTAAGTTTCTTCTTCTGGAAGGTGTGCACCAATCTGCGCTAAAAACACTGCAGAACGCTGGCTATACCAACATCGAATATCTGACAACGTCCCTCTCTGAAGAGGAACTGGTTGAAAAAATTGCAGATGCTCATTTTATTGGTATCCGATCCCGCACCCAACTAACAGAAAAAGTGTTTGAAGCCGCCACCAAGCTGGTCGCAGTCGGGTGTTTCTGTATCGGAACCAACCAGGTTGATTTGACTGCAGCGCTCAAACGTGGCGTGGCCGTTTTCAATGCCCCTTATTCCAACACTCGAAGCGTTGCCGAGCTGGTGCTGGCTGAAGCCATTTTGCTGCTGCGTGGTGTACCTGAAAAGAGTGCAAAAGCGCATCGTGGCGAGTGGTTGAAATCCGCAAAAGACAGCTACGAAATTCGCGGCAAGAAACTGGGTATTGTCGGTTACGGCAGCATTGGTACCCAGCTTTCGGTACTGGCAGAATCATTGGGTATGGAAGTTTACTTTTGTGACATCGTCACCAAGCTTCCACTGGGCAATGCAACTCAGGTCGCATCCCTTGATGAACTATTGAGCATTGCCGATATCGTGAGCCTACACGTACCGGAAACTGGTTCAACCAAAGAAATGATGGGTGAAGCGCAGTTTGCCAAAATGAAAGAAGGCAGCATCTTCATCAACGCTGCCCGTGGTACCGTTGTCGATATTGACGCGCTTGCTGCAGTATTGGAAAGCGGCAAGTTGCTGGGTGCAGCAATTGACGTGTTCCCGGTTGAGCCCAAGTCCAACAACGAAGAATTCGTTTCCCCTTTACGTGCATTCGACAATGTGATTCTGACCCCCCATGTCGGTGGTAGCACCATGGAAGCGCAAGAAAATATCGGCCTTGAAGTTGCCGAGAAGCTCGCCAAGTACAGTGATACCGGTACCTCAGTTTCATCCGTCAACTTCCCTGAAGTGGCCTTGCCTGCGCATCCGAATAATCATCGCCTGCTGCACATTCATGAAAATGTACCGGGTGTGCTGTCGGAAATTAACACCGTTTTCTCCGAAAACAACATCAACATCTGCGGACAATACCTGCAAACTAACGAAAAAGTAGGTTACGTCGTGATTGATGTCGACAAGGAGTACAGTGACCTGGCGATGCAAAAACTGCGCTCAGTGAAAGGCACTATCCGCTGTCGCGTATTGTTCTAGGGCATTCCGACTTCAGACTCGTGCTTCACACGTTAAAAAGGGCCTGATTTCCAGGCCCTTTTTTGTTGCTTTCAAACTTTAACCGTACATAGATGTTATTTATCCGACCACACTGCGAACTCATTTCCACTTGGCTCGATGAAGTGGAAGCGCCTTCCACCCGGAAAGCTGAAAACCGGTTTGTTAATGCTTCCTCCAGATGCCGTTACTTTGGCTTGTGTATCTTCGATATTGTCACTGTAAAACACTAGCAGTGCCGCGCCATTCGTTGCCACCGAACGCAAATCACTTTTGAAAAAGCCGCCATCCAGCCCCTGCCCGGCAAATGCAGTGTACTCTGGCCCGTAATCCACAAAACTCCAGCCAAATGCACCCGTAAAAAATGCTTTCGTTGCCTCGAGATCGGCAGCAGGATATTCAACATAATTCAGTTTTTCGTGCTTGTTCATTTTTTCCCTCAATTCGGTTTTTCCATTGACTCGTCACGACCTTCCAGCCGGTTCGTCCTTCAACGTAAACCAGCATATGCGAGACAGTCTCTAACAGCCAATTCTGAATTTAAAATTTGCGGAATGATAGAAAACAGCTTGAGGGAATATGTACACAAAATTCGCTATGATAGGTAGACACACTGTCAACTTTATCAACAAGCCTGATGATCAGGCGCTGGACAGGAGGGAAATCATGAAACGATCAGTTACTTCCCGGCTCAAACTGACACTGATCTGCTCACTATGCGCCATAAGCGTGTCAGTTCAATCCATTGAAGTCCAGCAAGGTGTCGTTTACCCCTCAGGCACGCGAGTGGAATCGGCTCAACTCGGTGCAGCTTTTACGATTCCGGAGGGCTGGCAAGGCGCCTGGCCGTCCGGCTCCGAATTTTTCTTACTCGAATCCCGCCATCTGCAAGCAAACCTGTTCATGATGTTTGATGAGGTCGATCAGCAGCAGTTGTTACAGATCATGTCACAGAGCATACCGCTGGATTCAGGCATCCAATTAATTCCCAATAAACAGCCAATAACCAAAAACGGTATTATTGCGGCGCCATATACAGTAAAGGGCTCCCCGACCCCACTCAATGCCTACGTTGCCGGACGGGAACTCAGGCAAGGGCTCAGCGTTGCGATTGTCGCATTGTCTCAACCCCAAAACCGGGATGATAAAAACATCGAAGTTAATCAAATCACAACAGAACTGGTTAAAAACATAGAAAGCCGAAAACCGGTGATACAGAATTCAGGCACAACGGACCAGGGGCCAAATGCCTGGCAAACTTACTTGCGTGGACGCTATATCGCTCGTTACTACACAGGCTCCGGCTACAGCGAAAAGCAAGAACTCTGGCTGTGTAGTGACGGCTCGTTCTACAGTTCTTTCAATTCCGGTGGATACAGCATGGGTGGAGCCAGCGGCGCAGCACAAAGCGGTGGACAGGGGCGTTGGCATGCAAAAGGCAGTATCAATTCCGCAGGCACCCTGGTTCTGCAATTCGGCGCGGGGAAAATATCACAAGGGAGCACACCCGGCTTCGACTGGCAGGAAACCAGCGCCGGAGGCGAGCGTTGGACATACGAATTAACACTCACAGACAAACTTTATTTGAACAACAAAAAATGGCTCCGCGGTAACAATGAGTATTGCCAATAATCCATTCATGACGGTGCCCAAGCCCCCACAACAATCCAGGCCACTATTGTATTTCGTGATATGGATCTCATTTTAAAGTGGTACAGATCCCATACAATTGCCTATCCGGTGAGTACCCTGCGGTGAAGTGGTTCTGATTCTTTATGCTATGAACTCCCCCTAGCTAAACCTATCGGGTTTCCAAGACCAAAACTAAAGTCCCAGTCCATTGTTGTAAGAAAGCATTTAGCGGGACATGCCATCTGTAGATGGTCTTATTCCAGCCGACTAATTCAGTTAGCCGGGGGAGCCTGCAAGCAGACTGTCCCTGTCTTTCCTGATTTTTATCCTGATGCCAGTTCGCACACCAGTGGTGGATCATCCACCTTTTTCTTGCGCCTGACGATCGTCTTACGAGATTTTGCTTTATCGGCAAACGCATTCTCTTTGATGTAAGTTACTGTGCGCTGGGCAACTACTTTGGCCGCATTCTCGTCGGCGTTCTCTTCCGCGCCGCAACGGCGGCATATAAGCGTCGCTTGATTGGGCCGCACTGTATCACGACTACGACAAGCATAGTGGGTTTTAGAACTATAGGCTGCCGAAACCCTAACGGTCGCTTTTCCGTAGTCAACCGCTTTGTACTCAATATAATCGCCCAGCCGTCCCAGTGCCACATTGAGCAGGCTGCGACTCAGTCCGCTCTTTGCACGAGCTTTGTTCTTCACGAACTGACGACCATCCTGTTTCGGCTTGGCGCGTTTCGTCATGCCCTTGAGGTTTAAGTCCTCAAGCCCAATGATCAGCTTGGCTGATTTAACGACCTGGCTCGACGCCTGGTGCGAGAAATTTTTACGAATATCGGCCATTTTAGCATCGGCTTTGGCAATCTTCGCCGCTAGTTTTCGCTGCCCAGCTGTCTCGCATTTGTGTTTATTTTTGTTCTTGTTGAGCCGCTTCTTGCGCGCCAGAATACGCTGATAACGAGCCTTCTTCCTCGCCTGTTTGCGAAGCGATTCGACTTCTTCCGGGGTATACTGAATGATCAGGCCATCGCTGGTCTGGATCGGGCGCACTACACCGCGGTCGATACCCGTTATGTTGCCTAGAAGCGTTTCATCATCCAGATGTGCGTAACTTTTTAGCAGTTTATCATTGCTGTCGTTTATTACGCCGTCATCGAAAGAACCTGATAACGTGAACTTGTTCCCTTGGCGGCTCACGCGAAACTGCCTGGCCAGTTGCTCAGGCGTATACGGCAATTTCAGGCTAAAGAGTTTTTGTCGCTGTTTCGTGGCGTTATCGAAAAGGGTTAAGAGACTGCTGGACTGGTCTAAAGGTTCAAGCATAAATAATTCACGAGTGATCAATACACTACGCTTTTTATTACGCCCTTTCACCTTCGGGAATTTACGCAGCCCTTTACGTGCCGCCTCTGCATCACTGAAAACACCACTCGCGGCGTTACGAAGCACTTGCACTGGGACTTCACGAAGGAATTCTAATCCTGAACACTTCTTTATGTGGCTGTAGCCTTGTGCGATCTCAGACCCCCTACCTTCAGACAGGAGCTTTCTGTACTCGCCCACCTTCTGGTTACGCACGACGTTCGCTGCACCGATCCACTGCGCAAAGGTCGTAGCTTGGTTGCTACGAAGCCGCTCTGAGATATTGATGCAGAATCCACGTATGGCCACTTGATAAGTCCTTTGTACAAGTTTCGGAGTAACAGTAAAGAGCCACAAATATTCTGTCAATCATGAAATTAATAAGTACGAATGGCGAACGGGAAGAAGCAGTGTTTATGAGAACCAAGTCCAAATAATCAACACATATCTCCATCTCATGGGCAGCTTTACGCCGGACTCAACTCGCAGCTAAAGCAAGCAAGAATGCGCCCGGTTCATGTTCAAATTACAGTAATCGAAACCGTCTATTTTGTACTCAGCCTTGGTCTATCAAAGCCCGCAAAAGTCGGGCGAGAACCAGAAAATTGAGCAAGTCGGCAAAAGAGCCACCTTAAAAAGGACAAATTACTCAATTTGCAATCGGAATAGATTGATTACTCAGATAAAAAAGAGTAACGTGCGCCCACTTTTTTCGTGTCACGGTAAAAGATATGAGAGTCACACTGGATAACCACAAAAGTTACGATATTGCCGCCATGTTCACTCCCCTGAAAGTCGGGCGCAATGAGGCTTGGGCGGCATTCAGAAACAATTTGTCCGCGTTACCCAACGGGCTCCGTATTCCCTTTCACAACAGAGCAACCCTGCGCGGAACCTTCAGTTGGCTGGTTGTGCTGGGCTTGCACTTACTCTCACTGCCTTTGTTGCCACTGATCAGCCTGTTTGGCTATTCCATGAAAGCCTACTGTTTTTTCACGCGGGAAAACGCAGATCAAATGGCCCGATACCGGGAAGATTTGAAAAAAGCTTATGCAAAACTGAGCGCTATTGAAGACTCAGAAGAATACATGCGCCGTTTGAAAGAGGAAATTGATAAGGTTAAGCCGTATTAGTTATACTCATTTGGCGTTTGATCGAATCTGTTTTTTTGCCTCTCGACGCTTGATTCGGTTCTCGTCTCTGATTTTTTTGTATTTTATGCCAATCAACTGACGTTCTTTTTGAATCTCGGATAAACGTTTCATGAAGTCCTGTTGTTGTGCCTCGGCATTCCCTGCACTCTGTGCCGCGAATTGGGTAAAAAACGATATTTGGCTATCCAACGCCTGAAGTTCCTCTTTCTCTTTCCACTCGAGGTCGAAATCTTCCTGCAAATTATCGATTTCCCACTGGCGCAATTTCGTGCCAACTTCATATTCTGCGATCAGCTTCAGGTTCTTTTCGAGTAGTTTTTGAACCCGTGTCTCTTCTTTCTCATTCCATTTTTCTTCTTTTTCGGTCAACACCCCACCAATTGGCGTCGCCAGCACCGGTTCCAATGGCGCAGTCAGTCCCAGAGAGCGGGCTTTCTCTAGCATATCTCGGTCTAACCCGGTTAACTCCGCATTCACCTCTCGCTCATACGTCAGTTCCGCCTGGTGTAGTTCCAGAGCACTCTGTTTACGCAACTGGAACAACGCCTCTGCATATCGCTTTGCCTCTTCCTGTATAACCTCCAGTGTTTCCTTTTTGTCCCTCTGCTTCAGCAGCATTGCCGTCCACTGTTCCCGAAATTCAGCTTCAGCTTCAGCAATTCGCGCCTGATGCTCTGCGTTGAGCGATACACGCTTCAATTCATATGCGGTTTTCAGATCCGTAACAAGCTGTTTCGCCTGCGCCTTATAATCGCTGCGATGGGATTTAAAATCAGCTATCGCGTCTTTGTTTCGCTTATTTTGATCCTTCTGAAGCGCCTGACGCTCTTTTAGCGCTTCTTTTCGCTGGGCTTTTAGGGCTTTACTCTCCTCGCTATCACTCGCAGCATGACCAACAGGCGACAAGGCCAACAAAAAGATCAGACTCAGCAACAATGGGAACGCATTCGGTTTCATGGCTGTCTCTCTCAAACTGGGCTCTCTTAAACTGTCTGGATCGTGCTGTGATTATCGTATGTAGGTTGAATTGAATTTATCTTGATCGCTAAACACTCGTCCGGTTTCAACGGAACGCCATTCGCATAAACTGATAAAATTTTCCGGTTCTCCTGTGCGACGAATGAAGCCACCTTTCAGGCAGGCATCTATTTTGATTCCACCACACCGACAAGTGACTAAATCACCAACACTCACGATCTCGTCACCACATAACCGGCACTGGAATTTACATGTTAACAATTCAAAAGCAGGCATCGAAATTTATCTCAATATAGGGTCAGCTAGTCTTGTTTTCGGGGTTAAATTACGGTTGAACCTTTATAGCACTTGTCCAATTCAAGCTCACTTGGTGTGTATTTTTCTCCAATTAGCTGCTCAATCGTACGTTTGACCAGCATGATCGAGGAATACTCCCAATGACTCTCACTCCCGGGAGACATTACAAACTGTGATAACGTTACCTCAGAGACGTTCAGCATCTCTTCAAGTAGTTGTGAGGGATCATGAATTTTATTTGATATCACTGAAAAGCTATCTTGAAGTTCAGATAAACCTTTCCGTAATGCCTTGTAGGCTACTTCATCATATCTCCAATCAAATATATTCCTATTTGCAGGTCCGGTAGCTTTAGACATAACAACCTCCCGGATAACATAAGGAGGGTACCTGTTCAAAATTGAACTCATAATCAGTTTCTCGTCAGCATTGAAGTACAAGACTTCCTTACCATGCGCTAAACACTTACGCCTCCGGCGTTTTTCAATTATTTTACGGATGATCAATTTTCAGAATACACAAAACTCTTGAGGGGCAGAAAAATATACCCCATATGGGATAAGCCCATTTTAGGTATGAGGAAACTGAAAACAGCCCCGCTAGATTCGGGGCTAGCAAAGTTTAACGCTACAGGTCCTTCCTGACATTTTATAGCATAGTCGGGATATTTAAATGTTCAAAAAATGAGCTGATTATAGACGTCTGGATGACCATATCCTAGTCTTACCAAAAACGATCAGAGAAATCTGTACTCATCATCATTGTATTTGGGTAATAAATATCGACATGCTATTCCATATTGTGATTTTGTTTATTCTGTGTTCGATAGCCATACCATTGGCCGCAACAGAAACAACCCAACTGAAGATAGGGTTTGTCGATGCAGGGCAACCTTACAATATCAAGTCAGGTCAGCTGTTGGTGGATGGTTTAAACTACGAAGTCATCCAGTTGATATTGAAAGAAGCCAAACTGGGTTCAGCTAAGATTATCGGATTACCCAAGTTGCGTGTTGCGGAATTTCTGAAAAACGGAAAAATTCAAATGTTATGCCTGTATAGCCCGAAGTGGATGAAGTCACCGTTGGAAGTTTTATGGGGCCCCATAATTACGACTTTCGACGAGCATTTCATCATCTTAAAAAAAAGGTCAGGCATAGAAAATCATAGCCAACTGATAGGAAAAACCGTTGGGGGGCATTTAGGTTACCGGTACAGCGACAGGTTCAGGACTCTTGTGCAGTCAGGACAGATTCAGCGGAACAATTACACTGAAACGAATAAGTTGTATGAATTACTGTTTTTGAAACGCCTTTATGCGATTATCGATAATCAATTTTCCTTTACAGCAATGTTGAATCACGAATCTGAATATAATTCCCTGAGAGCCTCGAAACTAATCGATAAATCCTACCCCGTGACCTGTGCTCTCTCCCGACAACGCAAATCGGAATCACTACATCTGTTAAACGCCATGAATGAACTGAAGCATGCAGGTAAATTTGATTCAATAATCGATAAATACAATTCACTCAAATAACGTAGGCGCGGGTGTATAGACTAACTTCAGGCGAAGTTCAGCTAAAAACGGTAGAGAAAATAGAGCTGAACCATTTAAAGCTCAACCTTGCAATAATTATGCCTAATTCATTGATTGAATTTGTGGAAAAATAATTGTTCAGGGCATAGATTAATAAATCTAAAATATGCAATTAGAACAACCTCTTAGTTATTTTTTATATTTTGCTGCTCCATCCAGCTGATTCATTCTCCGAGAGTAATTTTTTTAAGGGATCTAAAAAATGACGTTATTAAACGACTATCCGTCTTACATCATCCACGAGCTCATAATCTCTAAATCAACCGAGCCTGCCAATCGCTATGTATTTGATTGGAGTCACAATGCACAAGCCTATCGAGTATTGAAAGTAGCAATGGCTGAACTACTCGAAAGCTTTTCAGCGCTTTCTGTTGATACTGATACGCCTTCGGCATTACTCAAAGAGATGTTGATAGCTACTGAAACTCACCTACAAAACTGTAATCGGCTCTCAGGTGAATCAGGAGAAAGGCAATACGCTCTATTCAAAATCGTTAAACAAACCATTAGAGCGCTCATTGACGAAAACTATTCACCGAATGATTCTGAAGTAAAAAAATGTTACTTAGGATTAACAAGCCTGTAACTCGCTACTTAGCAGGTATGTACAGTATGTTGTGAGCATCCAGCTCCAGCGTGAAATCCAGAATGAGCTATAGTTTCCTCAATAAGTAGAAAAATGAGGACGTTATCAACTGTGAGTCGATGGATTTTACTAATGCTTGTGCCTCACTTTGGCTACTGTGCTTGTGGAATTTCTGAGGATGCGACATATGTGTTGGGTATTGAGCAGTTGAACTACTTTCCACACTACAGTTCCCAACATGGTGTGGTAACAGGGTTTGCAAAAGAGTTTTTTGATGAGTTCGCCAAGGCGAGCAATATTAAATTGACAATTAAACCGCTACCAGTAAAACGCCTCTATCAAAACTTAGGGGCGGGACAAATCGACCTGAAATACCCGTCAAATCCAAACTGGAAGTCGCAGTTCACGGCAGGTCAACAACTCTATTTTTCCAAACCAATTGTCAGCACACAGGATGTTTCGTTCGTGCGCAATGAATGGGACGATGAAAATTTATCACACTTGGGAACTATCGTCGGTTTCACCATACCAATTGGCTATCAAGCCAAAATCAAAACACATGAATTGCATTTGACGGAAGTTAACCGTATCTCGTCGCTGATAAACATGCTGCTAATTGGACGATTAGATGCTATCTATATTAATCGAGAGGTAGGCCTATTTTACATTCAAGAACACTTACGAAAATCTCCTCAACCAACTATTGACTACCAATTGCCGAATGTCGCACTGGATTTTCATGTATCGAGCATTTCTCAACCAGACTTGATTACGTGCCTGGATCACTTTTTAAAGAAGTCTGAAACGCGTATATTACAGATCAAAACCAAATACAATGTACACTGAAAGCGGATTGATTATTGATCCAGGCTTGCAAATAGAGTAAAGGCAGCGGCGTATATTCGGTATCCACGTCTTCATAAGGGGAAGTTGACACCGTTGCGCCGATTTCGACATTAATATACAGCTCTGTGCGCATAACCCGGTGGTTCTCATTATCAATCTCCTGCTCGTTTAGCATATACACGCGTAAACCCTCGCCCACTCGGGCGGGGATATAAGCGGGAAGTTCGGAGAACTTCTTGTTTTTCATAATCCTCTGTATATAATTACAGCATGTTGAGCGCGACCAAAGTAAGAATTTACCCAACGCCTGAACAGGCGGAATTTCTAAACCGCCAGTTCGGTGCTACGCGGTTTGTGTACAACAAGGCCTTGCATGTCATCAGTGCTCAGCACAAACGCCACGGCCTGAAGCTCAAGGCCAAGAAAGATATTAAGCCCCTGCTCGCGGTGGCAAAAAAGTCACGCAAGTATCACTGGCTCAAGGAGTTTGACTCGATTGCACTCCAGCAAGCCTGTATCAACCTGGATAAAGCCTTTCAGAACTTCTTCGACCCGAAGCACTCCGCTTGTTACCCCAAGTTCAAGCGCAAGCACGGCAAACAATCGAGTTACCACTGCACGAGTATCAGCGCGGGGGATAGCTGGATTAAAGTGCCGAAGATGGAGCCGATCAAAGCGCGAGTACACCGTGCTTTGGAAGGGAAGCTCAAGAGCATCACCCTGTCACGTACCGTGACGGGCAAATACCATGCTTCGCTGCTGCTTGATGACGGCGTAGAAACACCCGCGCCGATGAAAACAGTCGATACCGTGTTGGGTCTTGATATGGGGCTCACTCACCTCGCTATCGACTCAGAGGGTAGGAAAATAGCGAATCCCTGCTTTCTGAAACGTGCCGCCGCCAACCTTCGACGCAAGCAAAAGGCCCTGTCCCGATGCCAGAAGAGTAGCAAGGGTCGGGCACAAGCTCGCCTTAAGCTTGCCAAGGCACATGAACACCTCGCGAATGCCCGTGCGGATTACCAGCACAACCTGTCCCGACAGCTTATTGACGAAAACCAAGCGGTGGCAGTCGAGACATTGAAAGTTAAAAACCTGCTGAAGAACCGGAAGTTGGCGAAGCATATTGCTGACGCGAGTTGGTGCAGCTTGATTCAGAAGTTGGAGTACAAGGCGCAAGGCAAGCATCTGGTCAAAATTGATCAATGGTTCGCCAGCTCCAAGACCTGTTCCGGCTGCGACCACAAGATGGCGTCCCTGTCGTTGTCTGTGCGTCACTGGACGTGCCCTGCCTGCAAAGCAGAGCTTGACCGTGACGTAAACGCGGCGATCAATATCCGCCAGCAGGGCATTATCAAACTAAGGGCCGAAGGACTGTCGGTTCCTGCCAATGGAGGCTTGCGTAAATCCAGCCACGCGCCGGTTGCAGCCTAAGAAGTTGGAAGCCTTGCCTGACAGTGCGGGGAGCAGTCACTTGCGGTTAAAGTCTTTAAGCGTTACATCGAATTGCAGAGAATTTTAACGACGGGAACTTTCTTGAAAATTACAGGACGGGCAACTTACTTGAAATTACGGAACCAATAATTGTCGAATGATGAATCGTCTGATTAAAATTAAATCTATACTTGGGTTTAAGAGACATCAGCTGATTTATTCTTTTCAACTGATTTTCAATAAAACAATAAAGAAGCCGCCATGAATATCGATCCCGAGATTGCCCACAAACTGGATGGTGTCGCTGCACAAGAGAGTACACTGCAATCATTTGAAACCAATGAGTATATTTTCAGGGCGGGTGAACCCAACACGGGCTGTTATCGATTGTGTTCCGGGGCAATTACGATTGTATTACCGGCGGGTGAGGATGAAATCAGCGCAATTGATTTACTCCCCGGGTATTGGTTCGGACAATCCCCATCCGAAAAAGAGGCCACATTTTCTTTCGGTGTTCGCTGTACAGCACCGTGCTCGGTCGAACGTCTTTCCTGGCGTGTTCTAAAACAGACAGAAGCCGCTAACCGGAGCGCCACAAACTTTTTCGATGCACTGAGCCATCATATTCGAACCATTCAGATATTGATTCAAACCTTCCGCAAAACATACCCTGAAATCAGTGTCGAGTTTTTGGAAGATCTCATTCGGAGTGCCAACTTCATGCATCTGGATGAAAACCAATTACTCTATGAACAAGGTAACTGTGCCCAGGTGATGTATTTTCTTTTGAGTGGCAAAATCGACGTCTATGTCGGGGCGGGGCAAGACCTTAATCGTGTGGGTGAAATCTACCATGGTGAACCGTTTTCATAAACCTGCTTAAACCTACTCAAGGTTTAAACGAGCCTATCCCTACAGCGCAGGGTGCGCGGAAAGCAGGGTTACGCTTTCCTGAATCAAGTCGGGACTCATGCCCGGTCTACCATCAAGGCGAGCCTCGACGGAGTAACTAACCCGATTCACACGACGAAAGTGACGCCAACCGCTCAGAAAATCTAATGATTTTTCGAGTGGTTGGTACCAACGCTGAAGTTTGTTGTAATACTGATAATCCCCGAGCGCCATCCTTACAGGCGGATGCTCGGTCTTAACGGTACCCTTCGCGTTAATACCAATGAGTTGTTTTGGCGGCTTTTCTTTAAAGCCATAATGCCGACGACCAATCACTAACGCGGCCGCGTGGTGATCTGAAAAACCGTGTCGATCGCGATACTTCATCCGCCCCAATAATGAGGTATAAGCCGGATTGACGTGATATAGGCGTATGCCGCGTTTAATGCTTTGCGTTTCAATCAAGTCCTTGATCTTACCGTAAGCAAAGGCATTCAACATGCGGGCATACTGAGGATGATCCTGCTTTTGGTATTGCCGTTTCTTTTGCTGAAAATCCAGCTTTTCGATCACCACCGCTTTACCTTGCTGTGCGGCAAAGTCCATCAGGTCTCGTACGGCATCCCCAATAATAGCCGCTCGTTGAGCATCATTCTTATAGTGCAAAGGTAAGTCAAACGTTCGGTGTTGCAGTGGGTTACCGTTCCGATCCAGCTCGACGACCGCTAAGTGATCCGGGTTGACATCCACACCAATGACACCTTGATCAGCATCGATCCACTCTGCTTGCGCTGTTGGTCCTGCCACTTCCACGCTAACGAGTAACCGCCAACCTTTTTTGTCTCGCTTAAATCGAAAACTCAGGGGTTGCCCTTTGATTGATTTATCGAGTTTTTTAACCTGATTCTGCCAGACGGCTTGGGCAATAGCCGTCTTACCATGCTTGAATTTCAGGCAATCAATGTTAATGGTCGTGCCGAACGTAGCGCGTAATTGATGGGGTACCAGGAGTTTTAGCTGGTAAGCATCATCTTGCTCACTGGGCGATAGCTGGGCATTTTGACAGCCCCAGGATTCATCATGAGAACCCACTAATAGAAATTCACGGTGTCGCGCTTCGTGCCAGCGACATTGCCAATCCCTTATCCCTTCATTGGATTTTAGTGTTTGTCGCTCTTTCAGCAGCTTTCGACCGCCGAAACAAATGGGGGTTTTATTTTCCTGTTTTTCGGCCACCAAGGCGGACTGCTTTTGCTGCCAACGATGCAGTTTCACTTCCTTCTGTCGTAGTGTGTTGCGAAGTTTTTTGGCCTGTTGCGGGCAGCCTTTCTCTGCAACATGATCACAGCGCTTCTCTAGTTTGTTGAGCGTTTTCTCCAGCTGTTTGATTTTAACTTCCAGCGTCACCAGCCGGTTGTTTCGATTGGTTTGGTAAGACTGGATTAAACCTTTAATGCTTTGCCGGACGCCTTGAAACACCCGATAGCTGAACGGCATCCCCATTTCATGCATAAACTGGGTACGACTCAATTGCTGGGCTTTAGGCTTTTGTAAGTTAGCAAACCAACGAAACTTCACTTGATTCCACAGCTCGGCATAGTGGCACAATGCCGCATCCTGCTCATGAATCAAATTAAGCCGGGTTTCAAAGGTGAGTGTTTTCGTTGGCGTATCCACTAGGCGACGGCTCGTTGATTTTTACGACTACGTGAACCATGCAATCGCGCACTGAAGACCGTCATTAACGCTAACACATCATGGCAAAGTTGCTGTTCAAAGTTTTCTTCAACTTCCTCAAGAATGACAACCTCCGTACCGTAAAACTGGCAAAGCGCAAATAACAATTCAGCCCCAAATCGGAGTAAGCGATCTTTATGAACGATAACCAGTCGTTTTACCTTACGCTGACAAATCAACTTAATTAATCGCTTTAATCCCCGTTTTTTATAGTTTAATCCTGAGCCAAGATCATCAATGGTTTCGACAGCTTCATAGCCAGCCTCTCTGGCATGTTTTTGCAAGCGAGCAATTTGCGTTTGCAAATCTTTTTTCTGATCATGAGAAGAGACGCGTGCATAACAGATTGTTCTGCGTTGCTCATTAGCAGTCGACTGACCGCAAAAGGCTAAAAGTTTATCAAGCGCGTAACGACGATGGCCACCAGGCGTACGGAAATCTGAGAAAAATCGTGATTCTTTTTCCCAGCGACGAAGGGTGGAAACGGCCACACCCAGAAGAAAAGCGGCAGCGCCTATCGATAGAAATTCAGCCATGATCATCACCTCCATCCATGAGAAAACAATACTGTACAAGCTACTGTATATGAGTAGGTTTAGTCAAGTATTTCGTTAACTGTTAAAGCCCTTCGGAGAAATGTCCCTGTTCAGCAATGAAAAGCGGAATGCAACCCTTGTCGCAACCCGCAACAGTGAACTGATAAGCCTTAACCGCAGCAATTTTGACAGGCTATCCATTAAATATCCCTGGCTCAGTTCTTATATCGTCACCAGTTTGATAAACCGGGTAAAAAAACAAAACGCACACCAACAAAAAGCGCATCACCCGGTAAACCGGCTGATTTTGAATTGCGCCGGTGCCTACGGTGATTCTGCTATGAGCCCCGTACTGCAAGGGTTGCACCCCCGACTTGAGAACCTGGTCACTCGACAACACACAGAACAGCACTTTGCTCATGCAAATCTTGCGGATATCCCCCACACGCAAATGTCTGATTTTCTTGAGTCAATCGAACAGCAACACCCACGGAATGTTTATACCGCTGAGTCCGAAGACATGGTGTGGTCTAAAATCTGCCTTGAACGGGCTGACGAGACTTGGCTCGTGGTCGACGCCAATGACGCAGTGGCGCGGGTTGAGCAAACACAGGAATCATTCAAGCAGCTGTTTTCCTGGCAACGCCAACGAAAAAATCTGATACTGATCCATCCCGATCAAAACCGGATTCGTAACACAGAACAATGGCTTCGTGCGATTCAACCAAATCGTTTATGTCACCTGCATACAGACTCGCCTCGCGCTGCGCGACGATTAAGCCGGGCGCTTTCAGATCAATCTGTAGGCCTTGTGTTGGGCGGTGGCGGTGCGAGAGGTTTCGCACAAATCGGTATACTTCGGGCTTTCGAAGAGGCAAATATCGAAGTAGACATGATTGGTGGAACCAGTATTGGCTCAATCATCGGTGGCTGGATTGCTCAAGGGCTTGATAGCCAACAAATCACAGAGGCAGTAGAACGTTTCTTTGTGGCCGTAAATCCTTTGGGAGACTACACTCTGCCAATGATTTCGCTCTCCAAAAGCCAGCGTTTGGATACGTTACTGGAGCAAGCCTTCGGGGATCAACTCATTGAAGATCTACCCATCCCCTATTTCTGCATATCCTCAGACATGAGCATGGCCGAAGAACGGCACCATTTTCAGGGCTGCCTGAGACGCGCAATCCGCGCGAGTATCTCCATACCTGGTGTTATCGCCCCCGTAATTGAAGATGGCCACTATCTTGTCGATGGCGGACTCTTCAATAACCTGCCATGCGACCTGATGCGCCTGCAGAACAGCGGTCCAATTATCGCGATCGACGTCAGCCCTGATGATGAATATCTCACCCAACTTCAATCCATACCTTCTCCGTGGGAACTCGTAGCAAATAAACTGCTAAATCGGGATCAACCCAAGGTGCCCTCGATCCTCGAAACATTGCTTCGCTCGTCAACGCTGGTCAGTACCAATCGACGGAGGGCAAACCGGGATATTGTCGATTTTTATATTCAGCCCGACATAAAAAATATCGGCATGCTTGATTTCAAGCAGGCAAAAAAGATTATTGAAGCAGGCTATGCGGCAGGCCAGAAAGCATTGGAAGAAGGCGTGGCCTCGATACGCAAGATGAGGCCACCCTTCTAAACAAGATTCTGTCGATTCAGAAAAATCAGAGTGGCAGTAATTTCAACTCAACACGACGGTTCTTTTCCCGTCCTTCAGGCGTATTGTTAGAAGCAACTGGCTGTCGAGGACCATAACCTGCAGCGTGGATACGACCGCTGGAAATGCCCTGAGCAGACAGGTAATTCTTGACACTGAATGCGCGTTGTTCACTGAGGGTCTGGTTAAAACTCAAGCTTCCGGTTGAATCGGTATGGCCGGATACCTGGATCGCGGTTTCATCAAATTCTTTCAGCACCACAGCGACCGAACCCAGAACGTCCAGAAATTGTGGACGAATATCGGATTTCCCGGTATCGAAAGTCACATTACCCGGCATAACCAGCGTAATCTGATCACCATTTCGGACGACACGAACACCGGTTCCTTCCAGCTGGTGACGCAATTTGGCTTCCTGCTGATCCATATAGTAACCGATACCACCACCAACAGCACCACCTGCAGCAGCGCCAATCAAGGCACCTTTACCACGATCTTTTTTGCTGGATGTTGCAGCACCGATTGCAGCACCGGCAACAGCCCCGATAACCGCGCCGGAAGTGGCATTGGAAACCTTTTCTTCACCAGTATAGGGGTCATATGTCATACAACCCGATGCCAGTACTACAGAAGCGGCCAAAACGGCCCATTTTTGACGTTTAAAGTTCATCCTTTTATACCTTTTACCCAAATACTACTTGTCTGCAGCGAGTGCTGCGGTAAATGTGTTATTCACTAATGTGAAAATGCGTTCGCGAGTCGCAGGGTCTTCGTTCACCAGGTGATGTTCGGCATTCTTCATATAAAACACATCAGAGGGATTAAATTTTCGGCTCAGTACGACGAGATTATGCCTCCAATCGACGGTACCATCTCGCTCCCCCTGAATAATTGTAACAGGCATATCGACGGGATCTGCAGCTTCTATTCGCGGAATCCATTCCCTCAATGCTGCCACCCAATCCACTGAAAGTACCTTCGATTGCAATGGATCTTCTTCTCTCAAAAACAACAGGAAATCATGGTCACTGGAGTTATCCCTGAACACTCTTTTCCAGGTTTTAAAAAAAGGCTTTAGCACAGAGAGTAATAATAACGACGACTTCCAGCCAAAGGGCCTGACCAATGGTGCCAGAAATACAACCGAGCGGAAAGCACTATTCGTCCGGTGGTGGCGCATCGACAGAAAGTAATCGATCAACACTGCCGCTCCGGTACTTTGCCCGACTGCAAACAACGGCTCCGGCAACGTCCCCTTTACGGCTCGCAAACAGGTAGAAAGCACAGATTGATACTGAACAAAACTGGTGATGGCTGCGGGCTCGCCGGTCGATAAACCATGCCCAGGTAAATCGTAGCTGACGACAGTGTATTGTTTATCAACTAAATAGCGAATTAGATGATGGTATAAGCCCACATGATCAAAATAGCCGTGCAGAACCATAACCGTAGCCCTGGGACGTTCAGGCTTGAATACCTGAACAGCAACCCGAAAACTGTATACAGACACGTATCCCAAATATTGGCGAACACCCGGACGCTGATCCTGGAGATCCAGACCATAGTATTGCAAGTAGGCCAGTTCTTCTTCCGTAAAATCAGTCTCAAGTGTCAAATCTAGCGGTTTCAAGTTGCGTAGCAGGCTGGATCGATGCCAAGTAGTGCTCACGTTATGCTTCTCAATCTGGTTAAAATCTTGAATCAGGCTCTAGTTTTCCAGAGCAGCTGGAAAAGACTTTAACATGGCATCGACCTGACGTGCGACTTCCTGATCACGTTTTCTCGGGCTCATTTTATCAAACCCCGGAGATCGGGCTTTTCCCTGCCACAAGATCACCTGTTCGGACCTATCCTGAACTTCAATCACAATCTGGGTACCCTGATAAGGCTCCCAGGTCACATCGCCCCCCCCTGGAAAGTCTCTGAAGCGAGAAGATATAAGCGGCTGTGCCAAGGGCCGGGCTCGAAACCGAAGTTCATTCTCGATTTTGACACGAACCAACATATCAACCTCCTCTCCGGGACGATATTCATATCCCTTTTGTTGCAAGACTCGCTGTAACGCCTGTCTGACACGTCCTTCATCAAGAGAAACCGGCCAAGATTGCTCAGCCTGCTGTGACTCTGATTCCGTTATCCTCCGTTCTGGATCTGTTCGTACAAAGGCATAGGTTTTAAGATTTTGAAATGAGGCGGCACTGTTGCGATCATTCAAAATTTCAAACGACTGACAACCACTCAACAATGACAACCCCCACACCAATGCGAAAGCGTAGATCAAAGAGGGGTTTATTGCTCGTCGGACCGGTCTATCGGTGTTGATCAGGTCTCTCATACTGCGATCCTTTGTTATCCTTTCCGGCAGAACAGGCTTTCAACAGATTTAGATACGACTGGTTTCTGGGTTTCAGCTTCAAGGCTGTTCAACAATATCCTTGTGAAACGGTGCGAGCTTGGCCAGAAGACGGTTTTGAGCGGACACCGGCACAGCCAAACGATCCATAGCAACCATCAGATTTTCCACAAGGGAGTTGAACTCACTTTCTTTTACCCCCATGCCTTTGTGAATCTCCGCCATCGAATCCCCCTCAAGCACACAAGGGCCACCACTCAATTCACACACCTGGGTTACCAGCTTTTCGTGAAAACGCTCCCAATCGGTCTCCTTGAACTGCTCATGCAATTTTGCATTACCCGAAATTTCAAAGACAAACTCATCGATCAGACGGGTAATGCCATCCATCTCGCCCAAGTCACGGTACAGCTGATCATTTGGTACCGAAGCACAACCCGAGAAAAAGATAACTACACCGGCCAGTATTATTCTAAGGATCATTTTTCTTCACTCCCCCATTTGGACCGTTTTACATTTTGGATCATTCTACGTTACGACGTCTTTCAGGTTACACCTTGACACTAGGCGAGAACAAATCACCTGAGAAATCCGCCCCCTAGAAAGACGCTTGAATCGATGCGTAAAAGCCCTGCTGATCGGTGACACCTGCGACCTTGCCCAAGTCCACGTAGGCACCCACGATTGCAACGCTTTTGGTGGGAAATACCGCGATAAAAATATCTTTCCAGTCCTGCTCGCCAACAGCAAGATGGTCAGGCTTTTGGCGGTATTCCGCTCCTGCAGCAAGATAGCGATTCAAGAGTACCGCCAGAGATGCCTCCGCCATAAACTCATACTTGGCACCCGGCCCACCAAATCCAACGAGACCGGTTTCATTCGCTTTGGTGGCACGGAGGGTAAAATTTCCTAGCCAGTTTCGGTTTAATGGTCCATTCAACCAGATTTTGGCGGCAGATAGATAGAAGTCTGTGCCATTGTCTTCACTGGCGCCAAATAGCCCTGGAATTGCGAAAGTTTTGTTTTGCTTGTGCTGAATACCCAGTGCAACCTGAGGCCAGGCTTCATAGATCAGGTCACCAAAAACTCGAGCTTTCAAGCCATAAATATTCTGACTCAGCTCTGCCCCCTGAGATGTTAGATCGAATCGCTGCTGTGCTACGGATACCTCAAACCGGTTAAATGCTGAAAAGCTGGCACCATAGACAGACAAACGGTAATCATCGAAACGTGCCTCGGTAATAAAAGCCGTCCCGCCATATTCATCACTGGACGCATAACTGGACATCGCTGCCCAGGGAACCAGCCCGCCTCCTCCAGCACCTTCAATTTGCGAGCCACCGCCGGTGGCGAGAATTCGGCTTCCCGCTTCGGCAGCAACCGAGGCTGCCAGCAGTCCCCCTAACACCAAACTGCTTCGCCACAAACGGAGAAATACACTTAAACTGAATTCGTACAGCATTTCAGACTTCTGTCGACAGCTCATAATCCACCACCCATTTTTCAAACGCCTCTGCAGGAACCGGCCTGCTGATGTAGTAGCCCTGCAAGGTGTCACAACCCAAGGATTCCAGTATTTTTACGCTCTCCTGATTTTCTACCCCTTCAGCGACTACCTTCAAACCCAGGTTATGCCCCAACTCAATCGTCGAACGGACGATGATGGCATCATCTGCATTTTGATCCAGACGCAGCACGAAGGATTTATCGATCTTCAACTCATCGACGGGAAAACGTTTTATTTGGGCAAGGGACGAATACCCTGTGCCATAGTCATCGATGGCCAGCTTGATTCCGAAATCCCGCAAAATATTCAAACTCTCCAATGCCCGTTCCGGATCCAGCATCACCGCGCTTTCGGTGATTTCCAGGGTCAAATAACTTGTATCGATCCGTTGCTCTCGCAAATAACTGATAAACTGGTGTGGCAAATTTTCATTTAACAGATCTGCCGCCGAAAGATTCATTGCGATGCCAATGTTGAGTTCCATATCCTGCCAGATACGGATTTGACGGAGAACTTGTCGAAACACCCATTGGGTCAAGCGACCGATATTTCCGGATTGCTCCGCTATCGGTATAAACTCTTCGGGCGAAATAAATCCCAATTCTTCGTGCGTCCAACGCAGAAGCGCCTCAACCTGGGTGACGCGTTTTTGTTTCAGGCAATATTTGGGTTGGAAAAACAGCGTAAATTTATCGTTGTCCAGTGCGTCATGAAGGTAATTGCTGATATTGATCTCACGCAGGTGGCGCTCATCCTCGCCTTCCTGATAAACGCTGACGGCGCCCTGACCCGTGTGGGCACGCTTGATCGCAATATTTGCCCGGCGAAACAAATCATCTTTATTCTTGCCATGATCCGGATAGATTGCCGCACCAATGGTGAAGTTAATATTCAGCTCTGTTTTTTCACATATATAGGGCTCAGTCATGTAAGACAACAACTTCTGACCCTCGGATTGCAACTCGGCTTCGGCCAGTTCTTCCAGCAGCAGTACAAATTGATCCCCCTCAAACCGGGCAACTGTCTCTTCATATCCTGAGATTCGTTGCAAACGCATCCCGACCTGAATCAATATCTCATCACTTAGATTTTCGCCAAAAGTATCCTGAAACTGGCGGAAATTATTGACATTAAGCACCATCAATACAAAGGTATCTTCGGGAGCTCGCGCAATGCGTTCAAGCACCTTATCACCAATAAGTTGGCGATTGGGCAAATTGGTCAACCAATCATGTTGAGATTGATAAAGGATGCGACGCTCACGATCGATTATGGCTTCCTGCATTTGGTTTAGCGTGGAAGCCAATGTACCAAACTCATCGTTTCGAGGTGTTTCAAAAACATGAGTATAGTCCCCACGACTCATCCGTAATGCCACCTGAACCAAGTGTTGTATGGGTTTATGAACCGACTTGGCAATAAAACTGATCAAGAGGATCGAGCCCGCCAATGCCAGCACAGCAATCGTTAGCATTTGCAGTTTCAATGGTATAAAACCCTCAAGCGCAGTTTGAAGGGACGCGGTCAGTAAAATATCGATCTGCCCAGCCCCGAGCTGCTGGGCATCTACGGCCTGGGATATAATCGCCTCATCAGCCAACGCAGTATTCAAAAAGCTTCTTACCCGATCCTTCAAATCAACCGTATCGTCATTGAATTCGGGTCGTGCGATCACCGCCTTCAACATTTCCTGCAATCGTTCGGTCAAGGTAGACACCAACAACGTGGCTGGATGCTTCTCAGGATGATTAACAAAAGTAATATCAGCCCCCGTGACGGACTTGAGGCTTTGCGCCAGTTCACCATCGATTGCGAATCCCAGCCCGACCCAGGCAATAAGATTTGGCGCTTTGACAGGAACAAATACAATTTGAAATATGCTGTTCTCCGCGACAATCAAATCGTAAGCTTCCTGTGGCGACTCTGCTTGCGATGAGTTTTCCGACTCAAGCGCTGCACCCGAAACACTTGCCTGATTCTGAAGTTGCAACCGGGCTAAAAGGTTTTCTGACGCTTCAATGGCATGGCTTGATTCCAGAACGGTGCCAGTGGGAGACAATAAAACAATCATCTTGGTACCAATACGGTCGCCGTGGTTAATCAGCGCTGAAAGAACCGTATCCCTATCCTCGGTTGCAATCGCCTGCTTGAAGCCAAAGTCATCCGCTAGTACGGTGGCTGAGGTTGTCAGTTGCCGGCCCCGGAGGTCTAACAGTCTGGAAAAAACCCGCTCACTAACGGCGAGTTCTTTTTCAGCGTTGGAAACGATATGGTTATTGGTCGCCCCCCAAACGGAAAGGAGGAAGATCGCAAGTGTCACAAACACCAGACCAATAAACCAAACCTGAAGACGCCTTTTAAAGTTCTGTTTTATCACTGTGTTTAATCTTTTCTAAAAGCTCAAAAGAAAGGGCTACGTGGGTTCAGTCCGGTGTTTTGCGCTTGAAACGTCGTTCCAGCAAAGACTTTTTAGTGCTTTGCTGAACCGGCAAATCCAGCGCAATTTCTATCTCCACAACGCCCTTCCTGTCTGCGGCATCTGCAATTACTTTTTCAATTGGCTGCCCTCCCACAATCCATGGATGCCATACAGTCCATTTACGATCTTTATAAGGGAGATTAGCCAGCCCATCAGCCGCTGTCTGTGCAAAAGGAGCCCGCGAGATGTAGATATAGCCAATCATGTGATCATGAATATTACACCCCAGTACAACCACTCCGTGCTTTTCAAAAGTCACAGGTGGGGCGGAGCGCCCACTATAAAGCTTGAGTTCAAACGGTTTGGGATTGGAAAATGAATACACGTGATGCCGAATATTGTCACGATTTGGGAACTGAACCTGGGTACCCACCATAACAGGCAAGACAAAGGGTACAAATTGACGGTCAATTTGATCCATTTCCGCAGAGCCGCGGGGTAATGTCTCAGGAAAAACACGTTCCCGAGTCTCCAGCACAGCATCCTGGACAGGGTCACCATTCTGGTTAATCACCCGGACGGTAATGCCGGTTTCCGCCTGAGCCTGTACGATCGAAAAGAAGAAATAAATTCCGAGGAAAACAGTCCTTGATACAAGACCGAGTGGGAGAGAACCTGGATTAAAATGATTGCGAATCATATGTCTGGCTTTAAAACAGAGCGTTGGCCGGATTGATTGCCGGCGTTGAACCGGCATGGGATGCATGTGAATCACGGGGCTATGAGCCAAATCTCGATCAATGCCCGGACAAAATGGTCATCAACCCCTGAACATGTTGTGCCGCATCCAGACCCAGACTCGTGAGGTAGCCCCCATCTTTTTGGGTAATGAGGCCCTTGTCAAACAGTCTGTGAGTCGCAGAGATCGCCTCTGGAGCCGCAGTATGGTGAACCTTGATACCTTCCTGCATACTGGACAGGTTAAACAGACTCAAAATCTCGATTTCTGCAATCTGCTGTGAAGACAGCTCCATGTTGGTTTCCTCGTAAATATCTGATGTACTTACAAGCGTAGTTCATTGAGGCTGGATCCGCACATAGAAATCAAACTTTAATAATCCCCTGTAAACGTCCAATCAATTCGTCAAACACCTTGATTATTGACTCGATTGATTCAGTCGCCAAGTCAAAATAATGCTCTGGTGTGACGGAGGGGCGCTGCGCGGTGATCAGGCTCTCATCCATTGTCTGCAAGAGGTTTTGCAAACCACGCAAGGGCAATTCAACCGCTTCCGCCAGACCGGAATCCTGAGAATTTATCATCGCCATGGACATCGCAATTTTACCACGCAAGAACTTCAACCGAATTCGTTCTACGCTAGTACAAGTCCCGGTCGCGGCAACGCCGGTTCCCAATGCCCTGGCCTGGCCTACCCACTCGGCCGATTGCAACATGAGGCGCCACAGATTGCTGATCTTCATATCTGATTTAATATCATTGTCAGTTAAATGACTAACCTCCGCGATATCCTCAATCATAAACAGCAGGTTTGCGATCATTAAACTATGCTGCTCAAGATTATTTTCTGCGGTAATCTCCAGGTTACGACGGGATAATGACGCCCAGTGACTTTCAAACCCGACCCAACGTTCCAGCTCCGAGAGCACCCGAGGTACCGGCATCAAGGTACCGATACAGTTTCCAATTTGCTGCTCAACCTGATTAAGCCGCACCAGGAGTTCACGATCACCTCGTAGCAATCCGTAACTTAGACCCCGGTGCTGCTGCAGTAATTTAACGAGTCTGGTAATCGTTAAGATCAGGTTTAACCCTTCAATCTGCTCTTTCCTTTGCTGTCTGACCTTACGCAAGAACAACACGCCGATCAGAATCAGCAACAGTATCGGCAATACTACAGTTATCGTCAGTGAGGTCGAGTTGATAGCAAGTTCATTCATATGTTGTTCCTTTCCAACCGGGTTTTGCTCATTATCCCGTGCCACCGACTTAGTGAATGGCAGTCAAACTGGCCAGATGGTTCGCGACATTCACAGCCTGCTGCGCAAGCGCATTGTTTTGATCTGCACTTGAGTGGATATCGTCTATTCGGTGTGAAATTTCAGCGGAAGCGGCACTTTGTTGCTCTGTGTTGGTTGCCACCAAGGCAACACAGTCACACACTTCGCTGGATTTAATTAAAATCTCATTCAACGCGTGTTCTGCTTTCTGGGTACTGGCTACACTCTGTTTCGCCAATTGCAAAACTTCACCGGTACTGACTGTAACGCTCTCAATGACCTGGGTCACATTGCTGATTCTACTTGAGATTTCACTGGCAGATTCATGACTACGTTGCGCCAGGGCTCGCACTTCATCTGCAACGACGGCGAATCCGCGGCCCAACTCACCGGCTCGTGCTGCCTCAATAGCTGCATTTAACGCAAGCAGATTGGTTTGCTCCGAAATTGATTGAATCACGTCAGTGATTTGACTTACGGATCGGGATTGTTCATCCAGCTCACGCATCAGATTCGCAGTGGTTTCTGCGCGTAATTCCATCGCACTGATATCCGCACGCGCCAAATCAACATGCTGCTTCCCGACTTGCGCCAGCTGGGAAGCTTCCTTGGCCCGTTGCGAAGTTTCAGCAGCCAACTGGGACACATTATCAATCCCCTGACTCATCTCCAGCACAGCCGCAGCACCGGATGCAATCGCATCACTTTGGGTCTGAGTGTTATCGGCGAGTATCGAGGCCGTTTTTTGCAACTCTTCATGGGAGTGGGTCACTTCATCCAACTTATCCACCATACTGCCCTGACTACGATGCACATCTCTCAGCACCACTTTAAAAGAATCCAAGAGATCAGACAGGGGGCCAGACTGCAGATAGAGATCACGATGATCAATGCGTTTCACATCTGCAACGTCACACGCCTTTTTGATGCGAACAATATCCTGCTCCACCATATAAAGCGTTCCAAATAACAAATAAAAGGCACTAACCAGGAGTGAATAACTCCAAACCTGATCAGGCCAAAGTAAAAGAATCGTCAAGGCCAAACCGCCAATTGCCATCTCCATCCAGACAACCTGACGATATCCGAGTGCAATCACAAGCCAGTTAACGGGTGCTAAAATCGTTTTCAAGTGTCACCTCGTGCCGTTTTCCAATATTACGATGCAATTAATCTTTGCTTGCACAAATCCAGGTGAATTCAGAAGCTGAATCCAGGACTGTACGACTTTGCCAGCTAGACCGTGCCAGCTAAACAACCATCCCGGGCTGCAGACTGGTTACTCACATCGCAGTGAATGTGCTATTCGGTATTCGCGATTAAAGTACTGTTTACAATTAATGTACTGTTTGTAATCTATGTACTGTTTGTAATCTATGTACTGTTTGTAATCTATGTACTGTTTGTAATCTATGTACTATTCGCAATTAATGTACCGACTCACTGTGTATTTTTGTAACATCCAAAACACAATGAAAATGCAGCGATCAATAGTCGTGGAACTACAGTTGGGACTTTTCTGTCACGCGGAATGGCACCATTTTGGTGAGCAACAAACTCCCTCGCTCACAAATATGGCAAGAAAATACACTTGAGGCGTCATTTTGGAGCAAATACTCTAGAGTTGTATCCGAAGGAAATGCCATGACATTTGGATCGTCCCGGTTTGGTGCGTAGCCATGCTGAACGCAAATTCCGGGACGAATCTTTGTGTGATTGGAGAAGAGATTATTGAATCAACGAAATCACGACCGCCGCACTGTAGGCTTTCCAGTAGACCGGAATAACATAGGAACGCATCGAGCGAGGTAAGTGGATCTGATCTGGCGCACCTTGCACAACAACGGGAACCGAAATCATAAAATCCTTGCCGAACTCACTACGGGCATTACCCGAGATGGTGTTGGCTACCTCCCCCACTAAATCCACCATATTCTCCGAGTTGGTGTCCGTTTCCCCCAGGCTCAGCAGTAAGTGTCTCAACAAAGCACTCGGTGCAGTAAAATAAACACACCCCTTGGATGCACCTGAAACACCGATAATACCGGTATAGTCAAATGCCGCCGGCGAACTGTTTTCGACCAGGTAAGGGGTTCCCAATTTGACATCTTTATCCTGGGTATGATGAAAATACCGCACCACGCCATCGATAAAGACCTGTAATGTTTTTTCAGACATGAACGCCCTCCGTCAACTCATTCAACGCATCAATCAATTTTTCATCATTAAACGGCTTACACAGAAAACCACTGGCTCCCTGTTCCAGTGCCTCAATTCCGGTCGCTTTATCCGATAATGCAGATACAACAAGGATCAGCACATCCGGATTCAGATTTATCAGCGTGCGAATACATTGAATACCATCCATCTCAGGCATCGTCAGATCCATCGTCACCACGTCCGGACTCCATTGTTGAAATTTTTCAACAGCATCTGCGCCGTTAACGGCAGCCCCGACAACCTCAAAACGCGAGCGACTCTGAGCCCGCTCAATCTTGCGCCGGATAATATTCGAATCATCCACAATCATCAGTTTCAGCATACTATTCTCTCCTTTCGAAATGCCGTATCAAGCTGCTTGGCAACGACTTTCAGGTTCAGGAATTTGAACCACAAACCGGCAGTAGTGACCCGGCTTGTGGGAAATCGAAATTTTCCCTTGCAGTGAATTGATGCGCTGCATCACTACATCCATTCCCACACCACGACCCGCATCCTCACTCACAGAAACCGCAGTGGAGAATCCCGGCTGGAACATAACCGAAAGCAGTTTTTTGTTTTCCCAGGACTCCAGCTCTTCTCGAGACCAGCGGCCCATGGATAATGCTTTCGCCCGGATCGTCTCAGCGTCAAGCCCGCGCCCATCGTCCTGAACAGCAAGCTCCAGCGATCCGTTTGGTAAGCGAGCCAGGCGAACATCAATTCGCCCTTTAGGGTGCTTGTTGTTAAACAGACGTTGTTTTGGCTCTTCGAGTCCGTGACAAACCGCATTTCGCACAAGTTGAACCACGACATCATTCAACACACTCCTGACATCGTCGCTCACTGCAACTTCCTGTAACCCTGAAGTGACCAGCATTACTTTTTTCGCTTGGCGGGATGATACTTTATCCACCAAATCATCCAGGTTAACCCACGGGATTTTATTCCCGGAAACAACCGGAGATAAGTTGGGGGCAATCGAGGTCACTGAATTAAAGCTCGCGAGTTTGGTTATCAACTGTTGAATCATTTCCATATCATTCATAAGCCGGTCAAGCTGGACAGCCAAGGTCAGGTAATCACTGCCTTTTAATCCATGAGTACCGTTAAGACGCTCCAGTTCATTCTCGAATTGATGGGCAAGCTCTTCGAAACGATTTAGACCTAATGCACTGGCATCTCCTTTGAAAGCATGTACTTCCCGGAAAATAGCGTCATTTTTCTGCCGATAGCTGAAATTGTTCTTGACCGGTTGACGCAGATTATCATTGATCCTCTGAAACCGATTGAACGATTGAGAGATGAATGTGCCAAGCAGATTCGCATCGGTATGTAGTATGCTGGTCAGCATTTCCAACTGCTGTTCGTTGTGTGCCTTGGTTTCTTCCAGTTCGCGCTCCAGGCGTACACGGGCAGTGACGTCGGTGACGGTAACCAGCACTTCCTGAGCTCCTGCACCGGATTCCCCGGTCCCGCGTCGAGTCACTCGAGCAAAATCAAAACTGAGATATTTAGTTTCAAAACCCCCGTCACGATTTGCGATATTCACTTCCACCTCTTGCAGCGGATTAAGATCACCAATCAGCTTCTCTTTAACTTTGCCATTGAATAACAACCCCACAAAACTCAGGGCTGTTTTAAGATCCTTCTCGGTCACGATATTGCTCAGCAGGCTCTCCAGACTTTCGTTACGCAAATCGCGTCGATTCAAAATCGTTAGCAACTGTTCCGAGTATTGAGAACCAATATTCAAATCTGATTTAACCAGGAACAAACCCTCGTTAACGGTTTTTAGAATATCCACAGTCTCCTGCCGGGCCGCTTCTATTTTCCGGTCACTGTCTCTCAACTGTCTCAGAAAATGGAACATGATGATGAAGAAGTTCAATACAGCCAGAGAGATTCCCACAGTCTGAATCATGCGCAGTCGCGTGGCCTTGGAGGCTGCAACGCTTTCCAATTCGTTTGTGAGATCATTCATGAGTCGGAGCAATACCAGGTTATTCGTCTGGGAATAGTTCAACGCATCATCCAGCAGGACTCTTAGATCCGCATCCGTCACACCATTTGCGAACGACTTGAACACCCGCTGTAGTTTTTGATGCAAAGGCTCCCAAATCAGTTGGGCCTCTTTCAGTGCTTGCACACCGTTTTCAGAACTTACGGCGCTGAGCATGACCTCTTGCTTGGCTGCATTCATGGTCGATCCACCTGCAATAAACGCATTCAGGGTGGTATCAAACAAATCATGGGTGAACTGTAATTCAGTCAACGCCCGGTTCTCATCAGCCGATGTGCCCAGCGCAGAATCAAGGTCAAACAGGGATTTAACCATTCGCTGGGATAACATGCGCTGTCGACCAGCGAGGTTTACATCATTGGCATCTTCTGCAATTTCGAAAGAAATATAAAAGTTAAGCAGTAAAACAGATGCATCCAACAACAAAAACAAAGCGATCGAAACGATGATCCCTTTGTATTTTCCGAAATCAAACTTTAGCACGGCGATTTCCCTCCACGTACTCGATGCACCAGGCTTGATGCCTGATAAACACCACTTTCAAATGCAATAAATTGAAAAATCACCTTGCACTACGCAGATTGCAGGCCAGAAAGGAGGGACAACTGTTGCCATTTTGTTACCAAAAGTTGACACCACCGTTCACCGACACAAAAGAAACACATTAAGCAACATTAATTCACATTCACATACAGAAAATAATCCTGTTACACCCCCGCTTACATACACCAACAAACCGACACCTAGAGATCAGACCAATGCTGATTACGCCAGAGGCTGGAAACATTCAAACAGGCTTCGTGGATCAGGATAACTTATGAAAATGCCCCTAAAAAAAGCGGAAGTTTCACTTTCAGGGCAGTCGAAAGATCGAAAACGGTCTCCTAAAATACAGACAGGCAGATTGCTCGAGTCACTCGAAACAACAAAGCCACTTGAATTGTCAACGGTCGCAAGCAAATTAAAAAAAGGGAGTGATATGGTCAATAGATGGAATTTGATAACTTTAGGTTTGCTGATTGTTCAGTTTTTCGTTGTCAGGTGTGCCAGTGCCGAAGATTTGAATATCATCCACTTCGCAACGGGAGAATACCCACCATTTGTCTCCGAACAACTCCCTGACAACGGCCCATCAACAATAATCATTCGGGAAGCCTGCCGGCGCGCGGGATTAAAAGCAGAATTTGATTTTTTCCCTTGGGCGCGGGCAGCATACGAGGTCAAGATTGGCGATTATGTTGCAACCTATCAATGGGTGAAGACACCAGAACGGGAAAAAGACTTCCTTTTTTCAGCACTCCATATTTCAGAGAACCCCAATGCCGTGTTTTACCGCAAAAACCAGTATCCGGACGGCATCACGTTCAACCGTTTCGCCGACCTTCAAAACTACAATCTCATTGGTGTCATCGGGTATTGGTATGAAAAAGAATTCGAACGCCTGAAAATTAATGTTCACTATGTCAGTCAATCACAGCTTGCATGGCAACTCTTGAGCAGGGACAGACCTGAGCTGTATGTCGATAATCTGTACACGGGGATAACAGAAGGTAAGCGCTACATCGCAGACTGGGCTAACCAAATCGCCTATCAATCCCCGGAAAGTATGACGGAATATGGCTACATTATGTTTTCACGGCAACATCCCGAAGCCGCGAATCGAAAGAGGCAAATTGATAAAGCATTGGCAAGCATGCATCAAGACGGAACCTATCAAAAAATGTGGCAACGCTTTCCGCTTGACCTGTTAAACCGGTAAAGCAAGATCGGCTAATGTTTCAGAATGCGCACAACGTAGCGCCAACGATTCACAATCAGGGCACCAAATATCAACGAACAACCCAGAATTTGTGCAGCAGATAACGATTCCGAGAACCACAACCAGGCCGCTAATGTCGTCAAAACAGGCTCCAGGATCAATATGACAGCAGCATGGCTGGCAGGCGCCAGCCCCTGAGCATAAGTCTGAATGAAAAAGCGCATACAGGTTGCCAACCATGCACTTGCCAGTATCCAGGCCCAAATATCCAACCCCCAGGCATTCCAGGTACCATCCCACTGCTCTGCGTTCCAAGCCAATACACCGGAAACACAGCCCACCATAAACAAGTGAATCATCGTCAGGGGGTGAGCCGGTACCTTGCCAACCACGTAGGTCGTAAAGACAAAGTGAAAAGCGAAACAAATTGCAGCTGCCAAAAAATAAATTTGGGATATCGGAACACCTGCCGGCGCATTCGTGATCGATGGTCTATCTGCCAAGGTTAAAAAGGCCAGGCCAAGAACGGCAATGGGTAAAGCAACCCAGGCAGAGAGCGGTACTAATTCTTTGAATAAAAATTTACTCACCAGCGGCACCAGTAAAACTGCCATACTGGTTATAAACGCCCCTTCTCCCAAATAGGAGGTGGTACTCAACCCCTTGATCCAGATACAAATCGCTAGAGCAAAGGTCAAACCACTTAACAGCGACCATTTCCACTGCGGTGCCGTTAATTCAAGCACAGAACGAGGGCGAATGACGGCAAGCGTCAGTGCAGCAAGAACAAATCGGATGGCCAGGAAGGCAAATGGCGCGACAGCTACGAGCGCTTCTTTTGAAAATATCCACCCTGCTGCGGCGAGCACGGTAACCAAAACCAACAACAGATCGGCTTTAAGCAAATTATTATGCATATCGGAATTCAGGAGGCGGATGCCGATTTACGGCACCCGAATTCATACAACCGGACTGGCTGCTGAATTAATTTACGTGAGGGTTAAGCGACCCGTCAAGGTAACGCTCGAACATGGATTCCAGAGAAACGACCTTGATTTTGCTGGCATTCCCTGCAGTACCAAACGATTCGTAACGTGCAATACAAATTTCGGTCATCGCTTTAGTGGCAACCGCTAAATATTTTCGAGGATCAAACTCAGCGGTATTTTGTCCCAGAAAACGACGAATAGCCCCCGTAGAAGCCAGACGCAAATCAGTATCGATATTCACTTTTCGAACACCGTGCTTGATACCTTCCTGGATCTGCTCAACAGGCACACCGTAAGTTTCCGGAATTTCGCCACCGTATTCGTTGATCACCGCCAGCCAGTCCTGAGGCACAGAGGAGGAACCATGCATCACCAAGTGTGTTGAAGGAATGCGGGCGTGGATCTCCTTGATTCGATCGATCGCCAAAATATCACCGGTGGGAGGTCGAGTAAACTTGTAGGCACCATGACTGGTTCCGCAAGCAATTGCCAAGGCGTCGACTTGTGTCTCTTTGACAAACTGTGCCGCTTCTTCGGGATCGGTCAGCAACTGGTCATGGCTTAATTTCCCCACTGCACCAATACCATCTTCTTCGCCCGCTTCACCGGTTTCCAAAGAGCCCAAACAGCCCAGCTCACCCTCTACAGAAACACCACACGCGTGCGCCATTTCAACGGTTCTACGTGTAACGTCAACATTATATTCGTAGTCCATTGGAGTCTTGCCGTCTTCTCCCAGAGAGCCATCCATCATAACCGATGAAAAACCCAATTGGATGGAGCGCTGGCAAACGGCTGGAGAGGTACCATGATCCTGGTGCATACAAACCGGAATATGTGGGAATTCTTCAACTGCAGCCAGAATCAGGTGACGCAGAAATGGCGCTCCGGCATACTTTCTGGCTCCTGCAGAAGCCTGCACGATAACCGGACTATCTGTTTTATCTGCCGCAATCATAATAGCGCGCATCTGCTCAAGGTTATTAACATTAAATGCGGGAACGCCATAACCATTTTCTGCGGCATGATCCAGCATTTGGCGCATACTGATAAGTGCCATTTTTCTCTCCTAAGTTGCATCGTTCAGGCCCGCGATGAGACAACAACCCTGCTCACCTGCGACACCTGCCCTATCATTTTGACTCGATTGACAATTCACAGTTTTAGACCACCAAAACTGTGAACTGCAAGTATGATTGATGTGTTTTACGATTACTGTCCACGATCAGCAAGAATAGCCACTGCAGGCAAAACCTTACCTTCTACAAACTCCAGAAACGCTCCGCCACCGGTTGAAATATAGGAGACTTTATCTGCAATTTCATATTTATCCACTGCGGCCAGCGTATCACCGCCACCCGCTAAAGAGAATCCGGGACTTTCAGCAATCGCCTTGGAAATTGCTTGGGTACCGTTACCAAATTGATCAAATTCAAATACGCCGACAGGGCCATTCCAGAGAATTGTACCGGCATCTTTCAGTATTTGTGCCAGCTTGGCAGAAGAGTCAGGCCCGATATCCAAAATCATGTCTTCGGCTTGCACATCTGCAACGCTTTTAACAGTTGCAGTGGCTGACTCGGAAAATTCAGTGGCCACAACAACATCAGTCGGCATCGGAATATCGACTTTTTCCATCAAGGCTTTAGCGTTTCCGAGCAAATCTTCTTCATACAGAGACTTACCGACATTATAACCAGCCGCCGCCAGGAACGTGTTGGCAATCCCGCCACCCACAATCAATTGATCCACCTTGTCAGAGAGCGACTCCAGAACTGTCAACTTGGTTGACACCTTCGATCCACCCACAATAGCAACCATCGGGCGAGCCGGCTTTTCCAATGCTTTTGCCAACGCATCCAATTCAGCTGCAAGCAAAGGTCCCGCGCACGCTAACGGTGCGAATTTTGCCACACCGTGAGTCGATGCCTGGGCCCGGTGCGCCGTGCCAAACGCATCCATTACGAAAACGTCACACAGTGCCGCGTAGGCTTTCGACAAGGTCTCGTCGTCTTTCTTTTCACCCTTGTTGAAGCGCACATTTTCAAACAACACGACTTCTTTATCGGCCAGTTCAACACCGCCTTGCCAGTCCTTGACCAAACGCACAGGCTGGCCAAGCAAGCCACTCAAGTGCTCCGCGACAGGTTGCAGCGAAAATTCCTCGTCAAACTCTCCCTCTGTGGGTCGGCCAAGGTGTGACATCAACATCACTTTAGCACCGGCATCGATTGCTGCTTGAATGGTTGGCAATGATGCCCTGATTCGAGCGTCACTCGTCACTTTGCCGTCTTTGACCGGTACATTAAGGTCTTCCCGAATCAACACACGTTTGCCCTGAAGATCCAGACTGGTCATTGTTAGAATTGCCATGTTACTCTCCGTTTAAACTTAAACGACTTACTGCTCAATAGAAAAATAAACTGTGTCCGGAAACTGATTCCAGAAAAACTATTTTGAAAGCCAGGTATTTGCCACATCCAGCATGCGATTGGCAAAACCCCACTCATTATCAAACCAGGTAAATACTTTAACCAGGCGTTTACCACTCACCAGCGTCTGACTGCCATCCACAATGGCAGAGCGCCGATCATGATTAAAATCACTGGACGCCAAGGGCTCTTCGGTATATCCCAGAACACCTGACAAACCATTCTCGCTGGCGGATTTGAGTATCTCATTTACGGTATCAATATCCGTGGCTTTTTCAACTTCAATGGTGAGATCGATTGCCGATACATTGATCGTCGGCACACGGACAGCCATCGCGGTGAAACACCCTTTCATTTCGGGCAATAAGCGTTCAATGCCTTTTGCAAGTCCGGTATCAACCGGTACCATATTTTGCATCGAGCTACGGGTACGCCTCAGGTCATGATGGTGATAAGCATCGATGGTCGGCTGATCGTTCATTGCCGAGTGTAGAGTTGTTGTGGTTCCGCGCTTGATTCCCAGCGCTTCATGTAACACCTTGATAACCGGAACAATACAGTTTGTGGTACAGGAGGCATTGGAAACCACACGATCCTGAGCCTTCAACTCGTCATGGTTAATGCCGTAGACGATCGTTCGATCCATATCCGGAGCACCCGGCTGGGATAGCAGAACCCGTTTCGCCCCCGCACTTAAATGCGTACTGGCGGAAGGATAATCACTGAACGCGCCAGTACATTCCAGCACAAGGTCGATGTCGAGTTGATCCCAAGGTAAATCCAGAGGATGTTCAGCCCGCAGAACCGCAATTTCATCATCATTCACGATTAGTCGATTGAACGCAGACAACCCCGACATTCCAGAGTGTGAAGACTTCACAGCCCGGACTTCACCATGAAAGCGACCATGAGTGGTATCATAACGAGTCAGATGCGCAATCGTATCCACATCAGATAGCTCGTTTATCGCGACGATATTTAATGCGTCGCGATAACCATTTTCATAGAGCGCTCTGAGCACACACTGCCCGATCCGACCGTACCCGTTTATTGCGACACGATAGCTCATGATTCAGTCTGATATACCTAGCCCAAGATATCCTGCGCAACAGCTACGATATTTTCGGTGGTAAAACCAAACTCGCGGAATAGTTCACCTGCCGGTGCGGATTCTCCGAAACTGCTCATGCCAACAATGCGACCATCCAGTCCGACATACTTGTACCAGAAGTCCTCAATACCCGCTTCGATTGCGATCCGTGCCGGAACATCCAGTGGCAACACCTGCTCTTTATACTCGGCGTCCTGAGTGTCAAACACCTCTGTACAAGGCATAGATACAACCCGAACATTCTGGCCATTGTCCCTCAGCTGAATCGCAGCCTCTTGAGCAAGAGCCACTTCAGAGCCCGTTGCAATCAAAATCAAGTCCGGATGCCCTTCACTATCGGACAAGATGTAACCGCCACGCTCAATATCGCTCACCTGCTGACTGGAACGAGACTGATGAGCTAACCCTTGTCGGGAAAAGATCAACGCTGAAGGCCCGTCCTGTCGTTCTACTGCATATTTCCAGGATACTGCTGACTCTACCGCATCACATGGGCGCCAGGTATTCATGTTAGGCGTGTGGCGCAAATTTGAAAGTTGTTCGATAGGCTGGTGCGTCGGACCATCTTCGCCCAGACCAATGGAATCATGGGTGAAGACATACAACACTCGTTGCTTCATTAATGCAGACATGCGGACAGCATTACGTGCATATTCCATGAACACCAGGAAAGTCGCTCCATAAGGGATAAAACCACCATGCAACGCTATACCGTTCATCATGGCCGACATGCCGAATTCGCGCACACCGTAAAATACATAGTTACCGGATGCATCATCAGCGCGCACCCCTTTACTACCGCTCCAAAGGGTCAGGTTGGAACCCGCCAGGTCAGCCGAACCACCGAGCAATTCAGGCAGCTCAGGGGCCAATGCATTGATGCTGTTCTGCGATGCTTTACGGGTGGCAATGGTTTCACCTGCCGCCTGACAGTCAGCGATATAAGCATTCGCCTTGGCCGTAAAGTCTTCTGGTAACTCACCCGCCATACGCCGCTTCAGTTCAGAGGCCAGTTGGGGGAAGGCAGCCTGGTATGCGGCAAACTGCTCATCCCACTCACCTTCAAAAGCTGCGCCAGCAGATTGCTTGTTCCAGGAGGATGCAATTTCCGCCGGAATTTCAAAAGCAGGATGGCTCCAGCCCAGATTCTCACGGGTTGCCGCAATTTCATCATCGCCCAGCGGTGCACCATGACAGCTTTCGGTACCCTGTTTGTTGGGTGACCCGAATCCGATCACAGTCTTGCAGCAAATGAGTGTTGGACGGGTTAAATCCTCACGGGCCGTTTCAATGGCTGCTTTTATTTCGTCTGCGTCATGGCCATCTACACCGGCAATAACCTGCCAGCCATAGGATTCAAAACGCTTGGGTGTATCATCGGTAAACCAGCCTTCTACCTCACCATCAATCGAGATACCATTGTCGTCATAAAACAGTACCAACTTACCTAAGCCCAGTGTTCCTGCCAATGAACAGACTTCATGGGAAACACCTTCCATCAAACAGCCATCACCGGTGAACGCATAGGTGAAGTGGTCAATGATTGAATGGCCTTCACGATTGAACTGGTCTGCCAGTATTTTCTCCGCGAGAGCCATACCGACCGCGTTAGCGATACCCTGCCCCAGAGGCCCGGTTGTCGTTTCAATGCCAGGCGTATAACCATATTCCGGGTGACCAGGTGTTTTGGAGTGCAATTGACGGAAGTTTTTCAGATCATCAATCGATACATCGTAACCACTTAAGTGCAACAGGGAATATAACAGCATCGAGCCATGGCCATTGGACAACACAAACCGATCACGATTAATCCAGTCTGGATTAGCAGGGTTGTGACGAAGATAGTCATTCCACAACACTTCGGCGATATCCGCCATTCCCATCGGAGCACCTGGATGGCCAGATTTAGCTTTTTGCACGGCATCCATACTCAGTGCACGAATGGCATTCGCGAGGTCTTTGCGAGCAGGCATCAATTTTCCCCCAAAACAATAGTTTACACTTACAAACGGTGGTTACACTTACAATCGTTAACTCGCTTACAAACGCCCAATCAGGTGGCGCTTACACTCAACGGTTAATAATAATTGAATTCAACATCCGGGCAATTCCGATGGTCAAATTGCATACGAAGACACAAAATGAAATCGAACATATCTTGGCCGACGTGAAAAAAGTCGCCTATTGTCGCTTAATCGGCCTCCTGTCGCAAACTGGAATCACATATTTAGGCAAATTATCCTGATTAACCTCAATATCAATGATTATCAATACCAACGGTTTCACCTGTTCTCCTGCCCTAAATAACAACGATGCCTCAAAGAACGACGAGCACTGCTGCTTTCCATCCCGGAAAAACAGCTCAACAGGATATAACAAAACGCCCCCATTAGCTCACAGCTGCCTTACTTTCACGCTGACATCTACTCCAACTTTCACCTCCAACTTTTGCCTACAACAACAGCTATATCAATTTTTTTTGATATAGCTGTTGTCAACACTAAAAACCGTTGCTAGACTTCCTCCATGAACTACATGGCAAACAATAAAAATGATTCCGGCACAGAACCCTGCACCAGCCAAAATGACGATACAGGCAGTTACGATGGAGCAGTGTCTCAGGTGACCCAACCAGCCCTGAACACCACCACATTGGCTGCAGTACTTAAAGCCAGTGCTGATCCGTTGCGACTGGAGATTTTAAGGGTACTGGAAACCGACTCCTTCGGTGTGCTCGAACTCTGCAACCTGTTCGATACCAAACAGTCCGGCATGAGCCATCACCTGAAAGTTTTGAATAATGTGGGGCTGACTGAAACGCAACGGGAGGGCAACTCTATTTTCTATCGTCGCCCGTTGGCGCGTGTAAACGACCCGCAAAGTGACGCGATTCAGACACTGCTCGAATTGGTTGACCAGACACCAATTGAAACCGAACGAATGGATCGAATTAAGGCAATTCGAGCACAACGGGCAGAACAGTCCCGATTGTTCTTCGCCAAAAATGCAGAGAAATTCCGGGAACAACAGGAGCTTATTGCGGCCTACGAGCAATATGCCGACCCCGCGAAAGAACTGCTGTTCAATGAATCATTGAAAACACGGGACAGCGCACTGGAAATTGGCCCTGGCAAAGGTTCATTTCTCAGTGACTTAAGCACAGGCTTTAACAAAGTCTACGCACTGGATAACTCGTCAGACATGCTCAATGCTGCCCGGCAGCACGCCGCAGAGCATAAACTCGACAACATCGAGTTTATTTACGGGGAAACCGATGTTGCGGTTGCGCAAAAACTGACTGTAGATGCTATTGTCCTGAACATGGTTCTACACCATGTCGCCAGCCCGCGAGATATCTTCCGGGACAGCCAGGCACTGCTCAAGCCCGGTGGCGTGATGATTCTGACCGACCTGTGCCACCATGATCAGGATTGGGCAAAAACAAACTGTGGCGATTTATGGCTGGGATTCGAGCCCCAGGAATTAACACAATGGGCCATTCAATCTGGACTGGAGGAGAGCGAGTCCCTTTACATTGGACTGCGAAACGGTTTTCAGATCCAGGCCCGAAAATTTATAAATTCCAATTAATTTGTGGAGTGAAAGCACCTCGACAGGCCGATTTTAGACCGTCGATTTTTTCTAACCGTCGAACTTGGTAACGACAACCGATACAGGAAAAAATAACATGAGCGAATATTCAATATTCACCTCTGAGTCAGTGTCAGAAGGCCATCCGGATAAAATGGCAGATCAGATTTCCGACGCGATTCTGGATGCGATCATCAGTGAAGATGCCCACGCCCGAGTCGCAGTGGAAACACTGGTTAAGACCGGTATGGTTGTAATCGCTGGCGAGGTGAGAACATCAACATATATTGATCTGGAAGATCTGGTTCGCGAGGTCATCCTGGATATTGGTTACGGTAGTTCAGATGTTGGCTTCGACGGTGCATCCTGTGCGGTATTGAATGCGATCGGTAAACAGTCTGCAGACATTGCCATGGGGGTTGACGAAGCGGATTCCAAAGACCTCGGTGCAGGTGATCAGGGTCTGATGTTCGGTTATGCAACCAACGAGACCGACGTATTGATGCCAGCACCCATTTATTATGCGCACCGACTGGTTGAACGCCAGGCAGCGATGCGCAAAAAAGGTGTATTGCCCTGGTTACGTCCAGATGCAAAAAGTCAGGTCACCTTGCGCTATGAAAACGGTAAACCCGTTGCTGTTGATGCGGTCGTTCTCTCAACTCAACACAATCCAGAGATCAGTCAATCCGATCTTCAGGAAGCGGTGCTTGAAGAAATTATCAAACCCGTATTGCCTTCGGACTGGCTTCACACCGACACCAAGTATCACATAAACCCAACCGGTCAGTTCATCATTGGCGGCCCGGTGGGAGACTGCGGCCTGACCGGTCGAAAAATCATCGTTGACACTTATGGTGGAATGGCTCGCCATGGTGGCGGTGCATTCTCGGGCAAAGATCCATCCAAGGTGGATCGCTCAGCAGCCTACGCGGGTCGTTATGTTGCGAAAAATATCGTTGCGGCTGGACTGGCAGACAAGTGTGAGATCCAGGTTTCATACGCAATCGGCGTATCCGAGCCCACTTCTATCAGTCTGAATACCTTCGGTACCGGTAAAATTTCCGATGACAAGATTGCCGAGCTGGTGCGTGAACACTTCGACCTGCGCCCTGCTGGCCTGATCGAAATGCTGGATCTGCGTCGCCCAATCTATCGCCCGACAGCGTCTTACGGACACTTCGGTCGTACCGGTGACGGTTTCAGCTGGGAAAAAACAGACAAAGCTGACGCATTGAGACAAGCGGCTGGCATCTGATCCGGTCGCCAAAACAGGAGGCCGTCGCCTCCTGTTAGAGTAACATCAAAATAAGCTTGAACATCTAAAACGCCACAAAATGGCAACGGAGTCAGACATGAATTCACCCGCAGAACAACTAAAAAACTTCACCGACTATAAAGTCGCCGATATATCACTCGCGGAATGGGGCCGTCGCGAAATTGAAATCGCAGAAGGAGAGATGCCTGCGTTAATGGCACTGCGCCGTAAATACGCCGACCAGAAGCCGTTGGCCGATGCACGAATCATGGGCTGTATCCATATGACTATCCAGACAGCCGTTCTGATCGAAACATTGGTTGAACTGGGTGCAGATGTTCGCTGGTCCTCCTGCAATATATTTTCCACTCAAGATCATGCTGCTGCAGCGATTGCAGCTGCCGGAATTCCTGTTTTCGCCTGGAAAGGTGAAACTGAAGAAGAGTTCTGGTGGTGTATTGAGCAAACCATTCTCAAAGATGGTGACGTTTGGAATGCCAACATGATTCTGGATGACGGCGGTGACCTGACTCAGATTTGTCATGAAAAATACCCCGCACTGCTGGATCAAATCCACGGCATTTCCGAAGAAACCACCACGGGTGTGCACCGTCTTCTTGAAATGATGGAAGAAGGCTCATTGAAAGTTCCGGCAATCAACGTAAATGATGCCGTAACCAAATCCAAAAACGATAACAAATACGGCTGCCGCCACAGCTTGAACGATGCGATCAAACGTGCAACCGATCACCTGCTGTCCGGTAAAAAAGCACTGGTTATCGGTTACGGTGACGTTGGTAAGGGCTCTGCTGCTTCACTGCGTCAGGAAGGCATGATCGTCAAGATCACCGAAATCGATCCAATTTGTGCAATGCAAGCGTGCATGGACGGTTTTGAGGTGGTTTCTCCTTACCTGAATGGCGACAACGATGGCACCGAAAATAACATCGATAAAGCCCTCCTTGCAAACACGGATCTGATTGTAACCACGACCGGAAACATCAATGTGTGCGACAAAAACATGCTGAAGGCACTGAAAAGCGGTGCTGTAGTCTGTAATATCGGCCACTTCGACAACGAAATTGATACGGCTTTCATGCGCGAACAGTGGGACTGGCAGGAAATCAAGCCGCAGGTTCACAAAGTTTATCGTGACCGGGAAAACAATGATCACCTGCTGCTGCTCTCTGAAGGTCGCCTGGTCAATCTGGGTAACGCAACAGGCCACCCTTCGCGCATCATGGACGGCTCCTTTGCCAACCAGGTACTGGCGCAAATGTATTTGTACGAGCGAAAATTCGCTGACCTGCCTGCAGATCAGAAAGCAGAAGGCATCTACGTTAAAGTACTGCCCAAGAAACTGGATGAAGAAGTGGCAAAAGACATGGTTGAAGGATTTGGTGGTGTATTGACCAAACTCACTTCCGATCAGGCGAAATACATCAATGTATCCGTTGAAGGGCCTTACAAACCAGAAAGCTACAAATATTAAGGTTCAGTTTAAACAGTACCAGGATCAAGGGTACAACGCGCAAGCCCACTCGGTTCATGGCTCCAAAAGTCTAAGTACACGGGTTTGCTAACCAGGCACCTCACGGGGTGCCTGGCAAAACCATCCTGTTTTCCCGCTTTCATGCGGGAAAATCCCCCGGATATACTCTACGGCATTATTTTCAGCACAACCGCTGATAAACAGGACGATTGTGTCCGAAGAACGAGGTCTCAGATGAACAGTCAAAATCAAATCCAGCGTCGCTTCAGTTTTGAGTTTTTCCCGCCCAAGACACCAGCAGGCATGGAAAAACTACAAACCGTGCGCGATGAGCTGGCGACTAAATGTCCGGACTTCTTCTCGGTGACATATGGTGCGGGCGGCTCAACTCAGGAGCGCACCATCGATACCGTATTAAAATTGCACAACCAAGGTATTGATACTGCCCCCCACTTATCCTGCATCGGGGCAACCCGTAACGATTTAACTGAATTGTTAAACCTGTACAAAGAGAACAATATCAATCGAATTGTTGCCTTGCGGGGCGACCTGCCCTCCGGCATGGGCGCTCATGGTGAGCTACGGTACGCAAATGAATTGGTTGAGTTTATCCGCGAACACAGTGGAGACCACTTTAGTATTGAAGTGGCGGCGTACCCGGAATTTCACCCACAGGCCACAAACGCGGAAGCCGACTTGATCAACTTCAAGAAGAAAGTCGATGCCGGTGCCAATAGCGCAATTACCCAGTATTTCTATAACATCGATGCCTACTTTTATTTTATCGACCGGGTGGAAGCAATGGGAATCGATATTCCGATAGTGCCGGGCATCATGCCCATCACCAATTACGCCAATCTAGTTCGTTTCAGTGATATGTGTGGCGCAGAGATTCCACGCTGGATTCGTAAGCAACTGGAAGCCTACGGAGATGATGTTGAGAGCATTTGTAAATTCGGTGAAGAAGTGGTTTCCGAAATGTGCTCCACCCTGCTTCAGGAAGGAGTTCCTGGAATACACTTTTATACCTTGAACCAAGCTGCACCCAGTTTGAAAATCTGGGAAAACCTAAATTTGGATGCATTGGTGAGCAAAGCATAAAATTTAACACGATTTCACACTCGCTAAATTCCCAACACTGTCCGCCACTTTAGTGCTGGATATCATTGAAATGCGCCAGGTTTCACCGAAATGAACCTGGCGGCCGGCACTACAACCTTTTTTGTGATCAAAACGACGCATTTGAAAGAAAAGCGTAGTTGGCCAACCGTACATTTTGTTACAGTAATATTAGCCAATGATTAATGGCACATATAATTGGTAAGTTGTAGCCAGTCAAACTGAGATATTGTCAACTTAGGAGCTGTAAAAATGACAAAAGCCAGCGCTTACTGGGGTTTTGTAATCGATGAGAACCTGCACACCACAGCAATTAAAACGGTGGAACGTATTAAAACTTCTGAATCACATGATTCGAAGGAGATTAACCGCAAAGCTGCTGAAATCGTTTCTGAGCTGACTCAATTTGGATTGCGCAGTTACTATCACAAACCAACTGAAATTGTACCTTTACACCCCGTGGCAAAGAAAACTGCAGATACCGGTATTAAAGCGGTTATGGCGGGACTGGATCTCGTTATCAAACAGTTTTTCAAAAAGCGCGACGCAGCAGAAATGCGGGCGATCAGTCTATATCTGGAAAACATGTTGTTCCAGCATCCTGAAACCGGTGAATTCGTTCTGGTGTTTGCATTGCATGACGAGCTGCATGGCAAAGCTAAACAACTGCTGGAAACCGTTCGCTCGGACGGCGAGAAAGATGGCTATATCCATGATGTTATCGAAGCCCTGTGCGAACTGGTTGATGAAGGCGTAAGGTACTATTATCAGGAGCCGACCTCGCTGATCAACTTCGGCGGTTTCACCAAGAAGACCACTGACCTCAGTATCGCCCAGGTACAAAAAGGCATTCGATCACTGATTAAAAAGCTAATCAGCGAGCTCAATCATGAGCAACTGGTGGAGTTGGCTGACCACTTGGAAAGCATGATTCATGATCATGAGTCATTTGTTGCGAACGGTCTCTCCAAATAACCTCCGCACCAACAAGCCGACCCGAGAAAGTAACCAGGGACGAGGCCAACTTTGCAACTGAAGCCTGCAAGGTTGGTCAACCATCCATCACCTGAAAACTAACGCAATACTCTCTGCACGACCGGTAACCGAAACAACAGCAGAACCGCAGTGATCAATCCATAAACAACCGGCTCTGTAATATCAGCTTTGGCTTGCCAGAGAAAGTGAATGATCACCAGCACCGCTGCGATATAGATCAAACGATGCAGTTTCTTCCAATTGCGCGCCAATCGTCTCACCATGGCTTTTGGCGATGTAAATGCCAGTACAGTCAGTACCACAAACGCCAGAAAGCCCAATGTAATGTAGGGCCGCTTCAAAATGTCCTCCAGGAAATCAGCCCAATTGGCCAGAAACAATAGATAGCCCGTCACATGCAACAATGCATAAAAGAAGCAGTACAGTCCCAGCATTCTTCGGAATCGAATGACCTGCGCCGACTTGGTTATCATTTTTAGCGGTGTCAGGGACAGGGTGATCAACAGAAACACGAGTGCAGTAATACCCAGAAACTCCACAAGCTCTTTTCCAGGGTCAGCCCCCAAATCTCCCGTAAATGCACGCCAAAACGCAGTAGCCAGGGGCCCTAACGATGCGAGAAAAATAATCCACCAAACATACCGGCGTTTTAAATCAATCATAACGGTTTACTTTCCTTCTCGTTTTTACGTGTTTGAATACTCATGCTTCATTCCCCTGTTCACCTTGTTAACCGGCCTTGTAAACCCACGGGACATTTACTCCTGATTTCAGAGGTACCGCCAATTAAAAACGCAATACAAGACCGTTAATTTAGACGATTGGATAATTTTTTTCACAATTAGTTCAGGATAATTATCCACATTCGTCCAAGACCCTCTTTCGAGTGTTACCAGAGTCCGTTACTCTAGGGGACTTATCACAATTCATACACCAAACAAATGACATAGGGGGTCACTTGAGTCACCAGAATCGAAATAAACCCACTCATGCACACACGATCAATCAGGATTTAATGGCGAGGGATTTGAACGCACTTTGGCATCCCTGTACCCAAATGAAGGATCACGAACGCCTGCCCATTATTCCCATAAAGAAAGGCGATGGCGTATGGCTGGAGGATTTCGAAGGTAATCGATACATCGACGCGATCAGTTCCTGGTGGGTAAACATCTTCGGTCACTGTAATCCGAGAATTAATGACGCGATTAAAGAACAACTGGATACGCTTGAGCATGTTATTCTCGCGGGATTCACCCACGAAACGGTGATTGAGTTATCGGAGCGACTTGTCCAGGTCACCCCCAGAGGACTCGACAAATGTTTCTATGCAGACAATGGCTCATCCGCCATTGAAGTCGCCCTCAAAATGAGCTTCCACTACTGGCGCAATAGCGGGAACACTCGTAAAACAAAATTCGTTAATCTGGCAAACAGTTATCATGGCGAAACCCTCGGCGCGCTATCCGTTGGCGACGTATCACTCTATAAAGATACCTATGAACCGCTGTTACTGGAGATTCTGACTGCGCCTTCTCCTGACTGTTATAATCGAGATCCAGGCGAAAGCTGGGAGGATTATTCTCTGCGTCAGTTCGCCCATATGGAAAAACTACTGGCAGAACAGGGAGATGAAATCTGCGCTGTCATCGTGGAGCCATTAATTCAATGCGCAGGACACATGCGCATGTACCACCCAATTTATCTGACCCGCTTGAAAGCAGCCTGCGAAAAATACAATGTCCATCTCATCGCTGATGAAATTGCGGTCGGCTTTGGCCGCACGGGTACCATGTTCGCCTGTGAGCAAGCCGGAATTACCCCGGACTTTATGTGTTTATCAAAGGGATTAACTGCGGGCTACCTGCCGTTGTCCGTTGTACTCACCACAAATCATGTCTACGATGCTTTTTATGATGAGTATGAAACACTGAAAGCGTTCTTACACTCCCATAGTTACACGGGAAACCCCATCGGCTGCAGGACAGCACTTGCCACACTGGATATCTTCGCTCAGGATAACGTGATCGAAGCCAACAAGGCGTTGAGTAAATGCATGTGGGACTCAACTCAGCACTTAATCGACCACCCCCATGTCGCCGATGTCAGACAACACGGCATGGTCCTGGCCATCGAAATGGTTCAAAACAAGTCCAGTAAAACCCCTTACCCATGGCAGGAACGACGTGGTTTGAGGGTCTTTGAGCATGGATTGAAAAATAATTGCCTATTGCGACCCCTTGGCAACGTAGTGTATATGATGCCTCCATACATCATCACCGAGTCAGAAATCCAACACCTGGCGAAAATCGCCACAGAGGGTATTGATATCGCGACTCGCTAACCTCGATTACCAAAAAATCGAGGAACAACGAGATTAAAGGCCAAATGAGAATACCAAGGATATACACCGCTCAACCACTCTGCGTCGGCTCCGACGCAGAGCTGGATGAAATTGCGACCCATCATATCGCCAAAGTCCTGCGTATGCAGGTTGGACAGCTTCTTGAACTGTTCAACGGCGACCAGCAAAATTATCAAGCGACCATTACCGCCATCCATAAAAAAAGAATGGTCGTCGCCGTGACCCATAACACTCCGGGCGTACCTGCTTCCCGACTGCACACCCACATCGGGCAAGTTATCTCGAAGGGAGATCGGATGGACTATATGGTGCAAAAAGCGACGGAACTCGGCGTCAACATCATCACCCCGTTATTCAGTGAACGCTGCGATGTAAGATTGAATAAAGAACGTGAAGAAAAACGCATCCGTCATTGGCAACAGATCGCTATCAATGCCAGTGAACAATGCGGACGCACCGACGTGCCCGAGATCCGTCCGGGTCGAACGCTCGATGCCTGGTGCCAGGATGCAACCGAAGCCGTGCGACTGGTCATGTATCACCACCAGAACGAAACACTGAGTACCATTTTTGCGGCGGATAAGAACCCGGAGTCAGCAACGGTTCTCGTGGGCCCGGAAGGCGGTCTAACGGAAGAAGAAGTGGCAATTGCAATGAACCATCAGTTTAAACCCGTAAAACTGGGCAATCGGGTTTTCCGCACGGAAACAGCCCCTGTAGCCGCACTAACCTTGCTGCAATGGCATTGGGGAGATTTCGCGCTCTAAGCCTCAAACAAAAAACAGTTGTGACCAACGGTCAGATTCAGTATAAACGAACGTGTGGTGCTCGCGATTGCACTACACTGTCTTAATATTTTCAGTTGAGGCCTGCCAACTACCGGCAAGTGCGATTATCTTTAAGATTCACAGGATTTCGGGCAAACCTATATGAGTGAACAAGCGCCAGCAAATCAGCCACAGCAAACCCCAACCTCCGAGCCAATGCCAAAAGGCAGCCTGAAAATTGCACTGATCTCAGTATTTTCCATTCTGGTGATTACCGCTTTGGTCATAATGTGGCTTAAGTCGGCACAACCACACCCCCCCGTAGTCGAGAGCAAAGAAAAAGCCTGGAATGTTCAGACCATCGAACTCAGCGCAGCTGACCGTCATCCGGAAATCGAATTATTGGGTACGGTCGAGTCCCCCTACACATCCGAACTTCGAGCAACCGTAAACGCAGATGTGACGAGGGTCGATGTATCCGAAGGCCAGTATGTTGCTCAAGGCCAGATACTGCTCACCCTTGATGACCGGGAAACCAAACTCGCATTACTCCAGCGGGAAGCTGACGTGATCGATTTACAATCGCAAGTCGAGTCCGAGATTAATCGACACAAACAAGACCTGAAATCACTGGAAAACGAAAAAACGTTGATCGACCTGGCAGAACGTGCGGTCGCAAGGGAAAGCAAGCTTAAACAGTCCAACGTCAGCAGTGAAGTTAAAATGGACCAATCCCGCCAGAGCTTGCAACAACAGCAACTCAGCTTGAATGCGAGAGAACTGAACATACGCAATCATCAAAGCCGATTAGCGCAACTTCGTGCTAAGTTGAAACGCGCTGAAGCCCAGTTGTCACTGGCCCAACTGGATCAGAATAGAACGTTGGTCAGGGCCCCGTTTTCAGGCCGAATTACAGCGGTTACCAGCTCTCCGGGAGAACGCGCCCGAATCGGAGACGTTCTGATCAGCATGTACGACGAGGCCCATGTCGAAGTAAGAGGTCAAATCCCCAATCGCTGGATAACCACCATTCAAAACGCTTCACAACGAAATCTTCAATTATCAGCACTGGCTCTGGGTTACGGCGGCCAGATTAATCTGGTACTGGATCGCCTGTCCGGCAAAGCGAATGCCGGTAGTGGCGGTATCGATGGTCTGTTCCGGGAAAGCAAAAACCCGCTTTCTGCTCATACTCTCCAGCTGACATCCGCACCGCAAATGCCGCTTTTGGTTGGCCAGATTCTTACCTTGAAACTTCAACTGCCAGCAGAGCGAAATGTTTTTGCGATGCCCGTATCGTCGATTTACGGTAATAACCGAGTCTATAGAGTCAAAGACTCACGCTTGGAAGCGGTCAGGATCGATCATGTGGGCACACAAATCGTGTCGGGTAAACAATTAATTCTGGTTAAAAGTGCAGCGCTTCAAGATGGAGATCGTGTTATCACGACACAGCTGCCAAACGCAATAAACGGCCTTAAAGTCACAACTGCACCGAATACTGTCGCACAGGAATTGATAGGTCAGCCCGCACAGCTTAGTCACACCGCCCCAGATGTGAGCAGCACGGAGAACCGAGCGGAATGAAGCCGAACCTACCCTCTTCCTCGCTTGCTACACCCCACAGCACAGACCTGATCGGTCGCTTCGCCCAACACAAAGTTGCAGCAAATCTGTTGATGATGATTATGCTCATCGCGGGTGTTTATGGGCTCAGTAAATTAAATCGCCAATTCTTTCCGACCTTTGCCACCGATTTCATTACGGTAAGGGTAATCTGGCCGGGGGCAAGTGCTGAAGATGTTGCCCGATCCATCACCACACCACTGGAACAAGAACTACTGAACCTGGACAGCGTTAAGGAAATGCGCTCGACTTCAACTCGGGGTGTAAGCTCGATTTTCATTGAGTATCAGGAAGATACCGATATGGGTCTGGCCCTCGACCAGGTAAAAGAATTTGTCGGACTGGTACGCAATTTACCATCTGATTCTGAAGAACCGGAAATTACCAAAATCGTGCGCAATGAAGATGTTGCAAAAATTGTGGTTGCCACTTCCGGCCCACTTGATGAATTGCGGCCACTGGTTCATAACTTTGAGCGGGAACTCCTCGACAAGGGTATTGCGAAAGTCAATTTCGTTGGTTTACCTGAACAAGAAGTCGCGATAGAGGTCGCCAGCGAACAATTAAAAACCCTGAACCTGTCCCTGAACCAGATTGGCGAACGCATAGCGGGTCAAAGTCAGGATATCCCAGCAGGCGCAGTTGGACAGGACGAAGCCGCCCGGGAAGTTCGCAGCCTGGAAAAAAGGAGATCCGTTCAAGGCTTTGAGGAGCTGACCGTTATCACGACCAGCGACGGCCGGAGAGTCACAGTAGAAGATATCGCCGATGTTCACTTCCGGACCAAAGAAAACGGCGTAGAGGTTTTTTATCAAGGGCTCCCCGCGGTATTGATGGAGCTAAAACGCACAGAAACCTCAGATACACTGGAATCAGCCCGGATCATGCACGAATGGTTGGCAGAAACCCGGGAACGAATGCCTGAAAACCTGATCCTGAAAACGGTCGACGAACGCTATACCTTTGTCGAACAACGCATCAGCCTGCTTTTGAAAAACGGGCTTGGCGGTCTGGTGCTTGTAGTCTCCATATTGTTTATATTTTTGAATGGTCGAGTGGCTTTCTGGGTTGCCTTCGGCATCCCTGTTTCCTTTATGGGCACACTTGCCATCATGCACTTTAGCGGCGGTACCATTAATATGGTCAGCCTGTTTGCCTTGATCATGGCGCTGGGCATTATCGTTGACGACGCTATTGTTGTGGCGGAAGATGCCCTCACCCACTATCAAACCGGCGAAGGTTCACTGCAAGCTGCTGAAGGGGGTGCCCGCCGGATGTTTGTTCCGGTCATGTCATCATCCATGACAACGATAGCGGCATTTCTGCCCCTGATGTTGGTCAGCGGTATTATCGGTAACATCCTGGGTGACATACCATTTGTTGTTATTTGTGTCATTGTGGCTTCACTGATTGAAAGCTTTCTAATCCTGCCCGGTCATTTGCGTCACAGCTTTCATAAAAATCACCACAAACAACCCGGTCCCGTTCGTCAAAAACTGGATAATATGTTCAACCAGTTTCGGGATGGGCCTTTCCGGGCGTTCATTACCCTCGCAATGCGCTATCGGGGCGTTACCATGGTCACGGCGCTGAGCTTGTTGGTGCTGGCTTTTTCATTAGTGGTTTTCAAGCAAATCAAGTTTCATTTCTTCCCGCAGCCGGAAAGCTCAATGGTTATTGCCAGCGTAAAATTTGCGGCCGGTACGCCACCTGACACGGTTAGAAGCTTCGCATTTGAAATGGAACGGGCACTTCAAGAAGCCAATAAGAAGCTCAAAATAGAAAATACGTTGGTGGAGGATAAGACACGGGCACCCGATCTGGTTGAGTCTTCTTTTGTACGCTTGAACTCTGCGACCTTCAATGGTGGTCAAAACTATCAAACCGGCGATCAGTACGCCATGATATTTGTAGAACTGATCATGCCTGATGAGCGCTCAATCCGTAATCCCGATTTGATTCAGGCCTGGAAGCAGGAAATCGTACAGCCCTCAGGTATCGAGCAATTAAGCATCAACAGCCCTCAAGGCGGACCGCCGGGGCGGGACATTGATATTTTCCTAACCGGTGGTGATGCCCAAACGTTAAAACAGGCGGCTGAGGAACTGGCAGAGGCAATGAAGGTTTATGACGGGGTTACCAACATACTCGACGATTTACCCTATGGTAAACAACAATATATTTTCAAACTGACGCCACTTGGTGAATCCCTCGGTCTGACGGTGGCAAACGTGGGCTCCCAACTTCGGGCTGCGCTGGATGGCCGTTTACTCCAGATTTTTTATGACGAAAATGAGGAAATCGAAGTCAGAATCATGCTCCCGGAGCGAGAACGGCATTTCCACCGTATACTCGAAACGCTCCCCATTGTGACCCCCGGGGGAGATACCGCACCTTTGAGCAATATTATCGCACTGGAATCTCGCAAAGGTCTTGAACTCCTTCGCCACACAGATGGCAAGCTCGGGGTACACATTACCGCAGAAGTGGATAGCTCCGTCACCAATGCCAATGAAGTTCTGCAAAAACTGCAGCAAAGCGTTATTCCAGATTTAACCAGCCGCTTTGGTCTAACTGTAAAATACAAAGGAAAAGCAGAGGAGGAATCCCAAACCGGAAAAGACATGGGCCAAGGTGCTATTCTTGCCTTGTTGATGATCTATCTCATTCTGGCCTGGGTATTTTCATCTTACACCTGGCCGTTCGCCGTGATGCTCGCCATTCCATTTGGTATTGCCGGTGCATTCTTCGGCCACTGGTTTATGGGTATCGATCTGACCATCTTGTCGCAGTTTGGTATTTTTGGCCTGTCCGGCATTGTTATCAATGACTCGATCATTCTCATTACGTTTTATAAACAGTTGAGACAGGAAGGTACACCAGCCAAAGCCGCACTCATTGACGCCGCCTGCCTGCGCCTGCGCGCCGTACTTTTAACCTCGTTAACGACCATTGCGGGATTATTGCCCCTGTTGTTCGAAACCTCATTGCAGGCCCAGTTCTTGATTCCGATGGCAGTGAGTATCTCCTTCGGGCTGGCATTTGCGACCTTGCTGGTGCTTGTCGTCGTTCCAATTATGTTGTCATACATCGAATCCGCCAATGATTTTATCAACAGGCTTCGAAACCAACCTGTGCACAACACTCCCCCTCTCGACACAGAAACATCAATAATTTCCACAAAACCTGTGGATATATCTGTTAATTAGGTGAGGGAATAGCCCGTAAAGCTACTAATACCAAGGGTTTTACGGAATCGTTCCTTTTTTCTTCAACTTGACTACAAAATAGTACTACAGCGTAAGCCGACACGACAAAGTGGCCAAAACTCGCCTTCGATCAGACTGATCGAAGGCAAAATATCTAGAATTCCCACCTCATTGTTAACACCCCCTCCTGAATTGAATGCTTTTTGTTCTTATCTTCCGACTTTTCCACAACTTACAGAATGGATGTGAATGAATGGGTTAAAAACAGCAATTAAGTCCACACATTTTGTGGATATCTTTGTGAGTTTTATGAGGAGACCTATGCTATCAGGCTGATATATATGATATTTTAAGATTTGAGCAAAAATAAACCACTTGAGTAAGAATGTGCGCAACAGGCACCTAAATTACTCATAATTAACCCAAAACCGAGAATTTAAGACGCGAGAACAGAATTTTCATACAAATTGTGTAGAAAGTTGCATTTTAATTCACACTTTCTGTGGATAAAACTGTTAACCACATGAGGGAACAGGTTAATTATCCATTATTTTCATAGACTTATAAATTTGTCTAGTTTTAGATCAGATTGTAACAATTTTGCAAAATATGCAATATTTGCAGGCTCTCCCATAACGCTTTTTGCGATGAGCCCGCTACACTAGAATCTCGACACTAAAGATTAAGTTATTGGAAAATGCCTACCAATTTCAATCGTATACAGCTTTGACGGACGCAAATGTGTCTAGAGCTAATTACATACCGAGAAAATATGTTACAGTTCGTGACAAATTTGTGAGCCGTGTGGTATTTCTGCACATTTGTCCAAGATGATTTTGAGTTTGTCGCACTCTCGCACTTATAATGCGATCGTTCCAAAGTACGGCGTGCCTCTTTTTTTCAAGCAAAATTGAAAACCCGAGCGCACGGGTAAAGGTTAATTGATGTACCTGATGGCAGGAGACCCCCGTTCCCATGCTGGAAATACTGCAAGATCCTGAAGTATGGAAGTTTATTAGCATACCTTTCATCGCAGCCTTGATTGGCTGGTCAACCAATTGGCTGGCCATTAAATTGACGTTTCTTCCCCTTGAATTTGTCGGCATTCGCCCTTTTTTGGGATGGCAGGGTATCATTCCATCCAAGGCGCAAAAAATGGCACAAATCAGTGTCGATGCGACAATTTCGAAAATCGGCAAAGTTCAGGAAATTTTCGAACAGATTGATCCACAGGTACTCGCCCAACATATCGTCGAAACAGTAGAACCTCGTATTGAAGAGTACGTTGATGAAACCCTGCTTCGGGAATACCCAACAGTCTGGGAAAACCTGCCGGAATCATTCCGTCAAAGAGTCTATGACCGCGTCAGGAAAAGTACTCCCAACCTTGTCGATAATCTCGTAGACGATGTCTCGGCAAACATCGAGCAACTACTGGATATTAAAACCATGGTCACCGAGCAGCTTGTCGCGGACAAGCGGCTCCTGAACCGTATCTTTCTCGAATGCGGTACAGAGGAATTCCGGTTTATTATCAATTCCGGATTATATTTCGGATTTACCTTTGGCCTGATTCAAATGGTTATCTGGTACTTCTTTCAGGAGTGGTGGATTCTACCGGTTTGCGGCCTGATTGTAGGTTGGGCGACGAACTGGATCGCACTAAACGTCATTTTCCGACCACTCAACCCCATTCCCATCGGGCCAATCTCCATACAGGGCTTGTTCCTGAAACGCCAGAAAGCAGTAGCACAAGCCTTTTGCCGAATTATCACCCAGGAAATTTTGACTATCGGCAATATCATGACTGCAATTATGAACGGCTCGCAGGGAGAACGTGCTCGTAACCTTGTCCGCAAACATATCAAACCAATCGTGGATGATACCGCAGGCCTGAGCAAGCCGCTCACCCAGCTGGCCATGGGGCCTAAAGGCTTTGCTTCACTTAAACAGAAAGTTGGCGAGAAGGCGATTCAGATTTCCGAAAATGCATTCTTTGACCCCGTATTCAATACGGATCGTGCGGCGGCAGTCGAAATGATCATGGTAGAAAGAATGGAAGCCCTGTCACCTGAGGAATTTCAGGATCTGTTACGCCCCTGCTTTCAGGAAGACGAAATTAAACTCATCCTCATTGGCGCGGCCCTCGGGGCGTTGGCCGGTCTGGCTCAAGTTATCTTTGTTTTCAACATTCAAATATAAGTCGCTTACGCTGTGCTGTAACGTCCCAACGAGTCCCGGCATTTACGGGGCTCGATATCCCGATATTCCTCTATTTACATGCGGAAAAACCGCCCGATCCTGGTGACTGCTCCCCGCCCTGTCAGGCAAGGCTTCCAACTTCTTAGGCTGCAACCGGCGCGTGGCTGGATTTACGCAAGCCTCCATTGGCAGGAACCGACAGTCCTTCGGCCCTTAGTTTGATAATGCCCTGTTGGCGGATATTGATGGCCGCGTTTACGTCACGGTCAAGCACTGCTTTACAGGCAGGGCACGTCCAGTGACGCACCGACAACGACAGGGACGCCATCTTGTGGCCGCAGCCGGAACAGGTCTTGGTGCTGGCGAACCATTGATCAATTCTGACCAGATGCTTGCCTTGCGCCTTGGCCTTGTACTCCAACTTCTGAATCAAGCTGAACCAACTCGCGTCAGCAATATGCTTCGCCAACTTCCGATTCTTCAGCAGGTTTTTAACTTTCAATGTCTCGACTGCTACCGCTTGGTTTTCGTCAATAAGCTGTCGGGACAGGTTGTGCTGGTAATCCGCACGGGCATTCGCGAGGTGTTCATGTGCCTTGGCAAGCTTGAGGCGAGCTTGCGCCCGACCCTTGCTACCCTTCTGGCATCGGGACAGGGCTTTTTGCTTGCGTCGAAGGTTGGCGGCGGTACGTTTCAGAAAGCAGGGATTCGCTATTTTCCTACCCTCTGAGTCGATAGCGAGGTGAGTGAGCCCCATATCAAGACCCAACACGGTATCGACTGTTTTCATCGGCGCGGGTGTTTCTACGCCGTCATCAAGCAGCAGCGAAGCATAGTATTTTCCCGTCACGGTACGTGACAGGGTTATGCTCTTGAGCTTCCCTTCCAAAGCACGGTGTACTCGCGCTTTGATCGGCTCCATCTTCGGCACTTTGATCCAGTTATCCTCCGCGCTTATACTTGTGCAGTGGTAACTGGATTGTTTGCCGTGCTTGCGCTTGAACTTGGGGTAACGAGCGGAGTGCTTCGGGTCGAAGAAGTTCTGAAAGGCTTTATCCAGGTTGATACAGGCTTGCTGGAGTGCAATCGAGTCAAACTCCTTGAGCCAGTGATACTTGCGTGACTTTTTTGCCACCGCGAGCAGGGGCTTAATATCTTTCTTGGCCTTGAGCTTCAGGCCGTGGCGTTTGTACTGAACACTGATGACATGCAAGGCCTTGTTGTACACGAACCGCGTAGCACCGAACTGGCGGTTTAGAAATTCCGCCTGTTCAGGCGTTGGGTAAATTCTTACTTTGGTCGCTCTCAGCATGCTGTAATTATATACAGCAAATTATAAAAAACAAGAAGTTCTCCGAACTTCCCGCTTATATCCCCGCCCGAGTGGGCGAAGGTTTACGCGTGCATATGCTAAGATTTGATGTATGAAACTTGGAAACGGATCAAACTATGTGGAACTGGCTTTCTCAAATCCTCGGTGATGATAAAAGCAAACGAGCATTTTCTCGTTCACGGAAAGAATATCACGGGGATGCGCAACGCAGAATGATTGCTATGGCCTTCAGCGAGTTAGTATTTGATGAGCGAGAGCCAACTTACGAAATTGAAACAACAACTGGCGAGCAAATGTATTCCCGAATTGCTCAGGAACTCAACTCATCTGACCTGGACTTTACCTCGTTAATGCCCCGCCGCCCGGCAACACTTCCGATGCTCATTAAAATGCTACATGATGAAGGGTCGGATATTCGAGGCATCAGCCATGCCATATTATCAGACCCCCTGCTGACCTCTCGCTTGTTACAAGTCGCTAACTCCCCTTTTTTTAAACGGAGAGAAGACCCGGTCAATACCGTAGACGAAGCGATTTTTGTTATGGGTAAAGACGGTGTCCGCAATTTGATTTCAGCGTCGATCTTCATGCCCATGCTGAAAAGCGCTTCAAAACAGGAAAGCCAGTTTGCTCAATTGGTTTGGGAATGGGCTTTGGCATGCGCCAGTGCGGCGGAAAATCTCGCTCGCGCGCAACGGGGTAATCCATGTGAATATTATCTCGCCGGCTTGTTTCCTGCCCTGTCCAGTCTGCTGCTGTATCGACATACCCTACAAACTTATCAGGATCACAATCCCGAGTACATACCAGAGTATGCACTGGTTTATAAAATTTCGACTCAGTTTGTCTGGCCGCAGTGCCGGAGACTTGCTAAACAATGGTCATTACCGGACTTTTATCGAAAATTATTCAAAGCAATGGATGAACAACGTTACGACGATGAAATCACCCATCCGCTCCTGGACAGTATTTTACTCGGCCATTGCAGCATGTTAACCAAACACGGCAAGACCGCATTACCTGAATCCGAACTCATTTCCATCGCCTGCTGCTCTGATTATGCCATGTCGGTTACGCTCAAATCATTGAATAATGACAATGCTTCGGGTATGCCTAAAGTCTTATAGGCTGGAGTCTTTGCCACGGTTGTTCTGGTCATGTTAATTTTATATATTGGCTGCGTTTAAGGCGTGCACAATCACGCCTGAGCATCCCACGTTTTATCGATTCTGAAATTCCCAAACGGTCAGAAACTGACAAGGAATCTCTCGCACTATGAAGCGACTCTATACTGTCACACCGAAAATACTGTTGGCTTTACTGCTGCTGACGATTCTTTTATTGCTCTTGATTTGGCTGCTCACCGGACGAATTGCGCTGCACTACGCAAACGAATTTCTGACTCAGCAAGGGGCTTCGCTTAACCCGGATGCCGAAGTGGTGTTCAATCCATTCAGCTCTGAGCTGCAAATCAACAATCTTGTCATTACCCGTGATAATCAAGAACGACTGCATATAGAAAAGTTTAAATTAGGCTACTTGTTTACCGATATATTCAGCAACCAGGTAATTCTGGATCGAGCCAGTATACATGGCCTTAATTTACACCTGCGCATTTCGGAAAGCGAAACAGAAGTTGCCGGTATTCGCCCGCCACAGGGAGAATCATCCCCCCCTGAAGCAGCAGACCCACCAGCCAGCGAGACTCCCCCGTTAATGGGATGGTTCATTGGTCTGCCACGGCTCACCATTACTGATACCAATATCGAGATTGAGTTGCCTGAGGGCACACAAAAGATCAATACAGAATTGCTCGAAATCAAAGATCTTGAATTGTCGGATGCGGAACTTGGCGCTGAACTTCGCTGGTTAACGGCAGTCAATGGCGCCCCGGTACAGTTATCACTCGAAGTCAGTGGTGAAAACCCCCTTTCTCCAGACAGTGCAATAATCGACGCCACAGGCTATTACGAACTGGCCGATATCAACTTTAAACAGTACGCAGCCTGGATGCCCGAAACAATCAAGCGATTAACCGGTAAACTTGGCCTTTCCGGTGACTTTCAATTTTCCATGACCCCAGACGGTATGAACATCAAACAGCAGGAAGGTGCGGTTACGCTGGGAGATTTTCGCATTAACCTGGAAGGCACGAATGCAGAGGCTTTCGCGACCACCCTTGAAACTAAAGATGTGCAGATCAATCTGAAGGACAACATCGCGGCATCACTGTCTTCCAGGCTTACAACCAAAGGCCTGCTCCTCAACCTGGACAATGCTGACCCCGATATCTCGCCTACATCCGTCAAATTACAAAGCTTAACGACTGAAATTAATCAATTTTCTCTGGATCAAAGCCAAACTGAAAACCCTGGCGATACTTATCTCGTGTCTGCGGACTCCAGTCAAATTGCCTTTACCGGAGCCCGCGTCGCCGCGAATCCGGTATTGTTGGAAAACTCGGAATATACCCTGCGACTCAACAAGCTCCAATCGCAGATCATCGCAGACATGCCCCCCCGATTTACCGTCCGTCCAGAAATCTCGTCCGGTGCCACACAAATCTATCTGTATCATGATCAAAATCTGGCTGCGTCGTGGAGCGCTTTACAAATACCCACATTTGAAGTAACCGACGGCGCTCCCGCGACAGCCATGGTTCCGTCTGTTTCATTCCAGAACTTGATCGTATCCAAGCCACTCAGGGAGGATGGCGCGCCGCCGTTGGCTACCGTGTCAAACCTGTCTTTGCAACAAATTAACTTCGCAGACAATCGACTCACTATCGATACCATTGCGTTTGATACCCTGATTGCAGATATCATATTAACCGCACAACGGGAGTTGCATAACCTGTTAGCAACCGCCCCGCCCCCGACGAGCAATGAACCGGAAGTCAATGATGACGGAGCTGCAACGGCTGAAATTGCTGAACCGGAAAGTCCGCCAACTGATTCGGAATCTTCCGAAGCCCCCCCCTTCACATTCGCTATTAATCAAGTGGAATTCAGCAAAGATACCCGGATTAAGTTTACCGATCAGCTAAAATCACCTCCTTATGTCAATCAATTGATTTTTGACGAGTATCGTGTCGGCCCCATTGACACCGCTAATCCAGCCCTGGAAACACAGGTGCTACTCAAAGCACACAATGGCGAATACACCCGCTATGACGTAAGTGGTTTTACAAAACCATTCAGCGAACTTGTGAACCTCCACCTCAAAGGCAATATCACCGAGCTGGCGTTAAGACCAACATCCTTCTATATCCAGGATGCACTGGGGTATGAAATCGAAAGTGGAGCATTGAATACGAAATTTGATATGGCCATTACTGATAACAAAATGAATGGCAAAGCAGACATTAAACTTCAGGCGCTAGAACTGATCCCTGCAGATTCAACCGAAACAACGAACCTGAGTGGGGGCGCAATTACACTCAACCTGGCATTGGACTCCCTGAAAGACAGCGATGGCAATGTAGACATCTCCATCCCGATTAAGGGCGACCTCAGCGATCCAGAGTTTGGTGTTGTGGGCTTTATTTCAGTGGTTATGAAAAAAGCCATTATGAAAGCCGCACAAACCTATCTCGTTCAAGCACTGGTACCTTACGCAAACATTGTTTCCGTGGCCATGATTGCGGGGAATCAGGCCCTGAAACTCCGGTTTGAGGATCTACCCTACCCTGCAGGCCAGGCATCCCCCGGACCAGAACAGGCTAATTTCGTTGCACAACTGCCTGCGATCATGAACCAGAATAAAAACGTCTCAATCCGCCTCTGTCCTGTCACGGTTCCTGCGGACCTTCAGCTGGTTGAAATCGCCGATAAACCCACGCCAGAGCAAAAGAGTGCATTGCTGGAACTGGGCCAGGAACGGGGCAAGCTGCTCAAGGCCGAGCTGGTGAACCAAGGTGTCAGTTCCGGTCAACTCCTGGACTGCAAACCCAAAATAAAGTGGAAGCTGAACGCACTACCACATATGGAACTGGATACCTGAGCTCTTCAGGTCATCCAGCTTTTTCATCACGTCGCACCAGATCTGCAAGGGTTAGCTCTTGCAGCTTATCATCCACCACAGACTCCAGAGTAGAGATCAGTTCGTCACAATCCAGTAACGGCATATGCGCAGCGACCTGCTGATCATCATGACGAATGACCTTGAGTAACTTACTCATTGGAATATGATCAATCGAGCAGCCAGGGACATATCGGTCACTCCGGTCACCGGAAATGGCTAACATTCCGGAATTTACTAAATTGTCGGTCACGCGACGGGTGATCTGTGGAGGCGCACTCAATTGACGCTCTAATTCAGAAATTTTATATGACGTCTCACCACGGTCAAATCGCTTTGCAACTCTGAACATAACGGCCAACCCGATCCGCTCATCCAGTCGAGGAGAACTGTGTACCTTCGACGCTTTGCAAATTTTCTCACTATTCTGTACGTAATAAGATATCGCCGCACCCAGCAGCAAGATCATCCAGTTAAGATAGATCCAGATCAACAGAATAATACCCAAAGCAAATCCGGAATAAATTGCCTGATAATCAGAAGAAGAAACCACAAAGGAGGCAAAGAGCAGCCCGCAAGTTTGCCACGCCATGCCACCAGCAATACCACCAATCAATGCTGAACGGAAATCAACGGAAGTATTGGGCATGAAAATATAGATGAAAGTAAACGCGCCGATCATAAAGAAGAATGGCGCAAACTTGATCAGAAGCAGAATCATCGAACCAAAGGGTTCTATGGCAACCAAGGCTTGCACGATTGAAGAGCTCATAATCGATGCCGTGGCACCAATCGCAGAAGCCACGAGCAAAGGCCCAATCACAATTACACTCAAATAATTGCTAAACCGCTGACCGATAGAACGTAATTGGGGCACGCGCCAGATAAAATTAAAGGAGCGCTCGATCTTCTGCACAAGTGAAATAACGGTGTACACCAATAAAGCCAGGCCCACAGAGCCTAGTACCCCCACTTTTATACGGTCAACAAAGCCCAGTATGTTGGCCACGATCTCTGGCCCCTGTTCGCCAAAAGGTGAAAATGCATTTTCCAGTAGCGGTGTCAGTTCGTTATGACCACCGAGGGTTTTGAGTACAGAAAAGCTCAATGCCAACAAAGGCACCATGGACAACAACGTTGTATATACCAGGCTCATGGCATGCAGAGTCAATTGACCATTTACAAGATCCCGCCCCACGGCATAAATAATTCTGGAGCATCGGTGTGCGATCCGCTCTGGCCCGTGATAACGGCTTTCCGGAGAAAAAAGCCATTGCTCGACAGTTAATTTCAAGGTTTGCAGATTCAAGGAAACATCATCCTGTATAGCACTAAAAATCCATGAAGAACTCAATGTCTGTTAAACGAGGCGTTCCATTTTCCCCTTCCGTTACAAACGAAAGATCCAGTCAGGGAGTTTTGATAACGGTGTCCGAAACCAGACTTTCTGCTTCCGCAATAGTTTTACGCAAGCAATCGATAACCCATGGTGCCCACTCCAGTGCAGGACGAATATCTTCTGGTGTTTTCAAGCGATCCTGGAGTTCCGCAGCCAGTTCTGAAAGTTTGCGAGCACCAATGTTTGCTGCGCCACCTTTGAGAGAATGCGCCAAACGATACATTTCTTCAAGATCCTCAGAGGCATTTGATTGTTCAAACTGGTCTTCGAAATCAGAAAAGCTCTTGATAAAACTCTCCACAATTTTAGGAAATATTTTTATTTGGGTACCAAAACGTTTACGAACATCATCCATTTCAATCAGCTCGCCGGAATAACTCAACGACATGGCATGGTCCTTGGTATTTCCAGCGCCTCCAATCTGCGCCGGCACTTGAACCGGGGCTTCAGGCACTGCACCTGCCTCCGATTCTTCCGGACCGATACTCTGAAGCTGAGCCAGCTCAGCCACTTTGCTTTTTATAAACTGGCCGATGACAGCATAAAGGCGCTCACCGTCGATAGGTTTTGACAGAAAATCATTCATACCCGATTCAAGACAAGTCATTCGATCCTTGGTTGTCGCATTTGCTGTCAACGCGACGATCGGCAAATCAAGTTTCAAGTCCTCACGAATGGCTTTTGTGGCCCCCAGCCCGTCCAATACCGGCATATGCAAATCCATTAATACCAGATCGACCGAGTCACCGGATTCCTTGAGAAAATCGACCCCGACCTGACCATTTTCTGCGATATGCACATTCGCACCGGTTAGCTCCAGCATCTCACAAGCGACAACCTGATTGACTTCGTTATCTTCCACCAACAAAATTCGATTGCCAGCAAAAGACGGAACACCCTGCTGATTCATCGGGCTCAAACGAGGTGGCCCGGCGAGGTTTTGAGCGGTTGAAGGCGCTCTGACCTCAGACACTTTTGGCTTTCCTGATTTTGTGGCCTTAAACTCCAGGTCAGGGATGCAACGTTCCATAACCTCCCCTACACGCCCGGGCGTTGCCGGTTTCAAAAGTGGCAAGGGGTAACCCATGGAGTCCAGCTGACTCTGGACACCCTCCAGTTCTTTCAAATCCAGAATCGGAATAATGACCGCACAACGCTCCCGGAATAATTCTTCCACTTCCAATATTGTGCTTTCTGTCGAGGCATAATCCCAGAACAAGGCAATTTGAAAGCCCAACTCGGACAGCGAATCTATTCTGGGCAACGCTTCGTCTTTACCGGGCAAAATAAAAACTTTGGCATTGGTTTGCCGAAAGCAGGTCGAGATAGCATTTACGTTACTACTCTTACCCACAACAATCAGGGCGATATTGGTGGTCAGTTGATCATACCAAGGGTCTCTCGAGCGTTGTTCCCACTTCAAATCAAGATCAAATGAAAAAGTACTGCCTTCTCCTTCCGCACTCTCGATCGAAATCTCGCCCCCCATTTGCTTGATGATACTTTGACTAATCGCAAGACCCAGTCCGGTACCGCCATACTTTCGAGTTGTAGACCCATCTGCCTGAGTGAACGACTGAAACAACCGCTCCTGCTGCTTTGGATTGATTCCAATACCACTATCCCGAACCATGACTTCAACATGGGCATTGGACTCATCCAACTCAAGGCAATTCAATTCCACTTTCACATAGCCTGACTGTGTAAATTTGATTGCATTGGAGATGAGATTCAACATCACCTGACTCAACCGGATCTCGTCACTGATCAACCAACGAGGAAGCTTGGGATCGACACTAAAACTTAAATTCAGGTTTTTTTCCGCGGCTCCGTGAGAGTGCACATCGGCCAAGCGGTCAATCAACGCGAATAAATCAAATACTGCGCTTTCTATCTCCAGCTTTCCGGCTTCAATCTTGGAAAAATCAAGGATGTCATTGATAATTTCCAAGAGTACACTTGCAGAGTTAACCATGTGTTTCAAATAACCGGATTGCTTTGAATCCAGGCGGGTTTTTGACAATAATTGTGACAAGCCCAGAATGGCATTGATAGGTGTGCGGATCTCATGACTCATATTGGCCAGGAATTCGCTTTTTGCCTGAGTCGCCATTTCTGCGGTATTTCGAGCGTTTTCTTCTTCTTTGAGTGCGGTATCCAAACGCCGGTTTTTCTCACGCAACTCTTCTTCGAACTGCCCTGCCCGGCGCTGGTTGTCATTAAAATGCTCGATGACACGGCCCAATTCATCATTCGAGCTCCAGTCCACGTCCTGCCGCTCACCGGTTTGCTGATAATGTAATATCGATTCTTTAACCTTATTCAAAGGCCGAAGTACTGTTGCGTTAAACGCAAAATGAAAGCCAACCATAAAGATCATGACGTAGAGAAAAAAGAAGATCATTTCTTTTTTCGCGGTTGCATAGAGCTGCCGATTCACTGTGGAAAGATCGATGATCATTTTTACGCGACCGATTTTGATCGCCTCTCCATCAAAATCAAACTCAATGTCAGCCATGATCGAGTGTGTATTACTTTGCTCCTCCAAGGGCTGACCAAACAACGAAAGATTCTCGCAACTCCCCGCCTCAAAGCGATGCCGAATGGTTTCTTTGTAGGTTTCAAATTCATCCAGAACCACACAGCGAACCCCGTCATCCTCCAGCATGCCCTCAAGAATGGCATGGGAGGTCTGACGATCCAGAGACCAGATAGGAATAGACAATTGATTGGCAAGCAGATTAGTCTGATCGGTGAATTGCTCGATATAAAGCGTCTTTGTTTCTTCGCTTTTGATATCCAGAAAAATCAGATTTGCGGCAACAAGTAACACAAAGACCGGTAAGGCCGCTTTGACAAAAAACTTAATCACCAAAGGTGAATAAATCGGCATTTTCATTGCGCAGAATCCGTAAACCACCATCCGGCCCAAATAATCACATAATGCCCGCGACCAAAAAATTGGATCAACGCGCACACATCCCCATGTTAAGCATAGGAAAGGCCGGTATTTTTTCCACCAAATAGTTACTTAGCACTAGTTTGCTTGACTGCGTATGGGGAAAGTTCGCTTGAATACCCGTTTTGATTTAAACGGAAAGAACGCAAGCGACAATAACTCATTTCCTTCCACAATTTTTTTGATAAGTAATGGAATGGAAATACTTAGCAAATAAGACAAAACCGAAACTATCAGCAGATTGTTGTCGCCTGCTACGCCAACGGATAAGAAAGTGAATAGGTTATATTCAATAAAGTGATGGAAAATAAGAATAAAAAGACTCGCAGTACCCAACCGAATAAAAATCAATTTTAACCAATCAACTTTAGAAAAAAACCAGGCACAGGATAAAACGATATATATGCCTAAAAATGCTCCAATGGGTGCGACAATAGGATTTACGTAAATTCTTTTGTTCAAATCAATATATGCATCACTAAAAGAAGTCAGGCAGAGAAATAAGCCTATAAAAAAAATAAGAAAAGGCAGGTTAGGCCTAAAATTCAATACTTTATCTTTCAGCAGATAACCCAGGATAAAATAAGGCGATGAAATTAAGAGAATGTCTAGAGAGAACGGAAGCCCTGGCAGCTCCATGGAAAAATCGTAAATATTAATGGATCTATACCAAAAATACTCCACAAACAATGAACCAACTGCAAGGAAGCAAAAGAGAACAGCCACTTGCAGCCTAAAGCTCAAACAACCAAAACGAAAAAAGTAAAACAGACAATAACCAAACGCATACAAAGCAAACAGGTGTGTTAAAAACCACAGTGCACTCCATCTGATCGTATCCCCATTGCCGTAGAAAATCCCTTTCAACTTCCATATCAGTGCATTTTCTCCCGATAAAAAACTGCAAAGAAAGAGTACTATGAGCACAAAGAAGTATGGTTTTAAAAGTGCTTCAGCTTTTCGCAACAAAAATACTTTAGGTAACAAAACATAGGAAAAAAAAATGCCGCTTAAAAAGAAAAAGAGAGGCATTCTAAAAAGTGACATCGGCTCAATTATTTCGAGAAAGTATGATTTTAGCTGGCTATGATGCAAAGCAACCAAAGCAATCGAAATTCCTTTTGCGATATCAATATAGTTAATTCTATTATTCATTCGCTTTTGCTGTGTCCGTTTTACAAGCGCGATGTCTGTCTGCACAAACCCGTAACCCGAAATTAACCCGCCTTCTGGATCGCACCAAGATGAGTCAATAGATCAACATAAAGCATAGAAAACATCGTGATTTTTGCCACAAAGTTTATTTTGGCATGAGGAGTAATGAGAAGAGGAACAACTATTGGCACCACCCGTTCCAAGTTGTGTGGGGAACGGTGCGTTGTTACAAGAATAAATCTGCTAAGAATCTCCCATCAGTGTGAGCACCAGTGACCGTCCGGAGGCCCGATTGCGGTGTTCGCAGAGATAGATGCCCTGCCAGGTTCCCATATTCAGGTGGCCATTGGTTACAGGGATCGTGAGATTCGATCCCAATACACTGCTTTTCAGGTGTGCAGGGAGGTCATCGGGTCCCTCATAGGTATGAATGTAGTAGGGCTCATTTTCCGGGATACAGCGATTGAAGAACTGCTCGAAATCCTGACGCACTGTGGGGTCGGCGTTTTCATTGATAGTCAGTGAGGCTGAGGTATGTTTTATGAAGACATGGAATACACCCACATTAACCCGGTTTATTTCAGGAAATTGTCGAATGATCTCTTCAGTGACCAGATGGAATCCCCGAGGATAGGGACGAAGTTTTACTTCCCGTTGCACCCACATGCCTTGACCTCCAACCAGGAATTCACCCAGATTTATTGTGTGCCTGCCAACACCGCTATCCTATAAACGCCGCTATGTTGTCCGCCGTTTTTTCCAGTAAGCGTTGTCGAGCTTCTTTGCTTGCCCAGGCACAATGGGGTGTGACAATTAAATTTGGGATACTTTGATCCAGTAACACATTGCCCTGCACAGGAGGCTCTTCGGTCAACACGTCAATCCCCGCCCCTGCCAGACGACCGGATCGAAGGGCATCCGCTAACGCCAGTTCATCGACGATTCCACCACGGGCAACGTTAATTAAAAACGCGGATTGTTTCATTTTCGCTAACGCGGCGGCATCAATCAAGTTCCGGGTTTCAGGGCTCAATAAACAGTGAATGGACAAAACATCCACTTTGGGCAGCATTTGGTCGAGCGGTACTCTGGGTAAGCCATCAACGGAGTCCGTAGACTGCCCCGGCCTCGCGGCGATCATAACATCCATGCCAAACGCTTCTGCCATTCGGGCAACACCCTGGCCTAAATCACCATAGCCGACGACGCCCATTTTCTTGCCATCAAGCTCGACAATTGGATGTCCCATGAGGCAAAACATGTCACTCTTGTTCCAGTGGCCAGATCGAACATCGGAATCATAATCCAAAAGCCGGTTCGCTAATGCAAGAATCAGGGAAAAAGTGTGTTGTACGATAGTGGGCCGTCCATACCGCTCAACATTGTATACCCTTATTCCACGAGCTTCTGCCGCAGCCATATCAATGTTATTCGTCCCGGTCGCGGTGACCGCAATCATTTTTAAATCAGGGAGCTGTGCAAAATGGGCTTCATTCAATTGAACTTTATTGACAACAGCAATATCAACACCTGCCAACCTGGAAACAACATCTTCTGGTGCCGTGTGCTCATAGGTTTCCAACGGGTCTAGCACCGCCTCAAGACGTGATTGATCGATATCCAATCCCAGACTATTGCCGTCTAAAAATGCGCCTTTCATCTTTCCCTCTTCAAATCACCGGATCGAGACCGTTTATATCACGCCACGACACAGAGCGCGAGTTTGAAATTGAAATAGCAAGTAACTTACACGGCAAAATCTCAGGGGAACAAGTCCGGCCCCATACGGTTCAGTATCATCGCCCCGGACAATAATGACAGCACCATATATTCTGCTTGCTGACAAATTGCCCGACGCTGTTCCGGAAACTCAATATACTCCAGTGATAACTGGAAGATATTACGAATGACGATTTCCGAAAGCTGATGCATCCGTTTTTCATCCAGCGGTACCATCAACTTCAGGTCTTTAATATCCTGCACCATGTCGTCAGCAAAATCCGCCATTACCGCCCGCAGGGCTCTGCGCAGAACCGGTGAGGCTCCATGGAGCTCTTGCACTCCCATCAGGAAGGCGGCTTCGTTTTGCAGCGCAAATTCGAATACCAGCCGAATCGTTTCACGATTGACCTGCTGCGCCCTCAGGGTCGCTTTCATCGGATCAGCGGCACCCGGGTCATAGTCATCCCCCAGCACACTGCCTGCAGCCTCACGACGTAAATCCCGTAACGGCTGACGGATCTGTTCGACCAGGGTGCCAATAATAGAAACCCCCAGTTCATCCAGATCCCGAAAATGGCGATAGAACGTATTCGGGTTCAACCCCGCCTCCCGGGCCAATTCTCTCAACCCCAGAGCTCGAATACTCCGGGTTTGCATCGATAGCTTAAGCGCAGCATTAATTAAACGATTTTTGCCCGACACACGGGGTGCACGAGTTGATTTGACTACAGCCATACCGCCTTCTCTGATTCGATCTCATTTTTTTTGGTTTTTTGATTATAACACTCTTGACTCCAAAGTATACACTTGTATACAGTTACGGGTATACAGTTGTATACGAAACAAATGTACTGATTTGAGTCAATGCTCTTTTCTGAACAATCAAGTGAACGTGCCAAATACCAAATTCAATACCAGGGCACACAGAGAGCGACACAAACAGTATCAAATGAACTCACGAGCAGAACCGCATTTGTGGTTGAGAAAAGAGGTTAATTCTATGTCGGCGTTACCAAAAACTACTTCTACAGCGCAGCATCACCGGGTCATTATTATCGGCACCGGCTTTGCTGGTCTGGGCATGGCGATCAAACTCAAGGAACAGGGCGAGAATGATTTTATCGTCATCGAGAAGGAATCTGGCGTAGGCGGCACATGGCGGGTAAATCACTATCCAGGCTGTGCCTGCGATGTACAATCCCACCTGTACTCATACTCTTTCGAACCCAACCCCAACTGGACCCGTATGTTCGCTCCACAGCCGGAAATCCGGGGTTACCTGGAAGGTTGCGCGCAAAAATATGGCATTAACCCACATATCCGGTTCGATACTGCGGTTCAGGCTATGCATTGGGATGAACAAAATTGCCGCTGGAACATTACCGACCACAACGGCAATGCCTATACCGCGGATGTCGTCGTCTCGGGCATGGGTGGCCTGTCAACGCCGGCGTACCCGACTATCAAAGGTCTGGATACGTTCAAGGGCAAAATGTTCCACTCCCAACAGTGGGAACACGACTATTCTCTGGCAGGCAAAAAAGTAGCGGTTATCGGAACGGGCGCATCCGCGATTCAATTTGTACCGCAAATTCAAGGCCAGGTGAAAGAGCTGAAACTGTTTCAGCGCACGCCACCCTGGATTCTGCCGAAGCCGGATCGAGAAATAACCAAAGCAGAACAGCTTTTATTCAAACGCCTGCCTGGTACCCAAAGGGCGATGCGCGCGGCCATCTATACCATGCTGGAAAGCCGGGTAGCGGCATTCGCCATTAACCCGAAACTGATGGCCTTTGCCAAGCGCTGGGCACTGAACCACATCCGCTCGGAAATAAAAGATCCTGAGCTGCGCAAAAAAGTGACGCCGGACTACACGGTAGGCTGTAAGCGTATTTTGATTTCCAACGATTACTACCGGGCACTGTCACAACAGAATGTGGATGTGATTACCACCGGGATTCAGGAAGTCACCGAAAATGGTGTGATCACCAGCGACGGTAAACTGCATGAGGTTGACACCATTATCTTCGGCACCGGCTTCAAGGCCACGGATCCCGTTCCGGCCAACATGATTTTTGGTCGCGGTGGTAAAGATATTATCGAATCCTGGGATCAAGGCCCTCAAGCGTACAAAGGGACAACCGTAGCGGGCTATCCTAACTTTTATATCCTGATGGGACCGAACACCGGTCTGGGCCACAGCTCAATGGTCTACATGATTGAATCCCAAATTGAATATGTGCTGGGCGCGCTGTCCATCATGGACAAACGCAAAATTGCGGCATTGGACGTCAAAGAAGCGATTCAGAACGATTACAACAACCAGATCGATGCCAAGACACAAGGCACTGTTTGGAATGTAGGTAGCTGTAACAGCTGGTATATTCATCCGGTAAGCGGTAAAAACACAACCTTGTGGCCAGGCTACACCTGGAAATTCAGACAACAAACCAAGAATTTCGACCTGAAGGCTTACCGCGTGACGCAACGCAATACAGCCAGTACGGTAAGTGCCGAAACGGCCTTTGAATCAGCTCTGGCAAGCAGTGCCAATGCGTAAAGACACGTAAAACAGAAACGATAAAAAAAATATTTTTCGGGGTGATGATAACCGCAACATCACCCCGGAACTGGAGGTTACGATGAATTCCGCACCACGCAGCCAAACTGGCGTTATCGCTAAACATTATCTGAGTCACCCGAAAACAGCCAGTTCGCAAGACGAATTGGAAAACTGGCGACCTAAAACATCCTTTTTCTCAATGGTTGATCTGCTGACTCGGGCATTGCCTTTGGTTCAAAACCGGGATGCTTTTGTGGATGGCCATAGAATACGATACCTTGATATCGGCAGTAGCAATCATCAGCCGGTTGTCCTGTTACATGGTTTCAGCGCCAGCAAGGAAAACTGGCTTTCGATGGTTTTTTCTCTGCTCAAGCGTCGTTACCGTTTGCTGATTCCGGATTTACCGGGGTTTGGCATGAGCAGTTTTCGCGCAGCGCAACGCTACAGCTATGAAATACAGGCCAATCGATTGGCGGATTGGTATGAAAAGCTACACCTCGGCCCCGCTCATTGGGTGGGCAGTTCTATGGGCGGTGCTATTGCCGCAGGCATTGCCAGTGCACGGCCTGAGGGGGTAAAAACCCTCACACTGATGAACGCTGCCGGGGTGTCCACCCACAGCCGGAGCCCGATGGAAGACGGCCTGGTTACCGGAGACAATGTACTGATTCCCGATTCCTATCGCGATGTAGAAAAACTGTTTCGGTTCACAACTCATCGCAGCCAGGGATTATGGGCACGGACATTCCCTGCGGTTCTTGCAAAGGATATGTTGCATCGACGCCCGGTACACCGCAAGATATTTCAGGATATGTTGACCCCGGCTATCCCGACAGAAGAAGTTCTGATGAAGATAAAAACCCCCACTTTTATTCTCTGGGGCAACCGGGATCGAATTATTGATGTCAGCTGTGTAGCCCTGTTTGAGCAATTGATACCCCATGCTCAAAGCAAGATTCTGAAAGGAATTGGTCATCTGCCGATGATTGAATCACCGGAGTTGACCGCCCGATGCCTGCACAAATTCTGGATGACGCCGACAGCCTGATCTATGCGCATCCTTCATGCCAGATAACCACGCGGTTTCGACCACTTTCCTTCGCGTGATAAAGTGCCTGGTCAGCGTATTCAAGCAGCATATCCGACTCCAGTAGTCGGTTATGCTCATTACAATAAATTCCCATACTGGCGGTAACTTTCAGGATTTCGCGCTGACCGGTGTCCACTTCCAGCTTGGCGATATGCTGGCGACAACGCTCAGCCAGAAACTCGGCACCCTTTTGATCCGTGCCTGGCAGGATCAGTAAAAATTCTTCTCCGCCCAAACGGCCCACCATATCATTCTGACGAACAGTTTCCCGCAATGTTTTTGCTGCCTTGACCAACACCTCATCCCCAATGCCATGACCCCAGGTATCATTCACTCTCTTGAAATGATCCAGATCCACCATAACAACCGACAAGGAAGGCCCTTTGCGACGACTCCGCTCTAACTCCCGCTCGAGATGCGACATGGCGCTGCGGCGATTGGATACGGAGGTCAACGGATCGGTCAAACTCAAATAGCGTACCTCTTCCTCCCGCATGCGCCAACGACGCAAGACATAAGCAGCCATGATGGTCAACATCAAAAAATGCGGTACCGTGAACAGCAGCATCGAGGTAAGCCAAAACATCGACAAATGGCCACTCTCGGAAACAAAGTTCTTGATCACTGGCGCATACTCCCACCATTGCAATGCCGACCCGTAGGAGATGACCAGGATTAGCAAGGTACTGGATGCCAGGGCACCAAAGACCGCAGCACGGTCAAATAGTATCAACCCGACAACGGGCGCTGCAGCTAAAACAGCCCCCGTCGGCATCGTAAGGGTACCGATTACAAAACTGAAATAGCAGAGGGAAATACCATAGTATTGCGTCCCTAAATGCTGCCATAAGACGCTCTCGCTGCGCTTCAAACTACCGACAATACTGATCACAAAGAGTATCGTCGACAACACAACGATACCGTGAAAATATGGCAGTTGAGACAAAGCGAATTCAGTATTGATCAACTCATCCCGTTGCGGGAGAGAAAGTAGATAATAAGCCCACCCCAGATACTGCAGGTGAGCCAGCAGGGTTGCAAAGAGCAACAGGCAAGCTTTGGAGGAATCCTCCCATTCGAGAGGGTTACGCATTGTTATTTTTTTTGCGAGCATATTGATTCCATGTTGTTTACAACAGAGTGGATGTAACACTGCCTCGCATTAACATCCATACGGCAGGTATCTCTGACATGGGCTAAGTGTAGCCGCAATGCCCTATTTGCACACTAGTGCCATTACCTGCTATTTGTAAACAATTAAAAAAATGAAACCAATGGCATATTTGACCAATGCATATGGGCATTTTCTACATAACGTGCTGTTGGAGGGCATTTAAACCTAGAATATAGAATAAATTCAGACGATTAATGAATACGATATCTAAATTCCGGATTTGGAAAAACGAAAAAATGTAGCTCGGGAGGAAGTAACTCAAACGCCAGGCCTAAGCTGCAGGCGCTCGATTTACAAATCTAAAAAAAGTCAGCGATTTTTAGTGATTATGGGAGCCCAATGCACGACCTGCGGAGTCATACGCACCGGAATGGGCATGCTCGACATAACCCAGGTTTATCATTTTCACCAAAAACGGATCAGACTCGTTATCTCCGATATCAGCGAAATCGGTCGCATTATAATTTTGAACGGTTGCAACGAATGCACTCGCCCCCTCTCCCACTTTCGTCAATTGATAATTCAGCGTTTCCCGTGGTTGCTGCCAAGTCATCGACACGGGTATCTGGAGGTGTGGCAACCAATTGACCGACATAACCTGGCCATTCATTACCCCTGAGTAGTGTTCCAGTACACCACATTTCAGTTGCGTACTGCTCAGCAACTTCAACCCCTGCAATAACTGGGGATCAATCAGGCTCGCCAGCTTTTCCCAACGTGCGGAGCCGGTTTTTTTAACTTCACCGGGTTGATATTCAATACTTCTTTGCTGGGCATCAAACCCCTTCAGTAACGAGAGCTGTCCGTTACCATTACGCTGCCAAAGATCCGTAATTTGCAAATTCGGATAATGGTACGCCACATTGTGCTGATCTTTGATCAATTGCAGAGGATAACGACGCGTTTCCCGCATTTTTTCCCCTTCAGGCCGTGTCAGCTTCACCTCATAGTCAGCAACAAGATCGTTAATACGGCCCACACAAAAATCCATAGTGTTTTGCGTATTCTCAACACTTGTTTTCAGGTTTTGCCCCTGAACTGAACTCAAAGGTAACACGGAAATTGTCAGCACCAAGCCAACCAATGAAGGGCGTACATTCATAATATAACTCTCTCAAGAAAACAGAACCGGTCACAACCATTTACCGAGTCTGCACAATACAGCAGCCAAGAATGTTCAATACAGGCGGCAATCAAACCAAATCGGGAAGCGGCAAACCGCTTCCCTTACTCAAGCATGCATCAGTATGCGATTACTTGTTTTCCAGATTTCCAGCATAATTCATTACATGGTAAATCAGGTTTTGCTCAACGGTACCCGTTAACAAATGTGCTCCGGGACCTGTCGCATAAATACCCACATCTTCACCCGCATGGGTTTCAGAGCCCATTGGTACCAACGCTTCCTGGTGATATCCAGGAGATTGGGTATCGATAGTGGTCAGATCCTTACGCCCCGCATCTGCAGCCGAGTTGTAACGAACATCGCCATCTGTTTCAGCACCCAGGTCTGCGTAACCCAGACCATTGGTGTATCCCAATGTCGTGTAGGGCAAATCATCACCCGCCAGTGCAGGCTCAGATTTTGCCAACCCGTTTGAGTCGTTCGTCACAACTTTACCCAAAATCGGGTTGCCTCGCGTTGGATACCCAGCAATGGTGAAAACGTGGCTGTGATCTGCAGTAACAATGATCAGCGTATCTTCATCATTGGTCAGATCTTTCGCTTTCTGTACCGCATTTGCAAATTCGATAGTATCTGTCAACGCGTTATATGCACTACCGGCGTGATGCCCGTGGTCTATACGGCCGGACTCGACCATCAAGAAGAAGCCGTCAGAATCATTGTTAAGGATATTAATCGCTTTTTCAGTCATTTCAGACAATGATGGCTCACCCAGAATATCGTTTGCGCGGTCCGCTTCGTAACGCATGTGAGACTCATTGAACAATCCGAATAATTTATTGGTTTGCTCAGCGTTCACCGCATCAAAACCTGCTTGATCGACAACGTAAGTTCCACCGGTTGCATCAACCCACTCTTGAGGGAGGTTACGGCCATCAGTACGATCACCTTCAGGTGAACCACCATCACCCGTATCGAAAGCAGCATCTTTTGGGATGAAGTGACGACGTCCACCACCCATCATGACATCGATACCATCGCCATAGGAAAACTCAACCAGCTGTGCCGCGATGTCTTTACAACCTGCTGCTACCGCCTCCGGGGGCATATCCGACACGTCTTCCCAGTTTCGCTCGGGCGATTTTGCATAAGTTGCTGCGGGTGTTGCGTGCGTGATACGTGCAGTACTCACAACACCGGTTGCCTTGCCTGCCATTTCCGCAAGCTCTATCGCCGTCATCAATTCCAAACCTTTGGTCGATTCACAATCCGCTCGAACCACACCTTCGGCAACACCAATTACACCTGCTTTGGTTTTTACACCAGACATCATCGCGGTCATGGTACCGGCAGAATCGGGAGTCTGTTGATTAGTGTTATAGGTTTTGGACAAACCGGTATACGGGAACCGATCAAAACTCAGCAAGTTCTCTTCCCCGGTGCCACCTTTCAGCTGACCGTCCAGAATACGTGCTGCGGTCACAGTCGAAACACCCATACCATCACCCACGAACAGAATGATGTTTTTCGCCGCACCACGATTGTTGTTTACCGTGCGTTTTGCAGCCTCTGCTACCGCTTTTTCACCCGCTTCAATCCAGCTATTGGCTGCACTCATATCACGCTGAGGGGTATTCGGAGTACTGGAGTTATCATCATCGTCATCACCACATCCGGTCACGCCCAATGTCATCGCCGCTGCTAACGCAGTCGCCAGGAGCTTTTTATTCATGTATAAACCTCGAAAAATTCTGTGCTTATTCAGTTTTCATCAAGCCGGGTGCTTTGACCCGGCCCAAGACTCGACAGGATTAGTAACGCTCACCACCTAAATCAGCGGCTTCGTTCAGTACGTGATAAATCATGCTTTGCTCGATAACACCTTGGAACATATAGGCACCGGGCCCAGAAGCGTGCACAGAGATATCTTCACCCGCGTGAGTTTCGGAGGACATGGGCACCAAAGTTTCCTGATGGTAGCCTGAAGATTGGGTATCAACATTGGTCAGATTCTGTCGACCCGCTACAGCCCCAGTGCTATAACGTACATCGCCATCGGTTTCGTTACCCAGCGTCGCGAATCCCAGACCATTGGTGTAGCCCAGAGTTGTGTATGGCATATCATCTCCTGCCAGCGCAGGAGTAGATTGCGGTGCACCACTGGAATCATTTGTTACCACCTTGCCCAGAATCGGGTTGCCTCGTGTGGGGTAACCTGCAATCGTGAATACATGACTGTGATCCGCAGTAACAATGATCAAAGTATCATCGTCACTCGTCATATTATCTGCAGCCTCGACCGCTTTTGCGAATTCAATGGTGTCCGTCAAGGCATTGAAAGCAGTACCCGCGTGGTGACCGTGATCGATACGTCCGGACTCGACGACCAGAACAAAACCGTCATTATCGTTATCCAGAATATCGATTGCTTTGGCGGTCATCTCGCTTAACGAAGGCTCACCCAGAACATCGTTTCCGCGATCTGCTTCATAACGCATGTGAGACTCGTTGAACAAACCTAATAATTTTGAGGTGCTCGCTGGATCAACCGCATCAAAACCGGCTTGATCAATTACATAGGTACCATTCGTTTTATTCTTCCACTCTTCCGGCAGGTTTCGGCCATCGCTTCGATCCCCCTCTGGAGAACCGCCGTCGCCAGTATCAAAGGCCGCGTCTTTAGGCAGGAAGTGACGTCGGCCGCCACCCATAGCAACATCAATACCATCACCTGCGGAGAAGTCGATCAATTGTGATGCAATATCTTTACAGCCAGCGTCAATTGCTTCCTGAGGCATATCAGAGATATCTTCCCAGTTACGCTCCGGCGCATTTGCATAGGCTGCCGCTGGTGTTGCGTGAGTCAGACGGGCAGTAGTAACGACACCGGTTGCCTTACCTTTCTTCTCCGCAAGTTCCAGCGCTGAAACCAGCTCATAGCCCTGCGACGACTCACAGTCCGCACGCAAGCCATTCTCGGCTATACCGATTACACCGGCTTTCGTCTTGACACCCGAAATCATCGCCGTCATGGTACCCGCAGAGTCGGGCGTCTGCTGGTTGGTATTATAGGTCTTGACCAGTGCAGAATACGGGAACGATTCAAAGCTGAGTTGATGCTCCTCTCCGGACATTCCTTTTTGCTGGCCTTCCAGAATACGCGCCGCAGTCAGCGTGGAAATTCCCATACCATCACCAACGAACAGGATGACATTTTTTGCTTTACCTGTGTTGCGGGCTTTGTTGATTTTGGACATCAATACGTTTTCTGCATCGGTATACCAGCTACTTTGAGACTGGACAGCAGGCAAATCGGCCAATGCCGGCGTGGCCAGACCAACAGAAATCGCGAGCGCAGACAATCTGAACGCTTTTTTTATCATGAAAACCTCTGGATAACGGTAAATTTCACACGTGTTCAGAGCTCCGTGCATTTGACAACCTGCCCGGGATTTTGAAAACCTGTCCAGGTAAAGCCTGTCCGACAAATCACACATGCCTGTTAATCAGGCACACAAATACCGCCCGATGTTCGATATGGAACAAGGGGGCATCCTGAGAGAAAGCACACTGGAACTCTGAAATGAATCAGGCCGGGAATCCATCATCCGACCTGAGCAAGTTGGGTAAAACGCCTCACACTTGGGGGCAAAGACTAGAGTGGAGTTATGAAGGTTTTGTTACGAAAAGTTGACAAGGTCGTTATATTTTTTCTTTGTTAGACAAAAGTCTAATGCCCTGCTTGTACAAACTCCAAGCCATAAAACCGGCAACACAATTACCTACCATGCCCCCCCAGAACACACCTGAAAGCCCATAAAAGTGTGAGCCAAGCCAAAGGAATGGCAGATAACACAGAAACAGCCGAAACAACGAGGTTAACAGCGCCCGCATGGGTAAACCCAGCGCATTATTTACCGATACCATCAGAATACAAACCCCAAGTGGGCCATAGCTCAACGGCATAGTTTGGATATAAAGCGCCAGAATATTGGTAATCTCAACATCTGAGGAGAACAATTCAGACAATGGCTCGGCACTCACCCACCAGATAACACCAATCAAGGCTTGCAAGCCGAGCACAAAAATAACGGCCATATTCACCAAAGTGCGAATGCTTTGAAAGTCCTGTTTACCCAATAGGCGACCCACCATCGGCGGCATCGACATGGTTAAAGCCAGAACGATGACGATCGAAAAAAACTCAAAACGAGTGCCGAGACCCCAGGCACCGACAGCACTCTCCCCATAGCTGGCCAACAAAGCCGTCGCGAGTAACGCAGAAATTGACGGTAGCAATTGGCTCAACATCGCGGGCGCCATAATATGCAGTAGTCGCCTGCTCGCAACCATTAATCGTTGTCGCTGCCACTGAATCAGCAACCATCCGTGTTGAAGCACCTTTGGGTAGACGATCAAACCACCCAAAGTAAAACTGAGTAGTGTTGCCATCGCGGCACCAGGCAACCCGAATTCGAAAACAAAAATAAAGATCGGGTCGAGCACGATATTGAGCAAGCTGGTAAACACCATCAGCCAGCCCGGCAAAAGTGTATTGCCATTCGCGCGAGAAATGCTGTAACCAAAGTAAACCATGGCCCCAACCCAGGCACTGGGCAACCAAACAGACCAATACTCAGCCACGGCAGGATAAACTTCGGGACCGGCCCCTAACCCTCGCAATATCAAGTCCCGCAGAAACCAGATCAACAGACATAGTAATCCGATCAACACCGCGCCCAGTAACACCACCGCACCGGCCAGCAAACGGGCGAAAGGCTGATCTTTAGCGCCCAATGCCCGGGAAATAACTGCTGTTGTTGCAATCCCCAACCCAACTTGAAAACCGATAACCAACTGATACATCGGCACAGTAAAGCCCTGAGCTGCCAGAGGAAGCACCCCGAGCTGTCCGATAAATGCACTGTCGGCCAACTGAAAGCTCATCAAAGACAACACACCAAACAACATCGGCCAAGTCATTCGGAACAACTCACGAGCAAGCGCATTACGACAAGGTGCAGCAGCCTGTTTACCCTGTTTATTGTTTTCTGGTTGAGTCATACCAAGCCTTAACGAAACTTAAAAAACGGTATATTATCATGAACCCACCCCGGAATTGATCCAGACCATTCCGCATTCAGTTTTTCGTTTTGTATGGCAGTAAAATCATGGCAGATCCAAAGGCGCAAAACCTCACGATGGACATTCCTGCACCGGATCGTCTCCAGGACAGCATCAGCCCCATTCTGGATTTATTGCGCCGGCAGACTCTGGTAGAGAATATCAATGCCCGCCAACAGCAGACGAAAAACAGCTTGCTGGACAACCTTGTACATCGCCAGCATGAAGCCGAACTCTATCGCAAACTGAAACAACTCAATGCAGCCGATACTGCCCATCTACTGGAAATGGTGCCCCATGATGTGCGCCTGCTGGTGTGGAATATGCTGACTGAATCCAGTGCTGCTGCCGTCGTTCTGGAACTGAATCCGGCAGCATGTGAAGACGTACTGGAACACACAACCCAAGGTCGACTGCTCAGCTTGCTGGCACTAATGGATACCGATGACTGGCCTGAGATTGCCAGTTATATTTCACCGGACGTTTTACAACAGGCCAAAGCCCAACTGGAAGCCGAAGAGCGACAATGGCTGGAGACCACGCTGTCTTATCCTGAGGATACAGTCGGCACGCTGATGAGTAATGATGCGGTCCTGATTGACCCCGAATCACCGCTGGATCAGGTTATAAACGATTTTCGCGATCTTGATTCGATTCCGGATCAGGTTGACAAACTGTTTGTTGTAAAACACCACCACCTGGTTGGCTTGTTGCCGATCACAGCCCTGCTCCGTCACCCGGGTAACGAACAAGTGAAAAATGTGATGCAGCAATCTCCGGTCACCTTTTCACCTATGGAAGACGCGGACTCCGCCGCCTACGCGTTTGATCGTTATGATTTGATTTCAGCGCCGGTTATCGATGAAAAGCGGCGGGTTGTGGGCCGACTGACGGTCGAGTCGGTAATGGATTATGTTCGCGAACGCAATGAGGAAGCCACATTGGCGAAAGGCGGCTTGACCGGTAAAGCGGACTTATTCAGCTCCGTGTGGGAAAGCGCCCAGACGCGCTGGCTCTGGTTGTGTATCAACCTGATTACAGCGTTCATTGCCACGCGCTTTATTGCCCTGTTCGAGGATGCGATTGCCGCCTTGGTCGCACTTGCTACGCTGATGCCAATCATTGCTAGTGTTGGCGGGAATACGGGTAATCAAACCGTTGCGTTATTTATCCGCTCACTCGCGCTCGACCAAATCCATCGCAACAATCTACGCTATCTTATTGGTAAAGAACTCTCCATCAGTCTCTTGAATGGCGTGCTCTGGGGATCGGTACTGGGAACAGTAGCCTTCCTGCTCTATGGCCAGCTCGGCCTCGCTCTGGTCATGGCGAGCGCAACGCTCATGAACCTGGTCATTGCTGCACTCACCGGTATTGCAGTACCGGTGATGCTGGATAAAATGGGGCGCGATCCCGCCATGGGCGCCAGTGTTATTCTGACTTTCGTAACCGACAGTATGGGCTTTCTGATCTTTCTGGGCCTTGCCAGCTGGTGGCTTGTTTAAAATTGTGCAATCTACCGTACTACCCGCCCCGAAATTGATCGATGTAACACAACGGTAGTTTAAAGCCCCCCTCCTCGCTAAAAACCAGTGCAACAAACAATACACACTTGCACACAAAAAACACTTAAACACAAAGCACAAAAAAGATAACAACGGGAATAAAAAACCCTAAAACGTTGTTATATATAGCTATTTATGGATCTCAAAACTCTGCAAAATTGACCTATAACAATTTTTCACAATTAACTGGCACTTTTTCAGTGTACAGTCGTTGACTAAAAAAACAATCTGAGCGACACTGTATCCATCAAAGGGGCTCACAACGCGCCCCCGATACCCAAACAATTTAGAAGCATCACTGATTAGGAGCGTTTGCCAATGGAAACTCAACGTGCAATGTTTACCCGCCCTCTGGTACTGTCTATTTTTGTGAGCGTCGGATTAGAATTAATCACATTCTTTTTCTATGCTTTGATGGCCGAAACCAGCCACTCCCTGCTCACCCCATTCATCTGGATTGTCGGTTTTGGCGGTATCGGTATGGGGGCGGTTCTGGGTGTACTGCTTGATCTGATTCTGGTCGGCAGAGTCACTGCAAAAGATGGCATTAAAGGAACCATATTGCTGGCCGCATTGACCATGGGCGTCACCGCGAAACTGCTGACCGTTAACTTTGCACCGGTATTCCATGACCTGAGTGGCACAAATGCCTTGGTTTACTTTATCAGCGGCGTGACCACCGCGATTGGTAGTGGCTTTATACTGGGCTGGTTAGTTTTCACAGAGGAAGGTGGGCGCATCGCAGACAAACTCGGCGTGTAATAAATACGCCGGTGACGTGCTAAAGCTCGGGGTCGCTTTCAACATCAATCGCGACCCCTTCGCTTTTCACCAACAACCAAATCTCTCCCAGTGCTTCCGCAATCCATTGCACCTCCGCCAGACCTGAAATAAAGTCTTTGTTCGAGAGGCTTTCGAATGCCGTCAGGTTCTGAATTACCGCAGGGGACACCCCGAACTGGCTGTGCAGCGCTTGCGCATCAAACCATGGATTTCCAAATCCACCATACTCCCAATCCAGAATAATCGGTTGTCCATGGGACCAACACACGTTACCCGGATGCAGATCATGATGGGTCAGGCAAACCGGCACTTCAGGGAGTTCCGTCAAACCGGATTCAATTTGTGTCAACAAATCCAGACAGAAACTGCGGGTGTGGCCGATGGGAAAACGGGCAACCGCGCGCCGATAGCGCCGAAAAAGCGCGTCATAGTCGTAGTCGGCTTCCGGTAGATGTGGAATGCTCTGCCAGTCATTCACGGCACAAAGTATTTGATGTTGTATATTGAAGTAATCATCACCCAGGGTTGGTGTGCTGCCCATGCCTTCATAATCCTTCATGAGACACCAGCCCTCCCGCCATGCGTTATGAACAATTTTTGGAGCCCAGTCATAGCCTTCAATCATCGCCAGTACCACAGCTTCCAGATGCCTTGATACACCGAAACTTCGTTTCTCACTGACGTTAATTCGCAGTACCAAGCGTTCCTGTTCATACCCGCCACGAAATAAAAGATTACTTATTCCGGCAGAATCTTCGTGCTTCAGTGGCCCCCATTCCACCCCATGGCCCAAAAAAGCATTTACGCGGGCGAAAATCGCCTTCACCCCCTCTTCGGTTCTGATGTCTTTACCGGGCACTTAACACCTCTCACCACACTTCAGCTCAATCGCTGTGGCAAATGCACCCTTCACCTTTGGCAGCAGAAACAAGTTCTTCAAGTATGCCACAGGGCTCCATACTCGCGCCGTCCACGCACTGAGCCCGCAATTGTTGCAATTGATTCTGAAGCGCATGAAGTGACAGAAGGCGTGTTTGAACTCTAACAAGCTGCTTTTCCAGTAATTCATCAATCTCTTGACACTGGTCCGGGGGTGACTGCATAAATTCGAGCAAGACTCGAATATCCTCCAGCGGCATATCCAACACCCGACAATGCCGGATAAATGACAACCTTTCCAAATGGGATTGGCTGTAACGACGATAGCCATTATGTTCTCGTGTGGGCTCGGGAAGTAAACCCTCTCGTTCATAATAGCGGATAGTTTCAATCTTCACACCACAGAGTTTACCCAACTCACCAATTCGCATTGCTTTGACCTTTGACCGTACCGATTCAGTAAAAATGATGCTTGACCCTTTAGTGGCTACAGCGTTTTTAATACACTAAACCATAAACAACGGAGACAAAACATGTCAAATCACTGCTGTTCCGCACTCCCGCCAGCCCAAGACAAACGCTTCAAGAGAGTGCTCTGGTTTGCACTTTGGGTCAATGGACTGATGTTTTGTATTGAACTGTTCGCCGGATTCCAGGCTAACTCTGCCTCACTGCTGGCGGATGCAGTGGATTTCTTCTCGGATACCGTAAATTATGCAATCTCCCTCGCCGTTGTGGGCTCAAGCTTGCTCGCCCGGTCGAGCGCAGCCCTGTTTAAAGGCATAACCATGGCACTTTATGGTTTCGGCATACTCGGCAAAGTAGCCTATTCCGCCTGGGTCGGGCACACGCCTGAGGCCATGACCATGGGCACGATAGGCTTGCTGGCACTGATCGCCAATGTAGTCGTCGCCTATTTTCTGTTTCGTTATCGTGAAGGGGATGCCAATCAACGCTCCATCTGGCTTTGTAGTCGAAATGATGCAATCGGCAACATTGCGGTCATCGCCGCAGCGTTGGGCGTGTTCGGAACACAACAAGGATGGCCGGACTTGCTCGTGGCTTTAATCATGGCATCTCTCGGAATCAGTGCCGCCTACAGTGTTATCCGGCAATCCAGACAAGAGCGGAAAAAAGCACTACAAGAACAGCTGGCTTAACCTTGCCGGTGCTTTACTGCGTGATCTGTGTTATCACCATGACCGATTTCTGTCTACACTGATAACAATACAGATCACCAGCCTAAAGCACGCAACCGCCGAGACAACGCTATGCCAGACACTTTCGTTCTCCGTTCAGTCAGCCATCCGGACCGAGAATTTAAAATCAACCAACCCAGCATGGTGATCGGACGGGATCAGAGTTGCGAAATAAACCTGACTCTGATTCCAGACATCAAAACCTCACATCTCTCCAGAATTCATGCCCGGTTGACCCTGACAGACAGCGGCCTGACACTCACCGACCTGGACTCGACCAATGGCACAACCGTAAACAAGGTTCAAATCGATAAAGAAACAGCACTTCAACATGGCGATGTCATCACCCTGGGTTTCAATGAATTCTGCATATTGAAAGAAGACCGGGAAGACGCAACCATCGTCATGGGCAAGTTGAACATGAAAGACTGGAACAGCGCCGATTCTGCTGTCGATATTCAAGGTTTTTCCGGCAGCCAGACAGTCATAAGACAAAAGTTCGAGCTACCACATGGCTGGGAGAAAGCTGAAGACGACACCCTGTTCCGCGCCGAAAAATACACTCCGGCCAAGGTTGCAGAATTGGTATCAAACGCGGCTCAAAAGCAACAAGGTGCAAGAGCTGCACTGGTCATTTCATCAGGCTTGATCGAGTCAGAGGTTTTCCTGTTAAAGCCTGTTTCAACCAGTCAGCACTGGAAAATCGGACGAAGCCCGAATTGCCAGATCCGCATACCTGATGTGTCCGTTTCGACAATTCACTGTTATCTGATTGTCAAAAATGGCACATGGGGCATCAAGGACAATGACTCCAGAAATGGCCTGTACGTCAACTTGAAAAGACAGACTAAATGCATATTACAGGACGGTGATAAAATCAGGCTGGGATCTGTCGAAATGTTCTTCCGGAAAGCCAAAAGCCAGGGCGCGTAATATTGCGCCCCGGTGCGCCGCTAAGCCAGGCTCCGCTCAGTTTTCAGTAATTGTGCAAACGCTTCTGCACTCATGGGTTTGCCATACAAGTAGCCCTGTCCGATTTCGCACTTGAGGCTCTTGAGGAAGGCCGCCTGGTCTTCAGTTTCCACCCCTTCGGCAACCACTTTCAGACTCAAACTGTGTGCCATGGCAATGATCGCGGCGGTTATCTGCTTATCATCATTATTGTTGGGAATATCCATTACAAAAGCACGATCAACTTTCAACTTATCCAGTGGTAGCTGCTTCAAGTAGCTCAATGAAGAATAGCCAGTACCAAAATCATCAATGGCAATGTGAATCTTCATTTCCTGCAGCTTTTCAAGGAGTGTCACCGCATAATCAAAGTCAGTGGCCAATAAAGACTCCGTGACCTCGATTTCAAGTTGATTGGGTTCTAACTGCGTTTTATTCACGACAGTTTGAATGTGCTCCAACAAGTCTGGATCCGCAAATTGCCGGGGCGACAAATTGATCGACATATCCACTCGACCCAGGCCGTCTTCCCGCCAGATCAAGCACTGTCGACAGGCTTCTTCCATCACCCATTTCCCGACCGGAACGATCAGCCCGTTGTTCTCCAGAGTATCAATGAAAAAATACGGTGAGAGCAGCCCCTTTTCCGGGTGCTTCCACCGAATCAAGGCTTCACAGCCAAGGATTCTTCCGGTCGCAAAATCGATCTGAGGCTGGTAGAAAAGGGTAAACTCTTTGTCCTGAACAGCACGGCGCAACTCAACCTCCAAAGCCATTCGGGTATCCGCATCCTTGTGTAACTGGAAATTGAAAAAGTGGAAGTTATCCCGGCCATGGAATTTCGCCTGATACATCGCCAGGTCTGCATTCTGGAGCAGGCTGGATGCACTCGCCCCGTCTGCAGGCGACATTGTAATGCCAATACTGGCGGTGATCGTCAGATTCCGGTCATCAATGTGAATTGGTTCTTCCAGGGCTTTGAGTAGATTACGAGCGACAGCAGCCGCAGCGGTTTCCGTTTTCAAGCCATTGAGAATCAAACAGAACTCATCCCCCCCCAAGCGGGCAATCGTATCGCTGGCCCGAATCTTCGATAACAATCGCTTGGCGACAATGACCAGCAACTGATCACCGATATTGTGCCCCAAAGCATCATTAATCCGCTTGAAGTGATCCAGATCCAGCAGCATTAATGCAAAAATACGATCTTTATCTTCCTCACTGGTGAACTTGTCTTCCAGAATCTCCGTCATATGCACACGATTGGTGAGTCCGGTCAACCGATCAAAATGGGCCATATCGTACAATTTTTTCGTATTCTGGGTGAGCAGGAGGTGATACTCTTCCAATTGATGGGTCACTTTGATGGACGTACTCTGTAGCAAACTGATCTCATCTGCAAAGACGCGATTCGGTGCCATTTTCTTCAAACGTTCCCGCGCCTCTTCATATTTTCCCTGAGGTAAAAGCGGTAATGCCCGGGCCTGACGCTGCAAAGAGCGAATCGGACGCCACAACACCAAAACGATCAGAAACAAAGTGATCATGCCTGCAGACAGACCGGTCACGGTATACAACATGCGCGCTTCATCAATCTGCCGTTGCAATTCCGAAGTTTCGGTGATCACAACGACCCAGGCTTGGTTACCGGCGAACTCTTCGATCGCAAAAAACTGGACTTCAAACTGATCGCCCAGGTAGTCATGGGTAAACACCTCAAAGTCCATACCCTCGATATCGGTATCCCGCCAACCACGTAATTTGGCCAGGTTTTGAATCAACGGTAAGCGATCTTCCGAACTGGTTAGCGCCGAAATAAGCATGCTGGTTTTACCCAGTCTATCCTTGCCATAGGCATCTGAAGCAGAAGGGGTGATAATGCCGATATCAGACTGGGTAATGCGCTGAAAATCCAGAATCGTATCTGCCAGAGAAGCCGTAAGCTGGAGAAAACGAATCGTACCGTCACCATCAAGCACCGGTGAGATCAGTGACAGGCGACACTCTTCATGACAACGTAGCTCCTGGAGTGGCACTGCATCCGTTATCACTTTGCGGACAACACTCTGTGTCGGCTCCAGCGGCTGGCTGCCCCACTTGGTCACTTCGGCACCTTCTTCGTCCATAAGTACAGCACTTTCAAGCCCCCAGGTAATCGCAAGGGATAGCCAGTGCAGGCTGATTTTTTCCCGAATATCAGGATTAGGTGAACTTAACAGTGACAGGCTGTCGACAAGGTTGACCAGCTGTATTCCCGTTTTTTTCAACAAGCCGTTGAATTCGACTACGGTCTGCTGCTGCTTGATCTTCCGCTGCTCTGAATACAATGAAGTAAGCTGCTGTGCGTTGAAGTAACTGAACACACCAATCAACATCATAAATATGAGCGAAAGCCCCATGGCAGCCTTCCAATGGAGGCTGATAAATATTTTCTTATTAACTTTTCTCAATTTTATTAAAACCGATAAGATACCTGGAGCAAATACATATCCCATCGGCTGGACTGCGCTTCCGCACTACGATTTTCAAGATCAGGCAGCCAATAGGTACCGTCAACACGGTGATACTCCGCACCGACTAGCCAGTTCGTATTGATCGCATAGCGTGCACCCCAAGTGATATCCTTTGCATAGGTGAAATGGGCTGGCTCCTGGGTTCGAGCCTCATACAGGACACCTTTTTTATCCTGATTGTTCAGGTAAATCCGATCCCAGCGCACATAAGCGCTGAAATGAACGTTAAAATCGTAACTTAACTGAAGGTAATAACCGTCCCCCTTGTTTTTCAGCGTCAGACCGGGAAAATAAACATTCTCAGTCCGGATCAATCGTCGCTGATACTCCCCCGTCAAACGGAAATTTTGCCAATAACCTTCAGCCGAAAACAAAAACTGTGTGATGTGGGATTTACCATCAAACAGGGGTTCCGTATCAGCGGCAAGGTAATCCGCCCGGAAGTCCGCAACACTGACAGCAACCCGCCAGATACCACTACCATCTTCATACCCTACCCGGGCTGAATAAATCGCTTCATCCTCAAGGCTACCCTGAGTTTGTGTATAAATTATGGCCGGTATGGTTGTATCATAAAGAATCGGTCGTCCAAAAACTGCGTAGAAGGTCGCGGTTCCGCCGGCTAATTCACTGTGCCCGTATAATCCGACACTGTCCGAGGAGTGCATGAGCTCACGGAGGTAATCAATGTAAATCGACTCGGGTAATAAAATACTGGGTCGAGTTGCGGCAACATCGCGGGTTTCATTAAAAAAGCCATAGGGGTTTTTAATTCGCCCGGCGCGGACACCAAAACCGTAGTCAAATGTATCCAGTACGCGCCAATCTGCGATGGCATAGTCAACTTCAACACCGTCGGGGGGCGCATTCCCGGTTTGACGATAGAGCAATTGGCCAGAAATCTGCAATGTATTCAGCGCACGCCAGGAAGCATTTAACCCTGCTTCCAGAAACTTGAAACTTCCTTCACTGCTTTCCCCCAGAAAATTATTTTCAGTGGTGTAAGAAAAGCCCTGATTGGCAAACCCGTGCCATTGCGGCGGATTATCCAGACCATGTGCGGTCACATTCGATATCGACGCGGCAAATCCGCAACAGGCGAGAATGCCAAACCATTTACGTGCCTGTCCCACACGTTTAATGGATGGGTACAATTTGCACCTGATCATGAGAGATTCCTTCTGGGAGATAGCCGATGGCACCTGGAGTATTACTGACACGCAACAACATGGCAGTTTCATCTCGAACAGTTATTGGCCCTTGACCAATACCCGAATAGATATAGCGATCCCAATGCCGGCGCAGTTGATGGGGCAGCATGTGGAGCACAGAACGAATAAATGTCTGATGCGCAGGATGACGGTCTTCCAGTACAAAAACCGTTATCGGGGTTCCATCATCCCATTGTCGGACACGAAGACTGAAGATGGCTCTCACCTGATTAAGATTTAAAAATTGAATGGCATTGGACGAGTTGGCAATCACACTCTCCGTTGCATTGACACTCAAACTGTTAAATAGAATCAGACCAGCCAGAAGCACAGAGCGAAACAAGTCTACCTTCTCCCAGGCACCGTTGTTGTTTTTGTTTTCGATTTTGTTACCGGTTTAATCGTGATACTGATTTATATACTGTTATCCGATCCGAGATTGATATGGATTCGACGACTCATATCAGCTCAGCGATACTTCACACTCAACGTTTGCTTTATCACGACCTTCAGGTAACCTAACGCATCGAGGTCTTAAGCGGATACCTGTAAATCACCCGTAATTTCTAAAGCTTAGTCCAGCAATGGCAAATGGCAAACGTGCCGTTCCAGCAGTATATCCACGACACAGGAGAACAGTTGTCATGTCAGTAAAGGCCATTCAGGCGACACAACAATGGGTCAATGACGTTATTGTAAAGTATAACTTTTGTCCATTCGCCCGTCCGGTTTTAAACGAGAATCGGGTGCGATTCAGCGTGATTACCGAAGACCGAATACAAGATTGCCTGACACATCTTCTTAAGGAGTGTCAGCTGCTGGATGATCAGCCGGAGGTGGAGACCACGCTGATCATTCTCGAAAACGGCTTTAACGGGTTTGATGATTACCTCGAATTGTTATCACTCAGTGAAGCATTGCTGATTGATCAAGACTATGAAGGCATCTATCAACTCGCCAGCTTTCACCCTGAATATCAATTCGCAGGGGCCCCCCAGGACGACCCGGCGAACTACACCAACCGCTCCCCGTTCCCGGTATTGCACCTGCTGCGAGAAGAAAGTCTTGAAGTGGCACTGCGAGATGTCGACAATCCGGAAAAGATTCCGGAACGAAATATCCGGGTCGCACGAGAACTGGGCACAACGGTATTGAAAAAAGCACTGCAGGACTGTCAAGAAAATCAGGATGCACAGTAAACTCTTGCCCCGGCGGCGAATTTAACCGCTTACACCTGCTCAAACCCGTTTCAAGGTCTACACTAAGAGCTGCATGCAAACACAGCTGGCATCCCAAACGCCCCGGTTTTGACTATGCTATTAGGAAATCTAGATGCAACTCCACAGGAGCAGAAACAATCATGATGGATGACAATACCCCAAAAGCTGAGCACAAGAAGTACCGGCTGGTTACCCGCAGCGACTTTGATGGACTGGTTTGCGCAGTACTTTTGAAAAACAAGGACCTGATCAACGATATCCTGTTCGTCCATCCAAAGGATATGCAAGACGGTAAAATTGATATCACCGAAAGAGATATCACAACCAACCTGCCCTATGTCAAAGAAGCCCACCTGGCTTTCGACCATCACGCCAGTGAAATCGTTCGCCTCGGCGGTGAAAAGCCGGACAATCATATCATCGACACCCAGGCACCTTCCGCTGCGCGTGTGGTGTACGACTACTACGGCGGCCAGGACGCCTTCAGCACGATTTCAACCGCCATGATGGAGGCCGTCGACAAGGCCGACTCCGCGCAGTTCAACAAAGATGAAATACTGAACCCTACAGACTGGGTATTGCTGAACTATTTAATGGACTCCCGGACCGGGCTGGGTCGATTCCGGGATTTTACGGTGTCCAACTATCAGCTCATGATGCACCTGATCGACTACTGCAACAACCACACGATAGCAGAAATTCTGCAATTGCCAGATGTGAAAGAGCGCGTCGATCTCTATCAGGATCACAAGGATAAATTTGTCGACCAGATTAAACGTTGTGCCACCGTGCACAATAATCTGGTGGTACTCGATTTACGCCACGAAGAGACGATTTATGCCGGAAACCGGTTTATGATCTATGCACTGTACCCTGAGTGCAATATTTCAATTCACGTGCTCTGGGGCCTGAAAAAACAAAATACCGTGTTTGCAATCGGTAAGTCTATTCTGAACAGGACTTCCAACACCAATATCGGTGAGCTTTGCTTACACTATGGGGGTGGTGGTCACCAGAACGCGGGTACCTGTCAACGCCCTAATGACTCGGCAGATGCAGACCTGAAAACCGTCGTCGAAAGCATAAACGCAGACGGCTAAGGTTCTGGCACTCACATCTGACCATCCTCGGGTAAAGCCCGAGGATGGGTTCGTTCTATATTTTGAAAACTGCAACTTGTTTATTGAAGTCCCGGCTCATATCCGCTAGGTCAGAAACCAGCGCCAGCGTCTCCATTGCAGAATCACTGGTTCGCACTGTCATATCCCGCACATTGTTAACATTCTGACCGATATCACCGACCACCATACGCTGCTGCTCGGTGGCACTGGCGACCTGGGTATTCAAGCCGTTGATGGAATCGATTTTGCCGATCAGCACCTGCAAGGCATCACTGATCTGATTGATATCAAACTGGCAACTCGCTGACCGAGCTCCGCCCTGCTCGATAGCAACTTGAGCGGACTGGGCACCATTTTGCAAACGTTCGATCAGGTTATTGATTTCCTCAGTCGCGGATTGCGTGCTCAATGCCAGCGTTCTAACCTCGTCCGCCACAACCGCGAAACCCCGACCATGTTCGCCCGCCCTTGCCGCTTCAATCGCCGCATTCAGCGCCAGCAGATTGGTTTGCTCTGCGATATTGCGAATGGTAACCAGTATTGCACCAATGGCTTCGGAGTCTCGCCCCAACGATGACACCGTATCCGTGGCTTGTTGCATTTCCAGCGCCAATTGACGGCCATTTTCTACCGAGCTGGAAACCAGTTGTGCGCTTTCCTGGGCCACGTCAAAACATTCGTTGGCCACGGTTGCAGCCAACTGTGTATTTTGGGCAATATCGTTCACCGATTGCAGCAACTCCTCGATCGCTGTGGCCACCAGCTCGGTTTCCTGTTGCTGGTTTTCCATATCACCACGTTGTTGCTCCGAGATGCCTTGTAACTGCGTCGATGATACAGCAATACGCTCAGAGCCAGACTGAAACTGAGCACACAATGACTTGATGCGCTGCACCATTTTATTGGTCGCCCGGACAATCTTGCCAATCTCATCCTCCCGTCCCTCGGGAAGCTGAAGACGTAAGTCCAAATCCGATTCCAACTGGGTAATTTTGTCTTTGGTGGTACTTAAGCGACGAATGACATTGGCGCGAATAAACAGGAAAAAACCGAGCACTAACACCAGCGAGAAGACAAATAAACCGCCTGATCGATTACGTAGACTCAACATTTTGTCCTTATTGGCCTGTTCAAATAAGGAAACAGCCGAATTCATCTGCTTTAGAATCTTGATGGATTCCGTATGGTAGGTATTCAACGCTGATACGCTCAATGTCTGATGGGAATCAGACAGCGTTGTCATCATTTGCTTGTAGTTACGCCACAAGTTTTCAACCTGAACCAGCTCCTGGCGAATGGTTTCGGAGTCGGTTCTGGGCAAACCCAAGCCCTCATCTCCGGAAAGCAAACCATTCAGGTTTGCTTCAAACTCTTCAATCGTACGTTTCAGGTTATGTTCCAGTGGTACGCCGACCGAGATGAGCAGGGATTCCTTCATCATTTTCTGGGTTAACATGCGCTGTTTACCCGCCAGATTGATAACCCTCCCCTCCTCCTCGGAAGACTCAATCCAGATCCACAATGAAAGAAAGTTTAATGAGCTGACCAGTAGAAAAAGAAACAACAATTTGAAAAGCAATATTTGAACGCTTAATTTTTTCATTATTTTACTCACGTCATTTGTGATACTAATTCCGGTGCGTGATCAACCGCCCCCACAAACGGATTGCAATCGGGCCTCCCCATAGAATGCCCAATTTACAATCGATCACTTAAAACAATGATAGCGCCTAAAAATTACGCAAAGAAATACCAACTGCTGCACCAAAATAATGCTTACTAAATAAACAGCGTGGTCACAGAAACGAAAGTGTATGATTTTACAAAGAGATTACAAAGAAATGAAAAGCGGGTTAAGCCCCACGACTTTTTGTTATTTTTTGTAACATACTAAATAACACCTAAATTCTGCAAATAACATTGTACTTGAAAAGAAAAAGGCGACTTGATTCAATTGGTTATCGCCAAATAATCAACAAATCAGAGTCACCTTTTTCATGAGTAAGAATACCCATAAAAGTGCCAAAAAACCAGCCGCAAAAATTCGCTATCAACACACTGGAAAAAAGCTGACCAGTCAAGCTGGAATTATCCCTGCCATGCATTTCCTCGATCACATCGGTTTTACCGAGGCTTGCCAGAAGCACCTTGATTTGCAACGCGGCAACAGTGCTCGTTACAGTTTGGGCGACTCGATCTACCTAACGATTATCGGCATCATCGCCGGTGCCACTTCGCTCAGGAAGGTGGTTTTTGTGTGGGCAGATCAGGTGTTGCGTGAAGTGGGGGGGTGGCTATCGATTCCAGATGACTGCACATTGGGTCGTATTTTCCGTTGTGGAAAGCTCAAGCATGTCACTCAGCTCGAACAGATTAATCACATCTTGCGTCAGGGGGTTTGGCACAGAGCATTGAAGTCCGGTACTTGGTTGCCCGGAACGCTCTATCGAGGCTGGATTGATGTGGACTCGACTGTCAAAACCGTTTACGGTCAACAGGAAGGTGCCGAAAAAGGCTACAACCCAACGAAAAAAGGCTCTAACTCTTATCATCCACTGGTTGCCTTTTGCAGCCACACGAAAGAAATTTTGCAAGCATGGTTGCGCAGTGGCAGCACCTACACCAGCAATGGCATTGTAGGCTTCATGCAGCAACTTTCTGCGCAGATGCCACCCAGAATGCGGCTGCTATTCCGAGGTGATTCAGGATTCTTTGTTGGAGAGCTCATGGACTGGCTGGATCAGGCTCGCCATGGTTACCTGATTAAAGTGAAACTCAAAGGCCTTGCTGCTTTGTTGGACAAGCAAGCTTGGCAACGAGTGCCTGGTCATACCGGTTGGGAACAGTGCGACTTTTTCCATCAATGCGGTCAATGGGAACGGGCACGTCGCTTTGTTGCTGTGCGGCGTAAAACGGCCTTCATCACCAAAGGCCCTCAACAAGCCTTGCTGAATGAGCCCGTTTACGACTACTTCTGCTATGTAACCACAGAGCGGTTGTCTCCTTGGCAAGCACACACGACATACGGAAAGCGCGCAACTTGTGAAACCTGGTTGGATGAAGCCAAGAACCAAATGGGACTGGCGCAAATCAAGAGCCATGATTTCATGGCCAGCTCATTACTTTTCCAATGTGCTGTGCTGGCGTATAACACGGTACGCTGGATGGCGCTACTGAGCGATAATGACGAATTGAAACGATGGGAAATTCAGACTATCCGAACTTTTCTGGTACGTACTGCGGGACAACTCTTGCGTGGTGGGAATCAGCTTAAGGTCAAAGTTCCGAGCAACCATCTTCACCCAACTCCGTGGGCTGACTGGTTAAAGTTGTCGTTTATTCATTGACCAAAATACCTATACTCAAATTCTCTGACTAAGCAAATTCCAAATTTGGAATCAGGCAGACTTTGGCCTGTTGCTCAGGTTGACGACAAAGGTGATTATAATTTAAACAATCTAATCAAGTGAATTACGCTTTTTTCAGTTGCATGGTGTGCAAAACGGTGATCCATCGACACTAAATGTCGCTATAGTCGTATCGAATCGATTCAGACATATAGATTGCAGGATTTAGGTAACAGGCTACAGGCACTCTTATGGCGCAAAAAACGCATCGTTTTAGTTCGTTTTTTTGCACCATAATTGTGAAAAGAGTGTCAGATTTCAAAAGCGTATTGTTCGAGATTTCAAAATGTTAGCGCAATTAAACACAACACCTTATCACCTTCAATCTCCAGATGCGCCATCAGACCTTTCTAACTTTCAGCTTTTTGCCTTTAATCTTCCCGGAACGCAATCGCTCAAGAGCTTGCTTGGATAACGCCGCGTCTACCGCCACATAGGTAATAAACGGGAATATGGTAATAGCCCCGACCGCATCCCCTTTCAAACCAGCATCACCCGTTAATGCTCCTAAAACATCACCCGGCCTGATTTTATTTTTCTTGCCGCCGTCAATCGCCAAGGTCACCATCGCAGGTCGTATGCTACAGCGAGTTGCGCCCGGCTCTGGACCATTGCGTTGTTTTACGACATCGATCCAGTCCAGCATGCCATGATCACTGTTCTGAATCATGCAGATGGCCTGATAGCGCGGAATCTGGCGCTCGGTCACCAATGTCCAGGCGTGCCCAAGTTTACCTGCCCGACCGGTGCGACCAATACGGTGTACGTAAACATGGGGGTCTGCGGGAATATCCACATTAATTACCCCCGGCAAATCAGCAATATCCAGACCACGGGCAGCAACATCGGTTGCAATCAGGAATGAGGCACTTCCGTTACTAAATTTGGCCAGTACTTGATCCCGCTCCCGTTGCTCCATATCCCCATGCAATGCCAAGGCACTGGCCCCCCAATCCCGCAACGAACGCTCCAAATCGACACAGCCCTGGCGGGTCTGACAAAACAGTATTGCAGAAGACAATTGTTCCGTTTCGATAATTTCACAAACCGCCTCCACCTTGTTTGCCGCCGGAACCAGCCAGAAGGCCTGTTCAATATTGTTGGCAACACGTGCTGTATCCTGAATCGTGACAAACTCAGGTTCACGCTGAAAGCGTTCCACTAGTGCTTGCACATTATCTGGATAGGTCGCAGAAAAAAATAACGTCTGTCGCGCCGGGGGGGTGTGGCTGACAATGTCCGAGATCTCATCGACAAATCCCATATCCAGCATCCGGTCCGCTTCATCCAGCACCACCGTACGGATATTGCGTAACGACAGGGTTCCTTTACGGATATGATCGGAAATACGTCCCGGGGTGCCAACGACGATATGGGCTCCATGCTCCAGAGACCCGATTTGTGGCCCGATGGGCATGCCCCCGCACAAGGTCAACACTTTTACATTGGGAATAAAACGGGCCAGTTTGCGGGATTCTTCGGCCACCTGGGTTGCCAGCTCCCGGGTTGGACACAGCACCAGTGATTGTGGCTCAAAATCACGGGTCTCCAGTTGATTCAAAACACCCAACATAAACGCAGCGGTTTTTCCGCTTCCGGTTCTCGCCTTGGCTGTAACATCTTTACCGGCTAGCACATGGGGTAGACTGGCCGCCTGAATGGGCGTCATCTGTTCATACCCCAGAGTCGCAAGATTGTTGATAATTTCCGCCTGAAGCGGGAGCGTGGAAAATGCTGCGTCGGACAAGATGAATACCACCTGATAGCTGTAAAATGGATACGTCAATAAAGGTGACTAGCTTAACATAGCCCGCGTCGAAACATTACGATATTCCGTTATCGGTTGCCGATATGGCGGCTCTGATCCACAATTAATTGAATACCCGGCAAACCCGCATGAGCAAAACGGCGCTCAGCCCGATTTTAAATCCGGTTTGCTCCAGCAGAGCACGAGAGGCTTTATGACTGAGAATAACCATGACTCGAAGCCGAGCCACAGTTCGCTGCGTTATGACTTCTGGCATGACAAATGGCGTCGAAATGAAATTGGCTTCCACGAAGGCACCGTCAATCAATACCTTGCCAGTCACTGGCAGGATTTTACCGTGACCGGGTCGGAAACGGTGTTGTTGCCCTTGTGCGGCAAATCCCGGGATATCCTCTGGCTGAGCGACAAGGGCCACCCGGTTATCGGCGTGGAGCTGAGCCCCATCGCCTGTAAAGACCTGTTCGAAGAAACCAACCTCAAGGCCCAGGTCAGGCCTGACCCCCCTTTCACGCTCTATCAGCACAATGATATTCAGATCTACTGTGGTGACTTATTCGATCTGGATGCGAGCCATGTTGCAGGGGTTAAAACGGTCTTTGACCGCGCCGCACTGATCGCCCTGCCGGACGAAATGCGCCGTCGCTACGTCGATCATCTGCATCAAATTTTGCCCCGGGAGAGTCAAATTCTCCTGGTCACGATGGAATATGACTCCGGTGAAATGGAAGGTCCTCCCTATAGTGTGACCGAACCGGAAGTGATGTCACTTTATGGTGCAAAATGGGTCACTAAGCAGGTGCAAAAAAACAATTTAGGGGCAGACGACCCATTTGCCAAACGCAGAGGTTTGTCCTATATGACTGAATGTGTCTATCAAATAACAAAGCTTTAGACCGGCAACAAAAATAACCAAAATCGCGCATTACAACGAACTTATCGCCTGGTAACGTTGTCCAAAAGTGTGCAAAGGGCCGTGCTACAGGTTATAGTTTAATAAACAAACAATTAACGAAACTGAAATACAGGTCGCGATTAGTTTCCGGGACGGAACAGAAACAGCGGCTCTGAAAGGATGATTGGCACAATGCCTGCTTTACTACTCATAAATGTCGACGGATGCACAATGGACTGGTATCCACCAGGCGTCGCCATAGGGGAAGAAACGGTGTAACGAGTTAGCATAAATAATACAATGAGGGCCGCGTCATGAGTATCTTTAACCACTTCAAAACGCGTTATGACTCAACTCAGGAAGAAGAGTTTACGCTAGAAGAATATTTACAGATTTGTAAAAAGGATTCTACAGCATACGCCACAGCAGCAGAACGCATGTTAATCGCCATCGGCGAAGGTGAGCTTGTTGATACCTCCAAAGATCCACGCCTTAGCCGCATATTTTCCAACAAAATAATCAGACGCTACAAAGAGTTCGACGAGTTCTACGGCATGGAAGAATGTGTCGAACAGATCGTCTCCTTCTTCAAACACGCCGCACAAGGCCTGGAGGAGAAAAAACAGATTCTCTACTTACTCGGCCCGGTCGGTGGCGGTAAATCATCTCTGGCTGAGAAACTGAAAGCACTGATGCAAAAAGTGCCCTTTTATGCCATAAAAGGCTCACCCGTCAACGAATCTCCATTGGCACTTTTTGACTCCAAAGAAGACGGAAAAATTCTTGAAGAGGAATACGGTATTCCTCAACGCTATATCAAATCCATCATGTCACCCTGGGCCGTGAAACGCCTGCACGAATACAATGGTGACATCTCGAAATTCCGGGTCGTTAAAAAATACCCTTCCATTCTGGATCAGATTGCAATCGCAAAAACCGAACCCGGTGATGACAACAATCAGGACATTTCCGCACTGGTCGGTAAAGTCAACATTCGCATGCTGGAAGAGTTTTCTCAAGATGATCCCGATGCCTACAGCTTCAGTGGGGGGCTGTGTAAAGCCAATCAGGGCATTATGGAATTCGTGGAGATGTTCAAAGCCCCGATTAAAGTACTGCACCCTTTATTGACTGCAACCCAGGAAGGAAATTACAACACCACCGAAGGCATGAGTGCCGTCCCCTTTGAAGGCGTCATTCTCGCCCACTCCAATGAATCGGAGTGGCAAACCTTCCGCAACAACAAAAACAATGAGGCCTTTCTTGATCGGGTTTACATCATCAAAGTGCCCTATTGCTTGCGCATAACTGAAGAAGTGCGAATTTATCAGAAACTGCTGGCCAACAGTTCCCTGTCTCATGCGCACTGTGCACCCGACACACTGGATATGATGGCCCAGTTCTCTGTGCTGTCCCGTCTGATTGAGCCGGAAAACTCCAATGTGTTCTCGAAAATGAAGGTTTACGACGGCCAGAGTATCAAAGACACTGACCCGAAAGCCAAGTCCATTCAGGAATACAAAGACTCGGCGGGTGTAAACGAGGGTATGGAAGGTTTATCCACCCGATTCGCGTTCAAGATTCTATCCAAAGTCTTCAACTTTGATAACACCGAAGTGGCAGCGAACCCGGTTCACCTGCTGTACGTGCTTGAAAAACAAATTGAGCAGGAGCAGTTCCCACCGGAAACCGCCGACCGTTATCTGCGCTATATCAAGGAATATCTGGCGCCCCATTACGTCGAGTTTATCGGCAAAGAGATTCAAACCGCCTACCTGGAGTCTTACTCGGAATACGGCCAGAACATTTTCGATCGCTATGTCACCTACGCCGATTTCTGGATACAGGATCAGGAATATCGCGACCCTGAAACCGGCGAGATTCTGGACCGAGGCGCAATAAACGAAGAACTGGAGAAAATCGAGAAAACCGCAGGCATCAGTAACCCCAAAGATTTCCGTCACGAGATTGTTAACTTCGTATTGCGGGCCCGTGCCAATAACAACGGGAACAATCCCTCATGGATGAGCTATGAAAAAATGAGAACCGTCATCGAGAAGAAAATGTTCTCCAACACGGAAGACCTGTTGCCGGTGATTTCCTTCAATGCCAAGGCATCAAACGAGGATCAACGCAAACACCAGGAATTTGTCGACCGCATGATTGATCGGGGCTACACAGAGAAACAGGTTCGTCTGCTTGCAGAATGGTATTTACGTGTACGCAAGTCGCAATAACAGATCGACATGCGCTAATCATGCTCATTGACCGGCAACGGTCTCTGAGCGAACGACGTTAACGTCAAGACGACAGATACGAGGCGAGTTTATGGGATTAACCCACATCATTGATCGCCGCCTCAATGGCAAGAATAAGAGCGCGGTAAACCGTGAGCGTTTTCTTCGCCGTTACCGTGATCACATCAAAAAAGCTGTGTCAGATGCAGTACAAAAACGGAGCATTACTGACATGGACCGAGGCGAGAGTATCAGTATTCCCACCAAGGATATTGAAGAACCAACCTTTCGACATGGCCAGGGTGGCCGCCGCGAGGGCGTTTATCCCGGTAATAAAGAGTACGTTACCGGGGATCATATCCCGAAGCCCCCCAAAGGTGGCGGCTCCGGTGCGGGACAGGGTCAGGCCAGCGACAGTGGCGAGGGCATAGACGAGTTCGTCTTCCAGATTTCCCAGGAAGAGTTTCTCGACTTCATGTTTGAAGACCTCGAACTGCCGAATCTGGTCAAAAAGCAACTGAAAGACACCTCCGCGTACAAATATGTACGAGCCGGCATCTCCACGGCGGGTATGCCGACCAAAATCAACCTGATCCGGTCACTCCGTGGTGCCTATGGCCGTCGGCTGGCGCTCACCGGTAAACACCGGCAACGAATCACGGCATTAACGGAGGAACTGGAGGAACTCAAATCCACCCCCGATGTGCCAGACCCTGCATTCAGCAAAAAAGATCAGATCCGTGCGCTTGAAGACGAAATCGAGCGTGTGAAACAGCGTATCCATAAAATTCCCTGGATCGATGATTTTGACCTGCGCTACAACCAGCACATCAAACAACCTTACCCCAGCACCAGCGCAGTAATGTTCTGTTTGATGGATGTCTCCGGCTCCATGAGCCAGATGCACAAAGACATCGCCAAACGCTTCTTTATCCTGCTCTACCTGTTTCTGAAACGAAACTACCAGAAGATTGATGTGGTCTTTATCCGCCATCACACCAGTGCCAAAGAAGTCGATGAACAGGAGTTTTTCTATTCCCGCGAAACCGGGGGAACCATTGTCTCCAGCGCCTTGAAGCTGATGCAGCAAGTCATGGCAGAGCGCTACCCCGCGTCGGACTGGAACATCTACGCGGCCCAGGCCTCCGATGGTGATAACTGGAACGATGACTCCCCGATCTGTAGTGATCTGCTGAACAAACAGATCCTGCCCCATGTTCAGTACTATTCCTATATCGAGATCACACCTCATGATCATCAGATGCTCTGGCATGAGTACGAAAAACTGACCGAGAAATGGTCGGACTCGTTTGCCATGCAACAGATCGTCGACAACGGTGACATCTATCCCGTATTTCGCAAATTATTCGCGAGGAAAACGTCATGAGTCTAGACAACACGGCAATGGACCAAACCACCGCGAAACAGGACCCGATCTCCGTCGGGTCGGACTGGAATTTCGAACTGGTCGAGCAATATGACCGGGAGATTGCCAAAATTGCGGCGGACTTCAAACTGGACACTTACCCCAATCAGATCGAGGTGATCAGTGCCGAACAAATGATGGACGCCTATTCCTCGGTTGGCATGCCTGTGGGTTACAATCACTGGTCTTTTGGCAAGCAGTTTTTAAACACCTCCAAGCAATACAAGCGGGGTCAGATGGGTCTCGCCTATGAGATCGTCATCAACTCCAACCCCTGTATTGCCTATCTCATGGAAGAAAATACCATGATGATGCAGGCACTGGTCATCGCCCACGCCTGCTACGGGCACAATTCATTCTTTAAAGGCAACTACCTGTTCCAGACCTGGACCGACGCCAGCGCCATTATTGACTACCTGTTATTCGCCAAAAATTACATTACGGAGTGTGAGAACCGCTACGGCATCGATACCGTCGAAAACATACTCGATTCCTGTCACGCTATCATGAACTACGGCGTAGATCGCTACAAACGCCCTGCCCCCATATCCGCAGAGGAAGAACAACAACGGCAAAAAGAACGGGAAGAATACCAGCAAAAACAAATTAACGAACTGTGGCGCACCATCCCGGTTAAACCCGACGAAAAAGTGAAAAAGAAAAAGCGCCGTTTCCCTGAAGAACCCCAGGAAAACCTGCTCTACTTCTTCGAGAAAAATGCCCCGCTACTGGAGCCCTGGCAACGGGAAGTGATCCGTATTGTGCGCAAGATTGCCCAGTACTTTTACCCCCAGCGTCAGACCCAGGTCATGAACGAAGGCTGGGCCAGTTTCTGGCACTACACCCTGATGAACGAGCTGTATAACCGGGGCAAAGTGACCGACGGTTTCATGATCGAGTTTTTGCAATCCCATACCGCTGTGATCTATCAACCGCCCTTCGACAGTAAGTGGTTCTCGGGCTTGAACCCCTATACCTTGGGTTTCAGCATCTACTCCGATATCAAACGGATGTGTGAAAATCCGACGGAAGAAGACCGCCACTGGTTCCCCGATCTGGTTGATACCGACTGGCTCGAAGCCTTGCATTTTGCCATGCGCAACTTCAAGGATGAGAGTTTTATCCTGCAATACCTGTCCCCCAAAGTCATTCGGGACCTGAAACTCTTCAGCCTGGTGGACGATGAGCAATCCAACGAATACGCCATCAGCGCCATCCATGATGACAATGGCTACCGGCATATCCGGGAACAACTGGCAAAACAATACAACCTGAGCTTCCGCGAGCCCGATATTCAAATATGGGATGTCGACCTGCGCGGCGACCGATCCCTGACCCTGCGCCATACCGTAGTCGATGGCGTACCGCTGAACGAAGACACTGACAAAGTCCTGTTCCACATCAACCGCCTCTGGGGCTTCGATGTGCGCCTGGAATCCGTCGCCGGAGACCGGATCGTGGAAGAACACCACTACCCACCACCTAACCTGGATGAAGATGACGACAATTGAGTGTCGTCATCTTCCACGCTAGGCACAGAACTCCGCAAGCTGTCAGTCATCCCCCTGAGCGGTCACCAAATGAATAATATTCGACGGACTCGAGATCCAAAACCCTTTAAACCCATCCGGTAACGGCTCAATCTCATCCCGCCGATGACAACCCTGTGCCGCGAAATACGCTGCAGCTTTATCGATATCATTAGTCACAATCTCCAACCAGATCTCCGCCTGACTCAACCCCGCGACACAATCCAACCACAACACCTTATCCCCAAACGCAAACCTCGGCGTATCCTCCGTACCGGGCCTGGACAACTCCTCGAAACACAAAACCTCCCGGTAAAAACGCACCGTATTCTCATATTCATGAGTCGGAATCTTCATTGCGATATTCTGGCCGGGTTGGAAAGTTGAATCCATTTTGTAACTCCTTTTTGATGGGGGGTGAGCTGATTAGTGATTTTTATGCTATTTACTAATAGTCTATTTTTTATACGGGCCAGCCACATAAAACTGTACATACCGACAGTTATAACGGGAGTTGGTAATTTTGTAAATCTTCTGTCTATGTAGAACCTGAAAATTTATGCGCAGCTTCTCCAGCATAAAAATACAAACATCTGATAAATAAGAAAAATATATTCTATTTTTTTATTTACATAGACAAAAATCCTGTCTATGTATGCCGGAATGCTCCCTTTTCCTCCAGCAAAAAACTGATACACTCATAGTTAATGTTAGGTACAGCCACTATAGATCAAGGTTATAAACGTGATAGATACGAGAAATCTGGTGGGCTGGAAGGGATTTACGAAGCATGCAAAGTAATAAGTGTTAGGTGAAGGGTAGGTCATCCCATTAAGGAAAGATAATTGAAACATTTATTATTGATACTCGTGATTATTTTTATTTCAGGGTGTGCTTATAGGGCAGTGGATATACCCAAAGTTCAACCCACTGAAATATCTGGCCAAGATGTTTATATAATGAACAAACCAGATAATGAAAATTCACCAAATTGGTACACTAGTAGTCAACTTGCTACCGATTTACAGAAAGCAGGGTATATTCCATCAATTATTTCACAGGAAAACTTGGTTCCTCATGGTGCGATGGTTATTACAGATATTGAGCCAACAGGTAGGTGTTTTTCTGAGCCGCTTCTTTATGTTCTTTCATTGGGTATTATACCTCATGTTGGGTGTGCTGAATTCGGACATCGTTTCACTATGTCAATAAATGGTGTAAATCAAGAAAAAGAGGTAAATGCAGGGTTTGAAGTAAAAACCATATATGGGTGGTTTGCTTTTTTAATGTTATTTAGCAGCAACTATTCATATGGAATAGTTGCTGATAATCTAAGAGAAGATTCCGTCGAGTATAACTTGCTACGTCAAGAGATTAATCGTGCTTGGAAATAAAAATCACCTAACAAGTTGCTGCAACGGACACAAAACGCTTGGCACCTTTTGTGCGTTCGCTGGCGCTCAGCAAAAAAGTCGCCAAGCATTTTGTGCCGTTGATCAATGCGTTATGCACAAGGAACGTTATGAAGTTTTTTTCTATACCTATGTATATTAGGGTTTACACCAATCGCTTTGTTATAAGAGCCTTCGGTGAGCCTGAAATCGAGATAGAAGGTACACCTGATAAGCCATTTACTACCGAAAGGCTGTTGGTAGGCAGCTTTCAAGAAGCCGAAAAAACTCTGTCCCAAGGCATCAAGAAATCATTAGGTAGCGGTTTAATTAAGAAAACTCCAGTAGTAGTAATTCACCCAAAAGAAAAAACTGAAGGTGGGCTATCCGAGGTTGAGGTTAAAGTATTCAGAGAACTTGCTTTAGGTTCGGGCGCTGCGAAAGTTGTTGTTCATGAAGGCAGTGAATTAACAAAAGATGAAGTACTTGAAAAACTAAAAAATGCATAACAAGGCGCTCAAACGGACTTCGCAAAATATGTCACGCTTTTTGTACCAAAAAGGCGCGCCAATTTTGCTCCTCCGTTTAGCTTGGCGTTATGCGCCAATGAGAATTGAATCACCATTATCTAAAAAATCGAGAATGTTTGTATGAATGTAGATAGAAAATTGTTTGAGAGGAAGGATGAAATCCTTTCATATATGCGCGATAGGGCTGAAGAATCTTATGGGGAGATAGTACGGACATATGGTGAAGCAGAGTATAAGAAACGTGCAAGCGGTATTAACAAAAAGATAATTGCTACTACTGACAACATTAAGTCGATTATTCTTCAAAGAGCACGATCCCAAAACTGGGAAAAAGAAGAGGTTTTAAAAAACATATTAGTTGTCACATATAGCTCATATGTAATTATGATCGAGTTCAGAAATAGAGCATGGCCTTATGAGTATATGGCATTTGCACGCCGAATTGGTGAGCTTTGGGAACCGTTCTGCAAGTTATGTTTCGATTACCCGATAAGAAGCGATGTGGAGCTATATGAAGCGCCACTTTTTTCAGAAGTAAAAGAGCAGTTACAAGAAGAAATAAGAGTCTATATAAACAGCCTTAATATTACTGACGACGAAAAAGAGAACTTACTCGAGTACTATGACAAGGTTTGGAGTTTAGTAACTTCCGGTGAAATTAAGCTCGAGTTAGATCTTCACTTTAAAATAGACGGTCGAAAGTACAATATTGATTTCAAAAGTGGCTTTCAATCAAATGAAAAAGGTAATACCAATCGCCTATTACTGGTAGCGTCAATTTATAAAAATATTGTAGGTGGAGATAACGAATGCATGCTATTTGTACGGGCAAATGAAGACGACAATAATCACTATCTTCAAACCTTGAAAAATTCAGGGATTTGGGATGTTTCTTGCGGCGAAGAAACTTACCAGCAAATTTCAGAATACAGCGGATTTAATTTGGCCGGATGGATACAAGATAATATCGACTGGTCAAGTGATTTGTCCGATGACACAATTCAGTATTTTCGTGATAACGATTTGGAAAAATATCTAACATGGTAGCACCATCAAAAAGAGCACGAGATGAGTTTCAGGCTTTCTATACTAACTGCAACCATATAACATCATATATGGTCGGCCTGCTTGATTTAACTGAGAGCTGTCAATTACTTGAGCCTTGTGCTGGTGACGGTGCTTTTATAGATCAAATCATTACTCAGGGTTTTCATGGTGAGATGCATCTCTTTGACCTCAATCCGGAAAGTATTGAAAAGTTGAAAGAGAAATATAAACCTTTCAATAATATAAAAATTGACGTTGATGATTTTGTATTTCAGATTACATCTGAAAAGTACGATAGAATTATTGCTAATCCTCCATACGGCGCCTATCAAACTCCTGAGAAAAGAAAGCAGCTAAAGAAAAACTACCCTACAGTTTATGCAAAAGAAACTTATGGTGTTTTTCTGATGCGAGCATTAGAAATGCTGAAGGAAGGTGGCAAGCTAGTATTCATTATTCCAGATACGTACCTCACACTTCATATGCATGAAGGTTTAAGGTCTGAGTTAGTTAAAAATTACACTATAGATTCAATTACATTATTCCCTTCAAATTTTTTTCCTGGAGTTAATTTTGGTTATGCAGGCTTATCTATTATTGAAATAACGAATAGGAAGCCGCATGCGGATCACTCATTCAAGGTTTATGAAGGACTGTCACATCAAGAAGATCTTCCTAAGATTCTGGAGAGCCCTGAAAATTTTGAGTCCTATAACTTAACTTATGCCGATATATTAAAAACACCATCTAATGCTTTTCTTTCGAAGAAAGATGAATGGGTGACAATTGCTTTAAATAACTGCGGCGAATCGATTGGTGATATATGTAATGTTGTGACTGGCTTTTACTCAGGTAATGACGGTAAGTTTCTAAGGCGTTCAAAGACGGTTACGCGAGGTCTTAAAAAATATCAACAGGTTGTTGAGGATGAAGTTTGCAAAAAAAAATTATCAGACATAAAGCCTCTTGATGGCATTGACAATGGAGAATGCTGGGTGCCCATTGTCAAAGGTGGTAATAGGAGGTTTTATAAGCCTAGTGAATGGTTTATGGACTGGAGTTTCGAAGCAATCCATAATTATAAAGTTGAAAATAAAAAACGAGCTAGATTTCAAAATTCTCAATTTTATTTCTGTCACGGCATTGGTGTACCAATGGTCTCATCAAGCTCAATTACTGGAGCAATGATAGATGGCAGGCTATTTGATCAATCCATAGTAGGCATATTTCCTAAAAAAGAGCATGAGGGTTTACTTGTTTACCTTTTAGGTTTTTTTAATTCAAGTGTTTGTAATACCCTAATTCGAACAATCAATGCAAGTACGAATAATTCTTCTAACTACATCAAGAAGTTGCCCATCATCATTCCGGAGAGACATTTACTTAACGAGATTGAAAGAGTGGTCAATAGGTTGTTAGACAAAGCAGAAAGCTTTGAAATTAAAGATGAAGACCTTATTGAAATGAATCGGATCTTTAATGACATTTACTCCGTACCAAGGAGCGCATAACAAGGCGCTGCTGGCGGACAAATTTTCCGCTGCGCTCCAAATTTGCCGCAGAGCGCGGCGTTAGGCAGCAGTGAAGTGTGTGACACTGACCAACCGTAAAATAATTTTACAGTTTGTTGTAAAAAAGTGTCAGTTATTTTTACATATTTGCAGGGCGCAAGTACCGTGAGACACAAAAAACACTGCAAAACAACGGGTTATGGAATTGGTAAGATTTTTGCATATTCGTTTAAACTTGTAAAATCAGGAGACTAAATATGAAAAATTATTTTTTGGGCGCGATATTGCTTTTGGCTTGTACATATGCAAATGCAGCCTTGATATTAAATGTTGAAGGTATTTCAGGGTCTGGTTCAACAACTTGGAGCCTCTCGGGTTCGAGCACAGTAAATCAAAGCGGTACGATTAGAACAAATGTAGGAAGCAATAACTTTAGTGTCGACGATACATTTGAACCCGATGTAGCAGGTGACTTCATTTCAAGTACAACTACTATTTTAGATAATTCATTGTTTTCAATTTCTGGATTGGCAACCATAACAATTGGTTCGGACACGCAGACAATAACTGATATTTTTTTAGATCCTGATGGCGCTTCAAGAGATGATTTTGGTATCCGTGTCGACTCCGCTCTATCTTATCTTGCTGGAGAAGCCAGTAGTTGGGCTGGGGATTTTGTTGTTGGATTAGATATCAGCGAGTTTAATCTTGGCACATACCGCCTTAACACGACACAGAGTAATGGTGGTGGATTTCTATTTGCACTTGCTGATGATGTGGTATTGAATTTTAACGAAGCTACTAGCGTTCCAGAGCCATCAGTCATTGCGCTACTTAGCCTTGGCTTAGCAGGAATAGGCTTTTCAAGAAAAAAGAAAGCTGCTTGATATATACAGCTATCTACTATAAAAAGCCTCGATATAATTCGGGGCTTTTTTGTGCCTAATCGGGTAACCGGGGGTATCTAGCCCCCAGTCCCCACAACACCCTGCATGCCTGCGCGGCCCGGCGTTCCCGCACAGGGCGTTTCACTCAGGATAGTGAAGCTTAATCCAACCATCGCGTAATGAATAAAGTCCCTCAGATTTCAAATACTCCAATGATAGAGCTTGATTGATTCCCGGAGTCTTAGAGCTACGCCATGGGCCTTTGCTGGTGATGCCACACGCAACCGCCGCCTGAACATGAACACCGCGTTTCATGAGATTTCTAACTTTGGTGCGTGGCTTTCGCCATTGACGCCAATATGCCATTCGAACCCTGCGACGAATCCAGTGATCCAGATCGACACAGCGTTGATAGCAGTTAGCGATACCAAAGTAGTTAATCCAACCACGTAGGTATTGGCTCAGTTTGAAGAGCTGATATTTCATCGAAACTCCCCAATTGCGATTCGTCAAACGTCGAACTTCCTGTTTAAAATTCTTAAGGGAGTTCGGGTGCCATTGGATGCGTCCAGCCTGGAAGGTAAATCCCAGGAACTTGCATTCACTGGTTTTGACGACGTGGCTTTTGGTCGTGTTAACAACTAACTTCAGTCGGTTTTCTATGAAATGGGTGACACTTTTCAGTACGCGTTCGCCTGTTCTCGGACTGTTTACGAGGATCGTAAAGTCATCCGCGTAACGGGCGAAACGGTGTCCCCGTTTCTCAAGTTCTTTGTCCAGCGGGTCGAGCATAATGTTAGCCAGTAGGGGCGATAGCGGCCCTCCTTGGGGTACACCTTCTCGACTCTTGATATAGAACTGGTTATCGATAATCCCAGCTCGAAGGTAACGTTTGATCAATTGTAATAGGCGCTTATCCTTCACCTTACGGCCAAGGAGCGTCATTAGCAGATCGTGGTTAACCCGGTCAAAGAACTTGGACAGGTCGACATCCACAGCAAAACGGCGTCCCGTTTTGATAATGTGTTGAACCTGTTTTACCGCCTGTTGCCCATTTCGATTAGGCCGGAATCCAAAGCTATTGCTAGAGAAGCCGGGATCGAAGATAGGCGTTAGCACTTGGGCGATGGCTTGTTTGCCACAACTGGGACAGGCACAGCTCTAATACTGTCAATTTGGAATCGTAGAAATTGTGATGGGAGTGTCTGTCCCAGTCGAGCCAGCACAGCCCCCACTCAATGATCATCGTAATGACCACCGATGGCAAAAATGTAAATCGCTTTATCATCAAACTTATAAATCAGACGATTTTTTTGCGATATTCTTTTTGACCAAAAACCCGATAAATTATGGCGAAGTTGTTCAGGCTTTCCGATGCCTTTGCTTGGATCTTCGCGCAGCATTTCTTTTAAAATTTTGCATAGCGCTTTGTGTAGTTTTTTATCTTTTTCACGCAACGCTTCGTAGATTTCCCAGGTTCTCCCCTCAAATACCAGTGATCTCATTCATTTCCTCATCTGTTGGGGAATAACCGGTTTTGTTTCTGTGCGTTTCCATCGATTCAGCAATTTGTGCCATCAAGCTGCTGTTCTGTAATACATGAAGAGTTTCCTGGTCTCTCTCCCAGTCGTCCGCACTGATTACCACAAAGGCTTCGCCAGTTCTGCGGGTCACTTTGAGAGGAACGTGGTCATTAACCACTTGTTCTACAAAAGATTTTAACTTATCTCTAAATTTATTTACGCTTACGGTGTTCATATTATTCCACCAGATGTACGGGACTTCCGTACAAGTCTAACAAGCAAGGTATAACTAATCAATGAAGGCCAGATTGGAGGCTCTGTTGCTCAGACAAGCGCGAGGAAGCAGCGTGCGGGACAGGCACGGCTATACCCGGCACCGCTCTACCCAACTCATGATAGAGTGTCTGTCCTAGCCCTGTCTCTAGCCCTGTACTCTTCACGGATTGATCGTGATAGGCGTCCCGTTTGCTACCATTTCCCAAATTTCTTCCATTGCTTCATTATCGTTAACCGCGATACAGCCATCTGTCCAGTCTCTTCCTTCGAATAGTCCGGGCAGCCACCCGAATTTGTTTGGCAGGCCATGAATCATGATCATTCCTCCGGGACTTACGCCCTTCGCTTTTGCGGCTTGCTTATCCATCTCGTTTGGATATGAAATATGCAGAGAAAGATGATAGCTGCTATTTGGGTTTCGATAATCGATTATGTAGTCTCCCTCTGGAGTTTTCTCGTCCCCTTCCTTTTCTTTGTGCCCAACAGGACGATCACCTAACGAAATTGCGTATTCCCGAACGACATGTTCGCCACTGCGAAGCTGCATTATTCTTTCAGATTTGAAAACCACAACCTTGTCCACCAGATCGGCGCTACGCGCATACGAGGAAACGATTAATAGCGACAACAATACGATTTTTAATTTCATCTATTTGAACGCTCTGAAAGTATGTTTCGACTAGGTAAGCTCTAATCTGAAATTACGAAGCACTCGCCCGGATAATTTCCGGGCTCGCCAGGTGCGTTAAAACTAAAAATAGAGGGTAACGGCTTGTTCACCGTCGACGCTCACGTCGCAGGTATTCGCAGTGTTCCCTGTGGATTTCTGCACGATCATTTGGGCAATTCCGAATTTACTCCGCCCATTATCACTGATGATTCCGGTGGCAAACTTGCAGGCGGTTGCAACCGCTTTGCCTTCATAGTTAGTTGCCGCATTCACATTCGGCGTAAAAGGAGGAAAGCTCGCTCGGATAACATTATCACCGTTGATTGCGATGGTCACGGACTTGTCTTTCTTGTCGAACACACCACCAATACGCCAGGGTGCCGTCATATCTTTTCCCTGATACGGCTTCTCTGCGGCACGCAAGGTGGTATCTTTTGGAGGTTTACTCGCACAGCCGCTCAAAGTTGACAGTGTGACGGCTAATGCCAGATAAAATGCATACTGTTTCATTTTGTTCCCTACATTCCCTATATAGACTCAATGATTCAATTGACTTTCTGATCTGATTTTCAGAAACCGGGCGCATTATAACTCAGGTTTAGCAGTTCAAAACAGGATCATTAATGAGATACTGTTTGGTGATGGAAATAGGAACATACATCGGGGCTACCTGAACAGGCACAGCTAAAGCACAAAAGTGGGTTCAGAAAAATTGGTGCGCCAGGTAGAGCGACGGATTTACTTGCACTGATTTTATGTCTCAGTTCCTGGTTTTTGCGAAGATTTGTCACTATTATTCAGAGGGAAACTCGACTTAAATCGTTATTTAGCGTCCAGATTCATAATTACGTTTTAGTTTCCCCGCTACTCAGGCCTCTTGACGTTTCCTCACCAAACAAACTAAAAGTACAACCTCATACTAACAGGGTCAGAGCAAATTAAAGTGCAACTGGAGTTTTCATAGTCAACTTGTCACACCCATAAATAAAGGTATGTCTGTGTCCATACAACAAAAACTAGCTATTGCGTTTTCAGAAAGGAAACGTAGATATTTCCTTCAGCAGCGATACCCCAATAAATTTACCTCTGCGGGCCTTTATGCAACACACGCCCACTTATTTGAAGCCTTGGAGTGGCTCTGTAAAGCGCAAGATAAAAGCCCTGCTGCCGGCGCTCTGTACTCTAGTTACCTGATAACTGGTGGCTGGCAAACGCCTACCATTATATCAACTGCATTTTCATTACCCGCATTTCAGAAAGCTGGAAGCTATTTAAAAAGAGATGACCTGTTACAACGATCAGAAAATGCAGGAGAATGGGTTCAGAAACAAACTATTGACAATATAGATGATATCGAAGCCGACTCATTGGCTCATGCGATACTGGCAATCAATCATATTAAGTCCACGAATCCAGACTGCGAAAAAAATATTGCTAAGCTAGGATACGGACTATCAAAAAAACTCGAAGGTATAGACAGTAGCTCAATACCCCAATCATTAACACCCTATTCTCTCATTTGTTTAGCATTAGCTCGTGCTGATCAACCAGTCGGCACAAAATTGCTTAAGAAATGCCAAAATGTTGATTCTCTTTTCAATATCAGCGAAAAGTGTTTGGCTTTGTTAGCCTGGACAGACTTGGCAATAACGCTGAATCTAGACAGTGATCTAGAACAAATACAGAAACACGTTGAAAAATTAATGTTAACGTTTGAAAGAACTAAATGGCTTGCTGAAAAACCGAAGCAGAACACTAGCGATCAGTACTGCAATATTTCGGGAGCGTGTTCTCTTTCAATTTTACTTTTCTCTTTTGCAGATTTAGCAAATGACCCCAGATATTTGAATGCTGCATTTAAATTGAATGAATATTTGAAAAATGCTCATTTTGATGCCTATGTACCTAAAACGGAATATGGAGCGATGCGGGATAACGATCCTCTTCATCTCAGAAAATATGGGGGGCGCTACTCTACTCATACAACTCGACTTTATATTGATGCCCTGTTAGCTGAAGAAAGGTACTTTCATCGTGACCAGCAATAAAGAACCCACTAAATTTAAAGCTGTATTTTTGTCCGGCAGTGTATTCTCAAGCATGGCGTCATCAGTCGCTGAAAAACTGCAGGATATCGATCACCTAGAACTTTACATGGTTGCACAGAAAATAACGTTAAACCGAATTAAAGAAGTTGGTTTCAACGCTTTATTGTCACGCCTACGACAGCTCAAAAACTCAAAGAATAAAACGATTGCAGAAGCAAATCACTCGCCTCAAATTCCGCAGGTTTCACCAACTAAACCGATCATAAAAAAATTCACAGTAAAAAAAATTGGAGATGGAAAATCGAAGCAGATTCTTGACGCCATAAACCCTGATGTTTGCATTAATACTGGCGGATGTGGAATCTTACTCCCTGATTTCATAGGACATACGGGGCTTGGGGTATTAAATATACATAGCGGACTACCCTATGTTCGCGGTTATAACGTCATGGAATGGCAGGCATACTACGGCATGGAGTTAAATCTAAGCGTTCATTTAATTGATGGCGGAATTGATACAGGCCCGATTTTAAAAACTATAGATTTACCTAGACTAGAAAAACCTACTATACAGGATATTCGAAGTGGCTCCATTAAACACCAAATTGACTTACTTGCCGATGGAATAAAGCTGTTAGCCCAGAATAAGAACCATGAATTTCAACCACAATCAGCTCATGTAGGAAAACAACATTTTGCAATGCACAACAATTTATCTTCTCTCTTAGATAGCCATCTAATTGCAAAGGGGTATAACGCTAAAATTTCGGACTACCCAAACCCAAAAAAATGCCACAAAGATACGTTCATTCAACATTGGGGTGAAGATAATAAGATTTTATAGGGCGGACGTTTAATATGCTGACAATAATCACAACAATCGATGTTGAAGGAGTCCATGGTACAGATCCTTTTCGCCAGGCTTTCATTGGAGATCTCTCAAAACCAGAAAATTGGGGGGTTTATAAACTTGCTGAAATATTCAATAGATTCGGAATCAGTGCAACATATTTTGTAGATTGCTATGAACATTCATTTTGGGGGGCAAGTCGGCTAAGACACGTATGTGAAAGGCTATGCACCTCAGGTCAGGATATTCAGCTCCATACCCATCCTGGTTGGAGAGATGACCCTCGCGATGCTCCTTGGTTAAGATCTCTAAAAAACAGCAAATCGTACTGGCCCGGGAATAAGGATATGATGGCAAAATTAACACTTGATGAACAAATTGAAGTGTTGAGCTATGGTAAAAATTTACTTGAAAAATGGACTGGTCAACCGATTATTGCCCATCGTAGCGGTGGTTATAGCATAAATAATGATACTATCACTGCGCTAAAATATCTTGATATACCAATTGATTCAAGCATGCATGCAACACATGCCCACAGCAAAATTCATTGGTCTACCAACCAAGTCATTGAACGAGAAGGTGTAATTGAAATTCCCATCACTCAAATGAACTACGCCTTAACCCTTCCAAATATTTTCTCTGGATCAAACCTGTACCAAAAAAGAATGCAAACTGCCATGGACTCATGCTCCAATGACGAGCTGTTCCAATACATTGACTTCGCACAAGAAAATGGATTGTCGATTCTAAATTTATTTATGCACAGTTACTATTTCCTTAAGACTGATATGACATGGAAAAAGATTCGTTACAACCGTCACAGAGAAAATAAAATTATTGAGTTTTTTGACGCATTGTCAAAACGCAGCGATATCAGATTTATGAGTTGTTCAGAATTTCTGGAAGCTTACAAGAGTGACCCGACTCAATTTTCCGGCGCAGACATGATTCCTACTGTATCCGCAAATCTATCGATAGCCAGGCTAGCAACAGCCAAAATTTATCGAAAAATTAAGGAACCATTCACTTTTTATTTAACAAACAGATCCATAAACCGATATAGCGCAGTTAAAACGTTATCCCACCAAGCTAAAAATACTGGATTGTAACGCACGCCGAGGACAAGACACACAACTGGACATGTTCAACTATTATGCTTGATGGACCTCAGCTAACTTGAATGGATTTGACACTTCAAGTTTGGCACCTCACTCTGAAAACAGGAACACGCTCCCGACTCTATGTTTCCTCTAACTATCATCTTCTCGATTGGTCATGCGAGCAATGGGTCTGTAATGATCCGTTTTGCTGTGACTGGCAACCAAAGCCGCGTGCCTGTTCCTGCTCTTTTCTTTTGTTCGAGAAGCAAACGTTAATAACTTGTGAAAAATTTGTGAAGCCCTCAGCCTTAAAGATTTCTTAGTATTGCCAGCACTGCAGTATCCGTGATCCATAAATCAAATCTTGTTTATCTTTTGATAGAGGTAATACTATGAAAATATTAAGAAAGGTCTTGTTCCAGCGCACTGCTATGTTGTCTTTCAGTCTGGCGTTCTCAGCAGCGGGAATAGCGGGGGATCAGCAATATCTGGGTCAGTACTTCTCAAAAACCGTATTTGCAGGAGAAATTCGTAGTTCAGGCGTGAGCACGGCAATATTAACCGACTCGGACTTGATTCGAGGCAATAATGAAGAGGAAACGATTTTTCAAGGTTCAGTTCCCGAAGGCTCCCAATCATTCCAGTTATTCGACGGCTATCTCGTTTACGACACGGTGAACTTTAGAGCCTACCCGACGATGGGTGAGGCATCGGTCACCGTATTTTTTGATGATGGCTCTGCATTGTACGATGTTAACTCCATCATTGACCGTTTTGCTTTTTACGGATCAACAACACTTTTTTATCTTCTCGATCAGAACGAACTAATTTCAGCAGGCAAAACGATTCACGATATCGTTGATGTTTCCTTGAACGACTTAGTTGATCATGATCTCAATTACTCCGATTTCGGATTTGGTAACATTATTGAAGATAACAGCTCCCCAGAAGCACCAGATGTGGAAGCACCAGATAACGAAGAAGATACCACAATAGTCGGTACCGCAGGCCGGGATGATTTACGTGGAAGCGAGAAAAGTGAGATTTTCTTGGGTTTTGGTGGTGAAAGAGATGTATTCAGAGGAAATGGTGGAGATGATATATTTGTCTTTGGTGCTGAGGCCGGGGATAGCAAGAAGGATCGCGATATTATCGTGGATTTCAACGTTTTTGATGACACCCTCGTTCTGGAAGAAGGGGCCTCAATTGCAGCAAGTAGAATTAACAATGGAACCCTGGTGATCAAACTCGCTGGCAGTGATGGAGATATAATTCGTTTGCGCAATGTGGATACGGGTGTCGATTCTATCAACATTGTTGAGCTTGATGGAGAATTTTAATACCAATTCGAGTACTCACTGAATAAGGGCGTGCATGTGCTTTCTTTCCCTGGCGCTGGAACCTGATACACTCGCCCTGAAAGTTAGGTTCAGCCAGGATCTATTGTGCTTTGAAACCTGTAAAGGCGAAACCGAATGCACCAGCAAACGGAAAAGCCACCGGAGAAATATAAAGGCAATAATAAATTATGAGCAAAGAGCAACCAAATAATCCACTACATGGCGTGACGCTCGAACAAGTCGTAGTGAAATTACAAGAACACTACGGCTGGAATGGATTAGCTGAACGGATCGACATCAATTGCTTTAAAAGCGATCCGTCCGTAAAGTCCAGCTTAAAATTCCTACGCAAAACCCAATGGGCAAGAGACAAGGTTGAGCATTTGTATATCTCGACCTTTGAGAAACGATTCCCATGGAAATAGTGTTACAGCAGCACACAAACCTCAGTTGGAACCGTCACGAATCTTATCTTTGGTCACGACCCAGTAGTGAGGCCCTTGATTTCTAAACTTTTCTTTAGATAAATGAAATATCAATTTCACATATCGCGCTTTAAATGGAAGTTCTCCCCTACGAACGCTGCCAAGGTTGGAAATAATGTTGCGCAATGGACGATTGAAATTCGGCTGTACTGCAGTTTCCGGGTGCGCGTTTCTAAGTCATATCGCCAGGCAGGTTCTGATCTGTGGTGGAGTCATGTTACTGACTCAGGGCTGCAGTATTCTGGCAACGTATCCGGATGAACAATCACAAGACAATCGCTTTGCAATGCTGCCCAATGGCTCCGCCCCCGTCAATGACAAGGTCAGCATCTATTGGGATGAACATGCGATCCCATTTATCGAAGCCGAAAACAATGCAGATCTGGCATTTGCTGTTGGGGTTGTGCATGCCCACCTCCGCCTGGGGCAACTGGAGTTGTTCCGCTATTTGTCGCAGGGCCGGCTGTCGGAATTGGCGGGTCCGATTCCCCAGCTGAAGACCATTGATATTGGCCTGCGCACTATCAATTTTTGTCGCTCCGGTAACGCGGCTTTAGCGGCGATGTCCGATGAAAGCAGAAACTGGATGACTCAATTCACGGCGGGACTGAATTGGTATATTTCCGGAGCCTCAAAGCGGCCTGCTGAGCACCGTTTTCTGGACCTGCCAATGGAACCCTACAGCATTGAAGAGGTGATGTGCATTGCCCGGCTGGTGTCAGCCGATTTGTCCTGGGCAGTCTACCTCAAATTTCTCAAGCTTGCTGAGCACGAAGGCTGGGAGCAAGCCTATCAAATGGCAATCGACAAACGCAACACCGATACCGCCAGCTACCAAAACCCGTTAATTGATCAGGTGGATGAATCATCAATCAGTCAGCTGATTCAGTTGTTTTCGAAATCGGGTAGTAATTCGTTAGTGGTCAGCGGACAGCGCACGCAAAACACGGGCGCACTGATCGCGAGTGACCCTCATGTCGGCTTGTTTCTGCCTAATTTCTGGTTGTTAATGGGCATCAAGTCACCGGATTATCATGCGGTGGGCTTGATGATTCCCGGGGTACCGGTTATCGGTGTCGGTCGCAACCACGATATTGCCTGGGGTGGAACCAATATGCGAGGAATAAGCAGCCATTTGATCGATGTTTCTGATCTACCCTCGGAACAGATCACAACCCGCAAAGAAAAGCTGAAATCCCGCTGGTGGTTTGACCGGGAAATTTCAATCAGGGAAACCCCCTTTGGACCCATATTAACTGACCTGGATTATTTTGATTCTTCAGAACAACCCAATACCGTGGCGCTGGACTGGCTGGGTTACCGTGGCTCGGATGAAATCGGCGCATTCTTGAAAGTTGCACGCGCGCGAAATTGGGATGAATATCGACTGGCTTACGAACATTATGCGATCTCGGCCATGAACATGCTTTATGCAGACCGCCTCGGCAATATCGGGATGATTCCGGCATATCGCCAGCCCGTGCTGCGTGATCAGACGAAAACCCTGGATCTGGTTAAAACATCGACGAATACCCTAGTGGGCTACATCAAGCCCATCGATCAACCCAATCCTTATAATCCTGACGCAGGATACATCGCGTCTGCGAATAACAAACCGTTTTCTAATCCAGTCATTCCCTACGGCTACGGCTTTGCCAACAATGATCGTATTGACCGGCTTCACACCTGGATGGATCAACACCCGACAGTTTCCGTCGCTGAACTTGAGTCACTGCAACTGGATGTCTACTCCCGTACAGCACATGACCTGGCACAATGGCTGACCACGGCAGTCAGCAGCCATGACTTTGGCACACAGCAGTATATTCTCGATAAAATAGCCCACTGGGATGGCCGATTTAACTGGGATAATATTGATGCCGTCGCCTTTGAGGTGACGATGTATTATGCCTGGCAAGACTATGTAGATGAGCACGCCCAATCACCGGCGATGCAATCGTACTTGAGTGGTTACGGTAACTGGCGGCCCACACTATTGGCCTGGTTCCGGACACTTCCCTCCGAGCAATTAATCAACTATGTATCAGATTGGCTGGCAAATAGCGATGGTGCTGTCGAACACTACCCGAATTGGGGCCAGTTTCATCGTCAGGGACAGGCACCGATTCTGGGGAATATCCCGGTCATTGGTAAACGGTTTGCGTTGGAAAACTACCCTGCAAGCGGAGGTAATGACACGCTGTTCAAATCAGGGCGACCTTTTAGTCCTGATGCCCAGTCAGTAACCTATGGCTCCAGTGCTCGGCACATCAGCGACCTGTCTTCTCCGGATGAAAATTATTTTGTCCTCCATGGTGGGCAAGACGGCTGGTATGGAAGCCCGAATCTGACGGATCAAACTGCTTTGTGGCGTGCCGGTGAATACATCCGGATTCCACTAACGATGGAGAACGTCAAACGACAATTCAATCGACACGTGACACGGCTGCACGCCGGGCATGCTGAACAGGAATAATGAGAATCTTGCTAAATCGATACTGTTCGGTAAACTGGGACAGTAGACTAACCCCGCCCAATACCTCATAAGGAAATCGTTACATGCCGTACGTGAACGTGCAAATCACTAAAGGTGCCAGCCGGGACCAAAAGCGGCGCATTGTTGAGGAAATCACCCAATCACTGGTGACAAATCTGAATAAGAGCCCTGAGCACATTCATATCGTACTGCAGGAAGTTAATGAAGAAGACTGGGGTTTTGCCGGCATGCTGACCGATGAGTGGAAAGCCTCTATTTCGAAAAAATAACCCGCGCCCTCCAGGTGGCACCATGGGGACAGTCCTTCTTCATGGCACACGTTTATCCATCCTTTGATGCAACCGACAAAAAAAAGCAATATTATCGACTTTAAATGTCGATCGTCCGCAACCTAATTCGACTGGTTTAACAAGAGCAAATATTGGCCTGCTGAACAAGTGGCCTCATGCTCCACTTGAGATTTGATAACAACAAACAATCTTGGAGAAATAATCATGAGTTATGTTGATGGCTTTGTTCTGGCCGTACCTACAGCGAACAAACAGCAATTTATCGAGCACGCAAAATCGGCAAATGAGGTATTTATGGAGCTGGGAGCGATTCGCATCAGGGAGTGTTGGGGAGATGAAGTTCCCAAAGGTAAAGTAACCGACTTTGCCGGAGCTGTTCAGGCTGAAGCAGAAGAAACCGTTGTCTTTTCCTGGATCGAGTGGCCAGATAAAGCCACTCGGGATCAGGCAATGCAAAAGATGGGTGACCTGATGAAAACCGATCCAAGGATGAACCCAGAAGTCAATCCAATGCCGTTTGATGGTATGCGCATGATTTATGGTGGATTCGAGCCTGTAGTAATTTTGGATCAAGACTCAGGGTCATAATTTCAAACTAAAGATATGGGTCAAGCGTGGTACATTCTTTCACAGTATGCCTGGAGGCCATCAAGCCTACGCTTGATGGCTGTAGCAAAATACCAGCGCACAACTAGACAGGCTGACCATGGTTCAGAAGGTGACGGATACAGAATATTAAAATTGCGAGCTTTATTACTATACCCAATTTTACTTCTCCTTTGTTTCACTGAGTCATGATCGATGGGTCAATGTAAATTCCCTTAATTAACTTCTAGTCTAATTCCGGGAAAAGTCAGACCCACTTGCTTTTAATAATAGCTTGGATATCTTCAAGATCTACTGGCCTGCAAAGCACTGATTTATACCAGACCAAATCTTCCGCCAACATCAATGGGAGCTTCAGCCCCAACAAGATCAGCTCAATTTTACGCGTAAAATCAATATTGAGAGCAGTCCATGATGCTTGTGACGCATCAAAAATCTTCACGCCTTCGGCATTACCGACTTCGACTTTAATACCTTGATACTCAAACTGGACGTAAGTCAAATCCCAACCCTCTTCCACGCGACGGGCTGCAGGCTTGGAAATATAACATTGCCCAGCCTCGACTACTTCCGAAAAATACTCGCCAGGAACAAATAGATCAATATCATTAAGCACACGGTTGGAGCCAAACCCACGAGCAGCGAGTCCTCCACAAATGAGAAAAGGAACATGTCTTTCCCTCAGCAAAGATACTATCCAGTGGACTGCGGATTCATGCATGACTAGCTCCAAAAGATACGACCGCTCAAATACCTTGATAAAACTAATGGCTTGATGATTCGGGGATCGTTTTTTCCCGTTGATATACCAGAATAGAACCTATTCGAATCGCTCCAAGCACAAGCAATAAAGCCGAAAAGGCATAGAGCATATCTGGCTTGACTTCATGCTTGAACATTAAAATCATCACCTCCCGAATGGTGAATACAATGGCTGCATCCGCGATAAAAGTGAGTCTGAGTCTATGGGAGTTGAAATACTCCACAAGGGAGCGGGATAACTCGATCAAAACGTAAATGGTCAACACATCGGCTATCAAGTCAATGTAATGACCGGTAATCCCCTCAAATGCCAGAAGCTTCCAGACAGAAATGAACAGCTGCACGGTGCCAATGGCAATCCCGAAAATGATAAATAGTAAAATGATAGAAAATACGACATTGATCAACTGATCAAACAAGTACCTGACACGATGATTGAACATAGAAAAAACACACTTGAAACATTACGTTGATGAAACACCAGCGCGGTTTGCGAGGCGCTGCTACTGTTGCGCTCAGGGTATCATTTTCATCCGTAGAATCGATATCCCCTCAAACATCATTTCTGCCGATATGATCAACATCGCGTGAATTAATAGTGCCATCATTTACCACTTTTCAGAATTTCTTGTATAGTGGCCGTCTTCGCCATATCTGATGATAATCATAAAAAAGGATCGATCATGCCAAATGTGTTCATTTCGATTTTCACGCTAGCACTTAGCCTCTCCCTTTTTACCTCAAATGCTTCGGCTGAAGCGATTAAATCCGAAAGCGAGCTCCCCCAAATCAGCGAGCTGTTTATGAACAAGCTATTCGCTGGAGACACCAAAGCCGCTTACGATGAGCTGAGCAAATATGTTTCCGGAGCACCGGAAGAATTTACCGGCGCATCCATGAAAGCGATTGGTATGATGACAGAAGCCAAATCGAGACTGGGTGAACCGCTGAAGTACGACTTGGTCCGGTCTGAAAAAATCGGCGATTATTTTCGCCGCCATAACTACTTGTTACTTTTTCCAACCACCGCGCTGGTGTGGGAAATTACCTACTACCGTGCTGGCAAGGACTGGAACGTTGTGGGGGTAAACTACGGAGCACGTCTGGATTACCTTTTCGAGCCAATGTAAGTAGCACGGTAAGGCCTGCTGACGGGCCACCAATCATCCTGAAACAGAACAAAATATTTGCAGGCCGGGTTTATTTGCCTATGCTTTTTCAGAGAAAGGTCAGGATAATAAAGATAAATCAATGGAACAGAACCCAAATCAACGCAGCCGTACAAGCCGCTCAGGATGGCGTGAGAATACGCGACTTGTGCTCGCTACTGCGCTCTTGAGCGGTTCAGCCTTCGCTGCAGATGATGCTCGAATTCTTGAACTCGAAAAACGCATCAACGAGCTTGAAAAACAAAACAAGACACAAGAAGCGACAATATCAACGCTACAAGACGATGCAGAACAGCAACGTGATGGTATGCAACAACTTTTCAATCTGACAAAAGATATCAACCAGGGCATCCGTGTGAGTGGCTTTCTCAGTGCGGCAGTGGCCCAGGTTGCGATTGAGGAGGAATTGCAATGGGGCAATGAGGGCCCGGATAACGAAGTCGACTGGAACTCGGACAGCATTGTCGGATTACAGATCAGCTACTCCGTGACGGAAAGACTCTCCGCCGTATTGCAGATGGTCTCTAAGGGTGGATTCAACAGCGAGTTTGATGCTGACTGGTTTTATCTGCACTACAACTTTAACGAATCATTTTCAATCATGGCGGGTCGAATCCGCCCCCAGTTTTTCATGATGTCTGACTATGTTGAAGTGGGATTCACCTACCCTTGGATCAGGCCGCCAGTGGAAGTATATGACCCGATTCCGACGGACGTGGGCCAGGGTGTTTCATTCAATTATGTGACCCACTGGGATGACTGGGAATTCCGGGCGCATTTGCAGGCATTGCAATCGGAAGATCAGGGTACAGTGAGTCAATTTGACGCACAGATTCTGGTCGCTGCATTCGAGTTGTCCTATAACGACTGGACTTTAGGGCTACGCAAAAGTAACATGCAGGTCGATGTGCTCCTGCAAAATGAAGTACTCCGAAGAGGGAGTTCCATACTGGAACAAATTGCAATCGGAAGATCAGGGTACAGTGAGTCAATTTGACGCACAGATTCTGGTCGCTGCATTCGAGTTGTCCTATAACGACTGGACTTTAGGGCTACGCAAAAGTAACATGCAGGTCGATGTGCTCCTGCAAAATGAAGTACTCCGAAGAGGGAGTTCCATACTGGAACAAACCGCTTCGTCATTGTCTATCCTGCCGGCGGAAAACGCCGATATTGAAGGGAGCAATCTCTCTCTCCGATACGATGACGGTGCGCTACTGATTCTGGGCGAAATGAGTTATTTCGACCTGGAAGGCCTATTTGTTGATACCGACTCCTTCTACCTGACGACAGGCTATCGCTTCGGTCAATGGCTACCCCATATCACCTATGCCAGACTGAACAGCACAGACGATGATATCCGTCGAGCCCCCAGAATTGAAACCATAAAGAACAACTTGCCAGCAGGCTCTGCGGATCAGATCGCCGTTGCCACGGTGCAAAGTCTTGCGCCAATTTTATGGAATCAGGAAAGCACGTCTTACGCTATAGGTGTGAATTATTTCTTTAGCCCACAGGTTGTCGGAAAATTGGAAGCAAAAATGGTTACAGACCGGAACGGCACAATTTCCCAGTTCCAAAATGCCAATACCAGCGGTGCTTCTGCTCCCGTCATACCAGACGATAATCGCATATTGATCTATGGTCTATCCGTGGATGTCGTATTTTGAGGGACGCTAGATGTCGGTAAAACTGGTCTTGATTGTGATAATAACTTTATCGTCACAGCTTGCAAACAGTGACGATATAGCAATTATTGTGAATCCGGAAACCCCCTTGGATTCGATTTCCGAGCGGTCATTGCGGGATATCTATCTCGGGCGTGCATACCGGTTGGACAACGGTAACAAGCTGAATCCTATCGAATTACACAATCAGTCGAAAATCAAAGAACAGTTCCATCATGTAATCACTCACAGAACACTGGATCAGCTCTCCGCACACTGGGCACGACTGATGTTCACCGGAAAAGGCTTCCCGATCAACCAGGTTCACAGTGAGGAAATTGTTCTGGAATACGTATCCAATAACCCGGATACCATAGGCTATGTCTCCTCAGGTTCCGTCACCGATTCAGTGAAAGTGATTAAAATAATACCTGAGTGATCATCTTTGCATCTAGTGGATTTAAACTACACTGTAATCAGGGCACAGAGCAATCGTGGAGTCGCCGTGCAGAAGTGGCTGTATTCGCTGATCTTACTTTCAATCTCTTTTTTCGCTGGTGCATGCCACCAAGGCGTGGCCTATGTCGCGGGAAAACAGGATTACCCGCCCATTTCATGGAACAATGATGGCATTATGGATGGTATCGCCTTTGATGTGATGTCTGAAATTCTGGCCGAAAAAAACATTCGTATTGAACGTGTCCCGCCCCACCCCTGGAAACGCATCCTCAAGTCCGCAGGAAAAGGTGAAATTGATATCATTGTATCAATTCGGGAGACAGAGGAACGACGGGGTTATCTGCACTTTGTACCAACTGCTCTATTAAGCACAGCGCAAAATGTGTTTTTTCTGGATAACCAGTCCATAAAAACACGGGAAGACCTCATCGGTAAAATGGGAGGAATTACCCTTGGTGTCCGGTTTGATGGCGAATTCGATGTTTTTGCAAAACGACACCTGCAGTTCGATGAAGTCGCCTTATTACAACAAAATATCAGAAAGCTGCAAAGTAAACGAATTGACTATTTTATATCCCCTCTGCTGACGACGCTGCACTACATGCACAACAATCGTACCCTTAGACAAAACGACGGGCCAAACATTACCTATCTTGCGCACCCGCTTTTTACCGCCAACGAAAAAGTGGCGATTTCGATGAAAAGTGACTGCAGCGCGCTTGCTGACTATATCGACAAACGATTGGCAGAGTATCACAGTCAAGGCATTATCGACCGGGTGCTTGAAGAACAGTTCATACGTTGGGGCAATATTACCCGCATCATGGATGAAGTCAGCCGTCACCAGTAACGGCCTCAATGACAGGATCTCCGAGCGTACTTTTCAATCCACGAGAGTACTTTTCAATTCACGAGAGTACTTTCCAATCCACAATAAATCCCACGATATATGTATTTCTGGGCTAAGCTAAAACCAGACTTTAGGGAAACTGAAGTTACGGTTTCTCTGGATTGACATCCGTTCAAAGGTATGAGGACATCACATTGAAACCCGCAAAAAGCTGGCTCGCAGCCTGCATTCCAATGTGCACAGCACTCAGTGTGCAATCAGCAACACAAGTTGGAAACAACCTGTTTTTAGCTTCCGGTGAATCGCTCTCCATTGAAACAGCGCAACTTCAGCCGGGAACTGAGATTTATGGTGCAGAAGGCTCTGAAACAGTCACCGCCGATAGCAGCACCTCGCTGATCCTAGATGGTAATATCGAAAATCTAAATCTCCCTCTGAATTATGCCGACTACGCAATAGCAATCAATGGAACACAATTAACGTTCTCCGTTGGCGGGGTCGAGCAAATTCGCTTCAGAGGCTTGAATCAGCCCATTAATGTCGGCTTTAACGACAAGAACGCCGTGATCACCCTGACCGGCCTAGGCCAGATTGAAACGGCATTGACCGACGACACAACTTTTAGCCTGTCAGGCACAGTAACCGGACTCAGTGGTGGAACGATTACACTCGCCAACAATGAAACCGATACGCTCGACATTGGTCAAAATGGCCCATTCACCTTCACGAATGGGCTCAACATCGGGGATGTTTATGACGTCAGTGTGAATACCCAACCCACAAGCCAGGTGTGCTCGGTCAATAACAGTGAAGGGGTATTCACCAATGGTGATATCAGTGACGTTGTCGTGACGTGCACAGAAAGCTCGGTGACTGTCACGCTTTCCGGTATTGTCTCAGCCGCCAGCAATACCGATCTGGACTCCGATATCAACGATCCCCAGAGTACCGAAAATGTTAGCAATGATACTTTTGATTCGGCACAAAATATTGCCAACCTGATTACACTGAGCGGCTTTGCCAGTGCAGAAGGTACCGGACAGGCACTGGATCGATTTGGCTTCTCTGCCGATGCGTCCGACATTTATGCCGTTTCGCTGCAGGCCAATCAACTGGTTCGTATGCAAGTGGTCGACTACGCAGGAACCGATACCTATCAGGGCGATTTAGATCTTTATCTCTATGATTCATCCCAGGAATTAATTGCATCCTCCCTCTCGGTGAATGAATTTGAAGAGGTCACAATCCCCTCAAGCGGAAATTATTTCATCCAGGTTTCGGCGTTCAGTGGAATTTCGAAATACACACTCAAACTGGACAACAGCGCCACCGCAGCAAGTCCCCCTGACAGCACAGAGCAAATCAGCGGAGACTTCGTTGCCAATGAAGCGATTGTTCAACTCAATACAGACTCGGTAGCCACCAGTGGCAACCTCGCCCAGGCATTGCATAGCCAGACGCTAACGGTCAATCAGGTACAAGCTCAATTAAGCCATAACAACCCGGAGCGCGCGATGCTGGCCCGCTGGGATGGAACTCAAGCGCTCAGTACACTTGCCCTCTCAGAATCGGCATTCAGCGCAGACCTGCAACGCAAAAACCCGGAGGCTTATGCCAAGTGGCAAACCTTGCAACACATCAAACGTTTGCAGCAACGTAGCGACGTTGCCTTTGCCCATCCCAATTACCTTTACCAAACCAAGCGCGTGCCCAACGACACACGATACGAATTCCAATGGCACTACCCCATCATCAACTTGCCACAGGCCTGGGAAATCACCACGGGTACTCCTGATGCCGGAAATGTTATCGTCTCGGTCATTGATACCGGTGTTTTCCTGAATCACTCTGATCTTCAGGGACAACTGGTGGATGGCTACGATTTCATCTCGGATCCCACCAACGCCCGCGACGGTGACGGAATCGATAATAATGCAGATGATCCGGGTGATGCGGCACAACTTAGCTCAAGTAGCTGGCACGGCACCCATGTTGCCGGAACCGTTGCCGCAGGAACAAACAATGGCATCGGCGTTGCGGGCGTCTCGTGGGGCGCTAAAATCATGCCACTAAGGACATTGGGGCTGTATGGCGGAACGGACTATGACATCATTCAAGCCATGCTGTTTTCTGCCGGACTCAGTAACGATAGCGGCACCGTACCGCCCCAGCGGGCTGACATTATCAACATGAGCCTTGGCGGTAGCGGCTATTCACAGTCAGCACAACAGGCGATCAATGCCGTCCGCGCCGCCGGAGTAATCATTGTCGCTGCGGCGGGCAATGAAAATACGTCCCAGTTTTCGTACCCAGCATCATATGACGGCGTAATCTCGGTTAGTGCAACAGACTACAATAACAACCGAGCCCCCTATTCCAACTTTGGTACCCGAGTCGACATTGCTGCCCCCGGCGGTGATACCGGTGCCGACTTGAATAATGATGGCTATGCAGATGGCGTGCTGAGTACCATAGTCGATGATTCAACCGGTACCCGACAGTCAACCCTCTCCTTCTATCAGGGCACCTCGATGGCCACGCCACATGTGGCGGGTGTGCTCGCGCTCATGAAAGCGGTATACCCGAATCTCACCCCGGGTCAGGTCGATACACTCATTACCAATGGTGATATCACCAATGACCAGGGTGCCAGTGGTCGGGACGATATCTACGGTCACGGCATCATTGATGCATTAAAGGCGGTTGAAGCCGCTCAAACACTGGCTCAAGGTGGCACAACAGGCCCACTTCCAGCAGTGATCACGGCATCACCCAGTAGTTTGAGCTTAGGTATCGCAAGCAGCGCAACCCTGGTGTTAAGCAATGTCGGCGGCGAGTCCGCCAGTATATTGTCGGTTACCGACACGGCATCATGGTTGACGGTTTCGGCACAATCTGTGGATAGCAATGGTCTGGGTACTTATTTGGTCTCTGTGGACCGCACCGGTCTGAGTGAGTCCAAATATTCCGCAACCCTGACCTTTTCGGTGAGCAATAACACCACACTGAATGTGCAAGTCAGTATGCAGGTGGGCAGCACCGATACGACGGGCGAAACTGGAACGCTTTATCTGCTGCTACTGGACAGCGAACTGAATGCAATCGACCAAATGACGCCAACCGACCTGGGAGATGGTTCTTTCAGCTACAACTTCACCAATGTATCCCCCGGTACCTACAAAATTGCCGGCGGCTCCGATATCGACAACGACAATTTCGTCTGTCAACTGGGTGAGATTTGTGGGGGCTACCCGGTATTTGGCAAACTTTCAGAGATTACCGTTACCAATCAGGATATATCCGGGCTGGATTTCATAACTGAAATATTATCCACCTTCGGGGCCACGGGACAATCTCATGGCGAAGCCAAGCCAGTCTTGCTTCAGCGTATGGATCTGCAAAAGAATCTGAAATAGATTCAAGCCGGGCCAGCACTGGCCCGGCCCTTCCTGCCCGCTTGAGGGCTGTGGTCTTGAAGCATGGTTTACTTGTTGAGTTGCTGATCAGCAACACTGCAAGCCACTGAATCCTCGTTATTTTATTCCGAAGCAGTCGCCCCAGTTGCCAAAAAGAAACCAAAAAGTAAAAAAAACATAACTCAGTGACAGCACTAAGGCTGCATTTTTGTTATTGCCATAACCCCGCTCCGGCACCACACTCATATCCTCATAATTTATCTAGATAAATCTTATCCAGGCACACTACTCGCTTTACATTTAGCGTAGACCGATTCCAGTGCTAACACGATCGACATCGCACTTGCAATCAAGCACCCCAATCGCTGTCCGGGTGCAGCCAAACAAAGAGGATTTGATTATGAAACCAATGAGCTTATGTAAACAGCTAATGCTAGCGGGACTGCTGGTATTACAATCACTCCACACACTTGCTGACCCGATACTCGAACAGCAAGCGATGCAACCCGCTGAATCAAACGTCACCATCACGTCAGAGCAGACAACCCCGATAACGGACGAGAGCAAATCAACTTTGGCAGACGAAATTCGTAACAATATTCTTGAAAGCTGGCGAACCGGGCAAATTGAAGCGGCATTCGTGTTAAGTAACCATCTGAATGCCCGTGATATCGACGTGACCGTGGCAGGACACACAGCAACGTTAAAGGGTAAGGTTGATGACGAAATCAAAAAAGATCTGGCCGGAGAAGTTGCCATCAATATCGAGGGTGTCGATGAGGTACGCAATAATATTATCGTGCAACAGGATAATCGGATAATTCACGAGAAACGCGTCATTCAGGAGGACACTTTAGCGGGCGTGACTGCACAAACCTCGCCGTATGACGATGACAGCCATGCCAGCTGGCTGGCCGACTTTTCGACAACAACCCGGGTGCAGACCCGACTGGTTCTCAACCCTCACCTGCAGCGTTCGGAAATTAACGTCCAAACGACCCAAGGCGTCGTTGCGATAACGGGTCGCGTCACGTCGGAAGAACTGAGAGAACTGGTTGAGTACGTGGTAAAAAACACGAAAGGCGTGAAAGGTGTACACAACCTGTTGGAGATCTCCATCGCCGCTTCGGAACAAGCTCGTTACCCGCAAACCGCACAAAACCTGTGACTACCAGATACACCGTCGTTTTACACTTTCTGACGGCCAGCACTTCATAGGTGACCACCCTGACCAGGGTGGTCACCCAATGGATCAACCCCCGGACCCGACCTGCCTCAACAGAATTTTGGATTTTATCGCATAAACAGGTAAAATAGCGCCCAATGGCAGGCCTGATGCCCCCCTGCCCCTAAAATATGCCTTACTGCCGAACACTACATTGTTAGTCAATTGGCTTAGAGTCTTCAGCGACTTGACTGAAAGACTTCAGCGACTTGGCTTGGAATAATCAGCAGCTTTGCATCGATTATTCTTTAGTCAAAATAAAACCTGACTATTTTACTCGGTTATTGTACAATACCGCCAACATAGACCTTTAAACACTACCCCCGTCGTTTGCTCCAGCAGCAGTCCGACCCTGTGCCCACGTACAGATTTGACCACTGTACCGCTCCTGTCGACTGCATTTTCCAGGCAAACGCGATATTACACGGAGCACGTCTATATGAGTAACACCGGAAGACCGGTAAACGAGCTGATCAAAAAAGAATACGAGCATGGCTTTGTCACCGATATCGAATCTGAAACGTTTGAGCCCGGCCTGAACGAAGATATCATCCGCCGCTTGTCCGCGATCAAAAACGAACCGGAGTGGTTGTTACAATGGCGTCTTAAGGCCTACCAAGCATGGCTGGAAATGGACGAGCCAGACTGGGCTCACGTTCACTACCCGAAAATCGATTACAACGACATCTCTTACTATTCTGCACCGAAGTCCAAAAAAGACGGGCCAAAAAGTCTGGATGAAGTTGATCCCGAATTGCTGCGCACTTACGAGAAGCTGGGCATCCCTCTGCATGAGCGCGCCAAACTCGCTGGCGTCGCGGTTGATGCGGTGTTCGACAGTGTGTCTGTCACCACCACCTTTAAAGAACAACTTGCAGAAGCCGGTGTTATTTTCTGCCCGATTTCCGAAGCGGTTCACAAACATCCCGAACTCGTTCAAAAATACATGGGTTCCGTTGTACCGCAACGGGACAACTTTTATGCTGCATTGAACTCTGCGGTATTCAGTGAAGGTTCCTTTGTTTACATCCCTGAGGGTGTGCGCTGCCCGCTGGAACTGTCCACTTACTTCCGTATCAATGCCGCCAATACCGGTCAGTTTGAACGCACACTGATTATTGCCGACAAAGGCAGCCATGTCAGTTATCTGGAAGGCTGCACAGCCCCCATGCGGGACGAGAATCAATTGCACGCAGCGGTTGTTGAATTGGTGGCATTAGACGACGCACAAATCAAATACTCCACAGTACAGAACTGGTACCCTGGTGATGCAGAAGGCAAAGGTGGCATTTACAACTTCGTTACCAAGCGAGGCTCCTGTCTGGGCCGAAATTCCAAAATTTCATGGACTCAGGTCGAAACCGGTTCAGCGATTACCTGGAAATACCCGAGCTGTGTATTACGGGGTGAAAACAGTGTAGGTGAATTCTACTCTGTTGCCCTGACCAACAACTTCCAACAGGCGGATACCGGAACCAAAATGATCCACCTGGGCAAAAATACCAAAAGCACCATTATCTCCAAGGGCATTTCCGCAGGAAAGAGCAACAACAGCTACCGCGGTCTGGTGCGCTTCGGACCCAATGCAGATGGTGCCCGAAACTACACTCAATGCGACTCGCTGTTAATTGGCAGTCAGTGTGGAGCGCACACCTTCCCTTACATTGAGAACAAAAACAAGTCCGCGATTATCGAGCATGAAGCGACAACATCGAAAGTCAGCGACGAACAGCTATTCCTCTGTCGGCAACGGGGCATCGACCCGGAACAAGCCGTATCCATGATCGTAAACGGATTCTGTAAAGAGGTCTTTAAAGAGCTGCCCATGGAGTTTGCGGTGGAAGCCACCAAACTCCTGGAAGTCAGCCTGGAAGGTTCCGTCGGGTAAAGTACTGCCTCATACCCCCCTTTGATCGGGACGGGCTTATCGCCCGCTCCCTGCGTAACGAATTAAGTTTGGATAGACGAGTAAAACTATGCTGAAAATTAGCAATCTGGAAGCATCTGTAGAGGGAAAACAAATTCTCAAGGGCATTAATCTGGAAGTAAAACCCGGAGAAATTCATGCCATTATGGGCCCTAATGGTTCCGGTAAAAGTACCCTTTCCCAGGTTCTTGCAGGAAACGACGCATTCGAAATAACCGGTGGCAGCATAGAACTGGAAGGCAAAAGCATCGTCGATGCGTCTACCGAAGAACGAGCTCGGGAAGGTATCTTTCTGGCTTTCCAGTACCCGGTGGAAATCCCAGGTGTCAGCAACTTACAATTCCTGAAAACATCGTTAAACAGCATTCGTGAACACCGAGGCCTGGAGCCACTGGATGCCGTTTCATTCATGAAAATGGCAAAAGAAAAAGCGCGTCAGGTTAATCTGGCCGATTCATTCCTGAAACGTGGCGTGAACGAAGGTTTCTCCGGTGGTGAGAAAAAGCGCAACGAAATCATGCAAATGCTGATGCTGGAACCCAAACTTGCCGTTTTGGACGAGACTGACTCTGGCCTGGACATTGATGCCCTGAAAGTTGTTTCAGATGGTGTTAACGCACTGCGCTCGCCAGACCGCTCCGTAATTATGGTCACGCATTATCAACGTCTTTTGAACTATGTGGTACCGGATTTTGTGCACGTCCTTGCAAAAGGCAAGATTATCAAGTCCGGAGGCCGGGAACTGGCCCTCGAGCTGGAAGAGAAAGGCTACGGCTGGCTGGGTATCGATGATACTGAAACTTCTCACGCTTAACAGGAGTCTGGCATGAGCAAAACTGTATCTTTCCCAACTGGCTTCCTGTCTGAGCCCACGCCGGCCTCAGATAACTGGTTGACGCAAAGCAATATTCAGGCGCAGAAAGCACTTTCTGAACTTTCGATTCCAACCCGAAAAACAGAAGCCTGGAAGTATTCCAGTCAGTATCTGGATTTGTCTGACACACTGGCAGCCCAACCCGATTCTCGGGACACGCAGAGCCATCTTCAGGACTTTGGCGGCTATCGAATTGTCTTTGTGAATGGCATTTTCGACGCCGCTGAATCGCGCCTGCCTGCAGATTCGAATGCACTGGAGGTGACCGCTTTCAGCAGTGCAACAGCTGAGCAAATCGAGTTGATTCAAACACGCTTGAGCGAGAACATCGGCGACAACAGCCTGCCATTTGCGACACTGAATAGCGCCCGCGTTAGAGATGGCCTTTTACTCAGCATCAAAAAGAATGCCGTTCTCGATCAACCCATTCAATTGATTTTTGATACTCAAACCGAATCTGCTGGTTCAATATACCCTCGCATAATCATTGAGGCCGAAACTAACACTGAAGCAACGGTGATCGAAGAATACACGGGCCCGGAAAATGCACAGCAGTTGACCAACACCGTGTGCCAGATCAATCTTGCCCCACAAGCGCGATTAACCACGATTCGCTTAGGCATGGAGGCAGAAACCGTACAGCATGTCGGCTTGACGACGGTAAACTGCGCCCGCGACAGTCACTATGCATCACACTGCATTGGCTTTGGTGGAAAGCTGCGTAGACATGATCTGCGTCTGAATTTATTGGAAGCAGGGGCAAACTGCGTGCTCAACGGTGTATACATCACTCAGGGCAAGCAACACTATGACAATCACACATTGATTGAGCACGTTGCACCACACTGCACCAGTGAAGAAACCTATCGCGGGATTGCAGCCGATGAGTCCCATGGTATTTTCAATGGCAAAATTCTGATCCACCGGGATGCGCAAAAATCTCTGGGTAATATGAGTAACAAGAACCTGTTGCTCTCATCCAATGCCGAGATTGACACCAAACCGGAACTTGAAATCTACGCTGATGACGTCAAATGTGCTCACGGTGCAACGGTTGGCCAACTGGATAAAGAAGCCCTGTTCTATCTTCTGTCCCGCGGCATCGGTTATCAGGAAGCCATGTCAATGCTGAGCCTGGGCTTCATAAACGAACTGATAGAGCAGGTTCCGAATGAACAGGTTCGAGACCTGGTCGTGGCGCGATTGGAAGCTTTTCTGGCAAACGCCTTTGCAAGCGAATAATCAGCCCCAATATATTAAGTAAAGATCCAGATAAGCACGAGAAGCCAAAGCCAATGCAAAACACTGAAAACAACCCGGTCACTCCCCAAAGCACTGCAGCCACGGCTACGCCTTTTGACGTGAACCGCATTCGACAGGACTTTGGTATTTTGCAACAAAGCGTGAACGGCAAGCCGCTGATCTATCTGGACAGTGCTGCCAGTGCCCAGAAGCCGGAATGCGTCATTCAGGCAATGACGCATTATTACCATAACGATAATGCCAATGTTCACCGAGGTGCGCATACCTTGGGCGATCGGGCGACTGCTGGCTTTGAGGGGGCACGAAAAACCGTTCAACAGTTCCTGAATGCCCGGGAAAGTGCTGAAATAATCTGGGTTCGGGGTACCACTGAAGCGATCAATCTGGTTGCCAATGGTCTGGCTCCAGAGCTTGAAGCAGGTGATGAAATCATCGTCTCCCGCATGGAGCACCACGCCAATATCGTACCTTGGCAACTTGTTGCCGAACGCACCGGTTCGATTGTTCGGGTTATTGATATCAATGAGGCCGGTGAACTCGACCTGGAGAGCTATAAGAACCTGCTCAACGCGAAAACCCGCGTTGTGGCAGTGACTCAGGTTTCAAATGTTCTGGGGACAATCAACCCAGTCAATGAATTGATCACACTGGCCAAAGCAGCAGGTGCCTATACGGTGATCGACGGCGCGCAACGCGTTCCCCATGGTTCAGTGGATGTTCAGGCACTGGATTGCGACTTTTATGCCTTCTCCTCACATAAACTCTTTGGCCCCACCGGCATCGGAGTTCTGTACGGTAAGCGCGAACATCTTGAGCGCATGCCCCCCTATCAGGGTGGTGGCGAAATGATCGAACGCGTCAGTTTCGAAAAAACCACGTTTAACGTTTTGCCGTACAAATTTGAAGCCGGCACACCAGCCATTTGTGAAGCCGTGGGCCTTGCTGCTGCAATTGACTATATGCAGGCACTGGATCGCACCGGCATGGCCGCCCATGAGCAGAAATTGTATGAGCTGGCACAGGAGCGTGCAGAGAAAATCACCGGCTTGCGCATTATTGGTACCGCAGAACAGAAAGTGCCCGTCATGTCATTTTTAATTGACGGACTACACCCCAGTGATATCGGGACTCTGCTGGATCAACAAGGCATCGGCATTCGTACCGGCCATCATTGTGCCATGCCACTGATGGAGTGGTTCAATATCCCGGGTACAGCCAGAGCCTCATTTGCACTGTATAACACGGAAGATGAGGTTAACCGATTATTCGATGCCCTGGAAAAAATTCAGCGGCTATTTACTTGATGCTAACCGGGTTAACGCACTTTCCCCGTTATGGCATACTAAGACGAACACTTAAGTAGATGTGGCAGCACGATAAAAACTGCCTCGACTATGGAGAACACCATGAGCGTTAACGAGTTTATCCCCTCTGCCGGGGTCACTATGACCTCCGCCGCGCTAAACCATACCCGCAAACAGATCGAACGCACGCCGAATGCCATCGGTATTCGCATTGATCTGAAACAAAGCGGCTGCTCCGGATATATGTACGAAACATCAATCGTAGAAAACTCTGAGCCCAATGATACTGTTTTTGAGCCAGGTACCGGCGTGAGAATACTGGTTAAAGCCGATGACCTGCCCATGTTATCCGGCATGGAAATCGACTATGTCACTGAAGGCCTGAACTCAACACTGGTGTTCCGCAATCCCAACGCCACCGGTGAATGTGGCTGCGGTGAAAGCTTTTCAGTTTCCTGAGCGACAGTTGCTCGACACTGGCATCGTTAATTCTTTTCAAGTAAAGGTGTAATACCCTCTATGTCTGCAGAACGCGAAGTGGTACTGACCAAACGGGACGTTGAAGCCAAAATTGTCCCGGCAGGTACTGAAATCACAATCCCGAAGGATAACTTTGTAACCATCACACAAAGTCTGGGTGGCTCGTTCACCGTGGCGATCAATGGCAACCTGGCACGTATTGAAGCCAAAGATGCGGATGCGCTAGGTAAAGAGGTCAAGTTCGTGGATTTTGAAACGCCGGCGGATGGCTCTGTTAACGAAAACCAGATTTGGGAAGCCCTTCGCTCAGTTTATGATCCTGAAATCCCCGTTAACGTGGTTGATCTGGGACTGATTTATGAGTGTCAGGTTGAGAACGGGTCTGAAAACGGCAATGTAGTCTACATCAAAATGACACTGACCGCCCCCGGCTGCGGCATGGGACAGGTGATTGCCGATGATGTAAAGCTGAAGGTCGAACATGTCCCAAATGTTGATAAGGTTCAAGTGGATCTGGTCTTTGACCCGCCATGGAGCAATGACATGCTTACAGACGAAGCCAAATTGGAACTGGGCATGCTGTAAAACCCGGTTCTGGCAACACGGAGATCCGGGGCGACCACGGTCGGCACAATTTTAGCTTTACCCTCTAAATAGACCACAGGCATTACGAATGACAAAAGCAGATACGTTTAAATCCAATCCCCTGGGAATCGATGTCACAATCGACGAGGTGCTCGACACCTTCTCTTTTCTCGATGATTGGGAAGAGCGCTACGCCTATATCATTGATTTGGGTAAAAAGTTGCCCGCATTTCCGGAAGAAGACAAAATCGAAAACAACAAAGTCCACGGCTGCCAAAGCCAGGTCTGGCTGATTGACTACCTTGATGCTGAAAGCGGGAAACTATTCCTGCTAATTGACAGCGATGCCATGATTGTCCGCGGTCTGGCAGCCATCATTCTCTGCATGTTAAATGGCAAGAAACCTGCCGAGCTCACTACAACCGATGTCGATGGTATTTTTACTCAGTTGGACCTTTTCCGCCACATCAGCCCGACCCGTGGCAACGGCCTGCGCGCCATGCTGCAAAAGATTCTCGCCAGCGCCGCACACTATTCAAACTAGCCTCTCAACTCACAATATTCGCTGTACGCGGATTGATCAGCAGTGCTACACTGAGCATACTCCTGAACACCAATCCGCGTAACGCACCGCTATGCCAAACAAGTTGCAATCTGCGTTAAAACACGAGTCCTCAAGTGGTGTGCTGTTATTGGGTTGCGCCCTGCTCGCTATTATTTGCGCCAATTCCCCCCTGGATCATTACTATGATGCCTTACTGGCCACACCTGTAGAAATCCGCATTGGTGAGCTGGATATCGCCAAACCGCTTTTACTTTGGATAAATGATGGATTGATGGCAATATTTTTCTTCCATGTGGGACTGGAACTAAAACGGGAAATTTTAACAGGAGAACTCGCTTCTCCGAAACGTATGGTACTGCCCACAGCCGGGGCAATCGGTGGCATGTTGTTTCCCGCGCTAATCTATGTCGCCATTAACATAGATGATCAGGTTGCACTGCAGGGATGGGCGATACCAGCGGCTACAGATATCGCGTTTGCACTCGGGGTATTGGCACTACTGGGGAATCGAGTTCCCGCCAGCCTTAAAATATTTCTCGCCTCCCTGGCCGTTCTGGACGATATCGGCGCAATTTTAATCATCGCCTTTTTTTATACGGTCTCTCTTTCCGAGCTCTCCATTGCCATCGCGTTTTCAATGGTTTGCGTTTTATTCATATTGAATAAGCTGCGAGTCCGTCAAGTCGCGCCGTACTTGCTTACCGGTATTGTGATGTGGGTTGCAGTGCTAAAATCGGGAGTACATGCGACACTGGCCGGCGTCGTTCTGGCAATGTTCATGCCTTTAAGCGTCAAAGGGGAAAGCGGGCAACCACTCTTAATCGAGATGGAACACAGCATCCGGGGTACTGTTGCATTGGTTATTCTACCGCTGTTTGCGTTCGCCAATGCAGGCGTCTCACTGACCACGGGCAATGGTGAGCTATTTAATTCGATCTCACTGGGCATTGCCGCCGGTTTATTTTTCGGCAAACAAATTGGCGTATTCCTATTCTGTTTTATTGTTATACAGCTGGGAATGGCAGCCCTGCCAAGCCGCTGTAACTGGCGTCACCTTTTTGGCGTTTCAGCGCTGTGCGGAATTGGTTTTACCATGAGTCTGTTTATCGGATCACTCGCCTTTGAGCATGCCGGACCGGATTACACCGCAGTTGATCGTATCGGGATCTTAACTGGGTCATTTTGCTCGGCTTTACTGGGTTATGGTATTCTGCGCTGGTGGAGCGGCAATATTCATAAAACGTAAGCTATTGCAAATCTGGGCCACTGTGCAGACGCCCCCCTCTATCCATTCTCCTCTATCCACTGCCCACGACCCACTACCAAACAATCAACAAATCATCTTTTTGAATATTCACCCGACCCGCATCAACCACCATACGACCGCGTGAAAAGTGGGGCTGAACCTGATCCACCGTCAGAACCGTTTTCACGTCCGTCAACTCGGTAAAATCCAGAAGATCAGCGTCAAAATACTGCATTCCGCGATAAATACTCATTTGGTCACCCGGGCGAATACCGGCACTGGCCCCGGTAGAAAAATGAATAATTTTTCCATCGACTTTAGCAATTCGCGCCATAAACGGCTGACACTGAACCAACTCAGCAACCTCAGTGGTAACACCGCTCAACAAACGGGCCGCCTTGCTACCGTAATCACTGTTCCAAAAATGCGGTGATCCGAAACCGGGACTAGCGTCCAGATCCAAATCCCAGGCGGCGTCCGTTCGATAACGATTTTGAAAAACCAGAGCACCACTAAAACCATCATGAACAAATACTTCAATATCAAAGGCACGACGGGTATCGGCCTCTCCGGCCCAACGGGTCATACCGGCAATAATTGAAGTACCGAAGGCGTCCGGATCATGCACTGATAAATCGCGAACCACTCCCGAGAGCACAAACTGGACATCCATCTGCTTGGCAATACGAACCGCTTTGGTCAGTGTTCGTTTTTCCGACTCGGCAGTGGGTGCGTTGCGGATCTCATCATAGAGCTTGTACTGACTACTTTCGAATACAAGCATGTTACCCGTGCGATTCAATTGATCAACAAAATGGCTGGCAAGGGCACGCTCAATATTATCCAAGCCACCCAGTGAGGCTTGCTCCCGCTCTTGCAAGGCAAAACTTGTGACGGCCAACTTCTTGCGGTAATGATTCGCGGTGCCCGACGGACAGGCCGACTCGGAACTCAAATTGGCATTGATGACCACCCGAACCTCGTTGCCATCGACTTTTTCACTCAAAACTTCGACTTTTTTTACCGAAGCCTGACTGGAAACCATGAGATCATCGCGCTGGACCGCACCATTCACCACTTTTGTCGAGCCGGAAACCCTCAGCATTCCCTTGGAAAGTGCATCCTGAAGGGCTAACCGACGTGCTTCCAGCATTGCCGCATCAACATCGCCATACTGAATCACTGCAACCCCTTCTCCACTGACCCATTCTGCCTTGAGCAGGCCAGATATACTCCAGATCCACAGGCCAATTACAGAACAGGCGATCCAGCGCGTCAAAAAATAGTTGAGGCCAGTCATATCCCCTCCGGTACACCAGAAATCACTTTAAGCTGCGTTATTCGACGAAGTACATACCATGCTTATGGGCATAGCTGGGCGAAGCGGCTCTGGCAGATACCGGCATCCGGGTCGTCATAAAGGACTGGCAAACTGCCGCAGTCGCATCCGCCGTTCCCAGACAGCGGGAAAGCTGGGGAGAAAGCTGCATCTCGACCACGGTTTCAAATCCGCCTGAGGAGAGCTGGTTGACAGAGACCACTTTGGCGTCACGGATATGGGCATCAATCACAGTGCGCAAATGATCATTGTCCAGTACCATGTCCTTAACGTAGGAATTACCAAAGATTTGGGTACCATAAACTCGCTCGGTCAAATTACGCAACGCATCAAGTTTCGATGCACGCATCGCCATAAAACGCTGACGCTCTTCCCCGACCCCCTTGGGATTCATGTAAGACCCATATCCTGTCGCCCGAACCACCACTTTCTCGGGTTGGGGTGGCGGTAAAACTTGTTGCTGCACACAACCATCACAGCCCGGTTGCCCGGTCGGCCCATACATTTTGCCGTGCCCGTGGTACATGCATCCCGTCAGGAACAGCATGCCTGCAACGGCCCCCACCTGCATCAAAGGTTTGAACGAAAAGCGAATGGTATTCATGTAAGCTTACCCCTGGTAAATCGCCAACTTATCGGATGGTCGAAGAAAGCGGCAAAAAGTCGCCACTTTTCCAATTTTACAGGGTTAGTAGAAAAAACCGTGCCAACACTTGGACCTTAGCGCCATTACTGAAACAAGGTTTGGGACAAGCCTCAGTAATCCTCATATTCCTTGTGCTGAAAATAATAATGGTGATGGTGATGACCACAGGCACACCCGGTTGTGACGCTCCCTTCGCTGGCACAGGGGACACAGGCAGATTGCTGTGCAGACGGGCTCGGTGTCCGAGGGTGGCGGTGGGGGGCTTCAACCGGCCAATACCAAGCAATATAGCCTGTTTCGTGGTGCTCAACGTGGCCGCAATGATGTGGATAGTAAGGACTGTAGCTGCACCCTGCCAGTAACAACACACACAGGACAACCACGCCGGAGTGAATATGTTTCACGAATTCCTTCCTTCTAGACGATACTTGAATAAAACCTTACTCCAACTGAAATGATCGGCCCGAACTCGCAAATACTTTACGATAAACCTGTAACAATTTGTATCTGTCATTCTCTGATCGCCCAGGCAATGCTGGTAAAGGTCTCGTTTATAGCTACATATACTATCCGCAACGTCACCGGTATACTCCGCATCGATTCAGGGGCAAAATACGCACCACGCAAGCTGAGAAACCAGAGAAAGTATGGTTATGGGTGTGGTTATGGGAGTAGGGTTATGAAAAGTTATCTGGTCGGTGGAGCAGTTCGCGACAAACTGCTGAATATTCCGGTCAAAGATCGGGATTGGGTCGTGGTCGGAGCCACACCAGAGGTGTTGCTTGCATCAGGCTACAGCCAGGTGGGTGCAGACTTTCCGGTATTCTTGCATCCGCAAACCAAAGAAGAATACGCCCTTGCTCGCACCGAGCGTAAAAAAGGTAAAGGCTACAAAGGTTTTGAATGCCATGCCGCGCCGGATGTGACTCTTGAGGATGACCTGAGACGGCGAGACCTTACCATCAATGCCATGGCCATGGATAAAAACGGCAATATTACCGATCCCTTCCAGGGACAAACAGACCTGCAAAACCGGATATTACGCCATGTGTCGGAGGCCTTTATCGAAGACCCTCTGCGGATATTGCGTGTCGCCCGCTTTGCAGCAAGATTCCACCATCTCGGTTTTACCGTTGCCGATGAAACCATGGCACTTATGAAAGAAATGGTCGACACCGGCGAAGCGGATCACCTTGTACCGGAGCGGGTTTGGCAGGAGACCTGCCGGGCGCTGGGCGAGCCCTCCCCTGAAGTGTATTTCATCACGCTGGCTGCATGCGGTGCGTTAGCCGTCACCATGCCGGAGTTACTAGGCATTATCAATGAACCCGACTGGGAGCGAGACCTCATCCTCGCCAGCAAAACCATATCTTCACCAGAAAGCCGACTGGCCATTATCCTCTATCAATTCAGCAAACAGCTCGAACCGGAAGCCGCTACGGCACAAATCGAGCAACTGGCAGCACGAATTAAAATGCCCAAAGTATTTCAGAAACGGGCAGAACTCTGCTGCCGGTTTCAGGATGTGGTGAACAGACCCACTCAACATGCTCCTGAACAGTTATTGGCATTTCTCACCAGCAGCGGTGCCCTGAAATCCCCTGACAACCTGAAGCCTTTTATTGAGATCAGTCTCGCCGTTCAGGCCCCGGAACCTGATCAGCTATCCCCGGAGGATTTCTTCGCCAACATACTCGAAGCGCTCAGGCAGATTGACCCTAAGACGCTGCTCAGAGAAGGTTTTAAAGGCAAAGCGCTTGGCGCAGAAATTGAACGGCAACAACTCACGTTAATAGCGCAGTGTATCCGCTAACCTGCAATGAAGCGCAAGACAAAGAACACCAAAAGACCCACGCCAACCGTGAATCCGAGTGATCGCGTGACCAGTGCAACACCAGTTGCCACTAAAGTAGCCCACAGATAATGGTTATTGAAACTCAGGGCTATTTCACCGTCATGAACAAATACGGTCTGCGTGATAATGACAGTCAGAACAGCGATGGGAATGAACTCAAACGCCTGCAGTAACAGGGCTGGCAATTTGACTTTTCCGGCAAATGCAATCGGAAGAAAACGGGGCAAAAAAGTGACCAGCGCCATCGCTAGAATCAACCAACCGTTATTCACAACTTGCCCTCCCCGGTTCTGCCTCAAACACAGTCTGTGGAACTCGACTCCTGATTTGCACAAATACTGCAATAACAATGGCCAGTATGGCGGAAAATAACAACCCGGTCTGATGGGGCCAGTCAAAAGTCAGCAAGGCGCTTGTACAAGCAACCAACGCGCATAACCATTGCGGTAAATTACGCAGCATGGGTACAACAATACCGATGAATGCCATCACCATGGCAACATCCAACCCCCAGGCCTGAATCCCCACGATGGTTTGTCCCGCTAAAATGCCTGCACCGGTACACAACAACCAGTTCAGGTACATCGATACCGCCGAGCCCAGATAATAGGCGATAAAGGTCTGCACATCCCGATCTGAGTTCATGTCATTACCTGCTTGCGAGATATGCCGACTCACCACAGCAAACGTTTCGTCGGTCAACCAAAATGCCATCGGGGCACGGAGCCACGCTGGCCACCGATGGGCAGAAGACATCAGCGACGCGGCATAAAGACTGTGACGAAGATTGACAATAAATACGGTCAAAACCACCACCGGCAACGCCGCTGCACTGGCCAGCAAGGTGATGGCAATAAATTGTGATGCACCGGCAAAAACAAACATCGACATTGCCAGAACCCAGAGGCCACTCCCCCCCTGTTCAGTGGCCAACGCGCCATAAACAAATCCAAAGGGCATCGCAGCCACCAGCAAGGGCAAGGTATCCCGACCACCCTGCCAGAACAATGTCAGGTTATTGCGATTCATAAGTAATTGTGATTCATAGATTAATGCGTCTCTCAACAAGCCTCTACACACAAGCTTTTGCGTATCGGCCAGGGGCAAATCCAAGCGCTTTCTTGAAATGGCGAGTCAGGTGACTCTGATCGGTAAAACCACAATGCGCGGCAGTAGTTGCCAGGGATATGCCCTGACGGATCATTTGTTTGGCATGAGCCAGTCGAAGTTGAATTTGATAAGCGTGAGGTGGCATTCCAAACTTACGCGTAAACGCACGAATCAAATGGCATGGGTTTACCCCATAGAACGCGGCCAAATCCTGGATTGAAACATGTTCGAGGTAGTGCACATGCAGATATTCACGGACTAGTTCAACCGACGTCCGGTTGAGCCTCCCTTCAGTGTCTCGAGATTTGACCGTGCCATGCCGTTGCAACAACATCGCGAGTGTCGACAGCCAATATGACTCGTTGACCAGCACATTTTCCGAGCACTCCAACACATTGAACAGTGTCCGCAACTGGATCGCCATCGTCCCATCCCGTACAACCGATTCCGGAAACCAGGGTGCAACGCCATTGTTTTCAGCATAATCCCCTGAAACATTTTCAAATGCCTGGGGTAACGGATAAATCGCACGATACTCCCACCCCGAATCATCCGCACAACGACCATCATGGACTTGGTCTGCGTTGACCAAAATAATGCAATCCCGGGGTGCCACATGATGGGCTCCCGAGCGCCAGAACCGTTGTGCGCCCTGCTCGATCAAGCCGATACAATAGCCTTCATGTACATGGCGGGAGAAACACTGGCGATGGTACTTTGCCTGCAGTAGCTCCAGGCCCCCCAGCTCTGGAATCACTTTGATTCTGACCTGCTCTTTAGCTGGAATATTGTGTGTCACGCCCTACTCCTCAATTATCTAGCACAATGCTAGCACAAGCTGATCTGTCATGTTTTGTACAAAATTGATTTTTAATGTCACTGAAAATTCGGTATAACCAGACCGACATTTGATCAGGAATCTGCTAAATGACACTTTCCCCACCCAACATTCCGAAACCTGCTGTGGTCTTGATTACTGGTGCGGCTAAACGCCTTGGTGCGGCAACAGCCCGACACCTGCATGCATGCGGTTGTGATATTATCGTTCACTATCACCAGAGTCAGGCCGCAGCCGAGGCGCTGGCTGCCGAGTTGAATGCAAGTCGTCCGGACTCCGCCATTACTGTGCCTGCCAATCTGGCCGATAGCAGCGAATTGACAGCACTTTCTGAGCAAGCACTGAATTGGAAAGGCAAACTGGATGTGCTGATTAACAATGCCTCAGCGTTCTACCCGACCCCCTTACAGGAGGCCACCGAAGCACAATGGAATCACTTACTGAACACCAATATCAAAGCGCCTTTCTTCTTGTGCCAGCACTTGCGCCCCGCCCTCTCCAAGTCGCAGGGCTGTATCGTTAATCTGGTGGATATCTACAGCCAGCGGCCACTGAACAACCATCCGATCTATAGTATCAGCAAAGCCGGTATGGCGATGCTCACCCAGTCACTTGCACTGGAACTGGCCCCCGACATTCGAGTCAACGGCGTCTCTCCCGGTGCCATACTCTGGCCGGAGTCGGAATCGGCAACACCGGAAGCAAAGGCCGCCGCCCATGACTACCAGCAACAGCTTTTAAGGAAGATCCCGCTGGAGCGAATCGGTACAGAGCAGGATATTGCCCAAACCATCCAGTTTCTGGCTTTTCAAGCTCCCTATGTCTCCGGTCAAATTATTAACATAGATGGTGGCCGTTCAATCGGGATATAATAGCGCTGACTTACGTCATGCATTACATATCCCACACTCAAATCAACCCAAACCCTAAATAACGACCTAGGAGACCTCATGAAGAACGTTGTCATTGTCGCTGCAAAACGAACCCCGATTGGAACATTTGGAGGCGCACTCGCATCACTGTCCGCCGACCAACTGGGCAGCACCGTTATCAAGGCACTATTGGAAAGCAGTGGCGTCAAGGGCGAGCAGGTTGACGAAGTCATTCTGGGCCAGATACTCACGGCCGGTTGCGGTCAAAATCCGGCGCGTCAGGCCAGTATCAATGCCGGCTTGCCAAGTCAGGTTCCGGCAATGACCATCAATAAAGTCTGCGGTTCAGGCCTCAAAGCGCTCCAACTGGCGGCGCAATCAATCATGCTGGGGGATGCGGAAATTGTTATCGCCGGTGGTCAGGAATCCATGAGCCAATCAGCACACGTACTCCCGAATTCCCGCAACGGGCAACGCATGGGCAACTGGCAATTGGAAGACACCATGATTAAAGACGGCCTGTGGGATGCCTTTAATGACTACCACATGGGCATTACTGCAGAAAATATCGTGGAAAAATACGGTATCAGCCGTGAAGAACAGGACCAGTTTGCCGTTCATTCCCAGCAAAAAGCAGAAGCAGCTCAGAAGGCAGGCCGATTTGCTGACGAGATCGTGAGCGTTTCCATCCCGCAACGCAAAGGCGACCCCATCATAGTCGACACGGACGAAAATCCACGTCACGGCGCGACGCTGGAAAAATTCTCAGGTCTTCGTCCTGCGTTTAAAAAAGACGGAACCGTTACAGCCGCTAACGCCTCCTCCATCAATGATGGGGCAGCAGCGGTAATTCTTTGCGAAGAAGAAAAAGCAAAAGCCCTGGGCTTACCTGTTCTGGCCAGAATCGCGGCGTATTCCAACGCCGGTGTAGACCCCAGTATTATGGGGACGGGCCCTATTCCTGCATCTAAAAAGTGTCTGGAAAAGGCCGGCTGGAGCGTAGATCAACTGGACTTGGTTGAAGCCAATGAAGCATTCGCTGCACAGGCCATTTCCGTAAACCGGGATATGGAATGGGACAATGGAAAAGTAAACGTCAATGGCGGTGCAATTGCACTTGGCCACCCCATTGGAGCATCGGGCTGCCGGGTTCTGGTCACACTGGTTCATGAGATGCAAAAGCGGGATGCCAAAAAAGGTCTGGCAACACTGTGCATTGGCGGTGGTATGGGGGTTGCGCTGGCAGTTGAACGGGATTAATCCGTCGATCAGAAACCGGCCATCTCTCCCGTGCTTTGTGTATGGCACGCTTTTGATTCCGGATGTCATTCAGGCTGTATTAGGGCGGTTGCCAGATGCGCAACCCGCCCGACTACAGGGTTATGGAGCCTATCTGTTAAAAGGGCAAGTGTATCCTGCCATCAGAAAAGAGAGTCCCCTTCGCAATACTTCAGGTTTACTCTACCATGGATTGTGCAGTGCTGAGTGGCAACGTTTAGACGACTATGAAGGCCAATGGTATCAACGAAAATTGATTACCGTTCTAACCGGTAAACCGCCACTTGCGAGAACCCAAGCCTGTACTTATATACTCCGCACATCATTTACCCGGCTCCTGACTGACAGACCCTGGGATCTTGAACATTTCAAGAAAATCGAACAATCGAGATATCTCGAGACGATTCGCCCATCAGATCACGCGCAATCCCTTTTATTCCAATCGCCCCCGAATTGAATGATTACCGTACATCCAATACCTGCATAAGTTTGCTCTCCGCCTCATTCAATGGCACGTCATTAAAAATAACTCGATTTATCGTGAATTTGTATTCACCATCCTTACGACTGAGCAACTGGAAAATTGCGCGACCATATTGATTCGTGACCAGTGTCGCCGCAACGGTTCGCCCGCCAGGCTTGGTCCAGACACCTTCAACCGTAGCGTCCAGCACCGCATCACTTGCCTCATCAACCACTGACACCACCGCCATCACCTGATGTCGATTACGACGGTTATCACGAAAGCTCATCGCAATGTCACTGACACGGATTTCCGGTAATACGGACTCCCCGCCAGGCTCTTCACTCGCATCCGGTTTGCTCAAGAATAATGTCACATCGTAAAACAACCCGTAAGGATCAAATCTTGAGGTAAGCTCAACACCCGCTTGTGGATCGGTATAGCGCGTAAAAAACAGGTTCGGCTGTTCTATCTCCGCCTCCGGGAAAACCACTTGAATCAATTCTGGCTGCAGTTCGAAATCCCGGATGGTGTAGCCCCCTTCGAAAGTCCAATTCAAGCCAACAATCGGCGTGTTATAGACACTAAACCCAGAAACAACGTCATCCTGCTGTCCTGTAGCAGATCCTCCATTAGTGCCTTCGAATCGGACATAAACGTTACCCGCACTGTCGCTCCCCAAACCTCCGATGTCGTAACAGCTTGAGCCCACCGCTTCAGCACCGCAGGTCGTCTGGGCCCCATAACTTTGTTCAACCTGAGCCCGTGTATCGCCTAACTCAACACCCGGCACACCAACACCGGGGATAATTTCTCCTTCTGTCGGAGGCAGAGCCCACGCTGTTGATACCGTTGCGATACCAATAAGCATCACCAACGCAGACTGTTTTACGTTCGCCTTGTAGTTCATTTGATTTTACCCTCTTGCAATCTGATCTGTCGTATTTGTTCGAGCAGTCTCCAAGCAATTCTGCCACTCGCCACCGACTACAGCCTACAAAACAAACCATCAGAAATTATCATCAAAAGATCACTTTTCATTCACGAACATGATATCCGTGCGAGCAGTGAATACAGACCCCACACAATACCAAGGGGAGCATAAACCGTCGTGCAGCTGTATTTTTGCCTGATTTCCGCTAAACTCCGCTCAATTTTTCAAACTGGATTGCTCCCATGTTCAATATCGTGCTCTATCAACCGGAAATACCGCCGAATACCGGAAATATTATCCGACTCGCGGCGAACACAGGATGCAAACTGCATTTGATCGAACCCTTGGGATTTCAATTGGAAGAGAAGAAACTGAGGCGGGCTGGTCTGGACTATCATGAGTTTGCCGAGCTGAAAACCTACAAGAACTACGCCACGTTCCTCGAAAAGGCTCAGCCAAAGCGACTATTCGGCTTAACGACTAAGGCGATTCAACCTCACACCAATGTGCAATTTGAACAGGATGACTACCTGCTCTTTGGTCCGGAAACGCGCGGCCTACCGCAAGAAATACGAGATGAACTGGGGTTGGGTCAGTGTATACGCATTCCCATGCTACCAGAGAGTCGTAGCCTGAACTTGTCGAACGCGGTGGCAATCATTGTGTACGAAGCCTGGCGGCAAATCGATTTCTCGATGCAATGAGCCAGTGGATGGATTGCGAAGGGATACCCGAAGGACTAAACTGCAAAAGCGAGGCTGGGAGCTGCCTTTGAACTCAAGATGAACTCAAGCAACTCCCGGAATCCGGATCAGTTAGGTTGCTGACCTTCTTCCTGTTTGCGACGAACTGCTTCCGCATAGATCGCATCAAAGTTAACCGGAGCCAGCATCAATGGAGGAAAGCTACCGCGACCCACCATGTTATCAATTGCCTCACGGGCATATGGGAACAACAAGTTAGGGCAGAACGCACCTAACGTCTGGTTCAGGTTTGCACCTTCAATATTGTCGATAAAGAAAATACCAGCTTGCTGGATTTCAGCAATAAATGCTGTTTTATCTTCTACTTTGGCCGTTACAGTCAAAGAAACCACAACTTCGTACTGCTTGTCGCTTACTTTCGAGCTGGAAGTGTTCAGGTCCAGATTAACCTGAGGCTTCCATTCACCCTGAAAAATGGTAGGTGCGTTAGGGGATTCGAAAGAAACATCTTTCACGTAGATTCGTTGCAGAGCAAATTGTGGTTGATTGGCAGAAGCCTGTCCGTTCTCAGCCATGATTATTATTTCCTGTTTCTAATAAGGTCAAAATGAATTACTTAAAATAAGGTCGTTTACAATCAAATAGGCCATGGAACGTCTGCTCTACGCCGCTATTTGTGACATTTATTTTCGTGATATCTAAACTTGAGGTCAGAATCAGTGACTTTCAAGCCCCAAAGCATTAAAAAAAATCGGTATATGCTTTGTTAGTGCAAAAATGTGCACCAAGTATCAACTGTAGCTCAGCAATGTTAAATTTTCGCTCACTATCCGGATAATACTCAGGCGTTCTGGCCTTCCAGCAACGTATCGAGTTTGCCGCTACGGTTTAATGCCATAAGCTCGTCACAACCTCCAACATGCTCGGATCCAACCCAGATTTGCGGAACGGTATGTTTTCCGGCTTTTCGCGTCATTTCATCGCGTAATTCAGGCTTACCATCAACCGCAATTTCATGAAACGCTACATTTTTGCTTTCCAGCAACATTTTTGCGCGTATGCAAAAAGGACAAAAGCGTGTGGTGTAAATCGTAACCTGTTGCATAACTTTTCACTACCTGGAGAATTGAATTTCGAACATTGTATCGCTAATCAACGCCGCATTGCGTCTTGAAGCGGACTGTATTTCAGCAGTTACAATACAGCCCCAGCGATGTGTTCGCTTACTTTTTAGCCACGGGCAAATTTTGTCCGCGCCACTCCGCAATACCACCGGAAAGCCGTGCAGCATTCTCGACACCGATTTCTTTCAGTGTCTTGCAGGCCATACCGGAATGCTGACCCATTTTGTCAACCACGATGATCTGCTTGTCCTTGTGCTTATCCAGTTCCGCTTTACGTTCTTTAAGCGTGGACATGGGCATGTGCAAGGACCCTTTAATATGACCTTCACTGAAATCTTTCTTCTCCCGGACATCGACGAGCACTGCAGCATCTTTATTCAGCATAAAGGTAACCTGCTGAGGTGACAGCGTTGCACCTGCGCGTTTCTTCTCAACAATAATCAGCGCGACAATTAACGCCAGGAACGTTGTTGAAAGCTCCCAATGATTAACAATAAACTCTAGAAATCGATCCATTTTACCACCCACCGTTAAAACAGACGCGCATTATACACACAGATTCAATGGGACAGAAGTTCGAATAACAGCAGCACCGCCTTAACACCTCCTTACCGTATCAGGATAACCATGCATCTCACAATTAAGTCACCCGTAGCATGAAAATGCGATTCAGGGTAAAATTGAGCCACATTAATTGCCGCACGTGAATAGATTGAGATCCGACTCCTATGACAGATAAGCGTATTCCAACTGCCCTCATCATCCTGGACGGCTGGGGACACCGCCTCGAGCCAGACAATAATGCCATTTACCACGCCCGTACACCGTATTGGGACAGCCTGTGGAATACTCAACCAAAAACGTTGATTCACACCTCGGGAATGGCAGTCGGTCTTCCAGAGGGGCAGATGGGCAACTCTGAAGTCGGCCATATGAACCTCGGCGCGGGACGCATTGTCTATCAGAACTTCACGCGCATTACCAAAGATATTGAAACCGGTGACTTCACTGCCAATCCCGTACTCGTAAGCGCGATCGACAAAGCGGTTGCCGGAGACAAAGCGGTTCACATTCTGGGCCTGTTATCCCCTGGCGGCGTGCACAGTCATGAAGATCATCTTGTTGCGGCTTGCGAACTGGCGGCAAGTAAAGGCGCCAAACGGGTTTATGTTCACGGCTTCCTCGATGGCCGGGATACACCGCCACGCAGCGCCGAGCCCTCATTACAAAAGATGCAGGCCAAACTGAACGAACTGGGTGAGGGACAATACCGACTGGCCACTATCATCGGTCGCTACTTCGCAATGGATCGGGATAACCGCTGGGATCGCGTGGAGTCAGCCTACAATCTGCTGACACTGGGCGAAGCGGAATACACCAGCAACTCTGCTGTTGAGGGCTTGCAGGCGGCTTATGAGCGGGACGAAAACGACGAATTCGTCAAAGCAACCCGGATTCAGGCAGACGGTCAGCCGGACGCGACGATCAATGATGGTGATGCCGTAATTTTCATGAATTTCCGGGCTGATCGCGCTCGTGAATTGACTCGAGCCTTTGTCGATGCTGACTTTGATGGTTTTTGCCGGAAGAAGGTCCCGGCGCTGTCTGAGTTCGTCATGCTCACCGAGTACGCAGCGGATATTAATACCGCCTGCGCCTACCCGCCCGAGAAGCTGACCAACAGTATCGGCGAGTACATGGAAAAACTCGGCAAAACCCAGCTGCGCATTGCGGAAACCGAGAAATATGCCCACGTGACATTTTTCTTCAGTGGCGGCCAGGAAGAAACCTTCACCGGCGAAGACCGTATTCTGGTGCCTTCACCACAGGTCGCAACTTACGATCTTAAACCGGAAATGAGCGCCCCGGAGGTTACAGACAAACTGGTTGAAGCAATCAAAAGCGGTAAATACGATCTGGTTGTGTGCAACTATGCAAACGGTGATATGGTCGGCCACACAGGTAAATTTGATGCCGCAGTAAAAGCCGCAGAGTGTCTGGATCAATGCCTGGATCGCGTCGCGAAAGCCCTTGAGGAAGTCGGTGGTCAGGGCCTGGTCACGGCAGATCATGGCAACGTTGAACAAATGATGGATCCCGACTCCGGGCAAGAACACACAGCCCATACAACACTGCCAGTACCACTGGTGTACCTCGGGAATCGTTCTCTGTCTTTCATCGATGATGGAAAACTGAGCGATGTCGCCCCTTCTCTGCTCCACCTGATGAATCTGGAACAACCCTCCGAGATGTCCGGTCAATCACTGATTCAGGATAAATAATCCATCTGGAACAAAAAAGCCGAGGTTTCTTCCTCGGCTTTTTTATTCCAAGTCCTCTTGACGGGGTCACCCGAACATGTTCCGCAACTTTTTCCAGGATGCCGAGCGTCGCAGTTAAAAATGACTCCGATCGATTTTGCGTCATTTCGGCAATGGACAAATTGTCTTTACCCTATAAAGTGGTGCCCGTCTAATCTCGGGAAACCAGCATGAAAACACGCATCACTGAACTTTTAGGTATTGAAGCCCCATTAATCCTTCCGGGTATGAGCTGGATTTCGACTCCTCAGCTCGTTGCTGCAGTATCGAATGCCGGCGGTCTGGGTATTCTCGCCAGTGGCCCGCTGACACCAGAAGAAACCCGAGCATCTATTCGTAAGATCCGTGAGTTGACGGATAAGTCCTTTGGCGTGGGTGTCACCCTGCTCATGCCGGGTGCTAAAGAAAATGCCATGGTTGCTCTGGAGGAAAAGGTTCCCGTCATTAACTTTTCTCTGGGTAAAGGCGATTGGCTGGTTAAAAAAGCGCACGAATACGGTGGCAAAGTTATCGCTACGGTTGTATCAGAAAAACATGCGCTTTCGGCTCAGAGTATCGGTGCCGATGCCTTATTGGTAACAGGCCATGAGGCTGCAGCCCACGGCGGTGATGTGACGTCTTTGGTGCTGGTGCCATCGATCGCCAGCAAAGTAGATATACCGGTTATCGCAACGGGTGGCTTCGCCGATGCCCGAGGCCTGATGGCAGCACTTTCTCTGGGTGCTGAGGCTGTGGCGATGGGTTCCCGCTTCGCAACCAGCGCAGAAAGCCCGCTGCACAATCATGTGAAAGAAACTGTGGTTAAGAAATCCGAGCAGGAAACCATCTACTCCAAGAACTTCGACGGCCTTTGGGCTCGGGTGATGAAGACGCCGCGTTCAGTAAAAGAAACCAGGCGCCCCATGAATCTGATCATGGCAGGTATCGAAGCGACCAAAGCCGCAAAAATTGTTAAACAGCCGGTCTGGAAGATCATGCTGGGTATGGTGGTGATGCTCAATAAAATTAAACTGCTCGCCTACTTTGGCGCCAGTGTGCCGCGATTACAGGCGGCAACGATCAACGGCGACCTTGAAAAAGGCGTTCAGTTCATCGGCCAGACTCAGGGTTTGATTGAGGACATACCGACGGTTCAGGAGTTGATTGATCGCATTCAGGCGGATGCCAAAGCGATGCATGAACGCAACGGCCGTTACTTTTCCTGATACTGCTTTTCAAGCTCTGAAGTCGGAAAGGACGGTTGATTCGATATCAGGTAGTTCACTGACCATTTTTGTATACACCATGGACATGGAATCCTCCTCAATATCCGACACTTTCCAGACACCATCTTCGAGAGTAAACGACCAAATTGTTTCAACGTCTTTAAAACGCTTGCTGCCTTCCACCACCTTACCCGTGCCCTTGTGCATCAAGTAATCCTGCATATGAGCCTCAATGGAAATCACCACCATCGAGTCCTGATGAGCCTCCCCCTGATTACGGTGAACAAATAACAACGGCTTCAGATTTCTGATTTTCTTGACTTTACAGACATTGACCAGTCCTTCTTTTTCCCACCTCTCGAGGTGAACCTGTTGCTGGTTTTGCCAATACCATTCAGTCATCCAGCCTGACACTCCGGACAGATCCGCCTGCTCCCACCCGGAATGAACCCGATAGAAACAATCCTTCGCCCGAGCCTGAACCGCCAACCAATCGAAAATAGCGCTGTAGCCCGCCATAAACCGAAGATCCTTACGGGCCCGGCGCTCCGCAAGCTTTTCCCGAATTGCCATGTAGGTGATTAACGGTAAAAAAACCAGCACCAGAATCCCGAGAATAATTCGTCCCCAGAACGTCTCAAAAGCTGCTCTGGCAATTTTACCCCCTGGCCCTGCCATAGCAGGTTCCACTGCTGTCAGCGCCAATACAACAATAACAACTACGCCGACCACCATCACTTGCTTCATCGCCCCTCCCCCACCGGCAACTCAACCCGGTATTACTGAACAAATCATGCTCGGTAAACTCAAAATCAAAAACGGGTTACCGTCCACATACCTCAAGTTTAACGCTGAAAGAATGATATGCTCAAGACTGCTGTCCCATGATCACGACAGACGGTCCAGACGGGTTGTAGAAGGCACCAACTGCATAAACCTGGAAACTCACCTTCCCTTGTGGCGGCCATTCGTCGGCAAAAGAGGGGCCTGCCCGGTTGTGACCGAGGGGAACGCCAAACAGGAGCCAATTTAACACAGATTAGCTCTATCAATTGATAAAACAAAAAATATATTCTGCAAGTCAGAACTTATTGCTGTGTGTTCGCCAGCTCAACTTCGAATCTGCTCCATGCGGGATCAGCGGGGAAAACAGCTTTTGCGGCGAGTAGCGTATCTTCCGCTTTGTTCAAACTATTCTCGGCGATATACACTTCAACTTCTCGCACGATAAAGTCCTTAACATCTTCTATTCCAGCCAGAGCCTTTTCATTGTATGGATCCATAGACAATACAATCTTATAAGCTTCCAAGGCGTTAGACCCCGAAGGTGAAATCAAACGCCCGACACTCATGTGTGCACCTGCCACTTTTATCAAGCGATCTATTTTCTGCTGATTGGACAGATCCAATTGTTGAGTGTGTTGACGATTATCCCTCCCGTCAACGATAGGATTAAGCACCGCTCCACGGGTGGAAATGCCGGATACGGACTCTTCTTCGCGGATTTTCTGGCTCACATTTGAAGAGTCCGGGTCAACAGGTCGCGGCAGATTCTCCGGGCCCGCAATTTCCGGTGTGACTCCGGCGGGCTCTCCCGACGGCAAAGCTATTGATTCGTTCTGGAAATAAGACTGCCAGATGATCGTGAAAGCCGTAACAAGGGCTATTGGCGCACAAATCAGGATCCATTTGAACAGTGGGGGCCAGGTTGGCGGCGGGTGAGCATCGCCATCACTTGTAATTGGCCCTTTCACCTTGGAGGTTTTTTTTAACAGTTTTTGTTCCGCTAATTCCAAGGCAGCAATAAACTCATCGGGTGTCTGAAATCGGTTCACTGGATCTTTTGAAAGCGCCTTGCGGGTCAGTTTGTCAAAAATTTCAGGGATTTCCGGATTGATATCGGAAGGGTTTGACGGTGCGTCTGAGATAATTTTTTGGGCGATAGCAGTATAGGATTTGCCACGAAAACAACTCTCTCCGGTCAGTAACTCGAACAAAATGGTACCTACCGAAAACAGGTCTGACCGCGGATCCAGTTCATACCCCATGCATTGCTCTGGAGACATATATTTCGGTGAACCAATGATCGCCCCGACCTGAGTCAAGTTTGAATCTTCGAGTTTCGCGATACCAAAATCTGCGATCTTAGCCTTACCATCCCGCGTAATGAAAATATTATCCGGTTTAAGGTCTCGATGAATGATGCCGAAATGATGGATTTCCGAAAGTCCATTCAGGATATCGGTACAAATTTGTACGATTTCGCGAAAATCAAAACGCTTGGATTGCTTGATGAGCCGACTCAGCTCCTGTCCCTCAACGAACTCCATGACCAGATACGGTGGCCGGGCTTCAAAGTCAGCATCAAATACCATCACGATATTGGGATGAGAGAGACGACCGGTTGCTAACAGCTCGTTCTTGAAACGTTGTAGAAATTCGTTGGTGTTTTGTGAGTCCAACAAGTGACCGTGCACAGCTTTAACGGCAACAACACGTTCAAAATTGGGATCCAGACACTTGTACACAACACCCATCGACCCATAACCAATAGTCTCAAGCACTTGATATTTACCAAATTGCATGCTGTTGGGTTGTGGCTCCATGTTTCGTCCTTCTTCCGGGCAACTCCCGATCGGTTTACAAGGTTTTCGGCGTCAGAAAAAACTCTCCAGCTTCGTGACCTGCGAACTTTATTGCACCGTAATCCGGTACCTGCCGATATTGTCCAGGTTGATTATGCTTACTCATTGCATTGAGTATATTGATATAAATAGAGTTTCCGTCAATTATAGTATGGTTGTTTTCCAACACATCGATAAACGCCTGGGCAAAAAGAGAGTGCTCCCCACCCAGTGAATCGAGTACTGGCCGAGTACCGCCAGACGTCAACACGGTTCGTGCACGCACATCGACCATCACTTCCAACCAGTTCTGATAAGCACTATTTTTAATTTGAACCGCAGACCTGGCTATGGAGGCAGTCGAGAATGTACCGGCGTAGCACGAGTCTGCAACGACCATTATCTGATCCGCTTTGAAGGTATTTAATTGATCGGAAAGGGTCAAGTTTGACAACCAATTGGAAGCAAAGATCGGTGCGGCATCGACCCCTAACCAGTAGCCTTCATGGCTCGTTTCCTCCAGTTCACCGTGACCAGCATAGTAGATCAACAAGTTATCCCGTTCAGTGAGCGAACGGCGGAGCCGATCCAATGCGGCCAGAATATCGTAACGTCGAGCATTCACAAGCAACGTCACATTAAACCCGTATTGCTGCCTCAGTACACGGGCCACTGCACGTGCGTCATTCACGGCCGTATTCAGTTTGGGAAAATGTTGATACTCGTTGTTCCCAATCACCAATGCATGGTATTCACCGAAATCTACGCCAAGTTTGGGGGCCAATGTATTCTGGTTTTTTGCAGGTCGAGCCTGGAAGGAGGCATTCTCTGGACGGATTTGACCCTCGTCATTGAAGAGTACAAAATCAAACCGGGACTGATTGTTCTGTTTATCATGGGCGACAATGTTCACTTCGGTACGTACACCGTCAACGGGAATAGAGGCGAAAAACAAGTCAAACTCATCGGTGGTCAGTGGGAGACCATTGATTCTAGCGGTTTTTATTCCGATTGGAGACGTAATTTTTCCGACAATTTCAATCTTGGGGACAGACTCCGATAACAAAACACTGGCCCCGCTGCGCGTTAATGTGATTGGTGGATCAATAATCTGTATTTCAGGTGCAGCGATCCCGGGCTGAACAGAGGCCACACCCGCTGAAGTCACATCAATCGAAGAGATTAGTCGCTGACGTTCTGACTCCCATTCTGCCTGTGCCGATTTCAGCACACTTTGTTCCGTTACCAGTGTTTTTTTATCTTGCATCAAGACGTCATTAATTTGAGCAAGCTCCCTGTTTTTTTCCTTCAAAATCTGTTGTCTGGAGCGCAGTACCTGCTTCTCCTGTTGCAGGTCGGTGATAATTTGCTGTTGCTCCTGCAGCGAATTTTTCAATTGGTTAGAGGCCAGAATAGTGGACGCATACTGCAGAGAATCCCCCGAAAGCCCGGCAGCACGACGGTAGAGATTGAGCGCCATGATGGTGTCTTTTTCAACCCCCAAACCTTTTTCATATAGATTGGCTAGATTGATTTGGGCTCTGGGCAGGTTTTGTGCTGCTGCTTTTTCATACCACACTGCGGCAGCTTGATAATCAGCTGGAACCCCCAGCCCTTTTTCAAAAATCTCCCCGACATAGGCCTGTGCTTCCGCATCCCCGGCCTGAGCCTGAGGTAGCCAGATTTTCAGCGAGGTCGCATAGTCAGCGCGATCATAGGCGGTAAATTCACCTCCGCGAATACCGCAATCTGATGATGTAGTCTTAACAGGCCGGCGTGGTGTCACATAGCGCGCTCTTGAACCCAGTTGCCGGACCTGCCCGGGCAACAAGCAATCGACCACCATAAGTGAGTCTGTGTCTTCTGCCCCTTCAATCCCCGCCGCTTTCTCGGACTGAGTGGTACAGGACGTGATGACGATAAGAGATAGTGTCAGGCCGATGGCCAGTAGTAATTGCATTGTTCGCCCTCCGTAAGCGTCGAACTATCACAGGATCTGTTCCTAATTACTGCTATGCTCCATCAGAAAACCGTTCCGTTAGAAAACCGTTCCGTTAGAAAACCGATAGTACTTCACTCAAGTATAAAACGTTTTACTAGGGCAAAACCAAGGTAATTTGTCGCAGACATAATCTCTGTGCATACTTGATAGTATCCTGATACGGAAATACTGCAGGATGCAGGCCTGCTCAGGAAGAATGCAAACTTGAAAATTCGCATAAGTGATTCCGGTAGTGTTGTGGTCACCAGTCACTCAACTAACCCTAGCCCTGAAAAGAGAGATAAAACATGGATCGGATCAATTACACAGGTATTCACTCAAAAACTTTGGTTTACGCGCTGTTGGCAGTCTCTCCTGTCATTTTCAGTCCCCCTGCATCGGCCGGCAATCTGGACGGCCAGGATTTTGACAACGACGTTAAGAACTTAATGGCGGATGCGGTGCAAACCGTGTGTGGAAAATTCGTTGCAAACAATTCTGCCGACAACCCGGTTGCCCTGTCGGACAATCAAACTCAATTGTTTCGCCGCTGTCGTCAGATGGTACATTCCGCAAATGATTTGGCAGGAAACGGCGCTACAGCGGATTCGCTGGATTTAACTAAAGCAGAGTTGGGAGACGCCATGAAAGCCCTGGCTGATGAAGAAGTAGGCGTTCAAGGGGACTGGGCAACTCGCTCATCGAATCAACAACTGACGAATTTACAGACTCGACTGGCAGCCCTTCACGCAGGTTCAACCGGGCTGAGCTTCAACGGCTTAAACCTTGATGCAGGCGGGCAGACAGTTGCATTGAATGACCGACTCCTGTCGGGCACTGGCGGAAATGCGGGAAATGTTAACGGCAAGCTGGGTGTGTTCGTAACCGGGCAAATTGCGACCGGTGAACGGGATGAAACAGCATTGCAAACCGGTTACGATTTGGACTCTATCGGCATAACGGCAGGTCTGGACTATCGTGTTACACCCCAAGCAGTCGTTGGTGCCGCGTTTGGCTGGACAGATACAGAGGCTGAATACACTGACAACAACGGCAAACAGGATATCGATGGTCTTGATCTGACACTCTATGGCGCCTACACCATTGATGCACTGTATTTTGATGCCGCGATTAGTTTTGGGCAACATGACTATGAATCACAACGCCGGGTTGCTTACGCGGGAGGTGAAGTTGATACCGTCCCGATTGCCACAACTGCAGGAGACTTGCTAAACGGGTATCTGGCGGCAGGTTATCAAGTGGCGCAGAACCAATGGTTGGTCAGCACCTATGCGCAGCTACATTACACCGATATCGATATTGACGCTTTTGAAGAGTTTGGTGGTACCGATCAATCCATCAACATGTCAGTTGCCGAGCAAAATATCGAATCGCTGCAAACCGTATTAGGGACACAAGTCGAAATTAATATCTCCGCATCCTGGGGCGTTCTCATTCCATATGTGAAAGCCGATTGGCACCACGAATTCGAAGATGAATCCCGAACAACCTCTTATCAGTATGTATACGACCCATTCGATACCACATACACACTAAACACCGATGAACCCGACTCAGACTATTTTGTTGTTGGCTTGGGGGGAAGCGCGGTCTTTGCCCAAGGGCAAATATTCATCGATTATGCTACACCGCTCGCATTAAGCGATGTCACCAATCATGTGGTATCCCTTGGCTGCCGTCTCGAGTTTTAGCATTGTTCATGAGCGCCCACCAGTTGGTGGGCCAGCAGCATTGATGTTCCGTATCATCCAAGGGGATCAATGTGGCTCGCGATTGCATTTCTGCATAGTCCGCGATCCAACGGGGTAAAATTTCGCGATCCTCCATCGCCACGAAATGGTATTGTGCTATCTTGTCTGGAAGCGGCCCAAGGCCGAAAGGATTTGTTGAACCGGTCAAAGGAGCATAGCCGTGATAGCGAGTCCAACGGTCAGTATCCAGGTTGCCTGCAAACGTTATCACACGTTCAATATTCGGTAGTTGATGGGCCAGTAACGCTGCCAATGTTGCACCACCGCTGTGACCAATCAAGGTCATTTCTGGCTGCTCAGGATTCAGTTGCAGTAATACCTCTTTCACACTCGAAACGACATCCGGGTGAAACCGACCAAAAGTCCACCAATAGGGAGAACACCTTGAATCCTGCACAGGATACTCATCCAGAAAATAACAGGGCCTTCCCAAATAGATTGCCGGAGCAGGGTCATTTAACATGATTTCCAGCAATACGGGATTGGGAACAGTTGGGGTCATTGCATAGGTTTTTCGGTTGAGCCAGGCTTTACCATCCCCTTCCAAATAAACATGAATATGGGATCCCTGCCCGGATTTTAATAACAACCGATGGGGGAAATACGATGAGTCGACCGACCTGATTTGATAAGTGTCGAAACCAAGATTAGCGCGTTTTTGCCACAGAAAAGCCACTGATTCGTGAAAGGCTGTTTGTCCCAAAGGTATCAACTGACAGCCCGCACACACCCCCAATACAAGCAATGAAAAAACAACGGCTGATAATGAAAAATCAAGCCTAGAAAACATAATTATCTTTCTTGGGCGTCGAGCCGTACTTTATTTTATAGGCTTTAATGAAATGCGATACGTTTTCATATCCTGCTTCCAACGCGGCTTCCGTTACACTTACATTTCGGGAAGATAACAGGTTTTTTGCCTTTTCCAGCCGCTTCTCGATTATCCAGCGATTTGGCGTCGTGTTATAGGTCTTTTTGAAGTCGCGCATGAAAGTTGAAACACTGCGCCCGGTCAACAGTGCATAATCCTCTATTTTCAAGTTTCGCGCGTAGTAGGCTTCCATAAAATCACTAATACTGCGTTTGTCTGCAGGCTTGTCATAGCTCGACAAGGCTTGCAGAAAATAATGAGCCCGGTCTTGAATGGCAATCAAATGCAATAGTTCAAGCAACTTTAACTCCAACAAGGCTTCAGTGTTTTCCGTGTTGTGGTAAACCCGCTGCAAAGACTCGAAAAAGTCAAGAATCTGCTGGTTGGCAGGAGTCGTATAAAGCGAGTTGGGACTGGACCCCCGTTTTATCAGCAACGCCTCGGAATTGGACTGCATATATTTGTCGATCAAGGAATCGTCATAAAAAAATAATAATGCCTCGAACCGGCCATCTTCCGTAACATAGTCAGACACGAGATAAAGGTCTTTGGGCAAAAACAGCATACAATTCTGATTAACAACCGTTTCAATACCATTGGGACTGGAAATGATCTGCTTACCCTGAATAACGTAAACAATTAATGGAGCAGTAATATACTTCTCTTTTTTTAACAGACTTTGGCTTAATGTTTTATGTAGAATTGAAGAAGCACCATTCGCAAAAATGGCATTTAAGTTTGGCAGTGAGTAGAGCGATTTAGGTATAACTTCCAGAATCATATAAACACGTTCCTGTGAGCGCTTCATATCTTTACCGTCAGTGTACTCAAAAACAGTCAGAAATAACGCTACTCAGTCAAAACCAAAAATAAATATTCCCTATCCCATGCCGCCGGCTTTACAAGAATGTGCACTGCCTACCATTATCCCATTGCAGGATCAGTCCCTTTTACGCTGCTAGACAGCGCTGAACTGCAAGCGAAACCCACTCAAAGTAAAAAACACTTAAATCAGGAGGATTCGGCATGTTTAAACGTTTGATAACCACGCTGTTCGTTTTGACTTTTATTACTTTCGCTACATTGAGCCAAGCACAACAAATTCAGGAGGAAACCAAAATGAACGTCATCATCACTTTTAATGTCAAGGAAGATAAATTGGCCTCATTCCGTCAAATCATGGACGATGTAAAAATCAATCTTCCATCAGTTGAAGGTTGCGATACCGTAACCATCTACAACGATGCAGAAGATCCTAAAGTTTTCACGTTGGTGGAGACTTGGAATTCAAGGGAAGCTCATAAGAAACATATCGACGGGGTAGTCGCCTCTGGCACGTGGGAAACCATCGCTCAGCACCTGCAGAGTGATCCTGTAAGCAGCTACTTTCAGGTTTATTAAGGCATCTAAACCGTCTACCTGTGGCGGGATTTCCGCCACAGGACAACCTCATTCCTGCAACGAATTCACGCCAAACCTAGCAGAATTCATGAAAAGCCATTACAGTAATTGAACCACTCCCCAGCAAATCACCAAACAATAAAACGACAACAATGAATGCACTTTCTGACACACCTCCCGAGTTTGAGCAGACCAAAACTCAGAAACCCGACCGGGTTTATTTTTTTGGTACCTGTCTTATCGATCTTTTTTATCCTGACGCGGGTTTGTCTGCGATTCAGTTGATCGAACGGGAGGGCGTTAACGTCATTTTCCCCCAAGCCCAAAGTTGTTGCGGGCAGCCACCGTATAACTCCGGGTACCGGGAGGAGGCAATACAGGTGGCCAAGGTGCAAATGGATGCATTACACGAATCCATCCCGGTAGTCGTGCCTTCGGGCTCCTGTGCGGGAATGATGAAGTTTCACTATCCCGAATTATTTAAGAATCATCTCCGCGCGAAGCAAGCCCAAGCGTTCTCCGAGAGGATCATTGAATGGAGCGCCTTTTTGCATCGGGTGTTGCAGATTAAATTAGAAGATTTGGGGCAACCCACCCGAGTCGCCTTGCACACATCCTGCAGCGCGCGCCGGGAGATGGGTGTAACCGAAGATGGACTGGCCTTACTCCGGCAGTTGCAACAGGTTGATCTCGCGGAACCGGAGAGAGCATCAGAGTGTTGCGGTTTTGGCGGTACTTTTTCGGTGAAACAACCTGAAATCGCAGCATCAATGGCCGCGGACAAATGCAATGCCATTAAACAAACCGGGGCGGAGATGCTGGTCAGTGGCGACTGTGGCTGCCTGATGAATCTGGAAGGTACCCTCAAAAAATCAGCAGAATATTCCAGCGCACACACGATTGACTCAACCCACCTTGCCCAGTTTATCTGGCAACGGGTCAGCAAATAACGCCCTTTCAGTGCAGCAGGAGGAAACCATGTCCGCCCCATTCAGAGACCAGGCTATTCATGCCCTTCAGGATGAACAACTACGCGAAAATTTTCGTGGCGCAATGGATTTTTTGCAGGGAAAACGCAAAGCGGTATTCAGTGATACCATAGAGCTGGAAAACCTCCGACAACAAGGGCACCAAATCAAGGCCGAGGCCCTTGCCAATCTCCCCGAACTGCTGGAACAGCTGGATAGCCAGTGCAGTAAAAACGGCATCCAGGTGCACTGGGCGGAAACCCCGGAACAAGCTTGCGAAATCATTCACGGCATTATTGAACAGAACAACGGAAAACTTGCGGTGAAGGGCAAATCTATGGTCAGTGAGGAAATTGGCCTGAATCATTACCTCGAAGCGCGGGGTATTGAATGCCTGGAGTCGGATATGGGGGAGTATATTGTGCAACTCGCCCAAGAGACGCCTTCGCATATCATTATGCCCGCTATCCACAAAAGCAAAAGCCAGATTGCTACACTGTTCAACGCTACAATTCCTGATACCCCTTATACCGAAAATGTCGATGAACTGATCGGCACCGGCCGGAGAATATTACGCGAGAAATTCCAAAAGGCCGATATCGGCATCTCCGGCGTCAATTTCGCTGTTGCTGAAACCGGTACGTTGTGTCTGGTGGAGAATGAAGGCAATGGCCGGATGTGTACTACCGTACCGCCAGTCCATATTGCAATTACCGGCATTGAAAAAGTTATCCCCCGGCTCAGCGACCTCCCACCACTCCTCAGCCTGCTGACACGCTCTGCCACCGGGCAATTGATCACCACCTATTTCAACCTGATTTCCAGCCCACGGAAGCCTGACGAAAAAGACGGCCCTGAGGCCGTACATCTGGTTTTACTGGACAATGGCCGCAGCCGCATGTATCAACACCCGGAATTGCGGGAAACCCTGCGCTGTATTCGCTGTGGAGCTTGTATGAATCATTGCCCTGTTTACACCCGAATCGGCGGGCATGCCTACGGCACGGTGTATCCGGGCCCCATTGGCCAAGTGGTGATGCCACAGATCAACGGGCTTGATCAACAAGGGGAAATGACTGAAGGCTGTTCATTAAACGGCGCATGCGGGGAAGTCTGCCCGGTTGAAATTCCACTGCCGGATCTCATTCGCAAGCTGCGGGAAGAGCGCGTACAGCCGCAACCAGCCGAAAGCCCGGTCAATGGGGCAGGTAGCCATCGAACCCGGGTCGAAGCCACTGCGTGGCGATTTTGGCGATGGGTATACCAACACCCTGAGCTATACCGGATAGTTACCTGGTGGGCAACGCGTCTTGGCTCAATGTTGCCGAACCGGCTTGGCCCCTGGACTCGCACACGGGTCAAACCCGTGATCGCCCGCCAATCCCTGCACGAAATCATGCGCGAACGTTCGAACCAACCCGATTAAGATGATCACAAGCCAATTCTATAGCCAGGACAAAAACGCAATGACTTCCGCCAAACAAAATATTCTTGCGCGACTCAAGGCTGCCCAAACGAGACAGCACCGCAATTCAGCGCTTGATCAAGCCGGTGTAAATCAAATAGCTGCGAATCGAATCAAAGAAACCAGCAGAGCGTATACAGAAACAGATCGCTTGAATAAGTTCACAACAGCATTACAGGCCAGCCATGCCGAAGTCATCGATTGTACAAAAGATGAATGGCCGAAAATGCTAATCGGGCTGATTGAGACACGAAAGCTTACTCATTGGCTTTACAGTGAAAAAACTGAAACAGGTCGGCGATTTTCGCAAGACGTTTGCACAGCACTCCCAGCGCTTGAAGCAATCCCTTACTCCACACCTGTAGAGCAACTCAAAGAAACCCTGTTTAACCAGATAGACGCCGCTATAACCGAGGCCCACGGCGCTATCGCAGAAACGGGAACATTGGTCATTATCCCCGGCCCTGAAGAACCGCGTCTGATGTCACTGGTTCCGCCTGTACATGTGGTCTTGTTGCGCAAAAGTAAAATTATTGACACCTTTGACCAATTACTCGAACAGGAAAACTGGTCTGAAGCCGGCTTGCCAACCAACGTATTGTTGATATCCGGCCCGTCAAAAACAGCCGATATTCAGCAAACGCTGGCCTACGGTGCCCATGGCCCTAAATCACTAATCGTCATACTGATCTAAACTTTAAATTGCGCAGCCTTGCTCCGAAGGTCGCCAATGACTGAGCCAATTTCCTGACTGGCATTATCTGATACACCAATGGATTCAACCGTGGCCTCTGCAGACATCGCAATCGCACTGACGCGATCACTCATGGTTTGCGAGGTGAGACTTTGCTGCTCTGCGGCTTCGGAAATATCCTGAATACGCTCCTGTAGCTGGCTGATGAGTGCATTGATATTTTCGAAACATTCATCTGCCGAGCGAATCTGGTCACTGGAACCCGATACCCGTGACGATGCCTTGTTAATCGTATCGACAGCTTCCCGCGTACCTTTTTGCAGACGCTCGATTATGGACTGTATTTCAGTGGTCGACTGCTGCGTTTTGCTGGCCAGTGTCCGAACTTCGTCCGCAACCACGGCAAACCCCCGCCCGGACTCCCCCGCCCGCGCTGCCTCGATTGCGGCATTCAAGGCGAGCAAATTGGTTTGTTCGGCAATGTTACCGATGACCGTGAGAACAGAACCAATTGCATTACTTTGGGTGTCCACATTCTCCACCACTGAGACTGCCCGGCGCACATCCTCAACGGTCAAATCAAGCTCACCACGGGCTGAACCAGATATATCAGCCGTCGTCTGACTTTCACGGTGAATACTGTTTACCGAATCCGTAACCTGACGGATATGATTCGCGACCTGATCAATACTCGCCCCGAGTTCCACAACAGCAGAGGACACCTGATCAATTTCATCGCGCTGTTGCTGAACCACTTGCACCGCCTTTTTACTGGCATTGGATTGAGCCGCAGATTCCTGCACTGCGGTTTCTGTTCCGATATTGATTTGCCCGATAATATTTTGAATACGGCCAATAAACTGATTAACACCATCTGCCATGTGGGTGATTTCGTTTTTGCCGGTAATTTCCACCCGGCGGGTTAAATCCGCATCCCCTTCTGCAATTTGCCAAATTGCCTGGCTTAATTGCCTGATTTTTTCCAAAACACCAAAACCCAACAAAACGGCGACAAACAAGATCAAGCCAACGCTGGAAGCAATTGAGAACCAGAGCAGTTTTGAGGATAAATGTTCAACATTGCTGTTAATCGAAACCATCATACCTTCATTTTCAACTTTCGCAGCATTTTCCACATCCGCCAACAAACGCTGCAGGCGGGATGTAACTTTTCCAGTCTGTTGATCCAATATCCAGGTAACCGCCTCGGCACTATTACTGACCGTAATATCAAATTGGTGGGCCAACTGCTCCATCTCGGCTTTTACCGAGGCGGTTGACAGGCCCACTTTGAATTGACCGATGGTTTCTCCCTGCGGTTTGATGTCCACCGTAACGACAACAACGTCGGGATTGGATTCCGACGCACTAAGTACTTTTTCAATGGCTCCGCTCCCCTCTCCTGCTTCCATCAACTGCAACACAAATGAGTCTTCTCGATTTACATAACGGGTCAGACGTTGATTATATTGATCGAAAAAAGCCGCAAAGACGATGGCCTCACGAGCATCAACCCGTTCTACCAAATCCGTGAGCTTGGGAATATCCCGATCCCAAATAAGGGGAGCCGCAAGCGCAGCGACGACCTCAGCCAACGCCCGGGTCTCTTCCACTATGGTTTTTTTGAGATTTTCGGCAATTTGACTCTGCTGGGTTTTGAGCTGTAACTTCAGCTGCTCTGTGAGATCCTTCGAGGTCTGTGCACGCATGTCCTGAAGACTCTCTTCAACGTCAGACCGCGCCGCGGTGAATTCCTGCCCAGTTCGCTTCAGCCCCTTATCCAGAGCAACTTCCACAGCCTCGGTTAGCTCAACAATTTCGCTTCGCGACATCCACTGATTAGTCATCAGCTGAACAATCCCAGCGACAATCAGTATGAGGAATACCGGGAGTAATAAACGACTGGTCACCAAGTCACGAGTAAAGCGTGCGACCATAACAAACATCTCCGCCGATGAATTATGAAAAGAGGTTTGGGGAATCGAAGTTGAGACCCTTGGGACGTAACGAAGTTTCATAACGACAGGATAAATGTTTACGTCCTCTGCCTAATTATAGATCAGTTAACGTACTTTGAATGGCAAAGAAGCAATTAATTCGCCAAAGCTGCGGCCAGAAAATCAAAAACAATGCGAACCCGCTTACTGGTTCTGAGTTCGCGATGGGAAACCAGCCAGACTTCGCCTTTGAATACGTCTTGACCGGCCCAAATACGTTCCACACCGGACTCTGCGTCTCCGATCTCAACCGGCATAACACCAATTCCCATACCTTGTTTGGTCAGCTCCCAATGCAGTAAATGATTATCTGTCTTAACCGGAAAATTACTGTGATTAATTGTAAATCCATGCTCTTGGAGCACACGGATATACTCATCATTTCCGGCCCCGATACCAATAAAACCGGCATTGGCGAACCCTTGTGGTGTTTTCGGCCGTCCGAGTTGATCAAGGAATGTCGGCGTTGCATACAACGAGGCCCGCAAGTCTCTCAGCTTTTTGGCAATCAGCTCCGGCTCCGTGGGGCGAAATGCCCGTATCGCAATGTCGGCCTCCCGACGTTTCAGGTCACTGGCATCATTCGTTGCAATAATTTCCAGGTGAATCCCCGGATAGAGAGATCTTAATTTTTGCAAAATCGGCGGCAGGATAAAATAGGCCGTCACCTCGGTGGTCGAAATGCAAATTGAACCTTCGACCGCCTGGGACTGACCGGATGCTGTCAGCGACAATTGACTGGCTGCATCACCCATCGCGCGCACATGCTCAATCAGGGCCAGACCGGCAGGGGTTAAAACCAGCCCTTTGCCGACCCGCTCAAAAAGAGACACCCCCAGCTCCTCTTCCAACGCAGAGACTTGTCGCCCCAGTGTCGGCTGAGCCATTCCCAAGGCACGTGCGGCGGCTGAGAGTGAGCCCTCTTCTGCGGTCACCAGAAAAGCACGTGCTCGATTCCAATCAAATTTAACTGAACGCCAATCCATACATTTACGCATACATGAAGTGCATTTTTCGCCAATTTTAACTGCATTTTTGTATAGGTAGAATACTTTACACCCACAAAAGACAACGAGGAAGCCTATGGATCACTCCATCCGATTTTGGGACAGAATTGCAGAACGGTATGCCAAAAAACCGATAGCCGATGAACACAGCTACCAACAGAAACTGCGATTGACACAGGATTATCTGCAACCAGACATGAAAGTCCTGGAATATGGTTGCGGAACCGGCTCCACAGCACTCATTCACGCCCCCCAGGTTACTCAGTATACAGCAATCGACGCTTCATCAAAGATGATCGCCATTGCCAAACGTAAACAGGATCAATCGAACCTTGATCAAAACGTAAACCTGGAATTCAAGGTCGCCACACTCAATGAATACAAAAACGCATCTGGCGCCTATGATGCAGTGCTAGCCCTTAATATTCTGCATTTACTCAAGGACTGGGAGGCGGCAATTGAGCAAAGCTTTAAACTGCTCAAACCCGGGGGCGTTTTTATCAGCAGTACGGCTTGTATCGCCGAGGCAAATATTTTGATGGGCTGGGTGCTGAAATACATGCTCCCCGTCGGCCACTTTTTGCGGTTGCTACCTTCCGTCGAAGTATTTTCTCAACGCAAACTTGAAAGAAGCTTGCGAGAAACCGGCTTTCAGATACAACACACCTGGTCTGCGGAGAAATCCAGAGAGGTCTGTTTTATTATCGCCACAAAACCAGATACCGAGAAAAATTCAATAACCGGCGTCGCCGAGTGAACTGGTACGGAACTCAAAAACCGAATACACTCCAGTGTGTCTAAACCTGGAGTAAAGAACCCGATGTCGCTGTTTCCCCCCGACCAAACTGAAGATGCTGTGTTTCTGTCCCGAGCAGAGAGTGACAACCTGCTCGGTACCTTCGCCCCTTACCCAATCCAGTTGGAGGGTAAAGAATGGCCCACTGTAGAGCATTATTTTCAGGGTATGAAATTTGAAGATGATCTTCGCCAGGAACAGGTCCGAACTGCAGAGACACCCAAGCAGGCACGAAAATCAGGAAGAAAGCGGCATAAGAGTTTCCGGAAAAACTGGCACCAGATGCGCCAGGTCATCATGACACGGGCTATTTATACGCGCTGCAAAATGTATTCAGAAATCGCAGAAGCGCTACTTGAGACCGGTAACCGGAAAATCGTCGAAAACAGCACCTACGACTACTTCTGGGGTTGTGGCCGAGACCGTCGGGGTGAGAATACGTACGGCGTGGTGTTGATGAACGTACGCCAGAAACTGCGGGATGAACTGGAAGCAGAACAGAAGGCACCCTGAGTCACACCTCAGCGCCCCATCATTTTTTTGAAATCAGGTATGGTATCAAACGTCATCATCGACTCGGCGCTATCCTGACCGGACGAAATCGCATCCAGCCAGTTTTGCTTTCGGGCCGTCCAGCATTGAGCCTGGGGTTTGACCCAACTGGAATCATCCAGACTTCCGGAACAGATCGCCATAAACTGCGGCATCGCCCCGGCGACACCAAGCACAGAGGAACCACATTCACCGCAGAAATGTCGTGCAGTCAACTTGCCGGAACTGCCGGGGCTGCTGAACTGTTTCAACTCGCCTTGAATCGATACCGATTCTCTGGGTACAAATAAAACGGCGACCATCGGAGCCCCGGAACTCTTCTGGCAATCCCGGCAATGACAAACCAGACTGACAATGGGCGCAGCCGAGCACTCGTAACGCACCGCGCCACAAAGGCACCCGCCCCTGATTTCATTTTGGCTCACTCACGCTTCCTTTGATGTACTTAGAATAATTTTACCCGCCAAACTTTTTTGCAAGTTCCGCTACGCTATTATAGAACGTTTTCGGATAACTGGAATGAACCCATAACGAATCCCCCAATTTTGTAATTTCGCAACGGGCTTCCAGAATACGCCGAGACTCGCCACCAACGGCGGCTTTACCGTACCAGGTTCCTTCAATAGTTGCCGTAACCCGAAGTGTGGTGTTGTCATACAACGCATTATTCTGCCCTTGCAGATCCTGTAATGCAGCCTGCCCCTCAGGTGAGTTCAGAATTTGCATGGTGCAACTGATTGCCGTGTGTTGATCGACGTAAACGGATTTACCCGCCGGTGCAGTCGCTTCTACATGTCGAAAGGTATGGCCTACGTCTTTGTGGCCGGGCCACTGAAAATCTTCATGAACATCCGGATTCCGATGTTTTTTCTTGATGTTTTTTTTACCCCAATCGTTCACACTGACATCGTTACGAACCAGCTTATATATGTTGATGCATTTACCATCTGCACGTTCGATTGCTTCTCTTGTTGCGTTGTAATCGTATATTTTGACCAATGACACGGGATTCTCCTTTTCAAATAAAGCCTGCTCAAAGTACATCTTCATTTTGTTCCAATGCCCGCAACCATCCACACAGTTTGGCGACAACAACAGCACAAGCATCTCGATGTATATCTGAACGTTGCGTTTTGCATCCGGCATCACCCTCACTCAGCTGCCCATTACTTTGTTGGTTTTTTGTTATCGATGTTTTTTGTGATACTGATAAGGATTCAGTAAAAAATTGAGATTTTTTAATTAATATTCAGACTTCCAATCATGTACCTGACCCAAAACCTTGTTATCATCCGAACCATCAACAATGGAATAACGAAGGGATTTAGGGGATGACCATTTATTATCGAATTGAGCAATTCAATCATTCGCCACTTGAGCGGTTTGAACCGCAAAATGGAATTGTTAATAGTGGCGCAGCCATTCTGCTGGAAGTGGACTACGAAGCAGCTGAAGCCGGTAGCGATATTCTGGAGCTGACTCAGGCTTTTTTGAAAGACCCCCAAGTATCAGAAGTGCAAGCAATTGTTATTGGAGAATGGAACGAAAGCTTCGACAGTTCAATTCAACCGGTGATCGACTTGCTGATCGAAAACGCAAGTTCACTCCCAGCTCTAAAAGCTCTTTTTGTCGGGGAAATGACCAGTGAGGCCTGCGAGATCTCCTGGATTCAACAGGCTGATTACAGTCAGCTCTGGTCCGCCTTCCCCAAACTGGAACACTTTCAAGTTCGCGGTTCTGATGGCCTGGAGTTAGGCGAAGTAAAACACAACCAATTAAAAACGCTGATCATTGAATGTGGTGGTCTATTCGGTTCAATCCTTGAATCGGTGGCACAGAGTGAACTCCCGGAACTGCAAACGCTGGAACTCTGGCTGGGTGACGATAACTACGGCTGGGAGGGCACGGCTGATGACGTTAAGCCCCTGTTGCACAACCCCCACTTTTCCAAAATAAAGTACCTTGGTTTACGCAACAGCATGATTGCGGATGACGTTGCAACAATACTGGCAAACGCAGCATTTATTGAACAGCTGGAAGTACTTGACCTGTCTATGGGGACACTTGGTGACGTAGGCGCTCAAGCCCTGCTGGACAGCAACTACATCTCCGGGCTAAAACTGCTGGATTTGCATTACCACTACGTCAGTGACGAACTTCAAGCCAAATTAAAAGCCCTGCCAATTCAGGTAGATCTTTCCGACCCACAAGAAGAAGATGACTACGGACGCTTCGTTTCAGTTTCAGAGTGACCGAAAACATGGCGTATACCCGCCTTGGATGGCTTTTAATCGGTCACCCTGAGCATCCTAGAATAACTGGCTACCGGGCTGCTTTAGCAGAGCACACCCGGGATCCGATTGCGGTTCTATCCTATCAGGAAATATTGCACGCCATACCAACGCTGCATGATCAGCTTGTATCCCGACTGAAAAAACTCGATGTGGATACCATTGTGATTCGAATAGACTCCCCCGGTGAACATTTCGGTGTGGAAAAACAGCTCACCGCCCTCGGCGCACAGTACCCCAACGCTCGACTGAGCCCAACACAGGCCATGGCACTAGAACCCGACCCCGGTTGCATACGCTACATGCGTGAGTGGTATCGAGGGTTTAAAACATTACTGGATCAATTACAGCACGCTGCAGAACATGCGGCCAGATACCTCGGCAAGCCGGTGCGCTTTTTCAACGCCCCGGAAGATATCGTACTCATGTTTGACAAACTACGTTGTCAACGTGCCCTGCGCGACGCTGGACTGACTGTTCCAAAACACCTCCCGGAGGTCGCCGATCATGAGGCCCTTCGCGCACAAATGCAACAACTTCGCTGCTATCGGGTATTTATTAAACCTCGCCACGGCTCATCGGCATCTGGCGTTTTGAGTTATCAAATAAAACCAGATGGTTCAGCAGAAATACTGACAGGTGCACTGGAGTGGGTCAGCACAAAAGGCAAAGCGGTACTTTACAATTCCCTGCATGTTCACCGCTACACCGGGGGGCATCAAATCAATCAGATTATTGACTATATTCTGGCTGAAGGGGCATTTGTCGAGCATTGGATACCCAAAGCTCAGCATCAGGGAAAAAGCTTTGATATCAGAGTACTGACCGTTCAGCGGGAAGTCTGTCACAGCTTGCTACGCCTAAGCCACTCGCCGCTCACCAACCTGCATCTCGGAAACCAGCGCCTCACAATTGATGAAGCCCATTTTGCGCCGCAGGTAATTGAAGCACTATCCCAGTCAGCGCAATCTGTTGCAGAACATTTCCCGGACTCATTTACGCTTGGTATTGATATTCTGCTCAGTTCCCGCCGGTTAAAACCATACATACTAGAGGTTAATGCGTTTGGGGATCATCTGCATAACATCAGGCACAGGGGTCTAAATCCACAACAATTACAAATCAGTAAATGGTACACTGCAACCCACGCCAATCACTGATGCGTAACCTGTCACTCAAGCAAACTCAAGCACTACAAGGTTAAAATGGAATTAAGCCAAAGGCGTCAGTATCAGATTAACAAAAACGTAAGGACCTAAATGTGATAACCAAAGAAAGGATGCTTGCTCAATGCTCGATATGAATCAGATCATCGGAAGTCATGATCTGCTCCTGATTACACTGGATACACTTCGATATGATGTCGCCCGAACAGCACTGGATACAGGCCAGCTGCCCACATTGAGCCGATACATCACCCACTGGGAACAACGCCATGCCCCCGGAAGTTTTACCTACTCAGCACACCACGCCCTATTTGCCGGCTTTTTTCCCACCCCTGTAACGAATCCACAAGCTGAGCGCTTATTTGCCCTGGCATTCCCCGGCAGTGAAACCACAGCACAAACAACGTGTGTCCTGAATGCCCCCAATATCATTGAGGGTCTGGCGCAGGCGGGATATGCCACCGTATGCATTGGCGGTGTTGGTTTTTTCAATCAGCAAACGCCCCTGGGTTGCGTGTTTCCCAACATGTTTGAAAAAGCTTACTGGTCACCTGAGCTTGGGGTAACTCACCCCGATTCCACCGCTAACCAGGTTACGCTGGCACTGGATATCCTCGCGCACAGAAACAAGACCCAACCGCTGTTGATGTTTATCAACGTCAGCGCGATACATCAGCCAAATCATGTCTATGTGGACGGTGAAACTGTTGATTCCATCGATACACACGCTGCTGCACTGCGCTATGTAGACCGTCAACTTGCCCCACTGTTAGAGGCGTTCCAGAGGCAACGACCAACGCTGGTGATCATTTGCTCAGATCATGGCACAGCTTATGGTGAGGATGGATACAAAGGTCACCGCCTGGCGCATGAAGTGGTTTGGACGGTACCTTATGCTGAATTTATTCTTGGAGGTTAGCTAACATGTCCTCATTACAGGCGTATCTGGATCGTCAAATTTATCAGGCCTATTCGTATTCCTATCCACATAAAACCGCTTACCGGAGCTTTGCCACCCCTTACGCTTTGTCCGATCTCTGGGCAGGGGAAAAACGAGATGCGCTGTTTTTATATGTTCACATTCCGTTTTGTGAGATGCGTTGCGGCTTTTGCAATTTATTCACACTGGTTCGCCCAAATGAGTCACTACCGGAACGCTACCTGAACACGCTGGAGCGCCAGGCCAGGCAAACCGCAAACTGGTTAGGAGACGCGAAGTTTGCACGCTTCGCACTCGGTGGCGGAACCCCCACCTACTTTTCAGCCAAACAACTGCAACGCCTGTTTGAGATTGCATACAACAATTTGGGTATTAGCCAGGACATTCCCTGCTCGGTGGAAACCTCACCGGAAACGGTATCCACAGACAAGCTGGAAGTGCTAAGAAATGCCCAGGTTGATCGTATCAGTATTGGAATACAATCGTTTCTGGAGTCTGAAACCCAGGCACTGGCGAGACGCCAGAACAATCGGTCTGTACATGAAGCGCTGACATTGATTCGCGAGCATAGCGCCAGCCAGCTGAATATCGACCTGATCTACGGTATACCGGGACAGACTCCAGAGACATGGGCTCAGTCACTGCAACAGGCCTTGCATTATGCTCCGGAAGAGCTGTACCTCTACCCGCTCTATATTCGCAAACAAACCGGGCTGGAACGGATTCAAAGCAAGAACAGCAGCCTTATTCCACTACACAATGAATACCAGCATTCCATGTTGTCCCTGTACCGACAAGGACGGGACATGCTGATAGCAGAGGGCTATGAACAAGTCTCAATGCGCATGTTCCGCAAGACGGGAGCGCAGTCCTCAGCACCAGTGTATTGCTGTCAGGAAGACGGTATGCTCGGATTGGGCGCAGGAGCACGATCTTATACGCGGCAAGTTCACTACAGCAGCGAATATGCAGTCGGCAGAACGTCGATCAGCAGTTTGATTCAACACTATATTGAGCAAACCGACGCTGACTTTCATTCCGCCCCTTACGGTATAATCTTGACAGAAGACGAGCAGAAACGACGTTATTTAATCCAGTCGCTGCTGCTGGCAGAAGGGCTTGATCTGGATGCTTATGAGATGCGCTTCGGCACGCGCTGTGCCGAGGACTTTTCCGTATTGACCGAACTGGAAGCACTCGGACTCGCTGAGCGTTCAGGAACCCGATTAAAACTCAGTGCTGCGGGGTTGGAACGAGCGGATGCCCTTGGCCCCTGGCTAGGCTCGACCTCTGTACACCAGCGAATGGCGAGCTATCAATCCCGATGAAACTCCAGATTCTTTATCGTGGCCCCCTGGCCAGCTGCAACTATGCCTGCGGCTACTGCCCGTTTGCAAAACGCGAAGATGACCGAGCAGCTCGAACACAAGATCAACAGGCATTGGAACGATTCGTCCAGTGGGTTGAAAACCAGGCAATAACGGACAATATCCAGATCCTGTTTACGCCCTGGGGGGAAGCGCTGGTCAGGCGTTGGTATCGGGATGCTGTCGTAAAACTGTCTCACCTGCCCCAGGTCACAAAAGTTGCCATTCAAACTAACTTAAGCGTTCCCCCCGACTGGCTTGCCCAAGCCAATATTCAGCGTACGGCAATCTGGGCGACCTATCACCCCGGTGAAACACCCCGAAAGCGCTTCATTGCACACATCAAAAAGCTGAGTACCATGGGCGTCGCCTGCAGTGTCGGCATTGTCGGCAAAAAAGAACACCGAGCAGCGGCTGAGCAATTACGAAATGACCTGCCTGAGCACCTGTACCTCTGGGTAAATGCCTACAAAGACGAGCCTGCCTACTATTCGGAGGAGGATATTCGTTTTTTCAAAGCAATTGACCCACTTTTCGAAATCAACCTGAACGATTACGCAAGTTTTGGGGAAGCCTGCCAAAGCGGGTATCGGAGCGTCACAATTGATGGTGAGGGCGATGTCCGCCGCTGTCATTTTGTATCACCGGTCATGGGCAATATCTACCAACAGGATATTCGCGAAATATTAAACCCCGCTCCCTGCCCCAAAGCCTGTTGTGACTGTTATATCGGTTATATTTTTCTGGATAAACTGCGTCTGGAAGAGCACTATGGTGATCGACTGCTGGAACGCATTCCGCTCGCGTTTCAATCAACAGGCATGAGCCTAACGCTGCAAGCACATGATTTCGGCTCTCCTCGGAAAAAAGGACAGAAACAGAGCCAAGACTACCGGAGCTTATAAAGTGAGCTAATCACAAGCAATTTCCACCCGCCGATTCAATGACCGCCCTGCTTCCGTATTATTATCTGCTATTGGGTCCTGTTCGCCTTGTCCCGATGCAGCAATCGGCTTACGGAGGTCTCGGTCAACCAACGCAGCTACGACAGACTTCGCTCTGCGCTCAGACAGCCCTTGATTGTATGTGTCAGAGCCTTCACTTGATGTGTGTCCGATAACCGTAATCCGAGAGGCTTCAGCGGTTTTTAGTCCCACTGCCAATGCATCGAGCAAAGCGCCGGATTCCGGACGGATTCTGGCGGAATCAAAATCAAATTGAATACCATGCAGAATAGCACCACAGCCCGGTGGAGCAACGGGTTTCTCCGAGCAAGCGGTGGTAACCTGTTGTGCTGACTCACCTTGATAGAGCTTAAAAGGCGCACCATTGGTGGAGCGTACGCCGAATATCTCACCATTTGCCCCGGTACCGAGCACAAAGCTACTGGGTATTCCCGCCGGTGTGGTTCGCCCTGTAGCCCGAAGAATATTCCCTGTAATGGTGCCCTCCAACGCGCCTTCCCGGTCATAACAACCACTCACACGGTTATCTTCCTGTTTAAGCTCCAACAAAACTCCACGACCTTTCCATTTACCGGTAAACGTCTGTGAAAGCGGCACAGCATCCTGACGACCATGGCCAATGATCTCGCTGAATTCTAAAAAAGTCTTGTCCCGCTGAATATCAATGCCACCTGAAAGTGAAACCCGAACCCAGCGAACCGGAATCTCACCCGCCACAACGAATGTAGTAGTTTCCCCTTTTTTGTCATGGGTGGACAACGTCACCGTTCCCAGTTTCTGGTAGGGCCCTTCAGCGCTGGTATTTGAGCCTGCGATTTCAATATTCCGAATAAAGGTCTGCGAAGGGCTCGGAGTTTCCAATACATTAGGGACAGAAAAAGCAGAGAATCGCGTAAGTGCCGGAAGTTGATAAACAAAAACAACCTCGCTTTGTGCATTACCTGGTTTAGGTGTGAGGACAAAACCTCTTACATCACCATCAATGGCCATAAGCGCATGACTCAACCCAATTCGAAGCTCCTCAGCCACACCGCCCAAACTAACGGGAACGGCCCCCTGGGCAAAGCTTAGATAATCAACCTGCTGCCGAAGATGCTCCGATGCCAAGACGGGTAACCCAACGCCTGCAGCAAGAGAAACGAGCAGTGATATAACACAAAACCGTATTCCGATAAAATTCATCCTTTCCCTTCCCGGCGCTGAACGCGTTTGATGGTTGCTATAATACGTCTAATCGCCCCCTGATTACCGGTGGCCAATTCAATTGCGCATGCTGATGTATAACATTCAACCAATCGAGCGTATACCTGGATGACCAGCGTTTCAACATCAATGTTAGCCTGATGGCCGTGCCTGTCCCAGACTACCCAGCAAAAGGTAAGGCTTACCGCAGGGTTGTCGATTCTTATTTGTATCCAAATAAAAACCTGAAAGCATTATCCATATTGCCCAAGCTTGGCCCATTTATAATAGGCTTAGCACTTTTGTCCATGGCGGCAATGGAGTTAATGACAATCTCAACAGAGCATGGATTGATGTTTAACTAAAATAGCAGCAGCCCCGACTGAGGGGCTTCAGCAGGCTTAACTAAAAGCCTCTCTAGATCAGGATCAGCGGATTCAACTTATACTGTCTAGAATCCTAATTACTAATACCCAGTCTTTTTTTCATTTCCTGCTCCCAATCCAATACTAGTTCCTTAGCCCGAGCAGGTTTAACACGTAAAAGCTCTTTTAACTCTCTGCACTCCAAGGCTATTTGCTCCCTCCCTACGGGAAGCTCTTCTTTAAGTAGAATATCAATTTGTTCCAATGATTCAGAATACCTCTCCATTAAAACAAGCAGCAAAATATAACTCTTACTTACCCACTCGTTTCTCAATATGGCACTATTATCATTTATATATCTATAAAGTGATTCAATATCTAAATGCGCTCTCGCGTCTTCCAAGCGAGGAGCTATTCTATTCAGGTACTCCACTTCCCACAATGCCTTGTCATATTCATCAAAATCAATATGACCATCGGGACGGGGTAATCGCTCACTAAAGTTCAAGTTTAAGCTATCCGCTCTATCAAATAACGGATAAGAAAACCTGTAAATATAGACTCCATTTGGTGTTTTAGAGGCACAAAAACCACTCAGAATATGATTAACAGGCTTCAGGTAAATGTAGGAATCGATGATACCTACATCTCCCAGTAGCTCCTGTGCTTTCAATTGATTTTTTTTCTTCATTCCAGTTTCTCACCTAACCCACATCATGTATAGAGGTGTACTTTTCGGCAAATTCTCCATATACCGATTTATCTGTGTGTCATCTATGTAAGGGAAAATACCCGTTTTCAGCTCTAGCGCAAAAGTGGGTGCTATACGAGGGCCATATATAACATCCGCTCGACTACCACCAGGGAAACCATATGATTTTTCAGAACCCTGATAATACGTAACCTCCGCACTATAATCGTACAGCATATCCACTCTCTGCTCGAATAGCTTATGGATTCTTCTCCCCCTCTCGAAAGGTAAGAGACACATTAAACTACAATCCATATCCACATCCATGGCAGCTCTTTTTGCCATTGCCTCAAGCATTGCTACCTGCTTTTCGTGCTCAGGAGGAACACCCAGTCGCGGTTGCCAACGTCTATCGGGATCGAAAAAGCTCTCTGCATTGAAAAGATGTTGCATCGAAGCCGTCACCGCCCCATTTGCAAAACGTCCCCCAGCAAGCCGGGATGAGGTTCCGCCAACTACGGCGGCGACCATGGTTCTGGCTATCATTTTACTTACAATGCCATCTTTGGGTGCGCCGAGCAATTTGTCTGTGCCATAAATTCCTACTGCTGACAAGCTGATTGTCGCCGCTTTACCAAATGCACCGGACACAAATCCATCGTTAAAACTGCCGCCTTGAGCAGCACTGGCGCTTCCACCCAGTAGGCCATGCGCAAGCACTGCATCCAGGTCACCCAACGTCCCGGATTCATAGGCTGATCCAATTTGGCTCGCCAAATACGCCTGCGTTGCTGCAATTGCACCTGCTCGAATGGCTGCGCCAAGGTCACCATCGGTCACACCATAGGTTGTAGCCGATACAATACCTCCACATACTGCCGGTGCAGCGGGCCCTGAAAATGCTGCAGCGGTACAGCCCACAACCTGAACTGTTTCAGCAATATATTTGTTCTTACGCGCAAAGCGACCAAATTCTTTCAGCCCCTGAGGCGTGGATATGGCAACTGTCGGGAAGAAGGCAGCAAATACTTTAGCAAAAATACCGCGCCCTTTTTTGCTCCACCAACTAAACCCAGATGGATCGATCAGGGTTAACGGATTATTCCGCACGTAGCTGTATCGGTTCAGGTTCTGATAATCGGTTGGGTCCTGCATTACCGGGTCCGCGCTGATAAACCGACCGATGACCGGATCGTACATCCGCCCGTTCATATGGATCAGCCCAACGCCATCCACCTGTTCATGACCGGTAAAACCGCGATTGGTGATATCACCATTGGCATCTGCGAACAGTTCCGCCGAGGTAAAGAGCGTACCGTCCAAATGGCGGCGTTGCCCCCAGGCATCATAAGTGGAGGAGGATGCCAACAGGCTATTGTAGTCCAGTGTGGTGCGGTCAAGGATGCCCACTACCGAGCCGAGCGTATCCCGGAGTAAATACTGCTCTTTGGTCGTGGTGACAGTGTTTCCGTTTTCGGTCGAGGTTTCACGGGTGACAATGGCAATTCCCGCGATGCTATAACGCTCGATGGTTTTATCGGCACGAACTTCTTTCTCGTAGCTCCCCACGTATGTGGTTGTAGTTTCGGTGCCGCCGACTTTCTGATCAATTCGACGGGTACGGGAGCGATCCGGGCCATATTCAAATTCAACAACAGTGTTACCACTACCCCGGTCAATTCGAACCGGTTTACCAAACGGCGACCATTGAATTGTACGCCCCGGGGAGATGACCATATCGCCGTTCTTGTTATAGCAGTATTGACGGGTATCTACTCGGGTTACGGCATGAGGACCCGGCGTGCTGCTGGCGCACAGAGGCTGTGCGGTACCAAGTGTGAGGGCAGTGCCTGTCCTCGCCAGATACTCATGTGTGACTTCAAAAAATGAAAGGACTGTCGCTGTTTGCCGTGAGCTCTCTCTACTCTGTAACGATCTCGGGCTCCATACTCTTATTCATTTGATATTCAGACTTTATAACACGCTCAAATTCACGGGAACCCACTCCGCTTGAACCACTCAACCAATATATTCGATTTCCGTAAACCTCTCCACCAACTATAGGAGAATATATAATTCCCACTAGCCCCTTGTCATGCGAAAATAAATAGCTCACTTTTTGCCCCCCCCTTTCTGCAGTGCTGTTGATCAATAGCACTTGCTCATCCCTTCCAATCTCCGTCAAGTCCCAGTGATAGGTATCTGTAGATGAGTCCAGAATGGGACTAACCGTGTTTGGCCTAGTTTGAATTTCATAAGTATTCCCGTTAAAAATCCACCGTCGAATTTTGAGCATATTCAACCTAGGAACAGCAAACTCCAAAAGTTTACCTTTTATACAAATAAATTCTGAATCAATAGAGCAAAAGGCTGTTTTTCCAACATAATCACCTGACTGCTCTCTGCCATTAATCGGGTCAAAATACATCGAGCCCATACCGGCGCCTCCCTCCCACACACTTATACTCCCATAGCTGATCACAACCGATTCACTTTCTGGAGCTTGCCCCCCTCGAGCTATAGAAAGAGAGTTAAAAAATATGGCCGAGAATATCAGCAAAACGATTAAATTTTTTCTAATCAATAAAAAATTAGCGTAAAACATATTTTATCGCCCCATTAAATTTATATATAAATCGTAATTATATGGATTGCGGTAAGTGGAATGCCTTCTGGATACTTTTGAACTGGAAGCTTGATCTCTCGCATATTTTAATGGAGGAATCGCAGGATTAAAATCTTGATTAGAATGGCTCCACCCCAGTAAATGAGCGGTCTCATGAATTAGAGTATGGCCTACAGACCTTCCCGACAACAAACGATTCATAAATGTTTTAGACACATAAAGATTACCATTTAATTCGGCGGCAAATGCTGTTCCGCCTATGTTAATATCGGCTGTCATTTTGTGTATATCGCCAGCACTCATAGCAGACAATCTATCCGCAATTTTTGACCATCCAAATGCTATTTTCTTGGGATTAACATCAAATCCGAATGCACCTTTCAGAGCCTCCCAATCCATTTTGACTGCTAAATCAGCAGCCAAAGCATGCTCTTTTTTAATCAACTCCGCTAATGCAGCGACTTCTTGCTCTGTCCAAGGGGTATTGGCTTCGCTGGCAGAATAACTCGATGTCCTTATAGAACTTGCTAATGCCTGAGCGCCAGATTTTACAACATAAGCAAACGCCCCTGTGATTGCACCATTTGCGAAACTTCCTCCAGAAATTTGAGATATAGTTCCTCCAACTACCGCCGAAACTATAATCTGTCCTATATAACCGTTTATGGAAGCAAAAAAAGGCGATACTGCAAAAGAAGCAGCACCAGCTACAAATCCTGATTTGAAACTTCCACCCATAGCCGCACTAGCACCACCACCAATAACACCAGCAGCAACAGCACCACCTGCAAACCCCAAGTTAGAAGATATACCATGCATTAAGTAGCCTTGTATAAAGGCCACGGCACCTGCTCGAGCAGCCGCGCCAAGGTCACCATCGGTCACACCATAGGTTGTAGCCGATACAATAGCTCCACATACTGCCGGTGCAGCGGCTCCTGTAGATGCTGCAGCGGTACAGCCCACAACCTGAACTGTTTCAGCAATATATTTGTTCTTACGCGCAAAGCGACCAAATTCTTTCAGCCCCTGAGGCGTGGATATGGCAACTGTCGGGAAGAAGGCAGCAAATACTTTACCGAAAATACCGCGCCCTTTTTTGCTCCACCAACTAAACCCAGATGGATCGATCAAGGTTAACGGATTATTCCGCACGTAGCTGTATCGGTTCAGGTTCTGATAATCGGTTGGGTCCTGCATTACCGGGTCGGCGCTGATAAACCGACCGATGACCGGATCGTACATCCGCCCGTTCATATGGATCAGCCCAACGCCATCCACCTGTTCATGACCGGTAAAACCGCGATTGGTGATATCACCATTGGCATCTGCGAACAGTTCCGCCGTGGTAAAGGGCGTACCGTCCAAATGGCGACGTTGCCCCCAGGCATCATAAGTGGAGGAGGATGCCAACAGGCTATTGTAGTCCAGTGTGGTGCGGTCAAGAATGCCCACTACCGAGCCGAGCGTATCCCGGAGTAAATACTGCTCTTTGGTCGTGGTGACAGTGTTTCCGCTCTCGGTCGAGGTTTCACGGGTAACAATGGCAATTCCCGCGATGCTATAACGCTCGATGGTCTTATCGGCACGAACTTCTTTCTCGTAGCTCCCCACGTATGTGGTTGTAGTTTCGGTGCCGCCGACTTTCTGATCAATTCGACGGGTACGGGAGCGATCCGGGCCATATTCAAATTCAACAACAGAGTTACCACTACCCCGGTCAATTCGAACCGGTTTACCAAACGGCGACCATTGAATTGTACGCCCCGGGGAGATGACCATATCGCTGTTCTTGTTATAGCAGTATTGACCGGTATCTACTCGGGTTACGGCATGAGGACCCGGCGTGCTGCTGGCGCACAGAGGCTGTGCGGTACCTAGTGTGAGGGGAGTGCCCAAAACGAAGGCAGTGCCTGTCCTCACCAGATATAACCGAAATGGCTATTAAATATATCAAAACAGTATCAGACCCCGCTGGCCCATAGAGGTTCCTAGACTATGCTCTATTTACAGGAGGCCTTCACATGACCCATACCTCGTCCTGTCTTTTACCGTTCTTTATTAGTGGACTGGGGTTAGTCTGCATGATGATTATGAGTTGCCAAATAGGCTTACCTTCCAAAACAGAGATGCAAAGACTCGATCAGCCAAGAACTAGACTTGAGATTTCTAATAATCCTTACTCATATGGTTTTGATTCGTCACCTAATCTCTGTGTGGCCCTTTCTGGGGGCGGAATTCGTTCAGGTGCTATATCGATAGGTTTTTTACAACGGACTGTTGAAACAAATCTACTGCAGAAAATTGATATAATCAGCACAGTCTCCGGAGGAGGATACGCTCTTTACTGGCTATATTCTGGAGCTTATGAAGCAAGCTTTATGTCTGCGGATAAGCAAACGAGTGTACTTCAGAGATTAATAGCAGAGGACGGACCAGCAATTCAACGTTTGGATCAAACTCATTTCATCGACACATCAGATGCTTGGTGGGAAATCGCGTTCAATAGCCCCGGAGTCCCATTTGACATTTTACTTCGCAGGCTTATCGGTGCTAAATCGGTAGCATCAGAATCTTATGCATCAGATATTAGACGCAAGTTTGGCAGCTCTGACCTTGGTATCAGAAATATAAAACTTCAGAACTTGCATGTACTTGTTGAATACATGGATTTTCCCTATCCGATCATAGTCACAAGCGCCAATAGAGGCACTGCAGCCCCAATGGAAGGCCACAGCTACTCGAAGGAGGCCTTGTTGGAGCTCAGCCCGGACTGGATTGGTAGCAAGAAGGTTGGGTATCACAACTTCATGGAACCTTCTGAAGGATATTTGGAAAAGCATTTTGAAAGAAAATCATGGATGCAGTCCATTATTAATTTTGAATTGTTAGAGGCCATTACTGTTTCGGCAGCGGCTGTAGACACTCCCAAGAGCAACGAAAACATAGTCCCTAATATTGCAAAACTTCTTGGCTACTCCTTAGGCAGAAGCTACAACACTAATATTGGCCCCCAATTTCTCACCGATGGGGGATTTATCGAAAACCTTGGAGTGCTGCCTCTTATTCAACGGGGATGTAAATACATTATTTCATTGGATACATCACATGATCCAGACTGGAAGCTGGAAGATCTTCAAGTCCTAATTTCCTATGCAAAAGAAGAAGATTGGTTATTGACCGAGAACTCGGAAGCTATCGTTAACAGTCTAAAATCTCAGTCAAAAGAACATAAAGGCTGGAAAACAAAAAATCCCATTGTAAATCTAGAGTTTGCTCATGAAGACACGGGCAGGGTACTGACGTTGAGCTCGTTAAAACTTAGTATATCAACGGATCTACTCAAGAACGGAGGCTATAGTCAGCCAATATCAAATTTTATTAATCAAAACTGGCTGAAATGGCCTTATCCTGCATGCAACGAGAAGAAAGGTCTTGATGAAGAATGTGCATTTCCTTTCGAATCGACATTTAAGCAAGACTACACTCCAGAAGAATTCAAAGCCTATCGGTTTCTGGGGAAGCACCTATTTAACGAATGGAGCAAAACTCAAAGCGATCACCTGGATTAAGTCGCTGAGGCCTGATGAAATCACCTTTTCTCCTAAACTTTTTAATAGGTTTTACCTGATAATTTTGAATATTTTGTGAAGTCGTACGAACTTTGAAGCCGTCAAGTCTGAAGGTAAGCCCCCCCTAGTTTAGGCTATCCACAGCGGTACGATGTCGATGCCTGCTCTGCGCCCCAATCTCGAAATTGAATTCATCAAGGCTCCGTTTGAGCCTGTGTATGCCCTTTCATTGTGATGTTGATAAGCTTTGTTTAACTGAGTTTTTAATAAAGATGCGTTATGCTTTCTGTACTCTACATCCACTTTACACATGTGCTACCGTTTCTCCTTTCTTCCCTGCATACTCTGAATATTCTTTAATACCGTAAACATCGGCACTTTTTAATCGATTCATAAGTGTTTCGTTTATAAACAAAAATTCTTTGTCGATATGCCTGCCGAAATGCTGCCAAAGAGGAAGCGTTTCAATCAACCTTCGTAAATTGTTATCATGCTGGATAGTTGGTAAATACAATTTTTCATCAGGTGTGGCACTATAATCCAGAGTTGAGAGCGGCTTTTGCAAATCGTCAATTCTAAGGTAGCGTCGCATGTTTAAAGTATAAAATTCCCTAGCATCAACTTTCTCACGCTTCTTATCGACTACTTTCACTCCCGTGAACTGATGATCAAATGGATCTTCATCTTCAATTATCAATCTAACGACCTCTGACACGAAAATGGCTTCGTGCAATACAAATATATCCGGCATTCTTCCCGAAAAGAGTTTAATCTCTAAATCTGTCTTAGTTCGCCACTCCGGTAATATTGGAGCCTTAAAAATCCGACAATGTGGCCATAAAGGTTCTTGTATAAGTTCCTCAAAGTGATGTTCATACTCAGAGTATGTTCTAGAGCGACCTATACCTCTGGGTGGTATATTCCTTAAAAGTTGAAAACTGATTGATCTTAACAATCCGAAATTCGATAATCGGTAAATCATTTTTCGACAGCCCGTGTCAGTTTATTAATATAAAAATTAGTCACATCGGCTGGGCAATGAAGATGCTAGAACAGATAACGACTCCTCTCCCTGGCCATTACTTCTAGTGAATAAGTCCATCCCAACAACATCATTTTTTCTTAATGCATCCACCATCACTTGATTCAAATAGACGATGCAACGATATTTAAGATTCTTACAGTGGTGGGCTTCAACATTCATTCGACAATGTTGCCATATGGGTAACCTTTCCAAGGTTTCACGAACGCTAGGTGTGTCAATGATCCGTGCCAGAAAATCCTCTTCCAAATCCAATGGGTAAAAACCAAGCTCTTCGCATTTCGCAATGCGGCTTAAAGGCTCAATCGACAAAAAACGCCTTTGATTGAACCAGTAATAGTTTGTTTCAGTGCGAATCGGTTTTCCCAAGTAATCAATCCACTGTATCGGGATGTATTCGTGGTGCATTGTATCTATCATCTCGACGACTGATTTTACCCTATCAGATACAAATAATTGGCTATTTACGCCCCAGATGTCAGGTAAAAGTTCTGTTTCTTTACCTTGGTTTAATCTCAGGTTCAATCCAACAGGGCTCGAAATTGTATTAATCTGCGGGGCCTGGAAAAATTCAATACCTTCTATCTCATGTTGGTGTGACGTTCGAACCATTTTATCTTCATAGTAAACGGTTCCAATCCCCCATCGCAGACAGCCCTCCTTCCCAAGACCGGGAACCGGAAATGCCTCCAGGCGCTCCTGTATTGCAAGTTTAGATAAGAATCGATAAATCATAATATGCCCTTTTTTGTTCACAGACGATTTCTAAAATTTAGGGAGAGGAACCCAGAGGACAGACACTGCTAAAATTCCATAAGCCAATACAAAATATATTCTCAAAACGCTGAATTCTACAGATGAAATATTGGTGAATTTGCCGTCCTGATGATTAAAAGTATAGAATTTTGAGTAATTTCCGGACGATCAACATTTCGAAGACAAAAGCAACTCCTCGCTTGATAAAAAACGAGTCAGGACAGTCGTTTTAAAGGGTGGAAATACTTAGGCTGCGATGGACTTGAACTTTCGCCGTGAATACTGCCGCTCGTATATCGCTTCAAATTGCGTTGATCGAGTTAACCAATCTTGATTGTTCAAGCCTAATCGACAAAGTATGGACGGAAGGTGTTCTGGTGTACTGCCCCGCTTCGAGGGATGCACAGCTCGTCCAGTATAATCCACTAAGTGCAGGTAATCTTGCCAAGTAAAAGGCAAGCCCACTTGAACAGACCCCCTAATCGTTTCTTCGAAGTGAAGCAAGGGTTTGATCGATAAACTAAAGCTGAATAAGGCCCCTTCTGAAATTTGGTTCTGTATTGCCTTTGCAGGATCAAATGCCGGACGTGCCCGTTCTTTCAGGCTGGTGTGATCAGCTTCCTCGGGTGTATCCGCCATATTCGCCCGCACTGGATTGAGATCGACATAAGCCATGCAACTCAACAACGCCTCTTTCGTGAACAAGGCCTGCGACCGAAAGCGCCCTTCCCAAAAATGCCCTGTACAATCAAAGGCCCCTTGAACACAGAACACCAGCGTGCAAGTACATCATCCTGCGACCAATCCAGAGCTTCATTCGGATTCAACTTGATCACAAGATGATAGTGATTGGACATTACAGCATAAGCACAAATATCAACGGTGAAAAGCGATGATAGCGAACGAATACGATCCTCGATCCACTGCCTCCGGTGTTCAAAACTCTGACCGGTTTGATGATCAGCGCCGCAAAGGAATGTGCGACGCACGCATCGGGAAACGATATGGTAATAAAGGGTATCGGCTAAAGATACCAAGCGATCTCGGGGTACAGTCATGGCAAAATCCTTTTTGCTGCGAATGATGGGTTGGCTTGAAGTTATTATGAGGAAGCCATACTGTCAATTCGGAGTGGCAAAATTTGTGATGGCCGTGCCTGTCCCGATGGCCGTGCGATGGCCGTGGATGGCCGTGCTTATCACGCTCATCAATGGACGTTTGCGTTAACAAAGCCGCCCCGTTGGTTATCGGGATCAGACCTTCAGTGAAAATGCGATCACTCGGAAGCCCGGTAACAAAGTGCTTGGAACACAACATGGAAGCGGTATAACCGGTGAGACTTTCAATCGACCCGGTGCAACCGGTCATAATTATTACGGAGGAAATACATGTGGTTTTTAGCCAATTAATAAGCGAATCCCTGAAGTCGTTATTATTGAAGTTTTAAACGACTCCAGACTAACCCTCATCGCACAGGGAGTAACTCAACCGATAGGTTGACGTCGGGACTGGATATTGCGAATTTGGTCACGAAATGAATGGATGATTGGGGTTATTCACGCGATTCTATTCAACTATTCCCTGAAGGGGAAAAGCATTTTAGCCGGTGGCTTTAGCCACCGGTGGAGAGGTACAGTGGACTATATCAAATCGTTTTTACTGGATTAGCGTCAAACGGTGTATTTTTTGCTGCAGACACTCCTCCTTTAAAAGTCTTACTAAACGCTTTTAGATTAGTGCCCGACGATGCTGTCATTTTATCGATGAATAGATGACCCGTTTCTTCATTAAACCGCAATTTAATGTACGAAGTTTCGTAGCCACGGGTGACAATATTCCCATCTCTCGTGACCCACTGATTAGACGTGAAATCAAATGTTCTACTGTTAAATCGGTAGTTAGCCCGGAATAAACCTTCCCAGTAGCTTTGACACTGCGTTAAAGCTGTAGTTTTTTGGAACAAGTTAAGAAAAAGTTGATTACATATTGCTTAGACTTCGCAGTGAAAGAGTTGCTTAACTGATTTAAATTCCAAAAAAGCATTCAATTTTGCTTTACGACATTCACGGCGGGATATTTGTTTAAGACGGCGTTGGATAAAGGGAAAAGAGCTCTGTCCATACAACAGCTTCGTTAAATGACCCCGATATCCCAGTATTAACGGCTCAAATTCCTTCTTCATCAGAGCATCAGATGCAGCTCCGCTATCCCAAGCCAAAATGATCGACTCAATTTTGTGCAAAATTTGCATCCAATAAAAGTCAATAATTCTACACTGATCTAAAGTTAGCTTTGCTGTACCATCTTCCGTTATATAAGTGTCCTTGTTGTCAAACAAATATTTTAGTATTGATAACGCCTTTATCTCTTCTTCATCAACCCCTAATATAACTGGCTCGGTTCCACTAGTTATGATTTGAATATTTTTAGGAGTTAACTGGCCCGCGAAATAAAATGCATGTTTCATTTTCAGATCGTAGTCTTTCGACCAATCAACGATTAGTTTGACAGCTAATTCTTGCTGAGATCTGCGAGTGTTTGCCCAAAAAGTGAAAGAAGCTATAAATACCCCGATAGCAGTGAATAAGGCTGCAGTTTCCCTGATTGGAACTAGCTCTGAACCTAAGAACTCTATAAATTTAAAATTAATAAGTATCGAGGCCAATCCAACGGAACCGCCCAAAACCAGCAAAATTGCAATCCATGTATTTTCGATACGCATAATAAAATCATCAGCTTCCGTGAGTTATTCCCAGAGAGGGTCTGTGAAAATAGCTTCCGAACAGGGCTTGGCAATCTGACCTATAACGCTCAGTCCACAATATATGTTCACGCCATACAAAATCACAATATGAAGAACGAAGAACAGAGCCTCCCATCGTTTTACGACTTAGAAAGGCTTTATATTGGTCAATAGCCTGATCAGATACGGGACCACTCCATCCAAAACGCTCGATTAAACGGTCTTTAATCCAGAACAAATCGATCGAACTTTTGTCATCACCAAGCTCTTCACACTCGACTGCACTTTCGTAGTTAGGTACCTCTCTAAATCTATACTCAGGGGACTTCCAACCACAATCTACCCAGAACTCTTCATCAAACCGAAGCTCACTCAACGCGTTAAAAACTTGTTTTGTAGCGTTGTATTTCTCAATCAGTAACACTTCGGTATCTGAATTTTTTTCGGCTTTAACATGATCCAAATAATAACCAAAATATTGATCGCAAAATTGGTGGTAATTTTTCGTATCGACAATAAACTCATGCCAAGCCCAATCCGCGATCTGTGGCAAGATGAGAAATGATTCCGGTGTCTCTTTTTTGAGTTTAAAAAACTCAATCAAAACATCAACAGAGTAAACAGCGTCCGAGTAATCAATTTCGTAGGTTTGAAATAATAGTTCACGAAGCTGATCAAAATAACCACTGAATACACTAATATCTAATAACGGCTCTCTATCTTTCAAAGCAATTCTCATACCGTTTCTCCACATAAGACGAATAGCCCTAAGTTAATAAGGAAGTAATTTTAATGCGCGAAGCGGAAACTAACTGAACTTCCGTTTTCTGTTATACAAGTCGAATACTAAATAAATGAAAAAGAAAAAGCTGTAATTTTTTTCCTGAAACAACATATATCAAGGCAAAGTAACAGGAAACGTTACTAATATGATCTCTATGCACTAGGAAGGTCAAGCCCTCGACGAAACCACAACGAGAGGAAACATAGGCCGCCAAAGGTGGGCCTCAATTTACCCGTTAAGAAAGTATGTTGAAAGGTGGAAAATCAACAAGAAGAATCATACAAGCCTCTTGCTGGGGATTACCATCAATAAAGTGTTGCGCTTGGAGGAAAAAATAAGGAAACGAACGACCACGAGCCTGCCAGGAATTTTCAAAGAACGCCATCCCTAGGCTATCAATCACATCTACCGTTTTAACACCCATCTGATAGGCCGCCCCCCTCCCCCCGACGATAACAGTATAGCGATAAAAAAACCTTCAAAGTACTCATGACTTTAAGCTCCCTTCGCTCAAGATGCTTGAAAATTATGCCTCAACCTAAAACGTGAGCGAAAATTCCCTGGCAATTTCTTTTATGACCGGCTCTGGACCGGTGATTTTCCATTCGAGCCAGTTGTCCCATTCGAACTCTACTTTTTGGCCATTTTTACTGAGAGTATAGCGATCAAAGTCGATTCCTTTGTCGAAAGCAAAAGGGCTGTACTTTGAAACAACCTTCCAACCTTTTGATTTAAGGTCGTCCAGTATTCGTCCACCTAAATCAGTTTCGATATCTTCTATTTGCAAAATCGTATTCATAACATTAACAAGCATGAATCTAACGCAGAACGAAACAGACCGGTGGTTAAAACCACCGGCTATACCACATAACCCCGGTCGGGGTTAAATTACACCTGTCACTATAGCTGATCAGTGGCCATAAACAACGGTATTGGCACTCAGTCTCAAGTCGGTTAATTACAAGTTACCAATCGTGTTAGCTGGACTGCCCAATTGAATGTCGGTCATGTCAACATCAGTAGCAAAGCTCTTTAAGTCCAACGCCAAAACACCCCCAGGAGTATTGGTTCTGGTGCAGATTTCTACTAATCAATCGCGCAGGCTTGCCAGATCGAGCCACGAGAATTATTCTTGACATCAATGCCCACGCCCCATCCACCCAAGGGCTTATGGATCGCGATCTATTCAATGACCTTCCAAATCGATTTAAACCTGTTAATCCACTGGCTGTATTCGATCTTTATCGCCATCGGAAATTACTTTTCAACCGCTCTGACGGAGATGTTCCAGCAGGGCTTTGCGGATACCACAGCTTACGTGCAATGGTTGCTGGAAGGTTTTTTACTCTGCGCCGTGCTCTGGGCCATTATACGATTATCCTCAGTGGCCCCGGCGTGGATTTCCGCTGGACAAAAATACTTGCTGGCGTCGTTGGGCCACAGTACTCGGATGCGATTGATCAATAGCGTTATCTGGGTGATCAAGCCGAATACCAGCTGGTTGCTGATTGCTCTGGTCTCCAGTCAGATTCCACGTTTTGTATCGGAAGAGTGGGTCATCTTCGCGATGCTTAAGCCAATCGGTGTATTGTATGCACTTTACCGTGCATTGAGGCTCACCAGTGAATGGCTGCTTTCGAGAATGTACAATCGCCAGGATCAGTTTATTCCTGCCGCCACCTGGAATCGAATCCATCGCCATGCAATGGTCATCGCGGCAGTGGGTTGCTTGATGTGGATTACCCCCCTCCTCTGGTTGCCCGGCGCACTCTCGCTCTGGATTGCCCTCTCCTGGATACTGAAACAGCATCAGCCTGTTACCGGTAAATTTCTCGCAAAGTTCAGTCACACGCCCAAAGACAATTGGCTAAACCATGATTCAGCCATGATAGTTTGGCCATTGGTATTGCCATTCGTGCAGGGGATCGATCTGGTATTGCGCAGTCATGAGCTTTTGAGTCTTTCGGAAAAGTATCGAACGTTCAGCCTTCGGGTACTGCACTTCCGCTTGAAAACAGCCATTCCTGAGGAGGAGCCCGGTGAAAAAGATATTGCAACAGAATCCGCCCAGGCCAAGTCCTACCGTTACTGGATACTGGAACGCCCGGAGCATGAACAACCACACATTAGCCAAGACGCATTGCTCGATCAACTGCGCTCACCGGTTTTGTCATGGCTTGCCGAGCAGAGCCCGAGTCAGACACTCCTGATACGAGGTGATCGGGGGACGGGCAAAACCCATTTAGTCAGGCAGCTGTGTCAGACCCTCACCGAGCCGTCTGTCGGGAAACTCTGGCAAACTATATCGATAAGGACGACTCAGCCAGAAGATGTTGAAAAACTGTTCAACGATCTCACCCACTCCGTTCCAAATTCAGATATTCCAGACTGGGGCAGCGGTCCGGATACTCAGGCCACACAGACCTTCGAGGAGATCTCGGCAAGTCATACGGAAATTATCCCTGAGGAAGCACGATCGAAACGCCTGATAATCATCGACAATGCCGAAAATCTTTTTCAGTGTGAACCTGGGGGGTTTGCCGGGCTGAAGCGTTTTTACCAGCTCCTTGAAAACCGCTTGGGAGACGATTTTTATATCATTATTATGCACGGTCAGGCCTGGCAATTTCTGGACCGCTGTTTTCCGCGCCAGCACCCCTTTGATCAAGAAATTGTAATGCCTCGGTGGTCTGCAACGGATATTCGAAAACTGATCCTTTCCCGACACCATGCATCGAAGCGTCGCCTCCAATATGATGATTTATTGCTCTCCGCATTGGCGGGCACCGAGGCGGCATCCTTTCGCGCAGCCGATACACGGGTCTTTAATCTCCTGTGGGAACTGAGCCACGGTAACCCGCTTGTTGCCCTGAATCTTTGGCTCAACTCCGCACAGTTCGATCACAACGACATTACCATCGCTCTGCCGCAACGACCAAATTCAACATTTTTGAGCCAATTGCCCATTGAAGCCTGCTTTCTACTGTTGCAAGTCGTCTATCACCGCACCATATCCTCGGAGGCACTAACTCGGGTAATCCCGATCGCGGACACGAAAATTCAAAACCTGACCCGTCAATGCCTGCAACAGGGCATACTGCAATGGTCCCAGGAAGATCACCTGATCATCAGCCCGACCTGGTACACCCAGGTTATTAATCATCTTTCTCTGAAAAACCTGATCTACGGATAAACCATGGATAGTTCTGTCGCCGAACAAGTCGAAATACTCGGGACCATTCTTCAACCGTCTAAAATCGCGTTATTGTTACTCGGCGCATGGCTGCTCTGGTTCATTAATAACCTGGCCAAGAAGCTGGCCGACCGGCTCATGCTAAATCTGCCCAGCTACCGTTTTCTGCTCCTGCAATCGGTGACTCTTTTTAGTTTCGTATGGTATCTGGGCGGATTTTACGTGCTCGTGGTTGGCGTACTGGATCCACCGAAAGAGTTTATTCTGGCACTGGGCGGCAGCGCAGTTGTCGCTGTCGGTTTCGCCCTGAAAGATGTCGCGGCTTCACTGATCGCCGGGCTGATTTTACTGTTCGACCGCCCCTTTCAGGTGGGGGATCGGGTGAGTTTTTCGGGTGTCTATGGCGAAATCACCAGTATTGGTTTGCGCTCCGTAAGAATTAAAACGCTGGATGACAACCTGGTTACCATTCCAAACGCGAGTTTTATCACGGATGTGGTATCCAGCGGGAACAGTGGTGCCATGGACATGATGGTGGTGGTCGATTTTCACCTTGCAATGGATGCAGACATCTCGTTAGCCCAGCAGCTCTTGCACGAGGTGGTGATTACCAGTCCTTATGTCTACCTGAAAAAGAACATTGCCTTTACCTGCAAAGAAATCGCGCTGTCTGATCGGCTGGCGATCCGGGTGCAAGCAAAGGCTTATGTATTCGACGTACACTATGAAAGTGCGTTTTGCAGTGATATTACCCGTCGGGGAGAAATTATTCTCGCCAGGGAGAATATTAAACGACCGGTTCGATCTTAATCGTTACAGTACATCCCTGTACAAAAAGGCCAGGTACTTGACTCTTGATTTAAAAGAGAAGCACCCGGCACCGGTCTTTATGCTCCGTTTAACGGTTTAACATTTGATTTTCACACGCGCCACATCGAATCCACCTTTACCATCGCTGACACGATAAGTGAACTCCAACACACCACCACGCCAGTTGGCCTGAGGCACGAAGATAATCGAGCCGTCTTCATTCAGGGTAATGATTGCCTGGGATTCCCTTGGAAGATTATCAATGGAAACCACCGTCAGCGTATCACCATCGGCATCCGTATCATTGGCAAGCACATCCAGCGTAATGGTGTCGGTTAAATTCGCAAAGATCACGTCGTTAACCGCTTCAGGCGCATTATTCTCATTGCCTCCGCCATTACCGGAATCATCCTCGGCAACAACGACACTGACGGTACCTGTTGACTCTTCCCCACCGGCTTCGCGGATAGTGTAAGTGAAGCTGTCAGTACCGCTAAATCCGGAGTTTGGCGTGTACACCACAACACCGTTTACAATTTCCACCGAACCATTGGCAGGCTGGGATACGCCGACGATAGTGAGCACACCACCATTAAAGGCGCTGTCATTTGCGAGCACATCAATGGTTACCGGGGTTTCAAATTCCGTTTCTGCACTGTCTGCACCTGAAGTGGGAGCCCCCGGCTGAACGGTCACAGTTACGTTCGCAACGGTCGTTTCAAAACCATCCGTCACGGTGTAGGTAAAGCTGTCGGTACCGACGAAACCTGTGGCCGGAATATACCGGATCAAATCACCCTCAATGCTGACGCTGCCATTCGCGGGGTTACCAACTTGTGTAATTTGCAGGCTGTCACTGTCATCATCACGGTCATTATCCAATACCGGGATCAAGACCGGCGTGTTGGCGCTGGCACTGATACTGTCATTACTGGCCGTCGGTATTGTATTGGTTACGGTAATTTCAATCACCGCGGTAGCCGTTTCCCCCTGGGAATCCTGAATGGTGTATTCAATTTGATCCGTACCGACAAAACCTGCTGCAGGCCGGTAGCTGATAACATCGCCGAAATTAGTCGCCACCCCGTTCGCAGGTTGTGTAACGGCAACAATGGATAATGCTTCACCATCCTGATCGGTGTCATTGGCAAGCGCATCGATGATTGTATCTCCGCTGTTTCGTCGCACGGTAATCTGATCCGCAGCCGCTACAGGGATTGCGTTAAGATAGGTTTTCTCGCCCAGCGTCACTTCCGTTTCTTCTTTCTCGTAGCGGTAAACGTCAACCGTTCGCTTGTGTTGTACCGGGTTGTACATGGAGCGTTTGATCCAGGCGGGTACATTATCAACCTGACGCTGTGTCCAGATCATTTCCCGGGTTTCTTCCTTACCGGGCTGCACAACAACCTCCCGCTCTACTGCTTGCAGGAATTGAATCTGAACCCGGCGGTTCAGGCGGCGGTTTTCCTCAGACGTATTTGGTACCTTGGGTTGTGCTTCCCCTCGTCCTTCCACAAGAATATTGGCCGGATCAACCCCTAATGCGATCAACTGGCGGCGTACGGCCAGTGCACGACGCTCGGACAGCGCCTTATTATAAGCACTGGAGCCCAAATCACAGGTGAAGCCGACAACTGAAATTTTGCCAACAATTGCGCCTTTGTTCAGTTGATTCACGATTTTGCTGATCGCGGACAAGGAGGTTTCATTAAGCGACGATTGATCCAGTCCAAACAGCGCTTCAACTCTCAGATCAACATTGTCCTGCATCAACTTCATTTCAGTGACAGGGGCAACTGCCGGGTTAATCTTCTCGACCTGCTCCTGGGTCAGCACCTTGCTGGGCTGATAAGGATCGCCACCAAAGCTGTAGCGCCACATCAGAATGACACGGGTATCACGATCATCAATTTCGAAGTCCCCTGACTTTTCGATATGCTCAGCACTTAATGCGAGACTATGACGGGTATTCTCGAAAAATTTCTCCACTGCAGCGGACAAGGTAAATTGGTCGGAATCATAGTCACCCACTTCATAATCCAGACCACCCCGGAGACGCACGAGAGACTGATCAAAGTAAGTACCGATACGTGCACCAATACCATAATCGTAGGCGTGTTCAAAAACCCGTGTGGTGGTAGTGGTAAACTCTGTTTGCTGGAAACTACCGGTCGCATCCACGCCGGATAGAATATTCTCCAATGTGGAACGGTTCACGCCCGTTTCACGGGACCCGGTAAAGGATGCGGAAATATAAAGACTGGCAAACAAGTCTTTGTTTTCAAATCCGCCACCCAAGGTAACCTTCCGATCATCTTCCCGGTTTTGATCCACTGCGGCAAAAACCTTGTAGGTTTTCAGTCCATCCGGCACCTGGGCGGGGTCATCCCAATTGACGGTTTCCGAAAGCCAGTGATAGTTTAACTTCAGACCTCCTGCGCCACGACTAAACCAGCCCTCACCAATCCACACTGAATCGCCGTCATCCAGAAAACCATGCATGATTTCTGCAACCAGGTCAAAATCGTCATCGATACCAATTCCAATTCTGGATTGATCACCGATGTAATCAAACTTCACTTGATTTTGATCCCCGGTCAACTGCATATTGCCAGTGTTGTTTGCCGCCGAATCTGACTCTGTTGCATTAGCATGGGCCAGGCTCCCGACCAGTGTAGAGCCACAGAATATAACGTAGAGCGATAAGGGTTTAGTCCTGATCATTTTGCTACCAACCTTGATTGAATGAGTTGATTTTGAGATGCATCCTGCATCGCCCAGAGACAACAGCTAAGTATAGACTGTATACGGCCAGAATGAGACAGTATTCCGGAAGGAATGCCACTGCACGGGGCGACCAGTACCTGATTACCCGAAGAACATCGTTGTTTGAACTGGATGGAGCATCTATCGATACACTCGAAGACGTTCTGGCACAAGAAAAAACCGAAACATACCAAAACAGTGCAACCATAACAAAACGGCGCCACTATATCGAATTTCCCTGAAAAAACCTATGAAATTTATATGAACTGAACCGGTCAAAGGAGAGGCGAATATTTGCAAATCAACAACGGTACAGCGAACCGGCTGTAGCTTGCAGGCCGAGCCAACCAGGAAAGCAGGAAAGGTAGGAAAGCAGGAACAGGGCAAACCTCATAGACTTGCCCTTACAAGGATTTCAGGCGACCGCTTCCAGCGCCAGACCGTACTCACGCTCAAAATGGAACATATTGTTGCCTTCCGGAACCATTCTACAATAATCGCCTAATATACCGGCAGCGACGAGTGACTTCACGAGAGCCATAACCTCAGGCATTTTCTCCACGCTGTAGATGACTGCCAATTCCTGTTCGGTTTTTGCGCCTCGCTGCAAAAGTGTAAGCAAATTCGTTTTCATAAGTTTCTACCTTACATGTTCTCTTGATTATTATTGTGAGGGTGTCCAGATCGATGAAGATTCAAACCCCTTAGCCTGTTATCAATAACAGCGGCTATTCATGTATCTCTCCCTCAACATTTTGCTACATAAACGCAACATTTCTTACACACAGGTCTCATTTTGAAACATCGTGCCCCTTCACGCTTTGGATTTTGCAGTTTTTCACATTCTCACGACCCTGAGCTGTAACATGGAACTACAACATGGAACCACAACTTGAAACTACAACTTGGAACTACAGCGACATCCCCTTGCCTTCCCCCCCAGAAAACAAACTGGTAAAATTCGACCAACTACACCAGCCAACCCCATGCAAGAGGGATTGATATTGACAAACACAATTGAGAAACCGGAACCACCAGAAAGCTGGGAATGCTGTGAAAGTGGCTGCAGCCCCTGTGTTTGGGACCACTACTATGAAGCCTTGAATGAATGGCAAGAGCAACAAACCCGAAATGCAGCTGAAACTGAGACCTAAGGATTCAAATCTCATACAAAAGACTACAGACTTCAGATCAGTCGCTTGCCTAAAATATCGATAAAACTCGGGTACCAGCCACAATTCGAAATCAACTTGGCTTTCGGGATGTGGCGTTCGAATAGAACTAACTTGGAATAAAACAAGCACACCGAGGACTACTCAATTCCTGGCAGGTACGCATGATAACTAAAGTTATATTTGGCATTCTCGCATTCCTGATCGCATTCGTTCCCCTTGTAACCTATGTGTTGCATCTCTATCAAAAAGCACAGCTGCAACGGGCTCGAAAAATCTCTGACCTGACCCAGCGTTATCAGGCACTAAATAAAATTATCAGTGGCACCCCCGCTCAATATTTGAGCCAGGAACTGGCCATCAGCACGATTCGGGATTCGATCCAGTTTCTCGAAGCGCTACTCAAAGTCGTACCGAAAGATCAACGCGTGATTAACTCACTGGCGCTGAAACGCGATCTTCTGGGCCAAACAGAACATGACTATGCCCATGAACAGATTACACTAGGTTCCATAAACGCTGCTCGCGCAGTGCAAGCGCGGCTGCTCGCACTTCGGAATATCATTTCCGTGAAACGGAATCGGGGCCAATTGGACAAAGAAAAAGCGCGAGAATACATCGAGTTTTTAAGTTGGCAGGCGATTCGGTGCATCACTGATGTGCTGATCGCTCGAGCTGAAAAACTAATGGAAGATAAAAATTTGAGGTTGGCTCTGTTCACCTATCAGAGCATCGTCACCGAGTTTCAGAAAATGCCGGAAAATGATCAGGCCAAACGCGCGATTGAACGTTCGCAAGAGCGAATCCAAACGATTCGTAAGGAAATGGAAAAAGTTGTTGAAGAACAGCTAAAAAAACAGAAAGATAAAACCAAGTCCGATATGCGCGAGGCATGGGAACAAACATTTGCCTGAGCACCGCTACCTTCCCGCCTCGTAAGAGGGGAAGGTAGCCTATCGAGCAGAACCAGCTGAACTACCTGCTTGAACGCTCCTGTAACCACGCCACAATCTCAGGCCAGATATCGCGAGGCGCATTACTGCCCGATAAAATTCCCATATGACCACCGGGTACATCCAGTACTTTATGATCGCTGCTGTTGACATGCTTCAACATCGCAACACTGCATTCCCGAGTAACAATTGGGTCATTGGTTCCGCAAACGAGCAACAGATTCGCATTCACTTGATTCAAGTGGCCCATGGCATCATCTACAGCCGGTTCCGGTGCAATCATGGGTAGCTTTCCGTGGGCAACCACATTGTCAGTCAACAAAAATTGAACCACGTCCTGAATAACGGCTCCCGGGTAAGCTACCATGTTGTCAAGGAAGGCACCATTTGTCGCGTGATTGATCACATATTCCTCGGAGTGCAGATTACGAACCAAATCAAGATACCCCTGCACACTGGCCACCGGATTGGTCAGTTTGAACGCCAACGCATTCGCCCAACCAGGAGATCGCCACCAACGACGTTTGGTCTGATGCACACGCCAACCGGTTTTTTTCTCCAGCCAGCGTAATTGTTTCGATAATAACCGGTATTGCTTACCCAGAGCGCCATTGTTGTGATAATCGCAAGGGGCGCCTACCAAGATCAAATTTTCAATATCGGGATCCCCCAGGGCGGTGTAACACAAGCTGAACAATCCACCCAGGCTCCAACCGTGCAGGGAAAGCTTCTGCTGCCCACTGTGCTCTCGGACTTTGGCCAGCAGCTCTGGCATCCAGTCTTTGAAGTAGCTGGCGATCGAGTAATGATTATGCTGCCAGCCGGGTCGCCCCCAGTCCACGAGATAAAGCTCGAACCCTTGAGCTCGAAGATATTTCACCAGGCTTCGATCCGTGAACAAGTCATAGATATACATATTGACCGCCAAGGGTGAAACCAATACCAATGGCGTTTTATGTGTTTTTTTCGCCACCGGCATCATCTTCCCGCCGACAGAGATTTGCGACTCCACTAAAGGAGGGTAATAACGCAGCTTCACTATATCGTGAGAAAAAATCACCTCATACGGTGTTTTCTCTGCCTGCACCAAAGGGTCAGGGTTAAATACCCTTTTTTGGGCATTGGCAACTGAACTTTTCAAGTGGCGTGCCATTTTTAACGGACGGCGACGCAATGACAACAAAGTATCAGGCATGTCTTTCTCTCATTTACACAACGTACAGTTGGACTCGTTCCTCTGAGGCAATGCCTGCAGAGTGCTAATGAGCCCGTACGCACAACACTACAAATTACGGCGCGAATACAGAGGACTATACCTCGCAAGATTCGTGCGTGACTCAGTTCAATAGTCAGAATACCGGAATCGATAAAAACCGGACATCCTGATTCCCTAATTGCTGAAGGGAGGATAAAGCGTATAATAGCGTCTGGCAATGTCTGATAAGACCGATCTATTAGCCGATTAAGTCACTGCCGAACGATGCTCGCGGCAAAGATACACCCTGTGAACAGGCTAGAAGCTACGCACTGCTCGCAAATCATTTCCAAACCCGACCTGGATTCAACCCGACCTAACTGGATTAAACCCGACTTAACTGAATTAAACTCGACTTAAATAGTTCAATAAGGGACTTATGAAACGCAAACAATCATCTCGACACGCCGATTTCATTTCTGATCTGATTACCGACAAGCAACCGATGAATGTGATTCAGGTGGGCATGGGCAACAATATAATGACAACTGCGGTTTGTCTCGCCTTGACCCAAATCGAAGAGGGTTTGCTGACCATTGTCTCTCCACCACTAAGCGCCACAGAAGAACAACCGATTCACCAATTGGACTCGCTGCGAAAAGAAAAACTGGAAACCTCCAACTGGCCAGTGGAATTGGTGGAGGTCGCACCGGAGAAAGTTCTGCCCGACCTGTATTTCCAGAGTCGAACCATGGATTTTGCAATAATCAACGAGCAGCGACGCTTCGATGAAGCGATGATCGCATTTTATTACATCGATATGATGATGCCCCCCGGTGGCACAATTATCATCACATCAGCGGATCGTCCGGTGATGCGCAAATTGTGCCGCTACATGGCCCTGGAACGGCGCTACCCTTGCAGCCCACCCCAACTCGAGAAAAAAGCAGGGCTATTTCTGCGTAAAATGCTCAAGGATCGCCTGGACAAAGCGCCCGCCAAGTTTCGAAACCGTGTGAGAGAATTTGTGAATCCGGATCTACTCGTCACAAATGAAGACCTGGGTATAGAGGGTGATTTGATCATTTTCACCAAGCCGGGTGACCATATATCCAAACGCGAAGACATGGAGTATGAAGCACAATTGAACATGGACTTTGATTCGCTTTTGGAATCCATCATGCAAGAAGATGAAACGCAACCCTGAACCCCACCCCCGGAACCTGCAATAATTTTGCAGAATTTGACATCTCAGGTCATTAATTTTGAGACTCTGATCGTCTTTGTACCATTGAGCAAATGTTAGCCTATGTAAATTAAAACAAACAAATCAACATCAACCTATTCAGGTGGTAAGAAGCCATGTCAACCGTAAACAACAATAAACAGGTCGTACAAAAAACTTCTTCACATCGCTCAAATACTCGACCTACGGCACTAATAGCGTTGAGCCTTGCTGTCAGTCTGGGCTCAGGTTGTGCCAGTCTGCAGCAATGGCATGCCCCGGAAAATCAAAACTCCACAACTGCAGTCCCGGCAACACAGGACGGCGATCCCGATTTAACCGCAGCGACCGTCACCGTCGTGCCTGACAATGCATCATTGGTTGAAACGGTAACCGCCAAAGAGCGCCCAAAAAGTCACGCGGGCCTGAGCCCGATTTCATTGCCCACACCTCCAGACACACGCGGTATCGACGCCACTCAGATTAGTCCAAGACATATCACTCAGGCGCAAACCGGCTACAATCAATCCTCGACGGAAAACACTCAGCCGGTTCTGTTAAGTGCAGCTCCTGACACCGAAACAGCCGAGGAAAAGTCAAAGGAAGTACGGCCAACGCAGGAAGACACACCAAAAACCTCAACCACACCCAGACCGGAAACACAAAAGCCAAGCCTTCCTGACTCAGTGCAAAAAGTCTTAACGGCAGAGACGTCAACGCCTGTCATTCAAACAAAGCGGGCAACGAAAACCACATTAACCGAAAAACATAACTCGCGACCGGGTACAACAAAACAGAGTGAAGACGATGTCACACCAAGTGCGGATGATCTGGTACTGCAAGAGATTAACAATCTCCCCGCTACCGCAGCCGGGATGCCTGCCCCGGCCCTCTCTAATACGATTTCTAACTCCGCCAAAAAACACTTCAGCCAGAATCTGAAGTTTGGTACTTGGGAACTACAACCAAATTGGGATGGCAAGCACCCTGAAGACTGCCGTCTGGTATCGCCAACCAGTGAAGTCACTGGTGCTGGCAACACTTCTCAAGTGTGGCTGTCATTCGAGCCCGATCGTATTTTGGTAAATTCATCATCAGATTTAAAAAGCAGTCTGAAAAAAGCAGGGCTGCGTTTCGACTCCGGCTCCCTGATGCATCTGTCCAAACAGGACATTCCGACACAGGCTGCTTTCAACGGCCAGTTTTCTGCGCCGCTAAGTTCCGGTGAAACGCTCAATATCTACCTCGGCCTTTCGGACTTTGAACCGGCGATTCAGGAAACCAGCTTCGCTCTGGCAACCCACGCAGAGGCAATTGCAGCGTTCAATGCCTGCAATGGTTACTAAAGTCGACTGTTGACCTGAAAATTGAGTGCGATCAGCTCGCCCCAGGATCGCGCTCAGATGGTTATCGTACGACGCGCTCGCCTTCTCCATGACTCAACCTCGATAAATGCTGTTTGCTTGGCCGCTCTGCCCTTGTCCGCTCCGGTCAAGATAAAAGGTTGAGTTAGTCTGAAATCAGACGGTGCTTTGTACGGCCATTCACATTCACGTCTAGACTCAATCAGATTAATCTAATACCTTTATAGGCATACTCACCGCTAAACACGCCTCCAGCAGCTAAGGACCACCATCCATGACCGATCCGTTACCACTCGTTGTCAACGACCTGCACAAACACTTCGGCGAACTGGAGGTGTTGAAAGGCGTATCACTGGAGGCAAAAAAAGGTGACGTCATCTCCATGATCGGCTCATCCGGTTCGGGGAAGAGTACGTTCCTGCGTTGCATCAACCTGCTGGAGATGCCGACCTCTGGTGAGATTATTGTCCATGGCAAGCCTATCGGTTTCAAAGTCAATCGGCGCGGACAACGGGTTCCTGAAAACATGCGTCAGGTTGAAGCGATGCGGGCACGGCTTTCCATGGTCTTCCAGGGATTTAATCTTTGGTCCCATATGACCATTCTTGAAAACATCATCGAAGCACCGATTCAGGTTCTGGGTATGAACAAGGCAGAAGCCTTGGAGAAGGCTAAACATTATCTGCAAAAAGTCGGCATTTATGAACGACGGGACTATTACCCTGCCCAGATGTCTGGTGGCCAGCAACAGCGTGCCGCAATTGCCAGGGCCCTGGCAATGGAGCCGGAGGTCATGTTATTTGACGAACCCACCTCGGCACTTGACCCCGAACTGGTCGGCGAGGTGTTAAAAGTGATGCGCAGTCTCGCAGAGGAAGGTCGAACCATGGTCGTGGTCACCCATGAAATGGCTTTCGCCAAAGACGTCTCCAGCCAAGTCGTATTTCTTCACAAAGGCATCATTGAGGAATGCGGGTCACCGGATAAAGTGTTTAATAACCCAAGCTCAGAGCGGATGAAAATCTTCCTCGCGCCCAAGTATTAGGATATGACGACTAAAGTGGACTGGAGAGTTATTCAATTTGCATCAATACTACAACTTAAATCCAAACCGTGGTTCGAAGTAATACGATCACTCGAAGTAAAGCTATAGTTCAAAGAGAAGCTACAGCTCAAAGTAAAACCACAGTCCAAGGTAAGGCCATAGTTTAAGTCAAAACTAAAGCTTAAAGGAAACCGGCAATTTAAGTTAATACCTCTTTTTTACTGTAATATAACCTTAACAACTAAAAACTGAATAATGGCTGACTTGACGAGCCAGCACACTAAAAAAAGCAAGCACGGAGTACCTTACACAATGAATAAGCGATCACGATCTCTATCCTGCATTGGAGCCTTTTTACTCTCGGTAATCGCAATCGGCACACAAGCGGCAGACACCAGCTCGCTGCGCATCGCAGTCGATGTACCCTATGAACCCTTTGAATTCAAAAAACCCGACGGTACCTTGACCGGGTTCGAAATTGATCTCGGCAACGCGGCCTGCAAGGAAATCGGTGCAAAGTGTGAATGGATCATTCAGGCGTGGGACGGCATCATTCCAGGCCTGCTTGCACGCAAGTATGATGCGATAATGTCTTCCATGTCGATCACCGAAGAACGTGCCCGCAAAGTATTATTCTCTGATGGTTACTACAACACCCCCTCGGCCTGGTTCGGCAAAAAAAGCATCGCCAGTCTTGATGTTTCAAGCGGGGAAGGTCTGAAAGGTAAAGTCATTGGCGTGCAACGCGGCACGGTGCAAGACAATCATGTGACCCAACAGTTTTCCGCCTTTGCTGAAATAAAACGCTATACCACGGCGGATGATCTGGTACTCGATTTAAAAGGCGGACGTCTTGATGTCGTTTTTGTGGATTTTCCCGTGGGTGAGTCCACTGTCCTCAATGATGCTGATTACTCTCAAATCGGCGAAGGCGTGCAAATCGGTGAAGGCATCGGCATGGCGTTCCGCAAGCGGGACAAAGAGCTGGCTGACAAGTTCAATGCCGCACTTCAGAAATTGAAGACCAATGGCGTGTATGACGACATTATGAAAAAGTATTTCAGCTACAGCATCAAAATGTAATTTCGGGGAGCCCCCTGCCGGAGCAGCAGTATGTTTGACCTTGAAGGCTACGGCCCGTCTATATTCAAAGGCGCAATTCTGACATGCGAAGTTGCGTTTCTTTCCCTTTTTCTGGCCATTATTCTCGGTCTCCTTGGCGCTACCGCCAAACTCTCTAACACGCCACCACTCAGGGCTGTTGCCACCGGCTATACCACCCTCATTCGCGGCGTGCCCGACTTGGTTCTCATGCTGTTGATTTATTTCGGCGGACAGGTTGTGATGAATGCCATTTCGGATTGGCTGTATGACGAGTTTGGCGTGGATTATTTCGTCCAGATTAACGAGTTTGTCGCTGGAGTAATTACCATTGGCTTTATCTTTGGCGCGTACATGACAGAAACGTTTCGAGGCGCTTTCCTGGCGGTTGATCGCGGTCAGATTGAAGCCGGTATTGCCTATGGCATGACGTCTGGTCAACGCTTTCGACGGATTCTGTTTCCACAAATGATGCGTCATGCGCTACCGGGACTGATGAACAATTGGCTGGTACTGTTAAAAACGACTGCTCTGGTATCCATTCTGGGGCTTGCTGACATGGTTCGACTTGCATCTGAAGCCGCCAAACAAACCCATGAACCCTTCAAGTTTCTGTTACCGGTTGCCCTGGTTTACCTGATACTGACATCGATTTCAGAAATTGCCATGAAGTATCTGAACCATCGCTACAGCGCCGGATTGGTAAACAAATCATAGGCAAATCAGGTAGAGAAAATGATTATGGCGGAGTGGCTTACAGAATTATTTGCTGCTAACGATATTTTTAACGCAACAACGCTGTTGCATTATTGGGATGGCTTTGTCAAAACCGTTCAGCTGGTATTTTTGTCGCTCGTGATCGGTCTGATCATAGCCCTCCCCCTCGGAATTTTGCGCACCTCGGAAAAACGCTGGATTTCCTGGCCGATCTGGTTTTACACCTACGTCTTTCGAGGCACTCCACTGCTGATTCAACTCTATATCATCTATTACGGCGTAACAGTGATTGATGGCATTCAGGAGAGTATCTGGTGGACGATTTTTAAAGAGCCCTTCTATCCGGCATTAATCGCCTTTGTGCTCAATACGGCGGCCTACACCACAGAAATTATTCGTGGCGCGATTGAACAGACACCCCGCGGGGAGCTTGAAGCCGCCCGAGCCTATGGCATGTCTGCCGGGCAAACCCTGAGACGAATCATATTGCCGAACGCCCTGAGAAGAGCACTTCCAGCTTACAGTAACGAAGTCATTTTTATGCTGCATGCCAGTGCCATTGCCAGTGTCGTGACCATCGTTGATCTAACGGGTGCCGCACGGGATATCAATGCCCGCTTTTACGCACCATTTGAGGCATTCGGGTTTGTTGCACTGATCTATCTGGTATTAACCTTTATTCTCATTTTTATTTTCCGAAACTTGGAAAACCGCCTGATGGCCCATTTGAAACCCCGGGCCTGATCTGCAGCGATGACCGTGTAGAGGGCTGCAAACTGGAGGACAAAGAACGATGGCCGAGCGCAAAGCAAGTTCAATAAGCCTGCCAGAGAAGTGTGACCTCTTTGCCCCCTACTCCAGTTTTCTGGAGGCCACACTGCACTGGGAAAAACACCTCGGACAACCGGACGACTATCCTGCCTGGTTGGTCAAAAGTATGGCCCCCGACGGTCATCAAATCCGGGGCTTTCAGTGTTTCCACCCGGCGCAGGGCGTATTGATCCTGCATCCTGTAAATTTCGCATCGACCCGATTGCTGCTTTCCTGCGGCATTCACGGCAATGAAACCGGTCCAATCGAATTAATAGATCGGTTGCTTAACTACGCACTCCGGTATCCGGAAGCCGTCAGAATTCCGATCTGTATTATTTTGGGAAACCCAAAAGCGATGCTCCGCCAGGAACGCTTTACAGAAGCGAACTTGAACCGGATGTTCTCAACTCATCCCACTACGGCGCAGCAGTACGAGAGCTGTCGGGCAAAAGAGCTGCAAAAAATAACAGAACACTTTCTCAGTTCCGGAGAAAAACGACTGCACTTCGACTGTCATACCGCAATACGCAGTTCAAACTTTGAGCAGTTTGCGGTATATCCCACTGCGCACCCGGATTGTTTGCCCGATGAGCAGCGGGATTTCCTACAAGAATCCGGCATCGAGGCGGCTCTCATTCAGAATAACACGGGCTCAACCTTCTCAGCCTACACGCAACGCCAATGTCAGGCACAAAGTTTTACTCTGGAACTGGGCCGGGTGGCGCCCTTTGGACAAAACGATCTGAAAAACTATCAATTGCTATCGGATGCCCTGCTGCAGCTGATCAACAACCAAGCGGACAGTACAGTCCATGTTCGAAACCCGGCCGCAAAACCACTCAAGGTGTTCAACGTTGTGCACGAAATTATTAATACCGGTGATGGCTTCCAACTGATGCTGGATGAAGATGCTCCAAACTTTACGCCGTTCAGCAAAGGAGCGCTGGTCTGGCGAGACCCGTCCACTGAGTATCGGGTGAAATCCGGTATAGAATTCATTGTGTTCCCGAATTCCAAAGTGGGTAAAGGGCAGCGTGCTGGCTTAATTGTCGGTATCACACAACAATACGGGTGAAACAAGACAGGCGAAACAAGACTTGCACAGCGCCGTTACAGAACATCACCTAAACGTTCGATCCAGTCCTGCATTTCGGAACTGGCATGCTCCCGCTGGGAAACAGTCAGTGTCGGAAGCAGAACGATCAAAAGCTCATCCAGCGCGGCATTGTTGTCATTTCGGAGCTGTTTGTACTCGGGAGTCCACCAGACGCTAAAGTCCTGAGACCAGCGTTTGAGTTCAGCCACATTGTCATCCAGAGCAAACTGCATTAACCTGGCCCGCCACTGGCGGCTGTTCTGAATCCGGATGCTCTGTTCATCGGGCATGAGTGTGGTGTGCTGTTTAACCATTTCAATCTGGACATCAGACAAATCACCAAACCATTGCTCAAGTTTTTCGATTCGCCATTCATCTTTAGCCGCTTCACTTTCAGTAAACTCAAACCAGTCACCCTCCTGTTCCTTTGCAAATACTTCAAATGCTTCGGCATTTTCAGCTGTAAGCGTGAGCAATAATGGCTGGAGCAAAGGCCAGGAAAACTGCATAAATTGCCCCTGTCGACGGCTTAAAGTCTCTCGAAGTGAACGAATAGCCAGATGTCCCTCACCCTGATCCCAACGTGAGCGAACGGTCTGTAGGTCTTCAATTAACCCCGGAAAATCCTCTTTTCTCAACCAGTCACGAATCTCCAGTGCGGCGGAACTAACCTGCTGTTTTTGTTGTTCTGATAAATCGAGCATATTGCCCAGCTTCCAGCGGGCAAAGAAATCAAGATGCTCAAACACGAAAGAAAAGCCAAAATTACTGCAGCCCGGTAGCATGGTGACCAAGACCAAAAGCAAAACTTTGCTCCGATTCAGAATATGATGCATTTGGTACCCCTGTTTTTCCTGATTAAACAACCAAGACCGTCAACCTGTGTAGATCACCAGACCCGTTTACAAGCCCCTTATACCAGACTTCGTGTCCACAGGTCATAGAGCAGCCTAACATAACCAGAATCCTGCTGACAGCACCAGATAACATCGCGTTTGCGACCGATATCGGGATCAGGGTATCTGCAATAAAAAATGAATAAGATGTTCATAAACAGGTCATGCACCTGTAAGAAAGTCTCTCTAGTCTGGTTGTCTATATCAGTCATACAACCCTTGGAGAACTTCATGTTTTTGAGACCCGTATTAACACTAACCATGCTGTTGTTCGTCAGCCTCAACAGCTACGCAGAGACAGTAAAACTCGCTGTTACCGATTTGGTCGGTTTGGAAGAATTGCAACGGGAGTTTGGCGCTTTCGTCAACGTACTCGAAGAAAAGAGTGGTTACGACATCGAATTTCTGCCGGTAACCAATCGAACGGCTGCAGTTGAAGCACTCCGCTTTAAAAAGGTCGATTTTGTCCTGACTGGTCCCGCAGAATATGTGGTAATCAAAAAACGTACCGATGCGGATATCGTGGTCGGTTTTTCCCGGCCAGATTACTTCGCCGTGATCATCACAATGGCTGACCAAGGCTATCAGACACCTCGCGACCTTGCAGGCCATTCCGTTGCTTTCGGCTCGGTCGGATCGACTTCCAAACATCTCGGCCCCATGCAAGCTCTGGCAGACTACGGCGTGGCACCAACTACAGAGATTAAGGCCATCCACACCAAGATGCCCGTAGCCTGGGAGGCCCTGAAACGGGGTGATGTCGCGGCAGTGGGCATGAATCATCTCAAATTCTTGAGCTTCCGCGACAAAGAACAGCAAAACAAAGGCATGGAACCTGGTGCGTTCAGGGTTATCGCACGGGGCCCGGATTTACCCAATGATATTCTCATGGCGGGTAAACATGTCGATCAAAAGATTGTAGCCAAAATGAAATCCGTTTTTACTGACCACTCCCAGGCGTTAGTCCAGGCCATTCTCACAGGTGAAGATAACCAGAAATACAGTGGTATGAAGTTCATCACCGCAGTTAAAGACACTGACTACAACTATGTCAGAGCAATGTATGCCACGGTGGGTTACCCAGAGTATGCCGAATTCATCGGTGATTAGTACGATGGCAGCGCCAAGCACGATGCCAGCACCAAACAGAATGCCCGCGCTGAGCGTCAAGGGGTTAACGAAAATCATCAGCACGACACCTGCTGCGAGAGCATTGCGCTCCCGCAGCGGGCGCGTAGACCTGAACCAACCCGATTTTATCTTCAAGGAGTTGGACTTCAATATCCAGACCGGCGAATCGGTTGCCATCATTGGCCCTAACGGTGCAGGTAAAAGCACGCTCTTAAGATGTTGTCTGTCCTTGATTCAGCCCGATTTAGGCACGGTTCACCTACATGGGAAACAGATCTCACAGCTCTCCGGCTCCGCGCTCCGAAAAGCACGACAGCCAGCCGCGTTAATTTTCCAAAAGCATCAATTAGTCACTCGTTTGCCGGTACTCTCCAATGTCATACATGGCGCACTCGGTGGCGCATGGGGTCCACGCTACTGGTTACATTCCCTGGCCAGCTCTGAAACCCGGCTACAAGCCTATCAGTGCCTCGAACAAGTCGGTTTGGCCGATCTCGCAATGCGCCGCTGTGATCAGTTATCGGGGGGACAATCACAACGAATTGCGATTGCTCGCGCATTAATGCAGAAGCCGAAATTACTGTTCGCGGATGAGCCTACAGCAAGTCTCGACCCACATTCAGGGCGGGAAATTATGGAACTGTTCAGAGCCTTGCAACGCTCACTGGGTTTAACCATCGTTTTTGTTTCCCACGATCTCCAGCATGCGCTGAACTACTCCGATCGCATTATCGCCTTGAAAGATTCGCGCCTTGCATTGGATACCCGAACCCAAAATGAAACGCACAACTCACTAGCCCGTCTTTTTAGCGATAATTACCATGAGTGAGACAACGAATTTATCCTGCGAGAAAAATCCGCTATCGCCTTCGGACTTGCCAACACGGCAACTTATCCCGAGTCTGGTTAGTACATTTTGCTTTGTGGGCTTTCTTGCCTTTTTTCTCTGGTCACTTACGAAAGCGGAGTTCTCACTGACCGAATTGTGGCAAGGTTTACCCAATATGGGCGTCATCGTTTCGGAGATGGTACCGCCAGCAACAGACCGAATTGAACCAATGGCATCGGCCATTCTTGTTACATTGCAAATGGCTGTGGTCGGTACGGTAATCGGAGTCATATTGAGTCTGTTCATCGCAATTCTTGCGGCACGAAATACGACGCCACACCCTCTCGTTTACCAGATTACACGGGGAATCATCAACTTTTTCAGGACGGTTCCTGATCTTGCATGGGCCTTGTTTTTTGTGGCTTCGGTCGGGCTGGGGCCGTTTGCCGGTACGTTGACCCTCATCGTTGATACCATTGGCTTTTGCGGTCGTTTTTTTGCCGAAGCACTCGAAGAAGTCGACCCCGGCCCTTCTGAGGCATTGAATGCCATGGGCGCGTCCTCTCTGGATCGCATAGCCGTAGGTTTGATTCCCGGCGCAACGCCATCGTTAATCAACAGCAGTTTATTCTCACTGGAAAAATCAGTGCGCTCTTCAGTTGTGTTGGGTCTTGTTGGTGCCGGAGGAATCGGTGCCGAATTGGCAGTATCCATGGAAATGTTCAGATATGATCAAGCTGCCACCATTATTATCCTCATCTTTGCACTCGTACTCGCTGTGGAGCAGCTCAGTTCACGCATTCGCAATCGAATTATCAATAACCGATAAATGGAAACCAAAATGAACTCAATGCTTTCCCGTCGACCTGACCAGGCCATCATCATCCGGGACATCCATCGTCTCACTGAAGAAGGTTGGGTATACTGCTCGGGTTTGACCATAATAAATGAATCCATCGCCGCCCTCAGCGTATCCCAACCCGATTTACCGGCAGATCAAATTACCTACATCGATGGTCAGGGGAGCTATTTACTTCCGGGTATCATCGATGTTCATGGTGATGCATTCGAACGTCATATCACGCCTCGGGCTGGCACGGAGTTACCGCTGGATTTAGCCATCGCCGCCAATGATCACAGCCTTATTGGTGCTGGAATAACCAGTTTTTTCTACAGTATCACCGATGGTTTCGAACCCGGCCCGCGATCCAGAGAAACCGTGCGTGAATTATTGAACGAGATTGAATTACTCTGCCCCCGCTTGCGCTGCAACAGCTTTATTCACATCCGCCACGAAAGCGTCAATACCGAAGGCCATGAGGAATTACAACAATGGATGCGGGATCGGCGAATTCAACTTCTTTCCTTGAATGACCACCTGCCGGACTTACAGAACCCCGGCAAAGTCGAACGCTACCTGGCCGGACTGCAACGAAGGGTGAAAATGACCGAGCAAGAAAGCCTGCACTTTCTCGAACAATTACAGACCCGGCGCCTGCTGGGGGAACAACAAGTCAGTGAATTAGTCTCGTTGGCCCATGAAATCGGGATTCCCCTGGCCAGCCACGATGATGCTACGTTGGAAGATGTCGAAAGATCCCACCAGCGAGCGGTATCGATCTGTGAATTTCCTATGACCATGGTGTGCGCTCACGAAGCCAGACGACTGGGCTGTCATGTGGTCATGGGCTCCCCTAACCTGGTGCGCGGCGGTTCCCATGTGGGTGGTGTGAGCGTTGCGGAGGCCATTAAAAATGACGCTGTTGATATACTGTGCAGCGATTACCACTACCCTTCCCTGCTGAGAGCACCATTCCTGTTGCATCGAAATCAGGGAATGCCACTCGAGCAAGCCTGGCAACTAGTTAGCTACAATCCTGCGAAGGCAGTGGGTATGGCACACCGCAAGGGATTAATCGAATCAGGCTACGACGCAGATCTGTTGATTATGGACGCGCTGGACGGCTCTCCACTTTCGATTCGTCAGGTGATCTGTAATGGTCGAATTGCCTTGTCACGTGATCGTTAGAATTAATTTCTAACATCGTATCCCCCCCGTTCTAGGGCTAATATACCTGATCGGGGTGTCATCATGCCCAATTCCGCCTACACTTATAGCAAAAATAATAACTATGAGTGTAAGTATGCGAGGCAATACCACATTAGCCAAAAATCGAGTTTCGCTTGGGATCCTGCGGTCAGGCAGACCACTACTGGCCTGCCTGATTTTGCTCACTGCAATTTCAGGCCCCAACCTGTGCGCACAAGAGCGTGAAAAGCAGGCAACGCCAATTGAGGTCAAGATCGGCGGATATGACTTTCCCCCCTATGTCTGGATGTATGGCGGTCAGACAGCCAAAGGGGCCACCCTCGACCTGATAGTCGCTTTAAACCAAAGCCAATCCGAATACAGATTCAGTTTCTTTCCGACTACAGCCAAACGTCGCTACCTGGACTTTAAACAGCAGAACTACGATGTCATATTGTTCGAATCCGTCCTTTGGGGCTGGCAAAAACTACAACATGATGCCACCTCGGTATTCATGGGGGGTGGTGAGGTCTATATTGCCCTGAATCTTCCCGGGCGAGACCAAAACTTTTTCACTGACATTCAAAGCAAGCAACTGGTCGGCATTCTGGGTTATCACTATGGCTTCGCCAGTTTCAACGCTGATGAAGATTTTCTACGCAAGAATTTTGCTATTCTGCTCTCGAATAATCACGAGCGGAATATTCAGCTTGTACTCCTGAATCGACCCGATGTTGCAGAAGTTGCAGTCGTGACCAAGTCGCTATTGGATAACTACCTGGAAAAGTCGCCACGGGTAAAAAACCAACTGCTTATCTCTCAGGTTTATGACCAGACTTACGAACACCGGGCTATCGTTCGACCCGGCTCTCCCATTGCCGCCAGGCAACTCGAAGCCCTGATCAATGCCTTGGGCCGATCAGGTGCAGTGGAAAGAATACGCGAACGTTGGCACCTTTCGAATTCGATCTTCGAATCAGTCCACTAATACTGGTTTTGCGTCAGTTTTGATACTAGTCAATGATGATACCAAGAATACCAATTCAAACTACCGGTGTGATGCCCTTTATCCTGTGGCTGCCCTTGAGCTTGCTCGTGTGCGTCACAGCATTACCGGCAAATGCCGTAGACAGCCCCCGCATTCGATTAACCAACGGCGAATGGCCACCCTACCTTTCAGAAAGCCTGCCCCATTATGGCCTCGCCTCTCACTTGGTGGCGGCAGCATTCAGAGCTGAAGGGGTGCAGGTGGAATACGGCTTTTTTAGTTGGGAGCGTGCTTATAATCAAGCAAAAGCAGGTCGATGGGATGGCAGTGTAATCTGGGGTCGAAAAGGCGACCGGGAGGACCATTTTTATTTCAGTGATCCCGTGCTGCTGGAAGAGACGGTATTTTTCTATCGACACCAAGGCCCGAATACAAAGTCGGGTTTTAACTGGCAAAGTTTTCAGGATCTAAAGGGCTACATCATCGGTACAACCCGCTCTTATCATTATGGAAAACAGTTTGAAACAGCGCGTCAAAGCGGCGTCATTGAGATACAAGAGACCGGTAGCGATGAAAACAACTTCCGAAAACTGCAGAAAGGTCGCATTGATCTGTTTCCACTCGATAGAGTTGTCGGCCAGGCTTTGCTCCAATCACTTTTTATAGAGCACGAGCGCGGGCAAATCCGATTTCACCCGAAAGCGATTATCAGTGGAAGTTTGCACCTGATTCTCAGCCGGGCGGTCGATATGAACGGCCGCCGAATTAAACAATTCAATGCAGGTTTGCAAACCATAAAAGACAATGGTCACTATCAGGAGATCATGAATCTGCACCTCAAATCAGGTCTGAACATCTCCGATACCGATGTGGAGCATGTGCCATGAAACACAATGCACTGGCGCCCTGGCGATCAATCAGGCATTCCATCGCGACACGGTTGTTGGCAATCGTGTTTTCATTGTACGTCCTCTTTGCAATATTGCTGACGGTCACACAAATGGTCATGGAATACAATAAAGCTCACTCGGACATCGAAAACCACTTGAAAGTGGTGCACGAAACCATCTCTTCGGGTGTCGCCACAGCATTGTGGGATATGGACGACAACCACCTTCAGGCAGAACTCATCGGGGTTACACGGCTACCTGAAATCGGGGGTGTGATTGTTCGCGATGAGCAAGAGGAAATACTCGCGAGTGAGGGCATGAACACAAACGGAACGATCAGACCGACAACCAGGAACACCGAACCGGAGCAGACTAAATCCGGACAAAAGGCATTTTCATACACAGGGGATGTCTATTACGAATACCGGGAAGAACGAAAACATATCGGTACCCTGACCTTGATCGCAGAGCCCGATGCCGTTTTCAACCGGGTTATTCTGAGCTTCAGCATCCTGGTCATAAACGCCATACTGAAAACGATTGCACTCTGGCTGATCTTCCTGTTCTTTTCTCGACGACTGTTACATCATCCATTGAGCCAACTTATCCAGGCGGTAGAACAATTTAATCCCGAGGCCAAAGCCCCGCCTCCCTGGGTTAAATTAAACATCGGCGGCCAAAACGAACTGACTCAACTTCGGGACACCTATTGCGATTTAACCGCTCGACTGCACCGCTCCCAATCAGACCTGATGATGCTGAATGAAGACCTTGAGAACCGGGTAAAAGAGCGCACCAAAGAACTCAAAGAGGCCAATGCCGAACTGAAGAAAGCCTACGCCCGGCTCAACGAAACCAGCACCACAGACCCGCTCACCGGTTGGCGTAACAGGCGTTTTATCTCTGAGCATCTTGATTCGGACACGGCGATTATCGCTCGAACCTACCAGGAGTGGATGACAAATCACATTCAACACCCTCCGCCATTTTTATCCGACCTGGTCTTCTACATGATCGACCTGGATCATTTTAAAAGCATCAATGACAGTTACGGACATGAAGCTGGCGACGAGGTGTTACGTCAGTTTTGCGCCAACCTGAGCACCCTGTTTCGCAAGTCTGATTATCTCGTGCGATGGGGCGGAGAAGAGTTTTTGGTGATCGCCCGGTTTGTAGATCACAACCAGGCGGGCCAGATGGCTGAACGCATTTGTGAAACAGTAGCAGGGCTGGATTTTAACATTGGCAATGGCTATAACCTGCAACGAACCTGTTCCGTGGGCTACGCCTGCTATCCGTTCAATACGTTTCATCCGGATGCCTATGGCTGGACGGATATCGTCAACTTTGCGGACCGGGCCATGTATCTGGCCAAAACCAATGGCCGGAATGGCTGGGTGGGAATACGCTACAGCCCGCAGTGTCAGACAATCCACGATCCGTCACTCATCGTAGAGCAAACTCTGGATTTGGTGAACAACCAGGATTTGTTTCTGCAAACGGGCAAGTCCCTGCCGCACGGCAGCATTAACGCGTAAACCGGGCAAATCGCTGCCGCTTTTTGCGGGGTCGGTAGCGCATTGTCGCCCCAAAAGACGCCCCGCGCCTTCAAAACACCTCCGTATCAATCGCCATCAGGTCGCAATAACTAAAAGCGACCCGAAACGGCACGTTACTTGCTGACGCTTCAGGTATGAACAACATTAATTGAGGAGTCCGGCATGCGTCACCCCCCATTGGCCGCTTTTATCGGCTTGGTTATTGTACTACTCGCCATTGTACTGTCCGCCGACAGTCCGCTTGTTTTCCTCAATTTACCGGGTTTGGCCATCATTATTGGCGGGATTACAACGTCTCTGATTTTTAGCTACTCAAAACAGGATCTGTTGGCTGCATACCAAGACGCCAAGCAATTGATGAAAGACTTACCAATCGACAAGGAACAGACCATAAAGGATATCGACGGTATTACTCAATTGTGGTATCGCCACGACTTGCGCAATGTGGAGCGGGTATTGCCCAAAGTGAACAATTCATTACTGAATACCGGTGTCCAGATGGTCATTGATCGCCGCACACAGGACGAAATCAATTCCGTTCTGAACTGGAAGATCCAGCAATACCGGAATATCCACCTGAGACGCGCCCGGATCTTTCAGTCAATGTCCATGTATGCCCCGGCATTTGGAATGGTGGGTACCCTGTTGGGATTGGTCAACATGATGTTGATCATCGAAGGTAACAACAATGCCAGCATTGCCGGTCACCTCGCCGTCGCGTTAGTTACCACATTTTATGGTCTGATTTTTTCCAACTTACTATTCAAACCGATGGCGATCAAAATGGAGCGTCGAATCGATCAGACGGTCGAATGGATGGGCGTAGTTCGAGAAAGTGTGCTGCTAATTGAGCAACGGAAAAGCCCTGCATTTGTCCGGCAAATGATCTCGACCCTTAACCCCCTTCAGGAAGAAGAGTCCCGGGAATCAGAACGGGTAGCAGAACGTAAACCCGTATCCCGTGCAGCCACCGCCACAGTTTTGCCGCAGAGTTGATTGATAATGAACAACGGTAACTTTCCATCTTCATTTGATCTTCCCAACGTCGAAACGAACAACGATGTAAAAGGTAATTTCGAACAGGATGGCTGGCTTCTCAGTTATCTGGACGTGTTTGTACTCATGGTCGCCCTGCTGGTGATCATGCTGGACCGCGCCAATACAGAAGACAAAGTTTTACCCTTGTCCGACAATATTATTGCACAGGCAGAAACGATTGAACCGGTATCGGAACTGGAGCGTAGGCATTCCGCAAACGCCTTGTCCACAACTACCTTGTCCACGAAAACGTCAGTTTCAGGCGATACAAACGTATTGGACTCACTCATCGAGATTACGCCGATTATCAACCCGATTGGTAATTTTCGGAATCATAAGCAAGATTTATTGTTAGAACTGGATTCCCGCAGTACCGATTACCGGGTCGAAGTACTGCAAAACAATGACGAAATCAGCGTAAAGCTCGCCGACACGTTGCTGTTCGATTCCTCGGAAGCCATTCTGAAACCCGAAGGCATGACAGCCATTGAGCGATTGCTCCCCACTTTGAGACGGATCGACCAACGTATTGTGATCGAAGGTCATACCGATGATCGTCCCATTCACACCCCCCAATTCCCATCGAACTGGGAGCTGGCAGCGGCTCGGGCCAACAGTGTACTGCACTTTCTGCTGATGAATGGAATTGATCGCAACCGCCTCAGTGCCGTCAGTTACGGCGATACCCGCCCATTGGTGGATAATGACAGCCATCACAACCGAAGTATTAACCGCCGGGTTAACCTGGTACTGATACCAGCAAAGTAAACTCGCCTGCCCCTTCATTTCCAGTGCCGACATGCGCCATTAGTCAATGTACCAATAGTACATTTAATAACTTGTAACATTTCGACATTGAAAAACAACAGACCTTTCGCCACCGCTCCACTATTCTAAGATTATCGGATCTGCTCAAGGCGCAACTCAGGTCTGCTCCTTGGCACCTTCCATGTTGTTCTCTGTGAACTTTCATGTTGTTCTCTACTATTTAACCCGACTACTCGCCGGGTTTTTATTTTTTTCCTGCCATCTATTATTAATTCAATTTCAGCCAGCCCCAATCAACATCCCCCGGAACTGACATAAAAACCGAATGTTTGACCTGCGACAATGGCATCCATCTGGAATGCTTTTAGGGTTTAAATCCAGGGATTATCGAGCCCAGCACAAAATAATAAGGATTCGGGACCTAATGAACAGCATCAACACGACGGCGATCAGGGATAAAGCCAGCAAGCAACGTTTTTGGGCGTTTTGCATCATGATCCTCGCCGGACTGATTAAAATCACCGGGGCACTCGAAGCTACGGGACTCAGCGACAGTCAACAGATCACCTTGCTGATTCTGATTGTGGCTGCCACATTGTGGGTTACCGAGTGGGTGCCCCTGTTCATTGTCAGTTTCCTGATCCTTCTCCTTGAATTGGTCTGGCTGACTCCAGCGCTGATATCCGAAGGTAAAACGGCCCCCGCGGCCCTTTTTATGGCACCTTTTTTCTCCAATATCATCCTGCTTTTTATGGGGGGCTTTGTGCTCTCCAGTCTGATGCGTCGATACGGGCTGGATACCCGTTTTGCCTATCTGATACTGAAACGAACCGGAGGCAAGCCCGAAACAACGTTGCTTGGGGTCATTCTTAGCTGTGCCTTTCTTTCGATGTGGATGAGCAATACAGCAACCACCGCAATGATGCTGACCATGATTCTCCCCATGGTCAAGCGAATCCCCCCGACATCGCCGTATACCACTGCTTTGGTGTTGGCGATCCCGTTTGCCTGCAATCTGGGGGGCATCGGTACTCCAATTGGTACCCCGCCCAACGCGATTGCACTTTCATACTTGAGCGCGATTAACCTGGGACCAACTTTTATTGAATGGATGCTGTACACCACTCCGATTCTGTTCTTTTTCCTGATTATGTTGTGGCGTCTCTTACTTTGGCTCTACCCACCTGGCGATATCAGACTGGCGTTACCTGAGACGAACCATGAACCGTTACAGAAAAACCAGTGGTTAACATTGTTGATTTGTCTTGCCACCGTTTTGGGGTGGCTCTTTGGCGAGATGATTGGCCTGAAAACCGGTACAGTTGCACTCTTCCCGATCATATTGGCATTCTGGCTGGGCTTGCTGGATCATAATGATTTTCGTGCATTGCCATGGGACGTACTCTTCATGGTCGCAGGGGGACTTGCGCTCGGCGGGGCGTTGACCCAAAGTGGACTGGATCAGCAGATTGTGGCACTACTGCCGCTTGATACGGATACCCAAATCCTGTTTATGCTGGCGATTGCGCTTACCGGCATCCTCTCAACGATTATGAGCAACACCGCCACGGCAGGGCTAATCATACCATTATTAGTATCATTAGCCTTACCCGCAATGGACTTGCAAGTGCTGGTCCTGGCTATTGCTGTAATGTGCTCAATGGCCATGGCACTCCCGGTGAGTACACCACCCAATGCGATCGCGTTCAGTTCCGGAGCACTTCATACTCAGGATCTGAGTAAAGCCGGAGGCATTATCTCAATCGCGGGATGGGTGGTTTTAATCACCATCGCACCGGTATTCTGGCGTATGATTTTATAATCCCCCGAGATGAGGAATCAAAAATGGAGCTCCACATTCAAAAATGCCAGCAATGCGGTTCCCGCAATCTGCGTAATATTCTGGTAAATGACGAATCACAAAAAGTTTACGTGCAATGCCGGGATTGTGAACAGTTGGTCGCACGTTATCTGGTCAAACCCGCAGGCTACTTTCACGCAGGCAAAGACTATGAGAGTTTCGTCCGGTCATTGCAATCCGCAGGGGGGCTGGAAACCCTGGGACGGGACATCAAACAACTCTATGAAGAAACAAAAGCAAATGCACAAAGCGAATTTGAAACCGTGATCGCCGCAACACAGGATAAATATTCAGACTCTTTACCCTGAATCAAACCCGGCCTGAATCGATATTCTGCTAAGCTTAAATCAGGCGCCATACAGCACGCGCTGCTATCCCCCGTGCACAGACTCGAAACCAGAACAGAGGGATCATATTTCAGGAGATGCGTACCGTAATGAACAACCCCGGCCATTACTATGGCAAGCAATCATCCCGCCTGGGAAACAAGTCGGATGTTTATCTCGCAAAAGTGGGACGGTACCATATTAAACAACCCATCGGTGCTGGCGCGATGGCGGACGTATTTCTGGCCTACGACCCGAAAATTAACCGAATGCTGGCGATCAAACTACTCAAGCCAGAGCACCTCAAAAACAAGGAATTCCGGACTCGTTTTCTGCGCGAAGCAGAAGCCGCAGGGAAACTGGATCACCCTCACATTGCTACTGTTTATGACGTTGGTGATCTGGACGCCACTCCCTACATGGTTATGGAGCTTCTCGATGGCCGATCGCTTGAATCCTGGATGCTTGACGAATATAACTTTTCGACAGAACAGATTCTCGACATTGGTATTCAGCTTGCTGAAGCGCTGGACTTTGCCCATTCAAAAGGCGTTGTGCATCGGGATATCAAACCCGGGAATATTGTTTGCACCGATGGAGTCGGCAACGTCAAGATCACCGACTTTGGTGTCGCCAAGCTGACCGATGATCACGAAGCCAGCGCGGGCGAAATGGGTCTGGTACTGGGCACACCGAACTACATGTCGCCCGAACAGATTATGGGTGATCCAGTGGACGGTCGGACTGATTTATTTTCCATCGGCGTCATTCTCTACGAGCTCGCAGCAGGCCATAAACCCTTCACTGAAGACACCATCATTTCACTATTCGCCCAGATCGTGAATGAAACCTATACCCGGATGGAGGATCTGTCCGTCGATGTTCCTCCTGGATTGAGTAAAATCATCGGTAAATGCCTGCGCTCAAACCCGGACAGGCGTTTTCAGAGCGGCAAAGAGCTTGCAACAGCACTAACTCGCCTGAAAAATGAAATCACCTCAACAGATCTGGGTTTAAATCAAACCCAAATGCTGAGAACGCTTTGGGGGTATGGCCGGATTTCGTTAAGACTTCAACTGCAACGCTACAAACTAAAATTACTGCAAGCGTGGGCAAAAAAGCTTGAACCGAAACAGGAAACCGGCGATCAAACCGACAAAGCTCAAGTAGAAAAAATCGAGCGGACTTCACAACGACAGGAAAAACTATCTGCCTTGCAAGAGCGGATCACTCGATCACAATCGCTCAAACAGATCTATCGCTCACAACTACTGATACCCATGCGTCTGATCTGGATTTCAGCCATGTCACTGATAGTCGGTATTACGATTGTCACCGGCACGGTTGTAATTTATAAGGCGCAAACCAATTCAATGAAAAACTTTGTATTGGACAGCGGCGCTTCTCTGGCCAAGATGATTGCAATCGAGAGCGCGGAACCCTTACTGAGTGAAGACTGGGTTTCAGTCGAAGCGTTAATTGAGGATTTAAGCCAAAATCAGGAATTTGTGTATCTCTTGCTGCTGGATCATACCAATACGGTACGCGGTAAGGCGTTGCCTAGCTATATCGTTCCGGGTGACTTGGAACGCCTGCCGGAAGATCACATCGTACACTCCGAGGTACAAGTCAGGGACTGGCAAACAGTCGACAAATCCATCTTCGACTTCTCTACGCCAGTTACGTTCCAATACAAAAAAATCGGTGTTTTGAAGATGGGCTTGAGCCAACAGGAACTGCAGGAAGCCGCCAAAACCACCCTCGGGATGATGCTGGTCCTGATGGTCGTCACCCTGAGTGCCGCCGTGGGTATGACCGCACTCATCATCAGCCGCATCCGACGCCCTATTGATCGACTCAATAAAGCTCTGGACTATGCCAGCCAAGGGCATTTACACGGGCGAATCAATGAACTTCGAACCGATGAATTCGGAGCCCTGTACAATAAATTCAATACGCTCATGGACGAAGTCGAAGATCAGCTGCATGAGCAGGACGCCAAACAGCCCTGATTGGCCATCCCGGATCATGTAAAAAAAAGACTTATTCAAACTCCTGCTTCTCCATCCAGGGAATAATGCGTTCGAATGCTCTTTCGATTTGCGGTAAAGAGGTTGAATAACTGATGCGCAAGGCATTGCTACATGCATCACCAAAGGTATCACCCGCTATGGTGCAAACACCGGTTTCTTTCAGCATGCGCAGTGCAACGTTGCTGCCATTGATCCCCTCAGGTAAAGAGGGAAACAAATAAAACGCGCCCTCAGGTCGGTAGCCCCGCAGATATGGGGTTTCGTCCACCAGTTGCACCAGTCGATTTCGTCGCCGGGTATATTCAGCCAACATATCGTCGATAAACTGGTTACCGCCTTTCAGTGCGGCCACACCAGCCCACTGACAGGGGGTATTGGCTACAGTCGTGGTAAACATATGGTAACGACGTAATTTTTTAATCGCCCCCTGACTGGCAATAAGCCAACCGACTCGCATCCCGGCCATGCTGAAGGTTTTGGAGAAGCTGCTGATCACCATGACATGATCCAGGTCACTGCAACAGGAAAGCACACTCGGATAGGTTTTTCCGTCATAAACCAGATGATCGTAGACTTCATCACTGATCACATAGATACCACGGTAGGCCGCCTCCTCAACAATCGCTTCCACCGTCTCCCGGGGGTAAATCGTCCCGGTCGGGTTGCTCGGCGAGTTGAGTACAATACCGTAGGTGTTCATATCCATCGCATCAATCACTTCCTGTGGGTCAAGTTGATGGTTGTTCTCCGGGCGCGTCGGAATGTACTTAACCGTCCCGCCATTCATTCGAATCAGTGGTGCATACAACATAAATGACGGGTCAGGAACAATGAATTCCCGACCTGGGGCCGAGGTTGCCGTTAAGGCCAGATAAACCGCCTCCGTTGCACCAGTCGTAATAATGATGTTTTCCGCAGTGAGTTTGCGGCTATAACGCGCCCCATAATATTCCGCTAGTGCGTCTAACAATTCCGGCAAACCGGCATCCATGGTATAGCCCGTTTGATTGGCATGAAGTGCATTGACTGTTGCATCAATCACATGCTTGGGGGGCGGTAGATCGGGCTGCCCGATTGACAGATGAATAACATCATCCATGGTCGCCGCAAGATTCACCATTTTCCGGATTCCCGGCGTGGGAATGGCCATTAACGCAGGGTTCCAGATTGGATCTTCCGATTCGTAAAAGTCGATATCCAGTTCACTCATCAGCACTCTCCTGATTGTTGATCAGTACTCGCCTGAAAATTCATTACCATTATTTCGAACTTGACGTCACTGGCCAGCCTTGAACAAATCCGGCCTGCGCTGCATGAATCCTGCAGCACGCTGATAAACATGGCCCGCTCGAAGCACAATTTCATCCTGGAAACGACGCCCAACCAGTTGTAGCCCGATAGGCAGTCCATCACTGGAAAAACCACAGGGCACCGAAAGCCCTGGTTGTCCGGTCATGTTGAACGGATAGGTAAATGGCGTCCAACTGGGCCAGCGGGTACTGTGCCAATCCTCCGGTACTTCCCGTGCGGTTTTGAACGCGGTCAAGGGCAGCGTGGGGGTCACCAGCAAATCGTATTTCTTGTGGAACTGCGCCATCCGCTCACTCAATGCCATGCGAATATTCATTGCACCGAGATAATCCAGCATCGATAACTTAGCCGCTTTTTCCGCCACAGACACCAGAGCTGGATCCATCAGGGCCCGCTTTTTACTGCCTAAATCCCGCATCGCATTGGCCGCACCACTGTAGAACAAATGGCCAAATGCCCCCAGCGGGTCCGCAATACTGGGATCAACCTCGACCACCGTTGCGCCCGCATCCTGAAGCAGCTTCACCGCTTCTTTGACCGCCGTCTCGATTTCCGGATTAACGTCCACGTAGCCCAAGGTCGGACTGAAGGCGATTTTGAGATCCTTGATATCCTTACTGATTTCGGCAAGATAATTCACTCCCCGCCGCGGTGCCGCAAGGCTGTCCCGACAATCCGGTTCGGTTAATACATCCATCATCAGCGCACAATCTTCCACAGTCCAGGTCATCGGACCGGCATGGGCCAATGTCCCAAAGGGGCTGGCGGGCCAATGTGGCACTTCACCAAACGTTGGCTTTAGGCCGACAATACCGCAAAAGCCTGAAGGAATCCGGATCGATCCTCCGGCATCGGTTCCCAATGACAAGGGGCCCATGCCCAGCGCGACGGCTGCAGCCGAACCGCCGCTTGAGCCACCAGCCGTTTTCTCAGGATTCCAGGGATTGTTTGTCGCGCCACAAAGCGGGCTGTCTGTCACGCCCTTCCAGCCAAATTCCGGGGTGGTCGTTTTTCCCAGGGGCACATAACCATGGCGATTTAACGCCGCAACGGCAGGTGCCTCCTTGTTCAGCGTCGACTCGGGATCAATAACTTTCGATCCTTTCACTGTCGGCCACATTGGCGTTAGAAAGACATCTTTTATCGCCACAGGTACACCATCAACCAAACCGTTGGCACACTGTTTCTGATAGCGTTGCTCGGCTTCCTTCGCGTATCCCATTGTCGTCTCTTCATCCACCAGACAATACGCATTGACCACCGAATTCAAGCGCTCGATCTGATCCAACATTGCGCGGGTCGCCACCACGGGTGAAAGCGCACCAGACCGGTAATGTTGCAACAGCTGAACTGCTGTCATTTCCAGAATTTCATTGCTCATCGGACACCTCACTTCACATCAAATCATTCATGGCTGGCGGCTTACATCGGCAAACAATGCCCGCTTATCAACTCGATTGGGCACCACATCGCCACGCAACCAACGTTCAAAACTGCTCACAAATTGTTCCCCTAAACAAACCTCCCAACCGATGAAATCCCCGGCCATATGAGCTGATATCATCACGTTGGGCATATTCCACAATGGGCTGTCACTCGGTAACGGCTCGGGCTCAACCACATCCAACGCCGCACCAGCGATAACGTTATTTTGCAATGCCGACAGCAAATCCTCAGTCACGACAATCGCACCACGACCCACATTGATCAACCGGGCCGACGGCTTCATGAGACAAAACAGGTTGCGGTCAAACAAGCCATGGGTACTGGCATTCAAAGGGGCGGTAATGACAACAAAGTCCGCTCTGGGCAACAGATTCGGCAAGGCTTTGCTCCCATGGACTTCATCGAATGCCATATCTGTCCGCGTGGATCTGGCCACCCCCCAGACCGTCATACCTGTTGCCTTTAACAATGTGGCAACCCGTCGGCCAATGGAACCAGCGCCAACCACCAGTACAAACTTTTTATCAATCAATTCAGTTTCACGGTGTCGCCATTCTTGAGTCTGCTGATAGCGCAAATTGCCAAAAGAGTCTTTGGCGAACATTAAAATCGCACCGAGAACGTATTCGGCAATCCCTCGATCAAATACCCCCCGTGCATTGGTCAGCAATACATCGGACTCGACCAGCTCGGGAAACAAAAGCGCATCAACCCCGGCACTGGTTGCATGTACCCAGACAATCTGGTGTGACGCAGGCCAGCACTCCTGCAAGAGCTGTGTGCGAAAGTCTGTGACCACGAGTACATCAACTCTTGGCAACCATTTCTCCAGCTGGGCTCGGGTCGTAACATGAACCACTTCTGCCCTGCCGGTCAGTCCACCCAGCCCCGGAAGGATCGCTTCACCTTCCGCTGTGAGTACTGCAACCTTTGGCAAGCTCTGATGGCGCGTTTTATGAGTGATCTGCATCATCCGTGATCCTTATCCATAACCGCTCTTGTGACTCTTCAACTTCCTCAATCTCTTCCAGAGCATCACTGAACAAGGCAATGGCCTCATCAATTTCTTTTTCGGTCACCACCAAGGGTGGTAACCAGCGGACAACCTGCCCGTGGGAGCCACAACGCAACAGCAGCAGACCACGCTTTTCACTGGCTTTGACCAGTAAGTCAGCCCGGGCCCCAGAGGGCTTGCCCAGGTCATCATTAATTTCCATGCCGCGCATTAAGCCTAAGCCACGGATATCCGCAACAAATGAAAAGCGCTCCTGAATAGCGTTGAGTTTTTGTTCGAGATAGATCCCTTGATGTTGCGCATTTTCGACCAGCCCCTCCTCCCGAATCACCGCGATCGTGGCCAACGCAGCAGCGCAGGCAACTGCATTAGCGCCATAGGTCCCACCTTGGGAACCGGGAAGCGCTTTAGCCATTAGCGACTCGGATGCTCCGATCGCAGAGATCGGAAAACCACTGGCTAACCCTTTCGCTGTAATCACAATATCGGGTTGAACACCAAAGTGCTCCAGACTCCAAAACTTGCCGGTACGCCCGAAGCCCGCCTGTATTTCATCGCAAACCAATAGTATCCCGTACTGATCACATCGCTCCCGCAACCCCTGCATAAAGGCCTGGGTCGCCGGGTAATAGCCATACTCGCCCTGAACCGGTTCGATAAAAAGCGCAGCGGTGTCTGTGGGTGCGGATTGACCCAGAAAGATCTGATCAAGTTCATTAAGGCAAAATTCTGAGGTTTTCTCCTCATCCCAACCAAAACGATAACAATGGGGAAAGGGAGCGATGACAACACCCGCCATCATCGGGTGAAATCCGGTTCTGACCTTTGCAACGGAAGTGGTCAGAGAGGCCGCCCCTAAAGTTCGGCCATGAAAGCCCCCTTGAAAAGCGACAATATTGGCGCGCCCGGTCGCGTGGCGTGCAAGCCGGATCGCGGCTTCAACCGATTCTGAACCGGAATTGGAAAATGCAACCGAATCAATTTGATCCGGCAGCACTTCTGCCAGAGCATCTGCCAGTGCCATCAACTTGGGGTGTTTAACCGTGGTGTACTGACCGTGGATCAGTTGTCCAACTTGCTCCTGTGCGGCGGCAACCACCCTCGGATGACAATGACCTGTGCTGGTCACACCGATACCGGATGTGAAATCAAGATAAGCTTTGCCGTTCTGATCGAACAGATAGGATCCCTGCCCTCGATGGGCAGTAATTTGACTCGATTGTTGCAACAATGGCGATAAGTGACTCATCGGAATAAACTCCTCTGATACTTTTTTAGTTGTGTCCGAAACAACCCTCACCCGGACACCCGTGATTGCGTGTACGTTCATTGCGAACAGTACGGACTACTTGCAGCCGATTCATTGCGAATGGCGTTGAATCTGTTACGCTCGTTACCGGCATTCCTTGCGTATTTCCGGCATGCACTCTTTAACTTGCATTCTTTGACTCGAACTACGGCCTTGGGATTTCTGCCTTGGCACGACTACTTTTCTATTTTTGACTCGGGACTTGCTATCAACGTCAGCACGCATTCCAGAATATCGGCAGTCGATCGCGGAGAACCCGGTCCACCACGCTCAAACTGCCCGGCACGATCCGTTTTCTGGTTCAGTAAATCCTGCTGCACGGCCCACTCAACCCGTTTTGCGGCAAGGGCACAGCGCTCATCTTCCACCCCCAGCCAGGCTAACATCATCGCGGCAGTCAACATCATCGCTCTGGGATCTGCTATGCCTTGTTTAACAATATCCGGCGCACTGCCATGGGTTGGTTCAAAGAGTGCCGGAACATCTCGCCGATCAGGGTTGATGTTACAAGACGGTGCAACGCCCATGCCACCGGATAGCACAGCGGCAAGGTCAGTCAGGATATCCCCTTGCAGATTACTGGCGATAACCACGTCAAACACCCATGGGGACTGCACAAATTTCATGCATGCCGCATCAATCAGCTCATGATGGGTTGCTATTTCCGGAAACTCACACGCAACAGATTGAAACACTTCCGTGTACAACTCCCCCCAATGGGGCAATGCGTTACGCTTTGTTATGAGGCAGACCTGTGCGTGATAATCCCGTCGAGGTGCATCGCGAACCGTGTCCCGGTATTGTTTCGGGGGGTCCCCCGATTGCTGACGTTCGGCCAGGCGCTGCCTGGCACGCTGGAAACCATGCCGGATTAAACGCTCTGTGCCCGCACGGGTGAAAACTTCGACCTGGGTCGCGATTTCAAAAGGTGTACCACGATGCAATCGCCCGCCCTGATTGACATACTCGCCTTCACTGTTTTCCCGCACCACCAGCATGTCCACCTCGCGGGCGCGAGGATCGGCCAGGTACTGGGGGGCACCCGATAACAATCTTGCGGGCCGTTCACAGGCCCAGAGATCCAGCCCTTTGCGAAAGGTTAGTAGCGGAGCCAAGGAGTCCCCGTCTGAAAGCCGGTAACGGCCGACATCACTCAGAGGCCCCGGATCGCCCAGCGCCCCCAGCAAGAGCGCGTCGTATTTTCGAACCTGCTCAAGCGCATCCGCAGGCATCATCTCGCCATGGTGCTGATGCCAGGCTGTACTCGGCCAAGGCAGCTCCTGCCAATCCAGACCCAGCTCGAAACGATCCCGGAGCAGCTCAAGCACCTGCATCGTTGCGGAAACGACTTCGGTGCCGATCCCATCTCCGGGTAAAACGCCTATTCGCCAGCGCTTGCCTTGATTCATCATCAAATCTCCTGCTGTCGATCAAATCGAAAGCGCCGGTATATCATCACTTCGGCGCGCCTAAACGGGTTATCTCTTACTATCGCAGGGGTATGATTTCACCCTGGCTCAAATACTCCCCATACAAAGATATTTTTGCTCCATAAATTCAGCCATCCCCTCGTGCGAACCTTCACGCCCCAGACCCGAGGCCTTGACACCACCAAAGGGTGCTGCGGGATTGGAAATTATGCCCTCGTTAATCCCGACCATGCCACTCTCGAGGGCTTCTGCCACACGCCACACCCGATGCACATTGTCGCTGTAAAAATAGGCCGCCAATCCGAACGGGGTATCATTTGCGATTTGAATTGCCTCCTCTTCGGTATCAAAAGGAATCACGGCCGCCAAAGGACCAAAGGTTTCCTCATGACACAACTGCATTTCAGGCGTTACGTCTGTGATCAGCGCAGGTTGCACAAATTGCGCCCCCAACGGGTGAGCGTCCCCGCCGGACACGAGCGTTGCCCCTTTTGCCAGGGCATCCTGCAAATGTTCATTCACCTTGTCCGCTGCGGCCTGATTTATCAGTGCGGATTGAGTCACGCCCTCATCCATGCCATCACCGACAACCAAACCGTCAATTGCATTTTTAAACTTGGCGATGAAAGCATCGTGCACATCGCGCTGAACCAGAAAGCGATTTACGCAGACACAGGTTTGCCCGGTATTACGAAATTTAGACGCCATTGCCCCCTCAACGGCGGCATCCAGATTAGCATCATCAAACACGATAAAAGGCGCATTACCGCCCAGTTCCATCGAGATTTTTTGAATGTGTCGAGCACTTTGCGCCATCAGTTTACTGCCGACCTCTGTGGAACCGGTAAAGCTGACTTTGCGGACGATATCACTGCCCGTAATGGCGCCCCCGATTGCCGTCGCGGAACCTGTTAAAACATTGAGAGTACCCGGTGGCAAGCCCGCTTCGGCTCCTAATTTGGCCAGAGCCAATGCAGAAAGCGGTGTTTCCGAAGCGGGTTTAACGACCATGGTACAACCAGCAGCCAAGGCCGCCCCGGCCTTGCGCGTAATCATCGCTGCCGGGAAATTCCAGGGCGTGATCGCCGCGGTTACACCAATAGGCTGGGTAATCACAACAATATGTTGTCCGGGCTTCGCTCCCGGTATGGTTTCGCCATAGGCTCGTCGTGACTCTTCTGCAAACCATTGCAAGAACGCCGCCGCGTAGGCAATTTCTCCCCGGGATTCGGCGAGCGGTTTACCTTGCTCCAATGTCATAATCCGGGCCAGATCTTCCTGATTGGCCATCATCAATTCATACCAACGATTCAAAACTCGACTACGTTCAACCGCCGTCAGATCTCGCCACTGAGGAAAGGCGGTATTCGCCGCAGCGATGGCTCGTTCGGTTTCCGCGCTCCCCATTCGAGGCACATGGGCAATGATTTCACGGTTAGCCGGGTTGGAAACTGGAATTGTTTCACCATTATCAGCATCGACCCACTGACCATTAATGAAACATTGTTGTTGCAACAAAGACGGGTTATTCAATCCCGAAAGAGGCATGGCATCCCTCCACTATCAGACGCATTTCCGGCGGGTTAGGCTGGACCCTAATAACCGGGTGTAAACACTAAGGTAGCAGATTGTTGCAGTGGATTGCCAATATGAGGCGGTACTCGCACCTGTGTCCAGGGTTTTTGAAATTAAAATTAGCGTCTTAGCTCATCCCTGTATATCCTTGAAAAATAAGAAAGCGTTTATTAAGCCGAAGTTAACTTCCCTTTAGACTCGCGCCTGCTTAATTTCTGGAAAAAATCACAGTAACGGAGTGAATTCCCATGGCAGTTCCCAGCACAGAACTCGTACAACAAGCTTATATTGCCTACTACGGACGCCCTGCAGATCCGGATGGATGGGCTTACTGGATAGGGGTACTTGACGCAAGCGGCGGCGACCTGGCCAATATCATTCAAGATTTCGGAAACTCCACCGAATTTCTTGAGCGCTATGGCAATCTCGATAATGAAGCACTGATCAATAATGTCTATCTGCAACTATTAAATCGGGAACCCGATCAAGCCGGGCTCGATTTCTATCTGCAGTTCCTCAACAGTGGCGAGCTGACACTGCAGGATATCACCCTGCAAATACTGTCCGGTGCGCAAAATGAAGACCTTGATTTAATCAATAAAAAAGTCGAAGCCGCAACCTATTTCACGATCCGGGTGCCCGCATCAGACTTTGACTATTCCAGCAGCGATGCAGCGGATCAGGCACGCGCTCTGATGGATCAAGTCACACTGGAGACGACATCGACGACAACATTGGTCGATACCTTTTTATCTGAGCAAGCCAATACCGGCACACTTTCCATTTCCGGTAGCGCAATCGAAAACCAGACACTGTCAATTGATCTCGGCGTCATTGACAATGCCGCCAGCAATGACTTTCAGATTCAATGGCTCCGTGACAATACCCCGGTTACAGGCGAAACCGGTACCACCTATGTGTTGGGTGATGCAGACGTTGGCACGATCATCGCCGTCCAGGTGACCTATCAGAGTACCGATAGTGAAACAGTCACGCTGAGCGACAGCACCGCAACCATTAACAACATTAACGACAACCCCTCCGGAAGTCCGGTCATTGAAGGACAATTCAGTGAAAACAATACGCTAACCGCCAATATTGACAACATTTCCGATGCGGACGGTTTGGGCGATTTCAGTTTCCAGTGGCTTCGTGACGGTGCGGCAATTTCCAATGCGACCAGTGGGCAATACACCCTCACCACAGCGGATCTGGATGCGGATATCAGTGTTCAAGTGCGCTATCTTGACGGCCACGGTACCCAGGAGGTGTTCACCAGCGCGGTAGTAAATGCCGACAACAGCAACACGGAGCCGGAAGGTAAACCAGCTATCTCCGGTAGTGCCATCGAAGATTCGACATTAACGGTCGATACCGATGAAATCAGCGATGCAGATGGACTGGGCGAGTTCAGCTATCAATGGAATCGCAACGGAAACCTTATCGAAGGCGCAACGGAGGCCAGCTATACCCTGACGGATGATGATGTGGATGCCAACATCAATGTAACCGTCAGCTATACCGATGGCAAAGGCAACACTGAGGCCGTCAGCAGTGATGTCACCAGTGAAGTCGATAATATCAACGATGATCCCGTTGGCGATCTGGTCATCACTGGTACAGCCTCCGAAGGCAGCGTGTTAACAGCCGATATGGATGGCGTCACAGATGATGATGGCTTGGGAACCTTCTTCTACACCTGGTTACGTGACGGAGAAGTCATCAGCGACGCGAAAAGCAGCACTTACACACTGGAAGACGAAGATGTCGGTAGTACTTTGTCCGTCGTAGTGAAGTATGAAGATGGCCACGGCACTGAAGAAACATTGAGAAGTGAATCAACCGCCGTGGTTACGAATGAGAATGACGCCCCGGAAGGGAATGTTGTCATTCAGGGCTCGGCCACAGAGAATGTCAGTTTACTCGCTTTCGTGGACAACATATCCGATGGCGATGGTCTGGGTACGTTCAGCTATCAATGGTATCGCGATGGTACGGAGGTTAAAGGGGCCACCAGCAGCACCTACAAACTGGGTGATGACGATGTTGATAAAAGCATGACCGTCACGGTCAGTTACACCGACCAGAACGGCACGTTTGAATCCCTTACCAGTACTGCAACAGAATCGGTACTGAATGTGAATGATGATCCCGAGGGTACAATCTCCATACTCGGTTTTCCGATAGAGGATCAGCGCCTATCTGCCTTTGGTCGCGATTCGATTACCGACGATGACGGGCTGGGGGAATTCGGCTACCGCTGGTATCGCGACGGGCAAGCGATCTCGGGTGCAACAGATCTTAACTACACGCTGACCCAACAGGATGTCGGCGCCAGTATCGGTTTCACGATCTCCTGGGTGGATGATTTCGGGACCTTTGAATCCATTTCCGCCGAAACCACGCCGGACATTATTGATTCAACACGGGACTACGATAATAACCTGAGTATTGGAGACGCCGGAAACAGCCTGGCCAGTGCTGCAGAAGTCAGCTATTTGTCTGAAATTGATGGCATTGTCGGTTTCGGAAAAGACGATTCCGATGGGGTGGACTGGTACCGTATCGATACGCCGATCTCTGGCACCCTCAGTATTACCCTGTCAGGACATACCGAAAATCTGGATCTCTACCTGTATGATAAAACCGGTTCACTCCTGGACAGCTCTACCAAAACCAGCACCAATCAGGAAAGCATTTCCGACCGGGTGGATGTCCCCAACAATCAGGAGGTGACTCGCTATATTGTTGTTGATACCGTTGACGACAATGCCAGCCAATACGAGCTGAACATATTCCTGCGCCAGGATACCGATGCGGATCTTCTGGGGAACTTCAGCGGCGATGCCGGAAACAATTTCGATAACGCCAGAGCGCTGGGTGACACATTCTCGCCGATCACCGGAACCATCGGGGTCAACAGCGACTCATCGGATTTTTACTCCTTTCAGGTCGATGAGTCACGGGTGTGGGACTTTGAATTGCAGTTTCTCAGTGCCGACGCCGACCTGCACCTGTACAATAATTCCGGGATACTGCTCAGCAGCTCTACGGCATCCGGAACGCAAAACGAGAGTTTCAGTAGCAGTTTGACCACGGGACAAACCTACTATGTCGAGATTGAGGCGCAGTCGATCACCCCGACAGAGTACTGGCTGGAAATCGCTTAATCACAATGAGATCTGCAGCACTCCGGGTTCGGGCCTGAATGCCCGTTGCCGGGTGCCCGCAGACCACCCACGACTTGCAACAGAGTTGCTTTTTCCAAAAAATAAAGATAAAAGGTGATACATAGTCAATTTATTCATACTCGGTTCAGTGCCGGACAACCACGATGTGAGTGCCAAAGCTGAACGAGAATAAAAAGAATATCAACACCCATAACGAGATGATGACACGAACCTTTTAACATGCCGGCAATTATAAGAACCAATAATCGGTTATCCATACGCCTGTTACGATGGGTAATCATTACTGCCCTGTTGGCCGGGATCATTCTCAGCCTTGGACAAATTTTGCTGGATGCAGACCGGGCCCAAAATGAACTTGACCAGCAAACCCTGGAGCTCATGCATGTCGTTCAGGATGCGGCGACCCAGGCGGTATACAGTATCGATCCTGAACTGGCTCAGCAGGTTGTAGAGGGGCTGTTCGAGCAACGGGCTATTCATCTCGCCATAATCGCGCACCCGGATGGCACACCACTGGCGGAAAAGCATCGTCCACTTAAAGAAAGCCAATCCCGATGGCTTACCGACCTGATATTCGAAAATGAACGCAGTTTCAGTGTCAAACTGATCAAGGAAATCCCGGAGCCGGTTCAGTACGGTATTTTGCAGGTTAAAATTGACACGGCTTACTCTGCAGAAGTTTTTCTTGATCGATCTCTGGTTGTGCTTGCATCAGGGGTTCTGCGCGCTTCCATCCTCGCATTGATACTGTTTATGGTCTATTACTACCTGCTCACCAAACCCCTCAGACAAATTATTGGCTCCTTGATCACCATTGACCCCAAAGATCCCGGTGAACACAACCTCCCTACCCCCCATAACCACGAGCATGACGAACTGGGCATCTGGGTCAAAACCGCCAATCGATTGCTTAAAGGCATTTCGGAAAGCCAGACGAAACGGAAAAATGCCGAAGAGCGGGCTCTTAAACTGTCCCGCTATGATCCACTAACCGGTTTGCCCAATCGACTCATGTTCAGAAACCACCTGCAACTCACCCTGCAGGACGCCGCAAAACTGAACAAAAAAGTCGCCGTGCTCTGCTGCGGTATAGATGACTTTAAATCCGTCAACGAACAATACAGTTATAATCTGGGCGATAAACTGCTCCAGGCATTTGCTGCCCGTCTCACACGACACAGCAACCTGTTACACGCTTCGGCCAGACTGGGCAGTGATCAGTTTGCACTGGTGCAATTCAACATCGAAAACGCCTACAAAGCGACGGAACTGGCGGAAGCGCTGTTGGCGGCGATCAACATGCCGTTTGAAATTGATGGACTGACCATCAGCGTCCACTCAACCATTGGTATCACAATTTTCCCTGATGACGGCGAAGACCCGGACAAACTACTGCAAAAATCAGAACAGACCATGATGCTCGCGAAAACCCAGCAGCGCAGCCAGTTTCAGTTTTATATTGCCAGTGTGGACAGTGAAATTCGCGAGCGAAAGCGGCTTGAGAAAGACCTCAGCGAAGCGTTGGGAAAAGATGAATTCCACCTGCTCTATCAACCCCAACTCGATTATAAAAGTGGCAGGATAGTAGGTGCTGAAGCCTTAATCCGCTGGATTCATCCCGAACGAGGCTTCGTGCCACCGGATCATTTTATTCCCATCGCCGAGAATAACGGCAGCATTATCGAAATCGGTCTTTGGGTTCTGGATGCCGCCTGCCAACAGGCGAAAATCTGGCAGGACAAAGGGTTAGACATCAAAATTGCGGTAAACCTCTCCGCCGTGCAGTTCAAAGATGCAGGCATCGAAGAGGATATTCGCCGAGCACTGGAAAAACATCAGCTCGCGGCTCAATATCTCGAAGTGGAAATCACCGAAACCGGCTTCATGGAAAACCTGACCAAAGCCATCGAAATTCTGACCCGTATCAACCAGTCAGGAATCTCAACCGCAGTTGATGATTTCGGCACGGGCTATTCCTCCTTGAGTTACCTCAAGCAACTGCCCGTCGATAAGTTGAAAATTGACAAGCAATTTGTCTGGGATATGGTTGAGAACAAACAGGATTTCTCGATTGTTCAAGCCATTATTCACCTGGGCAAGAGTTTGAATATGCGTGTTATCGCCGAAGGGGTTGAAACCGCAGAACAGGAAGCCCACCTGATCGAAATGGGTTGTAACATTGGGCAAGGCTACTATTACAGTAAACCGGTCGACCCCGAAGCGTTCGAAGCCCTGCTTACTGACCTGAAAGCGGCCCAGATACCCGCCCCCTGCTCTACCTCAAATTAACCTGGGTCAATGGTCTTCGATCCAGTTGGACGGATCGATCAAGCCAGACAGCAGTCGTTCCCGATAAACGCTTGGATTATGCCCGGACCATTTTCGAAATGCCCGGGTAAAGTTAGCGGGATCCTGATACCCCAACACCGTTGCTATATCCTGTAGATTTAGAGAAGTATCCGACATCAGCGTCTTGGCCTTCTCAAAGCGAACTTCATCGACCAGCCCTTGAAAGGTATGACCATAATTTTGCAAACGTCGTTTCAAGGTTCGGGCTGAAATAAAGAAGTGGGAAGCAATCACGTCGAGTCGTGGTTTGTGTTCAAGCTCTTTGCCGATACTGTGCCGGACAGCGGTCAGAAAATTATCATTTTCGCCAATCGACTGCAGTTCTCTTTCGCATTGCGCAATCGCTTCTCGGGACGCCACCGGGTCCGCCATACGCAATGGCCTATCCAGGTAACTCACAGGCAAAAACAGTTTGACCGTTGGCATCCCGAATCGTACCTTGGGTAACCGGTCACGATAACGCTCAAAATAGTCCGGCTGAGGATAGTCAAACCACAACTCTGCATCCGGCACCTCGGCATCCAGCAAGTACTGAGTCGAACGAAACAGGCCAACTGACATCCCCTCCATAAAGAAATGCCGGGTAGGCCCAAAACTGTGCTTCTCTTGCAATGTAATCACACAGCGATCGCCCTGTATTTCGAAGCTGGTTTCAATATGCCGCTGTCGGATCGTCATAAACTTCAGGCTCAACAACAAGGCATCCCTGAGATTCTGACAACTCATGAGCGCATATCCGAGGAAACCATGGGCAGTGGGCCGCATTCTCAGCCCCTTTTCGATACCGATCCCCATATCACCAATTAACTGCGCAGCGGCAACGGTAATCTGAGTATATTGCATCGGGGTGATAAAACTGCCCGCTTGCTCAAGCATATTGCTGGGAAGGCCTGCGTTCACAAGCACTTCACGGGGATCAAAGCCCCGCTCCGCAACAATCTCGAGTACAAGTTGTGGATAAGCTACCGGAAAGGTCGCCTGATGGAGATGGAAAGGATCTTTCATTACCGCTCTCATGGCCCAATTTGACAAGCATACTGGCACATTTGTACCTCACGCACAAGCTGCTGAATCTTCCAAAATAACGGGGTATATTCAATGAAATGAAATGAAAAGATCCGGAAGGTAGTCCTATGGAAAATAACAAAACCAATTCCCCCACAATCTACGACGTATTGATCGTCGGAGCCGGTATCAGCGGTATTGGCGCAGGTATTCGCCTGCTGGAGTCTAGGTTCAGTAACTTTGTCATTCTGGAAAAAGCAGGTGACCTGGGTGGAACATGGCGGGACAATACGTACCCGGGCTGCGAGTGTGATATTCCTTCAGCACTGTATTCATTTTCATTTGCGCAAAAGCCCGACTGGAGCAGAGTATTTGCGGGCCAATCTGAAATTCTGGACTATATCCGGTCAACCGCTACGGAATTTGGTATTGAAGATTACATCCGCTACCACCATCCGGTGAAATCCGCCCAATGGAACGAAGCGGATCATCTCTGGTACGTAAAAACAGATCAGCAGGAATTTCGCGCCCGAGCGGTCATTGCCTGTGGCGGCTATCTCCATGAGCCCATCATTCCCAATATTCCCGGTCTCGAGCAGTTCTCAGGCCACTGGTTCCATTCATCCCGTTGGGATCATGCCTATGATCTGACCGGTAAACGGGTGGCCGTCGTCGGTACGGGCGCTTCAGCAATCCAGTTTATTCCTGAAATTCAACCCCAGGTCGAATCCTTGACCGTCTTTCAACGTACACCGCAATGGATCCTGCCGAAACCCAATTACACGGTGAGTTCTGTCGAGAAAAAACTGTTTAAACAAAAATCGATACTTAATAGCTGGCGCAAGAGCATCTTCGGCAGTCTGGAAAGCTTCGGTATTGGATTTCGCCACCCTAAATTGCTCAAGCAGTTCGAAAAGATCGGCCGCCTCCACCTCCGCATGTCCGTAAAGGACAGCGAACTGCGAGACAAACTCACACCGGATTACACCCTGGGCTGCAAACGCACACTGCTGTCCAATGACTACTACCCCGCTGTCAGTCAGCCAAATGTGACCCTGCACGCAACGGGTCTGAAATCCGTGTCCGGCAACACGCTGATCGGACAGGATGGCAGTGAGGCGGAAGTGGACGTTCTGATTCTCGGCACCGGCTTCTATGTCACCGAGCCCCCCATCGCCGAGAAGATCCGGGATGACCAAGGCAGAACACTGGCAGAACACTGGCACACCCACATGCAAGCCTATCGCGGCACCACCATAAACGGCTTCCCCAATGCATTTATGGTGTTAGGCCCGAATCTGGGCATCGGCCACAACTCGGCCTTTATCGTCATCGAAGCACAGCTGAACTATATCATGGATGCCCTGATAACCATGCGCGCCCAAAACCTGTCCCGGATTGAAGTAAAACCCGATGTCCAGGAAGCGTACAACGTTCGGGTGCAAAAAGCACTGCAAGGCACTGTGTGGAATACCGGCGGGTGCTCCAGTTATTACCTGGATAAAAGCGGATTCAATAGCGTTGGCTTTCCTTGGAGCACATTGAAGATGCAAAGCCTGCTCAGTCAATTCGATCCAGAGAACTACGCCACAGCGCACAATTCGTAACGACCAACAGTCTCGATACGAGCTACGCCATACTTTAAATAGCTTCCCAGAGCAGCGTCAATCGATGATTATGAAGCATTGTTTCCCTGGAATCTTGATCGGGAGACTTTAGTTGATTCGAGATTGACCGAAGTGGGTGTACTCCGCTGGTTGCTTACGGTTTTTGGTAAACATTGTTCAATTTATAGACTATTATTGGGGGGCAGTCTGTCGTATAAACTCAATTAGTTTAATTTGGTGCAAGGACAGGGCGACAAATACCAAGTACGGGAAACGGACGGTAATAGGCGGTATATGATGACCCCAGGCATGAAAATTGGCCGGTATGAAATCGTCGAAAAGATCGGAAGTGGTGCAATGGCCTCTGTATTCCGTGCCTTTGATCGTGACATCAATCGTACTGATGCAATTAAAGTGTTGAAAGAGGATATGTGTATCGATCAGCAATTCCTCACCCGTTTTTTGAGTGAAGCCAAGGCTGCCGGAGTGCTTTCACATCCCAACATTGTCACGATTTATGACGTCGGACGGGCTGGGAACACCCCATATATTGTGATGGAATTGGTGGAAGGGGGCACTCTAGCTGATTGGATGACGCAAGGTGAGCCGATGGATATCAAGAGAGTGCTCCGTATTGCCATTCAGGTTGCCAGGGCATTGGATTATGCTCACCGTCACCGAATCGTACATCGTGATGTCAAACCGGGAAATATCATCTTCATGCCGGACGGAGAGTCGGTAAAACTTGCTGATTTTGGCATTGCCCACTTGGAAGGCAGCAGCCAAACCCAACACGGCACAGTGTTGGGTACGCCACGCTATATGTCTCCTGAACAGGCGATGGGAGAGGCTCTGGATGGACGCTCGGATCTCTTCTCGTTAGGGGTAATATTGTATGAATTGCTGACGGGAAGGCCGGCGTTTGATTCTCGCTCCATGGCGCAATTGATGGACGATATCCGACAGAAACAACCGGATTTAATGAGCCAATTACCCAAGAGTATTCCTAAAGGCTTACTGCATATTCTTCAGAGTTTACTGGAGAAAAAAGCATCAAAACGCCCAAGTACGGGACATGAAGTCGCCGTAATATTACAAGCAGAGTTGAATGCCATTCTTGATGCTGAACATCGGAGTGAATATCTTCCCTTTCACTATAAATGGGCATTAATCATGGGAGGAATCGTCACGATGATTCTGGTTGTCAGCGTGACCGCAATTCTTCGCATCCAAAATCAAGTGCTAACGGATCACGCCATTGATTCAGGTATTTCATTGGCCAATTTTATTGCTGTAGAGAGTGCGATCCCGGTATTAGGTGAAGATTGGATTACCCTGGAATCTTTGGTAAAGGAAGCGAGTGAACGAAACACGTTCCAGTATCTATCTATCACCGATCATTCTGGTGTGGTGCAAGTGGCGACAGACCCTGACTTGGTGGGCCACCGTATTCCAGAATTCACGATAGTAAACAGATCCGATGCAAATAGTGAACAATTATTTGTAGCTAAAGAAACGGTTGTGCGTGAAATTCGACGTGACGAGGGACAGCTGATTTTTGAATTTCAAACTCCGATTGCGTTTAACCAGGTAAATATTGGTCAGGTACGCCTTGGTTTGTCTCAGGATCGGCTTGTTGTTGTCAAGCAGGTGACGACAATCTTAATGGTGATCCTGAGTATTGTGACCCTCCTTTCAGTGACGCTGGTGCTATTTATTTTCGGCCGATTGGTCGGTGGTGGGCTTACCGTGCTGAATCACGCGATGGTCGAGTTTAGTGAAGGTCATTTCAGCAGACGGATCTCGAATCAGCGGAACGACGAAATTGGCGACTTATATAATAAGTTCAATTTATTGGCGGATAGTGTGCAGCAGCGTCTGCACCGTGAACATGAAGATACCGCAAATGCACCTCAAGCCGAGAAGAAATCGGGAAACAAAACTGTTGTCGAACTGGTCAAACCCAAGAAGCGATAAGTCCAGTGTCCGAGACTCACTGGCCACTTGGTGGGCGGCTATGCAACACAGGACTAATGTGCGCCTGCAGACAAGAAACGTTCTGGTCTTGTTGGTATTATTCCTGGCCGGTTGCAGCACTGTTACACACCATAGAGTCTCATCTGAAATCGCTACCTGGGAGATTTATCGCAAAACGGACAACATGATGTTGGTCTGGACCCGACCGGGCGATACCCCTCTGACTCTGGCGAAGCGATATTACGGGAGCGAACGATTTGCTGACCGAATTCGAAAATACAATCCCGGATTATCAGCCGTTGGCAAATCGCTGGTGATGGTACCTCAATCCAATGGTAATCATTTTGGTATTTATTCCAACGGCTATCAATTGGTACCCATTCTTTGTTATCACCAGTTCACAAATGGATCTGTACCACGCAACCGTTTGGAAGTCAGTGCAAAACAACTGGATGCCCAGTTGAAATTTCTCCAGAAAGAGCAATTTACCGTGCTCTCGCTACGGCAGCTCGTGGCCTACTTGGAAGGGCGCGCGGAAATACCCGAGAAATCAGTAGTGATTACCGTGGATGATGGATTTCGGTCAGTCTACGATGTGGCATTCCCATTGTTTCAGCAATATCAATTTCCTGTCACTGTGTTCATCTATACCGATTTTATCGGTGGCGCCGCAGCGCTATCCTGGGAGCAGATGAAAATCATGAAGCATTCCGGGATTGTTGATATCCAATCACATTCAAAAAGCCATGCTTCCCTTGCTGAATTTACGTTTCAGAATTCCAGCCCGCCACATCTTGAGAGTGAAATTATGGATTTTGTGAAACAGGAGGTTTTTGCCCCGGAAGCTCTAATTGAAAAAAAACTGGGGGGGGCGGGTGGATATATTTTCGTACCCCTATGGTGATTTTAGCGAGCAGAGTTTAGTGGTGTTAAAGGAGGCGGGTTATCAACTCGCGGTTACCGTGAACCATGGAGGCAATCCGGCATTTGCCGACCCGCTACTACTCCGTAGAACGATGATTTTCAGTGATGACGATTTGCAATCATTTGAACGAAAACTTCGAACCTATACAGAGTATCACTAAATGAAAGCACAATGGATCCGACCAATTCCCTGCCTCTCACAGGCTCTACCGGGATCCAGTGCATTCTGTAAGTGGGGCTTGACCCTGTCTGTTGTTATTAACAGTGCCTGCACGGCGCCTGGCCTTACCGAAGCCGATCAGCGAGATGGCATTGAAACATTTGTTGAACAGCATCAATCAGTTGTTGAACTTTGGTTGAGCAAGGGGGAATACCAAAGAGCATTGGTGCATCTTGAAGCGTTGCGGCTTATTGATACGAAGTCCCCTGAAATCAAAGAGCAGCTACAGCAGTTGTCGAATCAACAGCGGCAAATCAGTGATGAGTTACTGCGGCAAGGCGAAACTGAATTGAAAAAACACCGTCAACATGCGGCGAAAGTCTATCTTTTGAGATCCCTCGCAGTTGACCCGGGCAATCTGAGTTCACGTTTAGCGCTACGGGAATTATACCGGGAAGAGATAAAACACGAATTGGAATCAAGAAAAAAAAGTATCAGTCTGAAACGCACAGAATACGAGGCCTCAAAGGCAATCCCCGCTGCCTCTTTAGATGACCCATTGAAACCTGGGGCAGATGAAAAACTGGAGAGCTATCGCCAATTGTTTGACGACACTCGCTATAGCGAATTAATCGATCAGATTTCGAGCGACAACAAGAAACCTTACCCTATCGAAATAGTCGAAGTTTTGCGGGCTGCACATCGACAACTCGCAATTCAGTTTCAACAGAGTGGGCATTTTGATCGCGCATTAGCCCATGCACATTCGGCGGCATTCCTATCGGTTGCAACGGAACGCGACACTGAACTATTGAAAGCAATCAGGCAGGGTATTTCCCATCATTTATTCGAAGAGGGAAAAGGGTTATTACGCACGGATATTGACGCTGCGGTTCGTTTAATGGAAAAGGCGTTGAGCTATGACCCGGAAAATTTGGATCATCAAGTGTTTCTCAGGCGTGCGCAGAAAATGCGAGATAATTTCAGGGAAATTCAAGCGGAGTAACGGTTATTTCTTCTTGATATCGGCCAGTTTTCGTTTTAACTCCTGTGCCTGAATCAAATACGCTTTTACCGTGTTATTCTCAGGATCGATGTCTAAAGCTTTTTGCCATAATTGAATGGCGTTATCCAATTCCTGTTTACGATAAGCAATGGCTGCCAGCCGGTGGTACTTATCCCAGAGTTCATGTTGCTGATACAGATACAATTCCCGAACTTCATCATTGTCACGCAGTGCCAGGCTTTTCTTCAGCAGGGACAACGCTTTCTCTGGAGCGTTTTCCGCAAGGAGATATTGCGCTCCCTTGTAATAGTAGTGAGCAGCGAGGGAGTTTTCATGCCCTTCTGTTACAGTTGCCGCCTGCTGATAAACATGAGCTGCTTGTTCTGCCAATACCTTTGGTAGGGGGCTAGAGGCAGAAATCTGGTCAAGATAAGACGCTGCTTCCAAATATTCTTGCTGATCGATTGCGATAGAAGCCATTTCTTCAGGTGTTAGCATGTTCGGAGGGGAGGTAGGGGCAATTGAGGGTGAGTACACTCCAGATGCAGTCGTTTCCAGATCCTCAAAAGTCGGGGGTTTCACATTGGCTGTGCCTCGCGTTGGTTTGGAGAGTATTGATTCCGAGTCCAGCGCCTGGGATTGCAGCGCTCCAGTTGCTGTTCCTAATGATGGCGCTTCTGCTGTTAAAGGTATTTCTGATGGCTCAATAGATTCTGAAGGCTCAATAGATTCAGAGCGCTGTTGCAAAATAGTGGCTTGTTTCGCCAATGCAGTCGGAGTGGCCGGAATTTTGATTTGCTGACCGATTTTGATCATCGATGGGTTTTCAATACCGTTGTACCGTGCCAGGGCATAGAATTGATAGAGATCCCCCAGATAGTCCCGACAAAGGCTGGACAGCGTTTCACCCCGACGTAGCGTCAAATCAAAAAATGTCGTCGGATAATATTTTTCAATGGGAGAGGTGATTTGAACAAGAATATCAGCTGCTCGGTGATCCTGAGGTTCTTCCTTCAAATAAGCTTTTAACTCGACTAGTGCGTGATCGGCTCGCCCCTGGTTAAGCAGCCCCAGTATATGTACGAATCGCTTTTTAGGGGATAGATCCGGAAGCGGCTCGTACGTGAGTTGTTGGTGTTTTGAGTCCGTTTGAAAGGTGGCAGATCGTTCCGTCCCTACGGGTGCCTGCTGTAACGAAGTGCAGGCTACCAGCAGTAAGCCAAAAACCAGAATAATCGATTCTTTCCTGATCAATTTTCTGTTCCTCGAGGGTCAAAATCGACGCAAGTAGACGAAGATGTGGAACCAAGTATCTTGACACTTTAGTTTTGCTGAAATACGTAACTACTTGAGCCCGTAAACGTTACTCAGTAAATTGAATATGACCAGTCTGGCTCATGGTCATGCGGATGGCAAGGGAAAAACTGGATTAAGACAACCCCCGAAAAAGTGCTGTGTATTAACCCGACGATACCCAACCAACCGGACAGACACAGCGAAGAGCAAAGAGCTACAAATAATGCTGCAAACTAACTTCAGAGCAACTCACCACAAAAATTGATCATATTTTAATCGCGCTTTTCAAAACCAGTAGGTACAGAGCACCAGATTAATAACTTTTATCCAGCCAAGCTATACCTGGATAAATGCGGATTCAACAGCGTTGGCTTTCCTTGGAGCACATTGAAGATGCAAAGCCTGCTCCGTCAATTCGATCCAGAGAACTACGCCACAGCGCACAATTCGTAACGACCAACAGTCTCGGATTACCGGTGGTACACGCCACCGGTTATCGTGAACGTAAGCTCGCCGACTGCTTTGCCTCACCTGCGCCATCGCTGCATGACGGTGTGAAAGTCGACTGGTCCGTATTAAGCTGTTTTTTTAGCAATCGCCTGTACGACAGACCCAGTTCCCGTGTGGTACTGTCCCTCAATGATCTCCCGCTCCAGCTCCTGCAAATGCTCAAAATTCAGCCCTTTTAACTCACGGATCAACGAGTCTTTGGTTTGCATGACATCTTCATCTTTACCGCCCCCCGTATCTCGTAGGACCTGATCCGGACGGTAGGCTTCAACCAAATAAACACCCCCGTTTTCAAGCCCCGCCGTCACTTTGTCATGCAGCAAACGCCGAGCCTGCTGAGGAAGCGGGCAAAAAATCGAAACAATGCCACTCCAGCAGTCATAACCCAGATCGAAATCTGCTAAATCAGCATGAACAAAATTAACCGTCACCCCATGCAGATCCGCCAACTTCCTCGCTTTCTCCAAACCCACAGCAGACGCATCCACCGCCGTAATCTCATAACCCAAACGCGCCAAATACACCGCATTCCGCCCTTCCCCCTCCGCCAAACTCAATACTTTGCCTTTGGGAAGACAATGAGCATACGCCCGAAGAAAATCGTTTGGCTCCGTACCATAAGCATATTCAGCAGACTTATATCGCTCATCCCACATAACCCGCACCTCGCTCTCTGAGTTAATTGATTATGGCAACAGGTTACTACTTCAAGTCGACTTTAAGTCAAGTGGGGTTACCTTTTCCCTGGGCCAAAAACTGTCCTTAAAAAACGCCATCTTGATAGCCAAGCACATCAGGTAATCATCGGCCAGTGGATTTCCGATCGCTAATCTTTGTAGATAAACAGTTAAACCACTCAGATTTTGATCAATTTTGATACATCTACATACGAATAATCTTTTATCGGTGGTAAGGCATTTCCAGTTTCATGGCATGTTTCAATACTGATGCGCGTGTCACTTGGTGATAAAAACGCTACGTTCAATTTATCAATAAGACCTGCAATGATGCGTTTCATAGGAAGAAATTTAGTCGGATCGTTTTTGTACGGTATAGAGCTATCTATTTTTGTGAACTGTCGAATAATAATGGTCGTTGGTTCCTCTAAAGTCATGACCGCATCTTTTATGTGAGACATATTATCACTACCAAAACTCCAACCAAGGAGAGGCATTGATGCGTACAGGCTTTCGCTATCTGTATTCTTTATGAGATAGGTTACTAATTCAGAGGTTTTCATGAGAACGTTCCATATTGTTCATGTCAATCATGTCTGCCATACAATATCACCCATAATTACAGCCGATGTATGAGCGTATGGTGAGTGCAGGTAAATCCAAAAAGTTAGCAGCCTATCGATGGCCCTTGTGGCTTGGTTTTGATCGGCAAAGAATGAAGCTTCTCAGCAATTTTCTTTTTTGCTTCGGCCACTGATTTAACTTCTTTTGCTGCTTTTTCTGTCTGCTGTTTCATCGTCTTCTTCCATGCTCTCAGTAAGCGAATCTGTTGAGCCAACTACGGACGGCTCGTCATTGATGTACATTGGATTATCCCGAAGGATTTTTTTAGCCACTTTTTTAATTTCTTCTTGTGTTAGTGGCCGCTTTCTTCCACTGTTTTTCATAAGATTGCCTTTACAAGATAATGCTTGTGGTTTTTCTCTGATACTGCCGTTTTATATCTATAACCAAACGACGTGTAATATTCGACCAATTTTTGATCAACCGGATCAATTATACGCAATTCATCCGCACCAATAATATTGGCATATAACTCAGCCACCGAGATTGTTATTGGCACGATGCGACCTTTAAGAGGACTTGATGATGGTCTAGATTCAATGAATTCAAGGCGCAATCGAGTACCAGCATAACTAGGTCGACCAAGACTTAAACCGGCAAGCGTGTTGCCATACCAAGTTGCCAATTCAAATCGCTTTGGATTGCGATACGAATAATCTTGATATCCACTATCCCAAGGCCAATCAACGAGTCTCTTTGGATCATTATCCCAGAGTTTTGCTTGCAATAGAGCTTTTTGACAAATACCTCTTAGATGAATATTACTTCTATCTGTGTAAGGCAACTCATTTCCAATTGAGTTTCTGGCCATTTCTCTAAGCGATTCATAACGTCTCTCAGCGTCTTGATGTGTTGCTAACATGCATCTTCCTTGTATGATGTGTTTGTGTGCTAACGAGATTGTAGAAAAGCCCATCATGATCCAAAATCTACACACCTCAAATTTGATATTATTCCCTTTGCCATTGGCCATAATCTATCCACTGGCAAGTTATCAATTGCGTTATTTTTACCTCACCCGATCAGTCGCTCCATTTCCGAGTTCACAAGCCAGACTTAAGCCCAAACCGCCGTTCACGCACGTCAAGACTCCTAAAACCTACCTAATGGGTGTGCCTGTTCACGGTCAATGCATAGTGGGCAAAGAGCTCTACCAAAACCACCATGCTCAATTCAAAACTCAGCTAACTCAATCCTGGCTACATTTCCATTCACTCAAGTCTTCATCTTTATCCGTCACTTTGCGAACACAGATGCAAGTCTTATCGCCAATCACACCCACAGCTAGAAGCTCGCCTGCACTTACTTCGCCTAACTCAAGTTTTGGTAATGTGATCACAATAGATTTTTGAGAGAGCAGATCACTACCCGAGAGTACTTTACCGGTTAAGTCAACGGGATCAGGCATTGCTTCGACAAATGAGGGGGACTTTTTAAGGCCAAACCAGCCTGAGCTGTGTTTGTTTATGCCTTCCACACTGATGATGAGTTTATCAGTTGGTTCCCTGTCAGCAGGCCATTCCCAATTCATGGTTAGATCTGTCGCCATCGCGCACCCTCCTGAAAGTAGTGTAAATATCAAAATTAACGTTGCGGAAAAGTTCTTTAACATCCTGGACCTCAGGGAGTGGCTTTTTCAACTTCAATATCAAAGCGCTTTGACAATGTCGGTCTGAAACCCAAGTAGCCACTGTAGATTTTGTACTTACCAGCCATTTTGGACTTCAATTGATGGTATAAGTTGTCGGGGGTATCCAGACCGGGAATCCCGCCACTGACAATTTTTGCTTCCACAAAGGCAATCGAGGCATGAGTTGAGCAGTTTCCCCCCAATAAATTGAAAGACCCTGGAGACAATTTCAGATTTTTCCAGGCTTGATCAAACAAGCTTGATTGAGTTGGCGTGACGGTAATCAGAATCAGCGTGGAAACCACGTTATATTTTTTTGCAATTGCTGCATCGACATAGTAAGGACGAATCCGGCGCAAGCCGTTGTAATCCGCGACCATACCTTTCATATTCAAACCTGAACTATTCCACGAAGCCGACAAGCCTCCGGGATTTCTTGAAGCCGACGTTCCCCCACTGGAAGCATCTCCGTTGTCTCCAAAGAAACCGATAGGCTCACCAGTCGAAAGAACACAGTCTGCATGTTGTTCCATGACACCCGGAGAATGTGCATCATCCTTTTTCCCGCGAACAATCAAACCAACGGTATTCGCAGGCATTGAAAAAATTGCCATTCTATATTCCCTATATAGACAGTTTAATCAGATCCGCCGAGCATACCATACAATCTAGTGAGTGGTAGGACGTAGGTTGCAGTTTTACAATGCACTGGCAATCAGAGCACAGATAACGAAAGGTGTATTGGACAATGCATTGAGATCATATAAGCGATGACTAATGTGGATCAATTCGTTTATTTCAGGTTTATAACGCACGAGCACCGGCCTGGAGCAAGCACAAAAATGGAGGTTGAGTTCGTGCAAACATTCAGTTTCTTTCTCCAGCAAGGAGAAAGAGCATCACTGATTGTCCACATAAAAAATGATAGTCTTGGCTCGTTGAGCCAAGCTTCGATTTTCTTGGGAGTTTAAATTGTTATTAGATCGGATAGACTTCTCAAAAGATATACTTACTAAAATGACAAAGGAAGAAAGAGGTTTTGTAGTGGCAGACTAAACTGCAGTATCTGGCTATTTCACTATCAGGTTTTATCTAAATAGGTCTTAATTATTATGCTTTATAAGGGATCTTGTATATGCAAGCGTTGGCACTTGGAGCTTAGGCTAGCTATGCGGCTCGAAGAGTTGAATCCTCGTGTTTGCGATTGCAATTATTGTGGTGCCAATCCGGCAAGCATTATCAGCACCCCCAATATGTCAGTAGATTTTGTTGGCAGTGGCGTATCAATAGAACAAAATGGTGATCGACTTGCTAACTTTTATCATTGTAAGGGCTGTAAGGCATTACTGGCCGTTGGTCGCGATATAAATGGTCAACTGCGTGGAGCGGTAAATGCCAACTTACTGCAAGACATGAATAAACTCGGCCCCCCTATTCAAATTCAGCCAAGACTGTTGAGCGCCAATGAAAAACTTGAGCGTTGGAATCAGCTATGGGGCCTACTTAGCGGTTTGGAAAAAACACGACAATAAATTAAAACGGTTAATCAAGAGTCGCATTAGTGATAAATCCCAAATCTGAGCCATTTTCGCCACACAAATAAATACCTTCGTACCTTTTTCTTTGTATTTGAGTTAGCTACCAGGTTAACAGGCCGGTAAATTTTTTCGTTTTAGTATTACCACAATATTCGACCACAAATATTTTGTTATTATGCTCGATTGCCCTGGCGTTGAATATTTTTGCGGAGCGAAATCATAAAGATTGTACGAAAGTTTGCAGCAACTTTTGACCCTAAACGGTACGTGTCTGAATTTCAATGGGAGACTCTAACAGCTCATGATTAAAGCATTCGCAGTATCTAACTACCGTTCCTTAAAAGACATTGTTTCGCCTTTGTCTCGGCTGAATGTTATTACTGGCGCGAATGGTTGTGGCAAATCGAACCTGTACAAAGCACTTCGCTTACTGTCGGAGACAGCAAAGGGGAACTTGATTTCGTGCATTGCTCAGGAAGGTGGCCTTGACTACACATTTTGGGCTGGACCAGACAAATTCAGCAAAGAAATGAAAGCCGGATTGGCACCGATTCAAGGAAGTGCAAAAAAACAAAATACGCGGTTAAAACTGGGCTTTGTTGGCGAGCAGTTCGGTTATTGTATTTCCCTGGGCATGCCGCCACCCCAAGGTTTTGCAGGATATCACGAACCTTCAATGTTCGGGTTTGATCCCGAGATTAAACGCGAATGCATTTGGGCAGGGAGCAGCTACCGACCGAGCGCCTGTCTGGTTGACAGAAACGGTTCAGTGGTTAAAGTGCGTTCAGGGCGCCAATGGAAAGTCTACGATACACACCTAAATACCTATGACAGCGTTCTTAGTGAAATGGGTGACCCTGTATCGGTTCCAGAAGTCTATGCCGTAAGACAAGCCATCCGAAATTGGCGATTCTATGATTTATTCAGAACGGATGCCGACTCAATTATCCGAACCCCACAAATCGGCACTCGAACCACCGTGCTCGATCACGATGGCCATAGTCTGGTCGCAGCCCTGAGAACTATCCATGAAATTGGTGACCGTGAAGCGCTGTATGATTCCATAGAAGATGCCTTTCCCGGCGCAACCATTGGATTTGAGGCCGATGCTGGCAATCGATTCTCACTGAAGTTTATTCAGGACGGTTTGTTACGCCCCCTGAACCAGGCCGAATTATCGGATGGTACACTCCGTTATTTATTGCTGGTGGCCGCATTACTCACACCAAGACCACCCTCACTGTTGGTGCTAAACGAACCCGAAACCAGCTTGCACCCTGACTTGCTCCCGGCGCTCGGACGCTTAATCGCTCGGGCAGCCGAACAAACGCAAGTCTGGGTGGTTTCCCATGCAGCACGATTAATCGCCACCCTGGAAGATAATCGTGAATGCAATTCCATTGCATTAGGCAAAGAACTGGGAGAGACGATTATTCTCGGCCAGGGATTATTGGATGCACCGCCATGGCATTGGCCGGATTAATATGATCTGGTCAATTATTTTAAACCACATCAAAGTGATCATTGCTGAAATTCAGAAAACCCACTCCACCCAAACCAAGCAATCACTCCAATTCCGAGTTTGCAGGCCAGACTCAGCTCATACCGCCGATACGCGCGTCAAGCTGGACAAACACTGCTAAAACCTAACGATTAGGTGTGCCAGTCTGCAATCAAAGCATAGCAAGCAAACGGATCTAGACCACTATGCTCAATTCAAAACCCAGTTACTACCTTCCTGGCTACACTTCCATTCCCAATTCATGGTTAGGTCTGTCGCCATCGCGCCCCCTCCTGAAAGTAGTGTAAATACCAAAATTAACGTTGCGGAAAAGTTCTTTAACGTCCTGGATCTCAGGGAGTGGCTTTTTCAACTTCAATATCAATGCGCTTTGACAATGTTGGTCTGAAACCCAAGTAGCCACTGTAGATTTTGTACTTACCAGCCATTTTGGGTTTCAATTGATGGTATAAATTTTCGGGGTATCCAGGCCGGGAATTCCGCCACTGACAATATTTGCTTCCACAAAGGCAATCGAGGTATGAATTGAGCAGTTTCCCCCCAATAAATTAAAAGACCCCGGAGACAATTTCAGATTTTTCCATGCTTGATCAAACAAGCTTGATTGAGTTGGCGTGACGGTAATCAGAATCAGCGTGGAAACCACGTTGTCTCCAAAGAAACCAATAGGCTCACCAGTCGAAAGTACGCAGTCTGCATGTTATTCCATGACGCTCGGAGAATGTTCATCATCCTTTTTCTCGCGAACAATCAAACCAACGGTATTGGCAGGCATTGAAAAAATTGCCATTCTATATTCCCTATATAGACAGTTTAATCAGATCCGCCGAGCATACCATACAATTTAGTGAGTGGTAGGACGTAAGTTGCCGTTTTAGAAACACAGGGCTGACACACCTGATCCAGGCACTCACGAGTCTTGAGAAATAATTCCTTTAAAATTTCGCCTGTAGCATTTACCATGCATGACGTTGCTTGTAAGGATACAAAACAACACCCAGAGCTAATATCTGGAAAATCCTGTCTGACAAGGCTTACAGGTTAGGGACGGCCTGATCACCTATGCTCACTTTCCCATCGCATGCAATCCTTACTCTAGCAACCACAATCAAAACGGAATCAAACAGCCCAGATTGCATTCACATTAGATTCCATTGCTGCAAAATTTTGATCGAAAGGGAATTTTCAATCATGACAGACGTCTATCTTTGCCGAAACGGTGATAGCTTAGAAGCTATCTGTGCAGATCTTGCCACTACCAACACCAATCAACAAAACACCGGAAATCCAGCCGAGTATCACAAACTGATAACGGCTGCAAATCCACATCTGACGCACAGCAGTCACCACTCGCTTAAAGATGGTGACCTCATTATATTGCCGAACCAACATCAGAAATCCTCATCCATTGCCACACACACCCCATCGTTAACACCGGAAGCTCGAAGAAACTTGTCCATTATTGCCAACCAAATCGGCGGTGATGCTACCGTAGCTTTAGCTTATGTGATAGAACAAGTGAATGCTCATCTTTCGGACATGAATACATTTGGTGGCGCAGGAATGGGAGCCGCAGCAACAAAAGCCAGCGACTTTATGCAAGCGTTAAATCGCTATGACCGTGCAGTCCACCAATTCGAAAATCTACGCAATCACCGCGCGGCACCATCAACGATGCAACGAGCACAAACAGCAATCAATGAAGCCTACATCGCTCTACAGACGAAATTCAACGGAGAGTTGAATAAAGTATTGGAAAATTATGTGTCCAAGACAAAAACCGTCCCACTGAGTGCCGGTGTGCCCAAATCTCGGACAGCATTTCGATCCATGCCCTTAAAATCTGCACCTATAGTTAAATCCTTAGCGACTTTTGGCCGGTACGCCAAAATTCTGGGACCAGCTGCGATCGCTGCAGATGGCTATTTTAGATATGACACAGTGATGGATGTCTACAATAGCGGTGGTAATTGGCATCGAGAACTTTATGCGCAAAGCGCTGGGTTCACAACAGGAATCGGACTAGGCGTACTCGGATTGACGTTTTTATTGGGTCCATTTGGTTGGATTTTGGGCATACTATTGGCCGGCACCTTGGCGGTAGTCGTTGACCGCTCAGTCGTGTGGGGTACAAAGCAAGTTTATGATTTAACACAGCGGTGGTAAATACGATGCTAACTGAAGATTTACACTCTTTGCTAAGCAATTTTTTCGCGATTTCCATTGTGGGAACCGCGTTTCTGACGCTTTTCAGCTTGATTATTGTTGGTGTCACGCTGGCCCCTCGATTAAAGCATGAATTTGAAAAAGAGGGCCAGTATGAGCCCATGAGCCCTTGGCTGTTCTGGATATCCAGTGTGGCAGTGTGTTGTGTGTTCCGGGCACGTCCTCACAATAAATACATGTACCCCTATTTTCGAGGGTTCGATGTGTACCGCTTTTCTAACCTGATTGAGCGAATGTTTTGCTACATATCCATGTACGGTTTTTTCATCACAGTTATCTTGGCAATGACAGTTAATGCCAGCGATATATTTTTAGGTACTGAATTTATAAACGATTAATTCGCAGCAGTAGCGATTAGTCCAAATTTTTCATGAAAGAGTGTTGGATTTACCAATGAAACGCCAAATCAAACTTATTATCGCGTATGTATTCGTATTATTTTCTGCGTGGAGCACTACGAGTTGTGGACAAGTACAAGAAAGCAACAATTCCGGCTCTTCATCTTCTAAGGAAAACTACCAGGTACAAAATTTTGATATATCAGAGACACCAAAAACGACAAGCAAAGAAATTACGTTCGAACAGTTTTATCATCAATTTTCGACGGCTATCAATACAAATAACTGGCTTGCCTTGGCAGACCTCACTAAATTCCCCTTTATATTTCGAGGTCAGTTAGATTTTGAGGGCGAAGTAACCGTCGACAACACTGAGTTCATGAAACTCATGCCATCCTTCCTCGAATTGGAAACATTTATATCGCTAGAGGACGAAAGTTTCTCAACCACATATCGCGTACTCGCCGTAACTCCCATGGATGAAGCAAACGACATAGAGGCCAACCAGGCACATATCCATGATTTCGTGTTTAAGAAGGAAAACGGTCACTGGCAGTTCGTACAAATCTATACAGACTTAAGCAATCTCGACTTAATCAAGGAGTGAAACATGTCAACACTGAGGCAAGGAAGCAAAGGTAAAGAAGTGGTCAAATTACAGTTACTGCTAAATCGATATTTAAAGCCAAGCCCGAAGTTAAAAGCAGATGGCCACTTTGGCTTGAGAACTGAACAAGCTTTAGTTCGATTCCAAGCAGAACATAAACTTGAAACTGATGGCATTGCCGGAAAAAAAACTTGGAACGCCTTGGGCACTCAACCCAAGGCGACCAAACCCACCGAAGTAGCAACCGTGAATGCACCATGGTATGACATTGCTTATGCGGAGCTGGGCATAAAAGAAGAAAGCGAGGCGAATACACATAATAAACGCATTCTCGAATATCACGCGACAACGAGGCTTGGCGCAAAGACTGATGAGACACCGTGGTGCTCGTCGTTTGTAAATTGGGTCATGCTCCAATCCGGAATTCAGGGAACCAACAATGCTCTTGCAAAAAGTTGGATCACTTGGGGATTCAAAGTCGAAACCCCCTTCAAGGGCGCTATTACAGTTATTAAACGGAAGAATAAAAATTTGGATACCTATACTGGCAGTTCTACTGGGTATCATGTGGGATTTTTCGTATCAGCTACACAAAGCGGTATTCGGCTTTTAGGAGGCAACCAGAGCGACCAAGTCAAATCATCAAATTTTCTGCTCCGTTCCTATGAAGTCGTAGCGTACCGCAGACCATTTCAAACCAGACTTGGGTATCCGCTGCCTTATTCAATTAATAATTATTCACACTACTGTTGAATTGAATGAAAATTGGGATAACAACATTCAGAGCAACCTGGATAGTAGTAGCCCAAAACAAATTGAACTCCCTGAGCCAAAACATTACTGACGTTATCAGATGAATTAGCAATTGGTCTGATTCCTGGCCAAAAGTAATTTATGTCCTGCGGTGGGCCTCCTATACTGTTACCAAGTTTGATATCAGTGAAATGGAGTAATTCAAATTGATTTTATCTGTGAGCCCATGGCGTAAACTGTTTGCGGTTGCACTGCTTGGACCTGTCTTGATCTCTGGCTGTGCCACGCTGTCCAAGGATGAGTGTTTGCATGCGCAGTGGTATACCATCGGCTTTGAAGATGGTGCTGCGGGCCGGAAGGCGAGCTATTTGGGAGAGCATCGGGAATCCTGCGCCGAGTATGGTGTAGCGCCTGATTTTGAAACATATATGTCGGGCCGGGATGCTGGGATCGAGAGCTACTGTACGGAGCACAATGGTCGCGCCATTGGTGAGGCGGGCAGCCAATATCATGGGGTTTGTCCCCCGCATCTGGAGCCCGGATTTTTGGCAAGTTTTCAATTGGGGCAGTCCATTTACCAGCTGACCAAAGAAATCAAGCAGATTGAACAGGAAATCGAAAAAGGTGAAACCGAACTGCTCGATACACGTGATTTAATTGAAGAGAAAGAACGCAAACTGGTGGGTGAGAATTTAACCCGAGACCACAGACAAAAGCTCCTGAACGAGATAAAAGCCATGGAGCGCAACTACGGTAAATCGCAATCCGATCTTAGTCGCTTAAAATACCGCCTAGGTGAACTGGACCAATCCCTTCGGGAGCTGGAGCAGTATTGATTTAATTGGCATTATCCTGTGCCATTGCTATCCACTTTGCTTCTTTCTTGCGGTAGAACTTATGGGATCGTTTCGCCCGGAGCAGCACGTTCTCGAATACGGCGTGGGCATCGGGCTGTCGGTTCATGCGCATCAACAACAAGCCATAGCGTACTCTGCCCTCCTCTCCCGGATAGGTTTCAGCCAGTACACGGTATTCTTCCAAGGCAGCATCCAGCAAATGAAGATTTTCCAATGCGCGGGCGTAGAGTAAATGCCCATCCGCGGATTTAAAGTCGGGATTTTCCTGAATCAGGGATTCCAGTATCTGTTTGGTTCGATCATTCTTGTGGGCTTGAAAGCAGGCCTGGGCAAGCTTCAACATGATCGCCGGATTGGTTTTATGGAAGCCCTGCAAACAACTCTCGTAGAGCGCAATTGCTTCATCATACAATTCGGCCTCGACACATTCATCCGCCAATTGCAGTCGATTAACCTGCGTATCCGCAATCTCCAGATTTTCTTTGCGCCGCCGTAATTCACGTTGGGGATCAATGGCCTTCAGCAAACTGTTCCCGGTGCTCCGTACCGTGCGGCTTTGTTGTAAATCTGGTAAAACCTGAGTGAAAAAATACACCGCGCAGCCAATCGCGGGCACAAATATAATGATATAAACCCAAAACGTATCACGACCGGTTTTCACAGCATGAACGGCAAAGGCAATTTGAATAACAAGCAGTAAAAGTGCAAGAACAGGCATGACTGGCAAACTCCTTTTCACGTAAGTCCTGAAAGTGGATCCATTCGATCCATCTTCGTCGTTCGAATTTTTTTATCGGTCTCTGGAAAACACCGGGCCATTCAGGAAACGCTCGCTCCATTTTTCATGGTCGAGCACATACCCGACGCTCCCTTGTTCAAATGTTGCTTTTTTAAAGGCAATCAACTCATCAATCACAGGTGGATGACCCTTTACCAACGTATCATCAAAAATACGCCGCAGTTCGCGCCCGTCATCCATTCTTACCATCGCAACCCAACGGCTGCGCGTCACCACACCGCCTTTGGTATGTAGCTCGTAGGGCTCTTCCTCCACGGAAAGCACCAAGCCGTTTACCGCTTCAACTTCACGCACATCACGGGTATCGAACAGCTGTACCGTTAACCCCACAACCCAGACCATTACGGCAATGACAAAAATCCGGATAATCCGGGAACGCCATTCCTGATTATTGTTCTGTACCCACATAAAATTCGATCACTCGATCCTGTAATTCGATGATAAGTGATTAAAACGCAAGAATAAGTACAGCACAAGGGGCGTTACAAAAAGGCACAGAATTCCACATGATCCGGGTTCCCGAACCTGACCTCAACGCCTCCCTAGCTGAAACAGATAAAAGCTACCTAGATTAAGTATTGTAGTGAGCTCATCCAGTGCCGTACGACTTTCATTGAGTAACGCCGGATCGGCGAGGTCTTTGGGCTGGAGTTCATCACGGTAATGCCGCTCGACCCAGTTGCAGAGTTCCCGGTACTTGGCGTCATTTAACACCACTCCTTTATTGATGGCCTGCCACTGCGCATCGCTCAGAACCACACGCAAGCGGAGGCAGGCCGGTCCACCGCCATTTTGCATGCTTTGGTGTAGATCAAAATACATTGCTTCGGTGATCGGGTTATCAGCGCCGATCAGGGTATTAACGTATTCAGCAACATTCCGGTTTTTTTTACTTTCCTCAGGGAGCAGGATAATCATGTTCTGGGCATGGCTGCCCGGAATGGTCAGCAATTGTGAGTTAAACAGGTAGGACTTCACCGCATCCGCGACAGAAACAGCTTGCCGGGGCACTTTAACGGGTATCAAGTCACCTTCCCGCAGTTTTTCATTCAGTTCATCCAGCACCTTTTGCGTATCCAGAAAAGCATCTTCGTGGTACAACAAAACCCGCTGATTTGCCACGGCAATGACATCGTTATGAAATACGCCCATGTCAATAACTGCCGGATTCTGCTGTACCATGACCACACGTTTTTCATCCAGCGCATGTAAACGCGCAATCGCCTGAGAGGCTTGTAGCGTCTGTCGGGCTGGATAGCGTGTTGGCCCGAGCACACTGTCGGCACGAGCCCCGTAGACAAACATTTCAACCCCGGTATGGCCGTAGGTCGCACACAACCGTGAATGATTGGCTGCGCCTTCATCCCCCCATCCCTGTGCGCCGGGTAACGGCTCATGATGGGCAAAGTGCATAGGGTCGTGAAAGATGGTTTTCAGGGCATTAACCGTTTCCCGGCTCTCAATGGCCCGATGCAGATTGGCAGACAAGTTGGCAGCAGTAAAATGGACTTTACCATCCCGACAATCCGGGCTGGGTGATACCGTCGCGGCATTCGCCGCCCACATGCACGACGCCGAGGCGAGCATCGGTAGCAGCCCGGTCTCCCGCGCCGCCTTCGCCAGAATCTCGGCATCACTGCCGGTAAAACCCAGGCGCTGCAACCACGCGATGGACGGCCGCTCCTGAGGCGGCAAAACAGCTTGCTTGAACCCCCGGTCAACCAGTGCCTTCATTTTTGCGAGACCTTGCAGCGCAGCCGCTTTTGGATTCGACGCCGCTTGCTTGTGGGATTGCGATGCCACGTTGCCGAAGGATAAGCCCGCGTAATTATGGGTCGGGCCCACCAGACCATCAAAATTCACTTCATGGTAATTCATAAGCTGATTCCCGGCGCCAGCGATTCAGGAAGGTCGATTTGCTCTGCCTCCATGGAAGCCATGGGATAGGCACAATAGTCCGCAGCATAGAACGCACTGGGTCGATGATTACCGCTCTGACCAACGCCACCGAACGGCGCAGCACTGCTCGCCCCCGTGAGCGGCTTGTTCCAATTGACAATGCCTGCCCGAATCCGTTCCAGAAAATACTGATACAGCTGGTGATCCCGGGAAACCAGACCCGCCGCCAGCCCGAACCGGGTCCGGTTTGCCTGGGTGATGGCATCTTCAACTGAATCATATCGCCTCACGCTGAGCAGTGGGCCAAACCACTCTTCATCCGGCGGCTCTGCCAGTGCTGTAACATCGATAATTCCAGGAGTTAAATGGGTCAAACCTGAGCTATGGGCACGCATGGCCAACAACGCCCCCCCACCGAGCGCTAACAAATTATCCTGGGCAGCCAGAAGCGCAGACTTTGCCCCTTGATGGATGACACCGCCGATAAAGGGTTGCGGGCTGGCATCGTATTGTCCCGGCTCAATCCGGCCTGCGGCCGAAATCAATCCCGCGACAAAGTCATCACCCTGCGCTGTGCGGGGCACAAACAAGCGCCGGGCACAGGTGCAACGCTGACCTGCCGAGACAAACGCAGAGAACAACGTCAGGTAGACTGCCGCGTCCAATGATTCATAGTCATGGACAATCAGTGGATTATTGCCCCCCATTTCCAGTGCCAGAATTTTTTCCGGTGCGCCCGCAAATTGTTGATGCAGTGCGTGGCCGGTTCCCGAACTGCCGGTGAACAGTATGCCATCTATTTGCGGATGGGCCGCCAGTTGTCGCCCGACATCCGCGGCTCCCTGCACCAGATTGAGAACACCGGCCGGTAACCCGGCTTGCTCCCAACACTGCACGACCAGATCCGCCACGGCTGGTGTTTGTTCACTGGGTTTAAAAACAACACAGTTTCCAGCCAGAAGAGCAGGAACAATATGTCCATTGGGTAGATGGCCAGGAAAGTTATAAGGACCATAAACCGCAAGCACACCATGGGGTCGATGGCGTAAAACTGCATCACCCGCCGGCCCGGATTGTCGCGTGTCACCCGCTCGTTGTGCTTGAGCGGATATGGAAATGTTGACTTTACCAATCATCGATTGCACTTCAGTCCGGCTTTCCCAGAGTGGTTTACTGGTCTCTTGGGCAATCATGAATGCGATTTGCTCTTTATTGTGCTCGAGCGCCAGCGCGAATGCTTCTACAGCATCAATCCGTTTTTGCAATGGCCAGGCTCGCCAATCGGGGAACACAGACCGCGCGGACATCACGGCCCGGTCCACATCCTCTTCACCGGCACTTTGTCCGCGCCAGATACTCACACCGGTGGAAGGGTTTAACGAGTTTAATTCATAGCCCTGCCCATGGGCCCAACGGCCATTGATATAGAGCTGTTCCAGAGGCGCAAGCCTGGCCCCTTCCCCTTCTGTGTTCTGATCAGACATATCAGTTTCTCCTCTGCCTGGGGTCTCTCAATGCAGTCAATCTGACGACGTCCCCGGAATTTACACGCAGCCGCTCAGCAAGTTCTGCCGACAATGAAACAGTATCGCTTTTAATCGCGTCACCCGTGATCAATCCCACTCTGAAACAGGAAAAAGAGCGATTGGAGACCATGTAGAATGCGGAGTTTCGAACATCGGTATCCACGTGCTTTACGATGAATGCCTGGCGGTTGAAACTGTCCCGAATAGTTCGAATACTGTTTACAAATACTTCAACCAAGGGACCACCGTCGAAAATATCAATCAGACCATTAAAGTTGAATCCCTCGCTTTCCAGCATCGCCAGCGCGGGCCGCGTCTGCTGGTGCACTTTGCCAACAGCGGCCTGGGCCTCTGCGCCAAGCATGGGCAAATAGATGGGATACTTCGGCATTAACTCTGCGATAAACGACTTTTGGCCAATGCCCGTCAAATAATCTGCTTCAGAAAAATCGATACTGAAAAAATGATGTCCAAGCGCCTGCCAGAAAGGCGAACGCCCTTGATCATCGGAGACGCCCCGCATCTCTGCAAAAATCTTGCTCGCAAACAGATTGCTGTGATCGTCAATAAACATAAATCGGCATTTGGACAACAGTTGACCATTGTTACGATGCCGATAATCTGGATCCAGAAACAACGTACAAATTTCAGTCGACCCTGTCATATCATTGGTCAGATATAACGTTGGTGTGCACTTGTGAATGTCCAATTCTCTGGAGGTGCTGACCGTGGTGCTGACTCGATAGTTGTACCAGACATCCTGTTGTCCCACTCGGGCCAGGATGGCGCTCACACCGATGATCCGACCAACATCAACATCCTCCAGAGCGAAAAGATATTGCGCCTGATCCTCCGGGATCTGCTGGCTGAAGGACTGCACTGAAACCCTGATTTTCGCTTCAAGAAGCGCACGGTTAGGTGGCAATGTGGTTACGCCAACTCCCGCTTTCGAGGCCATATCCAGCAATGCCTCAATATCTTCAGGTTCAATCGGTCTGATAATGACCATAACGGCCTCCGGTAACGGAACGGAATTCAACAGTTGTCGGCTAACGTCCTCCCGACTTGAAGGGCACATAAATAACGGCATCACCATCCTTGACACCCAGCAGTCCGGCTACGGTTTCTTGAATTCGAATGACATCCCCCAAACCATCGCTAAAACGAACCAGCGCACATCGAAATTCCTGGAACGAGGTATTGGCCACCAAATAGGTTTGCCCAGCATTGTGTCCGCCAAAACGCACCTGTTTTATCCGGGCGGGATTGGTCGCCGACAACCGAACAGCCGGACACTCATAAGTCGGGCCGCCATCAAAAATGTCGATGTGAGGGCCTTTACTGAAACCCTCCCGCTCCATTAGCTCAATATTCACCTGGGCCTGATCATGGGCAACCGCGATGACCCGCTGAGCGGCTGGCGTAAGCAATGGCACATAAATGGGATGCGGGGGCATTAACTCAGCAATGAAAGTTTTCGATCGATAGGCGCTATGACTGTCCGCTTCGGCAAAGGACATAGCGAAAAAGTGGGCTCCCAGACTATCCCAAAAAGGGGATTGCGCATCTTCAGTGCTCACCCCTTGTATTTCGGAAATCACGGTGTCAGCAAAACGGTGACGATACTGTTGGATAAACAACAGCCGGGAACACATTAACAAGGCTCGATGATCTGACGTAGCCCAATCCGGGTGGAGCATAAACGAACACAACAGCGTACTGCCTGTCAATTCGTGAGTCAGATACAATACCGGAATACGATTATGGACATTTAAGGTATGGGAAGCATGAATAAGTTCATCCCGGCGGTAGCTGTAAAAAGGCGCACCATTGCCAGCACAGACATCGATGCCTGCCAAACCGATTACCTGCGGCGTATCGCGATCTGAATCTGAATTTCCGGGAGAATATTCCAACACAAACAATAAGCGCTCTTTACCCTGTCGAGACGGGGATTGAGCAAAGGACTCAAGGGAAACCTGGACCCGTTCAGCCAACAGCTCTGGGTCTCTCGGTAATGTTGACAGACGCAAGCCACTGCGCTCAAGAAGCGCAGTGATTGCCTCTAGATCGGACGAATGGCAAGGTCTCACTAACAGCATAACTGCAACCCTCCGGGGCACAATCTGCCGAGATCCCTGGCGTCATTTACGTCCTGATAAACTCACTCTATTTCACGCAGCATCGCACCTATAGCGGCACTCAAGCGGGTCATACCGACTTGAATATCCTCTTCAGGTATATTTAACGCGGGTGCCAAACGCATAACATCCGGCCCTGCGACCAATATCATCAAATGCTCATCCAGCGCTTTCTGCAGCAGTAATTTTGACTGACCGCGCAAACCCTCAACCAGTTCACCGCCGATTAGCAAGCCTCGGCCACGGATCTCTTTGAACACACTGTACTGACGATTGATGCGTTCCAGGGCATCGAGCATCATTTCCTGACGCAGACGCACTCCTGAGAGAAACTCCGGCGTGTTCACAATATTGAAAACAGCTTCTGCCACTGCACATCCCAAGGGGTTTCCACCATAGGTGCTGCCATGACTGCCAACACTCAGGCTGGCTGCAAATTGATCTCGAGTCAGCATCGCCGCGATTGGAAAACCGCCACCCAGCGCTTTCGCCGTGGTCAACACATCCGGATAAATGCCGTAATGCATGTACGCATACAATTCTCCGGTACGCCCCATACCCGTCTGAATTTCATCAAGAATCATCAGAGCCTGATATTCATCACACAGCGCTCTGACACCTTTCATGAAGTCCCGGGTGGCCGGAAGTACACCGCCCTCACCCTGAATAGGCTCCACGACAACGGCACAGGTTTTATCTGAAATTGCGGCTTTCAAACTTTCCAAATCATTGTACGGTATATGGGTAATGCCTTGAGGTATCGGCCCGAACCCCTCGGTATACTTTTCCTGGCCGCCCACCGATACCGTGAACAGGGTACGACCGTGAAAACCGTTCAGGCAGGCAATAATTTCATTCTTTTCAGAACCGAAATTCAACGAGGCGTGGCGTCTGGCCAGCTTGAATGCGGCTTCATTGGCTTCCGCGCCAGAGTTAGCAAAGAATACCTTGTCTGCAAATGTATTATCCACCAGCAAACGAGCCAACCGGAGTGCTGGCTCATTGGTCAGGACATTACTCAAATGCCACAGCTGCTTCGCCTGCTGGGTTAATACTGAAACCAGTTCAGGATGTGCATGTCCCAGCGCACTCACCGCAATTCCACCGGCAAAATCGACATACTCGTTGCCACTTTGATCCCACACCCGGGAACCAAATCCCCGGACAGGAATCATTTTTCCGGGTGCATAATTTGGCACCATGACCTGATCAAAGGTCGTGCGGGAAACGGCATCGTCCCCATTAGACACTGGAAGTTTGGAACCTTGTATCAATACATCATTACTTTGCGGCATACGCCTACTTCTCCACTCCATCGGTACGGATCAAAATATGAACAAGCCTCAACCGATACCCATTCTATAGCTCATTCAGGCGACCTTGGCAACGTACGCCATCAGGTTCACGCGGCACAAGGTCTTGTCTAAACTACACCTCTAAACTACACCTCTACACTACACAGCTCCACTACACCGGCCATCCCCCGGCGGTTGGCGTGATCTACAGCAACAATTGCCGGATATCACTTAACAACAGACTGATCAATCCGGTAAAGCGTGCGGCTTCTGCACCGTTGACTGCCCTGTGATCGTAGGATAATGACAATGGCAAAAGCAAGCGGGGCACAAACTCATTTTCCTTGAAAACCGGTTTGATCGCGGCTTTCGACACGCCCAAAATGGCAACTTCCGGCGTATTCACAATGGGTGTAAACGCGGTGCCTCCCACACTGCCGAGGCTGGAGATGGAAAAACATCCCCCCTGCATATCAACAGGTTTGAGCTTTTTCTCCCGCGCTTTGTCCGCCAGACTTGTCATCTCATCCGCCAGATCCCAAATGCCCTTTTGACCTGCATTCTTGATCACCGGGACCACCAGCCCATCAGGCGTATCAACCGCCACACCAATATTGATGTAATGCTTCTGGATTATCTCACTACTTTCCATATCAAGCGATACATTAAATTGTGGTAGCTTCTGCAAAGCATAGGCGCAGGCTTTAACAATGAACGGCAATGGCGTCAGTTTACTGTTTCGGGCCGATGCGGCGGCTTTCTGAGCCTGCCGGAATGCCTCCAACTCCGTAATATCGGCTTCATCGAATTGGGTGACATGGGGTACATTAAGCCAGGCTCGCTGCATGTTTTCAGCCGTCACGCGATGAATTTTCGTCATTGATCTGCGTTCAATCTGACCAAATTGACTGAAGTCCGGCAGTTTCACCTGGGGTAATCCGACGCCCTGACCCGAGCTGACAGGCGTTTGCTTCAATGCCGTTTTAACGTAGCGCTGGACATCCTCCTTCAATACTCGGGACTTGGGCCCTGAGCCCTGCACCTGACTCAAATCCACACCAAATTCCCGCGCCAATTTACGCACAGCTGGCCCTGCATGCACTCGACTTCCGGGGCTCAACGCGCCAGCGTATACCCGCTCCTCTTCAGGACGGGGGCTTGGTGTTGCGGGCAAATGTTCAGGAGGCGATTCTTTTTCAGGTACAGGACCTGAACCTGCCACTGAAATGGCCAAAAGTACATCGCCTTCGCTCACGGACTGCTCCAATTGCACCGCAATGGACTCAACTTTTCCCGCATAAGGGCTCGGCACTTCCATAGTGGCTTTATCCGACTCCAGCACAACGATGGCGTCGTCCACCTGGATGTCATCCCCTGCAGCTACGCAGATCTCGACCACCAAGGCTTTTTCGGAACCAATATCCGGCACCAACACTGATTTCGATTCCAAGGACCCCGAATCGGGAGTGTTTTCAGTACCCACCGGTTCAGAGACGGGTGCATTGGAATAAGCGGGTTTGGTCGGTTCGGGACGGCTTTCATCCGGAAATGCTTGAGCATCCCCCGCGCTTGCGTCAACAGCTTCGTCCGCCTCGATAACCAGCACCAAATCACCTTCCGAGACTTTATCCCCGATCGCCACATGCATTTCCAGAACAGTGCCTGCCTGAGTCGCAGGCACTTCCATAGTTGCCTTGTCCGTCTCCAGCACGATCATTGGATCATCGATGTCCAGCTTATCACCGGGTTGCACACAGAGTTCGATCACATCGACCTGTTCACCACCACCCAAATCCGGAACTTTGATTTCAACTTTACTCATCGTCTGCTCCTCCCTTACCGGTGCAGGGGATTGGCAGAGTTTCGGTCAATATTGAAGGTGCGCATGGCATCCAACACTATTGACCTTTCAATTTCTCCGCGCATTGCCAAAGCATTCAAGGTGGCAATCACCACGTAGTAGCGATCCACTTCAAAATGCTGGCGTAGTTTTTCCCGTGTATCACTCCGCCCGAAGCCATCGGTACCCAGCACCGTGTATTCAGAAGGAACAAATGCACGAATCTGCTCACCGTAGAGCCGAATGTAATCAGTTGATGCAATCACAGGCCCCGCCCGATCCTGCAAACACTCGGCCACAAATGGCACTTGCGGCGTCTCATCCGGATGTAACAAATTCCAGCGCTGTTTGTGTTGTCCATCTCGCGCCAACTCATTAAAACTGGTCACACTCCACACCCGGCAACTTACCGCAAACTGTTCAGCAAGTATTTTTGCGGCGGCGCGCACTTCGTTGAGAATGGCACCACTGCCCAGCAATTGGGCCTGAAGCTTACTGTCTGCCTGTGCGGAGGAAGTTTCCTCCAGACAGTACATACCGCGCACAATTCCCTTTTCAGCGCCTTCCGGCATTGCGGGTTGAACGTAGTTTTCATTCATGATCGTGATGTAGTAATAAATGCTCTCGTTTTCCTGATACATGCGTCGCATGCCATCTTGAATGATCACCGCCAGCTCGTAGGCAAATGCAGGATCATAAGCCAGACAGTTCGGCACCGTGCTGGCCAGCACATGGCTATGACCATCCTGATGTTGCAGACCTTCTCCGTTCAGGGTCGTTCGCCCCGAGGTGCCCCCCATCAGAAAACCACGACAGCGACTATCACCCGCAGCCCATGCCAGATCTCCCGTACGCTGAAAGCCAAACATGGAATAAAAAATATAAAACGGGATCAGCGGATAATCGTTTGTGCTATAAGAGGTTCCACATGCGATCCAGGCTGACATGGCCCCCGCTTCATTAATGCCTTCTTCAAGGATCTGACCGGCTTTGTCTTCCCGGTAATACATCACCTGATCACGATCATTTGGTACGTACTTCTGCCCTTCTGAGGTGTAGATTCCCAACTGTCGGAACATTCCTTCCATACCAAATGTACGGGCTTCGTCAGGTACAATCGGCACGATGCGTTTACCGATTCGTTTGTCCTTGGTTAATGTCGAGAGAATCCGGACAAAGGCCATCGTGGTCGAAATTTCCCGTTCATTGGAGCCTTGCAACTGGTTCTCGAACAAACTCAAATCAGGGATTGTCAGTGGCCGACTGTCTTTTCGGCGCTTGGGATAAAAGCCCCCCAACTGCTCCCGGCGTTTTTTCATATACAACACTTCGGGACTGTCCGGTGAAGGGCGATAATAGGGTACATCTTTGAGTTCTTCATCGTTCAGGGGAATCCCGAACCGATCCCTGAACTTCTGCAAGGTTTCGATATCCAGTTTTTTCAGGGAATGGGTGGTATTTTGTGCCTCACCACTGCGCCCGAAGCCATAACCTTTTATAGTGTGCGCCAAAATCACCGTTGGCTGTCCCGTATGCTTCACGGCCTGATGATAGGCCGCATAAACCTTGTAAGGGTCATGCCCACCCCGATTCAACCTGACAATATCTTCATCCGTTAGCGACTCTGCCATTTTGGCCAGCTCTGGATATCGACCGAAGAAATGCTGTCGAGTATAAGCCGGGCCATTGCTTCGGAAGTTTTGCATTTCTCCGTCGACGAACTCGTCCATTGCTCGCTGCATGATGCCATTGCTATCCTTTTCGAATAATGGATCCCACAACCGGCCCCACACCACCTTGATAACGTTCCAGCCCGCGCCGCGGAAAACACCCTCCAGCTCCTGGATGATTTTACCGTTACCTCGCACAGGCCCGTCCAGGCGCTGCAAATTACAATTGACGACAAAAATAAGATTATCCAGCTTTTCACGGCCCGCCAGCGCTATCGATCCGAGTGTTTCCGGTTCATCGGTTTCACCATCGCCAACAAAACACCAAACCTTGCGTCCGTCGGTTTTCACCAGCTCCCGGCTTTGCACATATTTCATGACATGGGCCTGGTAAATAGCCTGCATCGGGCCGAGACCCATCGATACCGTCGGAAACTGCCAATAATCCGGCATCAACCAGGGGTGCGGGTAAGATGACAGACCTTCACCATCCACCTCATTGCGAAAATTGTCCATCTGGTTTTCTTCAATTCTACCTTCCAGAAATGAACGCGCATAAATGCCGGGTGAACTATGCCCTTGCAAATAGATCAAATCTGCTTCCCGTTCTTCGTTGCCAGCGTGAAAAAAATAATTGAAGCCCACATCATAAAGCGTGGCAATGGAAGAAAAGGTGGAAATGTGTCCCCCGAGATCCCCCGGACGCTTGTTCGCCCGAAGTACCATTGCCAGCGCGTTCCAGCGAATCAGTGATCGTATCCGGCGCTCCATAAACAAATCACCCGGCATTCTGGATTCCCGGGTGACCGGAATGGTATTGCGATAAGGGGTAATGATGGAATAAGGAAGTTGTGTGCCATCCCGGGTGGCGCGCTCTGAAAGGCGGGTGAGAATGTATGCTGCGCGCTCGATACCTTCGTTTTCAATGAGCGACTCGAGCGATTCCAGCCATTCACGGGTTTCGATTGGATCTATATCCTCTTGCATGCAGTGCTCCTGTCATCGATTTCGATACACTATTTAAAAGCTTGCTACGCACGATCTGATCAGATTGATACAACCTGATTCAAAAAATAGCCTCTGATCTAATCAGTGTAGACTCTTCTGCCCTGTTACGGGTCATTCGTGGAGGAGGAACCCATCACGGTGCACCCGTACACTAAAAACGAGAACCACGTCATAAAACACTACCAAGTCCCTTGGCAGTACGATTAGTAATCGCTGATAATTTGCCCAGCGTTACAAATCTACACATTTGGCAACGCATCAGATACAAAGTAGCAGCGGTCACCGTCCAATTGCATTCATATTTGCGGTACATGGCACATATTACGGTAAAACAAACCTCGAGGATTTAACTTATGCCAAGTCAACACGTACACGGGTTGCCTTTCCAAAAAGTGAGGCTCAGTAACCGCCTCCAGGCTATGTTATTGCTTATCCTCTGCTCGTCTGCGGCACAGGCGGTACAACCCCTGACCGAAGAAGACATGCAAAATGTTTCTGCGGAATCACAAAGCCTGGAACAAATTCTAAATCTGGCCGGAGATACTGCTGCAGGTGAAGTTGTCGCGGAACTGCAGCAAAATGCGCCCGGAAATACCATACACAACAGCCAGGATCACGCTAACACGGATTCGAACCGGATTCAGAACGACACGGAAAGCAGCGAGAAAAACGCACTGCTGGGTAATACGTCCGTTTCTGTTGCGTTCAATGACGTGGACAACACATCGCAAACCAGCTCATCCGCGTCTGAGTTTGGTGACAGCACCGTAACAATCGACCCCCGCCTGAAATTCAGTGATGTCAGCGCCACAGGTTCGAATGGGCTCGCCATAAACCAAAGTGCCATTGTACAACGCGTACAAATACTCAATGCAGCGGACGCCAACCAGCAAATTCGCGGCAATTTTTACTATACCAACATTCAGAGTCAGTCAAGCATGACTATTCAAGGGCGTTGATTGCTAACGCCCGACGGCTGCTTAGACGTTCGTTCACCAATCCAGAGCATTAAAATCCCCCCCGCAACAACCAGTCCAATGCCTGCAAATGAAATCATATCGGGCAGTTGTTTCCAGAAGATCCAGCCCAGTATTCCCGCAAATACAACACCGAAGTAACTAAAGGACGATATCAAACTGGCTTGCGCAAACCGGTACGCCTCGGTATAGAGCCAGAGCGCGACATAAATAGACACTCCTATTCCCACTAAAAAAGGCCATGTTTCAGGGGGGATGGGTTGCCAATGGTAAAGCATCCAGGGCAATGCAAATAAAACCGAAATCAAAAAATAATAGAATAGAATACGGTAGCCCGGTTCAGTGAAGGTCAGCCCGCGGGTAAACACCATAGACACCGCCAAACTGAGGGCGGACATAAATCCGACCAGATGCCAAATACTGACTTCATGAGATGTCGGCTTCAATATCAGTGCCACACCACACATGCCCAGAATAATTGGTATCCAGTGCAGCCGGTGGATACGTTTCCCCGATATCGCCCAGATCACTAATGGCACACACAACGGGGATGCACTCCTCAAAAGTGCCGCTTCCACCAGAGGCACATTCTCGATGGCCAAGTAATAGAAAATAAAACAAAGGCACCCACCAATACCCCGTACGATATGCGTTCCCAATCGTTGGGTTTTCCAAACCGCTTGCCGATGCCGAAGCAGATGGGGTAAACAAAACAGCAGACACACGGCGTACTGAATGCAGATTATCGTCGCCACCGGAACCTGATCGACAATATGTTTCGTCATCGCGCCTGCACAAGCGGTAACGAAAACGCAGAGCAGCATCAGAATTACACCGGTTGCGGCTCCACCACGACGCGCTTCGAGATCTGCAAACAGTGTTCTCAAAACGCGATTCCTTCAATCCGGTTTCCAGGAAACGATAAACAAATAACGGGAGCCCTGTGCAACACCAGAACAGCACAATCTAATATCATAACAACAACTCGAAACTTAAGTTCTACAACGCTTCAACTCATCCAGAAGCGGGGCCGGCTCGAACGGTGTACTTCACTCGCAATCAGTATCAACATATCCAGACTCGATGTTAATGGCTAAAGTACACTTTTCCGCAGTATGAAAGGCAACTGCACTACAAACTAACTGATACAAATGTCTTTGCCAATTAGAACTTGGTATAAATTCCCGGCTGAGCAATAGCAATCGCGGTGGTGTGTATTACACTATCTTTCACAACACTTAATTTGTAAGATTCTCCTGCACGCTCAAAACAATAACCATATGAGCACAATGCAGATAACGAAATTATCCGGAAAGGCTTTCGACTCATTGAATTACGCTTGACCGCCGGTAAATATAAAATGACCTCAGGACAAAGTAAATTCAGAAAGATCCTCCAGATGGGAACTAAAAGAAAAGAACGGGAATATTGAAAATGAGCAAAGTTAGAAAATCATTACTTGGGTTAGGCGTTTCTGCGGCACTGTTTGGTGCTACGCTGGCGCAGGCAGACAATATCAAAGTCGCCCTGGCTGGACCCGTTACCGGACCCGTCGCTCAGTATGGCGATATGCAAATGATTGGCGCACAAATGGCCATTGAAAAAATCAACGAAGCGGGCGGTATCAATGGCGATAAGCTGGAAGGTATCATTTATGACGATGCCTGTGATCCCAAACAAGCAGTAGCCGTTGCGAACAAAATTGTTAACGACGGGATTCAATTTGTGGTTGGCCACCTTTGCTCCAGTTCCACTCAGCCCGCATCAGACGTATATGAAGATGAAGGCATTCTGATGGTGACTGCCGCATCAACCAACCCGGAAATTACCGAACGCGGTTACAAAATGTTGTTCCGTACCATCGGTCTTGATAGCCACCAGGGGCCGGTTGCAGGTAATTATATCGCCCAGAAAATCAAACCCAAGAACCTGGCGGTTATCCACGACAAACAACAGTACGGTGAAGGTATCGCAACTGCAGTAAAGCAAACTGTAGAAAAACAAGGTATCAATGTTGTGATGTTCGAAGGGATTACAGCAGGGGATAAAGACTTCTCCTCATTAATCGCCAAAATGAAAAAAGCCAATGTTGATTTCGTATACTACGGCGGGTATCACCCTGAGCTCGGTTTGATCTTGCGTCAATCTGCAGATCAGGGACTGAACTCCAAGTTCATGGGCCCGGAAGGCGTCGGGAACAAAGACATCAGCAACATTGCTGGCGAAGCGTCTGAAGGTCTATTGGTAACCTTGCCACCAAGCTTTGATAAAGACCCTAAAAACAAATCTCTGGTAGATTCTTTCGTGGCCAAGGAACAAGACCCAAGCGGTGCATTCGTAATGACTGCATATTCAGCCGTACAGGTCATGGCCGATGCGATGAAAATGACAAAATCAACCGATACTGACAAAATTCAAAAAGCGCTGCGCGAGAATACATTTGATACCCCAACCGGAAAAATCGCTTTCGATAACAAAGGTGATTTGAAAAGTTTTGACTTTGTTATCTACGAATGGCATTCCGATGGAACAAAAACTGCTGTAAAATAGTTGGTTTTTTCGCCTATTGATTAAAAAAACACCTTATTTCCAACCGGGAATGAGGTGTTTTTTGTTTAGGCCGAAAAAAATGAGCACAGATAACAAAAGTCCTAAACTCGGAGATGATGAATGCTGGAGTTTACGCTCTATTTTCTTCAACAATTGCTCAACGGACTGACCATTGGTAGTACCTATGCACTAATTGCGATCGGCTACACCATGGTGTACGGCATCATCGGAATGATCAACTTCGCCCACGGTGAGATCTATATGATCGGGATGTACGTCTCGTTCGTTGCAATCGCCGGAGTCACCATGATGGGCATAACGTTTTTACCCTTGGTATTATTGCTGGCCCTATTAGCAGCAGTCCTGATTTCCAGCACCTTTGGCTGGTCAGTAGAAAGGGTTGCCTATCGGCCATTACGGGGCGGTAACCGGCTTATCCCGCTCATCTCCGCCATTGGTATGTCCATATTCCTGCAGAACTATGTCCGTTTGGCGCAAGGTTCCCGAGATGTCGCAATTCCCAGCCTGATCGAAGGAAACTGGTCATTCGGTCCCAGTGACGGCTTTCAGGCTACCGTATCCCTCATGCAAGTCATCATTTGGGTCACCACCGTTATCGCAATGTTTGCATTGACACAATTTATCGCACGCTCGCGAACCGGTCGGGCCTGTAGAGCGGTATCGGAAGACTTGAAAATGGCAAACCTATTGGGAATCGATACCAATCGAATTATTTCTGTTACCTTTGTCATCGGTGCTGCGCTCGCCGCTGTAGCAGGCTTACTGCTCGGTTTGTACTACGGCGTAACCAACCCTTACATCGGCTTTATTGCGGGTTTGAAAGCATTTACCGCAGCAGTGCTGGGGGGTATCGGCAGTATTCCTGGCGCCATGCTGGGCGGACTCATTCTCGGTGTGACTGAAAGCATGACAGCCGCTTACTTTTCATCCGAATACAAAGATGTTGTCTCATTCGGTCTGCTCGTCGTTATCCTGCTCTTCCGACCTACCGGGCTTTTGGGCAAACCGGAGGTTGAAAAAATATGACATCACAAAGCACATTCTCCAATGCATTGATCTCGGCAATCGCGACCTTAGCCTTGAGCTTTCCTCTGCTTGGACTAAAACTTGTTGCAGATGGCGGAATTCCCAGTATCGCAGGCGCAGAGAAAGAGACCTATTTCTACCTGATTGGCGCCACCTTGCTGGTGTTCTTTTTCCAGTTATATCGCCAATCCCTTAAAAGCATTGTGCAACACATCCCGTTACCGCAAATGACAGCGGTCACCTCCATAAAAGAATCGGTACAAGCTCACCCCAAGTCCGGGGTCATCATGATGCTGGTTTTGATCTCCTTTGCCTTCATCTGGCCCTTTTTTGCCAGTCGTGGATCGATTGACCTGGCAACACTGGTTTTAATCTATGTCATGCTCGGTCTTGGTTTGAATATTGTGGTGGGCCTGGCTGGATTACTGGATCTGGGGTACGTGGCATTTTACGCAGTAGGTGCCTACAGTTATGCGTTGCTTTCAGAGTACTTTGGTCTTTCGTTCTGGCAGTGCTTGCCGATTGCGGGTATTCTCGCAGCTACATTTGGCTTCATTCTCGGATTTCCGGTACTGCGATTACGGGGCGACTATCTAGCTATCGTCACTCTCGGATTTGGGGAAATTATACGAATTCTCCTCAACAATTGGACCCAACTCACTGGCGGCCCTAATGGTATCGGCGGGATTCCGAAACCCCACCTCCCGATGTTGCAAACTGAACCTGATGTCGCGCTTATCGGACTGGAATTCACACGACGGGCCAAAGAAGAAGGAAATGTACCCTTCCATGAATTTTTCGGTGTCGATTATGACAGCTCCTTGAAAATTCTGTTTCTCTATCTTCTGGCCCTTCTACTCGTTGTATTCACAATCTATGTTATTCGTCGTTTGATCCGGATGCCTGTAGGACGGGCCTGGGAAGCATTACGGGAAGATGAAATAGCCTGTCGCTCACTCGGCTTAAATCGAACGATAATCAAGCTCTCCGCCTTCACCATCGGTGCTTCATTTGCAGGATTTGCAGGGGCATTTTTCGCCGCCAGACAAGGCTTTATAAGTCCTGAATCCTTTACCTTTATCGAGTCAGCAATCATATTAGCCATTGTTGTCTTGGGTGGCATGGGCTCACAACTGGGCGTTATCCTCGCCGCCGTTCTGATGACAGTCCTGCCAGAACTTGCACGGGAATTTCAGGAATACCGAATGCTGCTATTCGGTTTAATGATGGTACTCATGATGATCTGGCGTCCACAAGGCCTGGTGCCAATGCAGCGCCCTCACCTCACACTGAAGACTCGTAAAGGTTGATTTATGCTCGAAGTTGAAAATCTATCAATGCGTTTCGGTGGTTTGCTCGCAGTTGATGGTGTCTCCCTGAAAATAAGTGATAAAGAAATCGTATCGATTATTGGCCCCAATGGTGCCGGTAAAACAACGGTATTTAACTGTATTAGCGGTTTTTACCGCCCGACCGGTGGCAAGGTTAAACTGGATGGTGTAGAAATTCAGGGCCTCCCAGACTATAAGATCTCCAGAAAAGGCATGGTCAGAACATTCCAGCATGTGCGACTGTTCAATAGCATGACCGTGATCGAGAACCTGCTGGTCGCTCAACATCGGCATGTGAATACAAATCTGTTAGCCGGTTTGTTCACCACCCCCTCCTATCGTCGCAAAGAACGAGAGGCTATGGATCATGCGGCATACTGGCTGGAGAAAGTAAATTTGCTCGACCTGGCCAACCGGGAAGCCGGAAACCTCGCTTATGGTCAGCAACGGCGACTCGAAATCGCTCGCTGTATGGTCACCAAACCACGGATGCTGATGCTGGACGAGCCTGCAGCCGGGCTGAACCCCCGGGAAACCAAGGATCTCGATGAGCTGATCGTAAGTCTCAAGGAAGACTACAATATCGCGATTCTTTTGATCGAACATGATATGAGTCTGGTGATGGGGATTTCAGATGAAATTGTAGTCATTAATCAAGGACAACCCCTGGCCAGCGGAAAACCGGAAGAAATTCGCACCAACCCTGACGTTATAAAAGCTTACCTGGGAGAAGTATGATGCTGAAAGTCGATAACATCCATACTCACTACGGTAAAATTGAAGCGCTGCGAGGGGTTACAATCGATGTGAATGAGGGCGAAATAGTCTCTTTGATCGGTGCAAACGGAGCGGGTAAATCGACGCTACTGATGAGTATCTGTGGCGACCCGAAACCCAGTGCCGGAAAAATCATTTATCAGGGAGAGGACATCACCGGAAAGCCAACATCTCAAATCATGCGCAGCGGAATTGCAATCGTGCCAGAGGGACGACGCATATTTCCCGGGCTGACGGTGGCAGAAAATCTGCACATGGGCGGTTTTTTCACAGCCAAAGCACAGTTCGATGAAACGCTGGAGTACGTATTCAGCCTGTTCCCCCGACTCAAAGAGCGGGAGAGTCAACGCAGCGGCACCATGTCCGGCGGCGAACAACAAATGCTGGCAATTGGCAGAGCATTGATGACGCAGCCAAAATTACTGTTTCTTGATGAGCCTTCATTGGGGCTTGCGCCCATTATCATTAACCAGATTTTCGAAATTATCGATCAACTCAGAAGCCGGGGAATGACAATATTTCTGGTCGAACAAAATGCCAATCAGGCGCTTAAGTTGGCCGATAGAGGTTACGTAATTGAAAATGGTGAAATTGTGTTGCAAGACACCGGGGCAAATTTGCTGACCAATGAAGAAGTAAGGAAAGCATATTTGGGAGGATAGCGAGTCATCACCGGTCACCAGACCGCCAATTTTCGCTTAAGATGGAAAGCGATCAGCTTCCGGGCGCTGAATACAGCGCCCGGATTAATGAACAAACTAGCCGTTCATTTCTTCTTCTGAGATGGACTTCATGCTCAACTTGATGCGTCCACGAGCATCGATATCCAGCACTTTAACAAACACCTCCTGCCCTTCTGACAAAACATCTGAAACGTTGTTCACACGCTCTTCAGAGATCTGGGAAATGTGAACCAAACCATCTTTACCAGGCAAAATATTAACAAAAGCACCAAAATCTACAATTCGCTCTACCTTGCCTTTGTAAACCTTGCCAACTTCCGCTTCAGCCGTTACCGCAAACACACGCTCGATAGCTGCATCTGCCATGATTTTATCTTCCGCATAAATACGAACCTGGCCATCATCTTCAATATCGATTGACGCACCAGTATCTTCACAGATTGAACGAATTGTTGCACCACCTTTACCGATTAGATCCCGAATTTTCTCAGGGTCAATCTTCATGGTATGCATTTTCGGTGCTTTGTCAGATACGTCATCACGGGACTTGTCGATAACTTTGCCCATCTCACCCAAAATGTGGATACGCGCGGTATGAGCTTGACCCAGAGCTACTTCCATAATCTCTTCAGTGATGCCCTCGATCTTGATATCCATCTGCAGTGCGGTGATCCCTTCCGAGGTACCTGCTACTTTAAAATCCATATCACCGAGGTGGTCTTCATCACCGAGGATATCGGTCAGAACTGCGAACTTTTCGCCTTCCTTCACCAAGCCCATGGCGATACCGGCAACCGGAGCAGTAATAGGTACACCTGCATCCATCAATGCCAGACTGCTTCCGCACACACTGGCCATCGAACTCGAGCCATTGGACTCGGTGATTTCTGAAACAACACGGATTGCATAAGGAAATTCATCTACTACGGGCATCGTTGCCTGGACACCACGTTTGGCCAAACGTCCGTGGCCAATTTCACGACGACCTGCACCACCCATACGACCACATTCTCCCACGGAATATGGAGGGAAGTTGTAATGCAACATGAACGGCTCTTTCTTTTCGCCTTCCAATGCATCCACGATTTGCACATCGCGAATCGCACCCAGAGTGGCCACAACCAAAGCCTGGGTCTCACCTCGAGTAAACAACGCAGAGCCATGCGCATTCGGCAGCACACCAACTTCAACATCAATCGGACGAACGGTTTTGTTATCACGACCGTCAATCCTTGCCTGACCATCAATTACGCGACCACGTACGATCGTCTTCTCAAGCTTCTTAAATACATCTTTTACTTCATCTGCGGATGGCTGACCTTCCTCATCTCCCCCAAGCGCTGCAGCGGCTTCAGATCGTAACGCATCCAGGCGGCTGTAACGGGCCATTTTTTCGCTGATCGTGTAAGCTTCGGAAATCGCAGAACCATATTTCTCACTCAGCGCTTCCAAAAGCGGTTTATTACCTTCCGGCGCACTCCACTCCCAGGATGGCGTTCCCACTTCCGCCGCGAATTCTGTGATTGCGTCGATTGCAACTTGCATCTCTTGATGGGCAAACAGCACAGCTCCCAGCATTTCATCTTCGGTCAGTTCTTTCGCTTCAGATTCGACCATTAACACAGCGTCTTTGGTTCCAGCGACAACCATATCCAACAGCGACCCGTCGAGCGCTTCAAATGTAGGATTGAGAATGTAACCCTCATCCTCAGTAAAGCCTACTCGGGCAGCGCCGACTGGGCCATTAAATGGAATGCCGGATACCGCCAGTGCTGCAGATGTTGCGAGCATGGCCAGGATGTCAGGATCAACACTTTTGTTTGCTGAAACCACAGTACAGATAACCTGAACTTCGTTCATGAAACCATTCGGGAACAAAGGACGGATAGGTCGATCGATCAACCGGGAAGTCAACGTCTCCTTTTCAGTAGGACGTCCCTCACGCTTGAAGAAGCCACCGGGAATACGACCTACCGAGTAGAGTTTTTCCTGATAATGTACTGACAGCGGGAAGAAATCTTGATCAGGGCGTGCATCTTTTGCCGCTACAACGGTCGCCAGAACGCTGGTATCATCGATGGATGCGAGCACAGCACCGGTTGCCTGTCGTGCAACTCGACCGGTTTCTAGGGTGACGGTGGAACCGCCAAATTGAAAACTTTTAGTAATTGGATTCACATGTTCTCCTTGATTTTCTAACGCGTGAAATTCTTCTATAAGGCTCAGAACAGGCAACCCAAAACTAACCACCTGCAAGCATTGAAGGCACAAGCCTTTACACAGGCTCTGATTAATACTTTGAGGCCTCTGGAACTGGAAGGTTACGAAGCCACAAACGATTAATCAGAGATCACTAATCTTGTGTATACCGCTCTGAAGATTTACTTAAATTCAAATAAAAAAGTACCGGACGCCTGAAACAGGCCCCGGTACCAGATTCATAGTATAAGCAAGTATAGCTTTACTATCGGAATTAGCGACGTAATCCCAATTTGCCGATCAGCTCAAGATAGCGATCCGCATCTTTGCTCTTCAGGTAATCCAGAAGCTTACGACGGTGGTTAACCATACGAATCAGACCACGACGAGAGTGATGGTCTTTCTTGTTTGCCTTGAAGTGACCCTGAAGTTTGTTGATATTTGCACTCAACAACGCAACCTGAACTTCCGGTGAACCTGTGTCACCTTCCGCTTTTTGATACTCTTTCAGGATGCTTGCTTTTTCTTCAGCAGATAATGCCATTGCTTAATCTCCGATATAATATGCGTTTCATGATAAATACGTGTAACCGTGCATATTTACAGTTACCGTATGTGTTTAACTACCCGCTAAAGGCAATTAACCTGCGCGGATTCACATCCCCCTCGATGGTGAGCGATGCGAGCCCTAAAAACTGTTGTTCACAACTATTGTCGTTTACCCGTCCATAAACACGCACTTCAGACTCTACGGCCAAGTTCTGGTGGTCAAATACGCTCTGGTAGTCAAATACGCTCTGGCAGTCAAACACCCGGCTTATTTCCGCCTGACTAACACGCACAGACTGTCCGTGAACAAATGCGTCACGCATTGTATCCTCGAGCGCTAGAATAGGCAAATCTGAGAGCATTTCATCAAGGGGCAGCAAGGTTTCGTCCATTCTCGAATAGGACTTACCCGCTTCACTTTCATCTAGCAGCTCAGATAACTGCGCAAGAGACATACATTGCTCGATCGAAAACGGCCCCGCCTGTATTCGATGCAACTTGGTCACATGGGCACCACAGCCCAAGGCCAGCCCAATATCCTCAACCAGTGTCCTGATATACGTTCCTTTACTGCAGAACACCCGGATATCAAGCTCATCACCTTCAAACCGGAGCAACTCGATTTCAAAAATCTGAATTTCCCTTGATTTTCTGGGTACAACTTGCCCGGCCCTGGCATACTCGTATAGGGGTTTTCCCTGATACTTCAGGGCAGAATACATTGAGGGTACCTGTGTAATCACGCCTGAAAATCGCTGAATCACCGCTTCGACTTCATCCCGACTCAACTCAGGCACATCAGAACACTTTACCAAGGCACCTTCACGATCACCGGTTTCTGTGATTTGTCCCAACTTCGCGGTAGCCTCGTAGCCCTTATTGGCATCCAGACCTCGGGCTGCGAACTTGGTTGCCTCACCGAGACAGATTGGTAAGACTCCGGTCGCCAAGGGATCCAGACTGCCAGTATGCCCAGCTTTTTGGGCATCGAATAGACGCTTGACCTTTTGCATAATAAAGTTGGAAGTGACACCTTCATCTTTATTCAGCAAGAAAACGCCATCAATCAAACGACCTTTTTTCCGTCTACTGCCCACCGTTAGCCCTGTTCATCCACATCGGAATCGTCCCCTCGCTGGATAGCACGACTATTATCTTCGTTTCGTGCACGGTCAATCAGACTGGATAGATGGCGACCCTGAATAACTGCAGCATCAAAATGAAATCTGAGGTGTGGCACGATTCTGGTTTTCACCCGGGCACCAAGCTGGGTGCGCAAAAAACCAGACGCGCCCTTTAGTACTTTCTGGATTTCCTGAATTTTAGGTGAGTCCTCAGCCAACTCTTCCGTACCAATGACTGAATAGTAAACATCTGCATATCCCAAATCCTTGCTCACCTTGACAGCGTTAACACTGAGCATGGAAACACGGGGGTCGCGAACTTCTCTTTGCAGCAACACAGCCAGTTCCTTTTGAAGCTGATCCCCTAAACGCTGCGGACGACTAAACTCACGGGGCATAATTTAACCTCTATACTGGTGCTGCAAGCGCACCGTTTGAAACTTTCTCCAAATCAGAATACTTCTAAGCAAAAAAACACTTAATAAGCACCATCCCTGACCTGAAGTAAGAATACGCACAAATGACAAAAAACCGATGCAGCCCATAGCCACACCGGTTTTTTTTAAGCCGGACAAGTCACCCTCTTCCAACTTTTCTAACGAACAACCTATTTAAGTTGACGTTCAACTTTGACTTTATCGTAAACCTCGATCTTATCACCAACCTTGACGTCGTAGTTCTTCACACCAATACCACACTCCATACCGGAACGAACTTCATTGACATCATCTTTGAAGCGGCGTAATGATTCCAGCTCACCTTCAAAAATAACCACGTTGTCACGCAAAACACGAATAGGTTTATTCCGGTATACCGAACCTTCTTGCACCATACAGCCAGCAACCTGGCCAAATTTCGGTGAGCGGAAAGTATCACGCACTTCAGCCACACCGATAATTTCTTCTCTATACTCAGGTGCAAGCATACCTGTCAGTGCCTGTCTGACATCATCAATAATGTCGTAGATAACACTGTAGTAACGTAGATCAAGACCTTCACGCTCGACGATCTTCTTCGCCGCAGCGTCAGCCCGAACGTTAAAACCGATCATAACCGCATCAGACGCAAACGCGAGGTTAGCATCCGTTTCTGCGATACCGCCAACACCACTGGAGATGACTTTGACTTGAACTTCTTCGTTACCCAGGTCAGCCAAAGCACTCGTAAGGGCTTCAAGTGAACCACGAACATCGGTTTTCAAAACAATATTGAGGTTCTTAACCTCATCCTGTCCCATATTCTGGAACAGATTCTCCAGTTTGGCAGATTGCTGTCGCTCGATACGCTCTGTTCTGAATTTACCCATTCGGAAATTGGCAACTTCACGGGCTTTTCGTTCATCCGGAACAACGAAAAAGTCGTCGCCAGCATCGGGAGTGCCATTGAGGCCCAGAATTTCAACAGGTATTGATGGACCGGCACCATCGACTTTCGCACCAGCCTCGTCCAGCATTGCTCGCACTTTACCAAAATGCATACCCGCGATAACGATATCGCCCTGCCGCAACGTCCCATTTTGAACCAATACGGTAGCAACTGAACCACGTCCGCGATCCAGGCTGGATTCGACCACGACACCTTTTGCCGGAACGTCCTTCACGGCTTTTAATTCCAGTATCTCAGCCTGTAAAAGTACTGCATCGATAAGCTCATCGATTCCCTGACCGGTATGAGCTGATACATTTACGAACTGAACATCTCCACCCCAGTCTTCAGGGATAACATCCAAAGCAGACAACTCGTTTTTGACCCGATCAGGATCCGCTGCCTCTTTATCGATCTTGTTAACCGCCACAACAACCGGTACACCGGCGGAGCGTGCGTGATGCACGGCTTCTTCAGTTTGAGGCATAACACCATCATCTGCGGCTACAACCAGAATTACGATATCAGTACACTGAGCACCTCGAGCACGCATCGCCGTAAATGCGGCGTGGCCTGGCGTATCCAGAAACGAAACCATGCCATGATCTGTTTCTACATGATAAGCACCGATATGCTGGGTAATACCACCGGACTCCCCTGCCGCCACCTTGGTTCTACGAATATAATCAAGCAAAGATGTTTTACCGTGATCAACGTGCCCCATTACACTGACAACTGGCGCACGAACCACCTCTTCACCCTCGTAGCTGATAGAATCGATTAACGCTTCTTCAACTGCATTTTCCCGGAGCAGCTTGTAGGTATGACCTTTTTCTTCAACAACGAGTATGGCTGTTTCCTGATCAATCACCTGATTGATCGTCGCCATCACACCCATCCCCATCAGAACCTTGATAACCTCGGTCGCCTTCACGGACATTTTGTTAGCGAGATCCGATACAGAAACACTCTCCGGGATCGCGATCTCTTTCACAACAGGCTGAGTCGGCTTCTCAAAACCATGGGTTTTGTCTTTCGCTTTTTTCTTCCTGCGGATTCGTTTAGACCCGAGACCACCCTCAAAATCCAGCTCATCAAACTCGTTAACACGGGGTGAGTTGATTTTATGTGGCGTGGATCGGCCTTTTTCAGTACGACGATGCCGCTCCTGTTCCTCTCGATCCAGAGACTCTTTGTGTTTTTTCTTCTTCGCCTTTTTCGGATCGTTCTTTGGCGAATCATCTGAAGCTTCTGCTGATTTTTCCGGCTGGGCTTCCGTAGCGCCTTCTTTTGCAGCCGCTGGAGTTGCTACCGCCTCTGATTCAGCCGGTGCAACTTGAGTAGCTGTCGTATCGGTTTCAACAACCTCTTCCTTTACACTAACTGCAGCCTCTGGGGCAGCCGTTTCCTCAGCAATACTTACTTCTGACACTGCAGGTTGCTCTGCCTCGACTTGTTGCGCATTAGCTTCAGCGGTGACCTCAATCGAGGTCGCTTCAGAAGCACTTGAAGCTTGGCTCTCAGCAACAGCATCCTGCTCCTGGACAGCCAACTCTTCTGCCTCAACATCCTCTCCTGCTGGCGCATCTTGAGGTGCTTCTGCACGCTTGATGTACGTTTTCTTTTTTCTTACTTCAACATTGACTGTTTTCGCTTTTCCGGCACCGCCAGAGCTTTTCAGCGTAGTTGTCGTTTTACGTTTTAAAGTAATCTTCTTCGGCTCCGAATTAGAGTCACCATGACTCTTTTTGAGAAACGCCAACAATTGTTGTTTCTCATCATCTGTCACGATATCGTTTTCTTTCTTGGTAGCCAGACCTGCGTCCTGAATCTGTTTCAGCAGACGATCTACAGGGGCTCCCACATCCTCGGCAAGTTGTTTAACGGTCACTTCCGCCATTAGTGCTTCCTCCTGTAATCAATCACTGCTGGTCTTCAAACCATGGTGCCCGAGCGGTCATAATGAGTTTTGCCGCTCGTTCTTCATCCAAACCTTCTATTTCGACAAGTTCATCTACCGACTGTTCGGCGAGATCTTCCATCGTAATAATTCCCCGACTGGCCAATTGATAAGCCAGATGTTTATCCATGCCATCCATAGACAACAAATCATCATCAGGCTCTTGTCCCTCTAAAGCTTCCTCTGAAGCAATTGCCTGATTCAATAAAACGTCTTTCGCGCGTTTACGAAGTTCGGATACGATATCCTCATCGAAACCATCAATACCCAACATCTCTTCCATTGGCACATAAGCCACTTCTTCGAGAGTGGTGAAACCTTCATTGACCAGAGCCGATGCCAAGTCCGAATCCACATCGAGCCGGTTTTCAAAATACTCGACATACCGACCAAATTCTTGCTCCTGCTGACGCCCGGCTTCTTCTTCGGTCATCACATTCAATTCCCAGCCCGTCAGCTCACTCGCAAGACGAACATTTTGACCGCTACGCCCGATCGCCATCGCGAGATTGTCTTCGGAGACAGCAACATCCATCGTATGCTTGTCTTCATCCACCACGATCGAAGCAACTTCAGCTGGTGACATGGCGTTGATGACCAGTTGCGCCGGATTATCATCCCAAAGCACAATGTCGATGCGCTCACTGCCCAGCTCATTGGACACGGCCTGGACTCGTGCGCCACGCATACCAACACACGCCCCCACAGGATCAATTCGTCCATCATTGGTTTTGACTGCGATTTTCGCCCGTGAGCCCGGATCTCTGGCAGCACCTCGAATTTCAATTACTTCTTCAGCAATTTCGGGAACTTCAATTCGAAACAGTTCAATCAGCATCTCCGGACAAGTCCGACTTAAGATAAGCTGCGCACCTCGAGCATCCTCACGAATTTCTCGCAATAACGCACGCACACGGTCTCCCATGCGGAAGCTCTCACGCTGAATTAACTGATCACGAGGCAACAATGCTTCTGCGTTATTTCCCAGATCGATGATAATATTATCTCGAGTGACCTTCTTCACCGTACCGGTAACCAGCTCATTGATGCGCTCCCGGAAACCGTCAACGATTTTCGCACGTTCAGCTTCCCGAACTTTTTGCACAATGATCTGCTTGGCGGCTTGTGCACCAATTCGCCCGAATGCTACAGACTCGACTTTCTCTTCATGAGTATCACCAGGCTGCAGCGCGGTATCAATTTCTTCTGCTTCTTGCAGGGTCAATTCTGTCCCCAAGGCAGGCACAGCGTCATTATCCACAACCAACCAACGTCGGAAGGTCTCATATTCCCCGGTTTTGCGATCGATAAGAACGCGTATATCAGCCGCTTCCTCATCTTCATAACGTTTTTTGGTGGCTGTCGCCAAAGCCAGCTCAATCGCCTCAAATATGACGCCTTTTTCCACTCCTTTTTCATTGGAAACGGTTTCTACAACTTGGAGTATGTCTTTATTCATTGAGTGATCCTGCCTTTAAGAAACTTGTCTAATCGAATTGAGGAACGATATTGGCTTTGTCGATACTCTCGATTGGCAACAAAAGCTCATGTTCACCGACGACCAGGACGACGTCTTCCCCTTCGATTCCTTTTATTATTCCAGAGTACTTACGTTTGCCTTCAAAAGGCATTTTCAGGCGTAATTGCACATTATGGCCAGCGAACTGTTCGAAATGCGCTAATTTTAGGAGTGGCCTATCCACTCCAGGTGAAGATACTTCCAATGTGTATTCAGTAGTAATAGGGTCCTCTACATCGAGAACAGCACTGAGCTGCCGACTGACCAAAGTGCAGTCGTCAAGAGTTATCCCGTCGGGCTTATCAATATATACGCGCAACACAGAGTGCTTCCCCTGAGAAATATACTCTACTCCCCAACACTCATAGTTAAGCCCCTCAACCACCGGTGACAGAATGGCCTCAAGAATCTCCAATTTACTCAATAGCAAAACCTCATTGAACACAAACAAAAAATGGGCATACAGCCCACATTCTTACTGGTCACAGCAACTCGATGCTGTGACCAAATTTTCAAGCACTCTAATCCTAGAGCACCCGTCAGGAAACCGCTAATCTGCGAAACCCGAAATGGAAAACAATACCGACTAGTCAAAATACACTAAACAGTCCGTAATCAGTCGAATACACCAGAGACGAAGCACTCATACAACAGCGGACTATTAATGCTCAGACTAAATGACATGGAAAGGCCGATTAGCCTAGAGCACATCGACTGAAAGCCACTGGCATTCAGGCTTCGCTCTTACCAAGATGAGAATCGCCAACAACAGCAGACTGCAACACCCAAACTGGTGGCGAATTATATTGATTGATTACGCATTGGTCAAGCAAACTCAACCAGAACCAGCACATGCCCACCATTGTCACTCGAAAGCGAAGTAATCACTGCAAAGCGACCAATGACACCCTAACTGACACTTTCTGATTCCAAAAGAAAAAGGAGCCTGACAGTATTCTTAAACCTAATCGCCATTCTCAAATGAGTGACGACGTTCAAGTTTGCCTGGGAGGAACAACCGCAGAACCGGCAATCCGAAATTAGCGAATCCTAACATGGTGCATCAGATAAATACTTTCTGAGTAACAAGCCATTAGAATTAACAACAAACAAACTCAAGTTAAAAATGGTGCCGAAGGCCGGACTTGAACCGGCACGGCTTACGCCACTACCCCCTCAAGATAGCGTGTCTACCAATTCCACCACTTCGGCATTACAAAAAATCAAACCAAACTTCACTCAAGCTCAGGTGCTGACTCGGCGCCGGATTCTAGCACACCAGATTCAGAAGGCAAGCTTTTTTCAGCCAGTTCTGAACTTTCAAGTTGAGTACTTGAACTCTCAGACACCCCTTCACCTTCAGAGACTTGATCCAGCGCTGGCACAGACACCAACTCTGGAGCCAACCCCTGATCCACCATGGATTCCGCACGCTGCTTGGCAAATACCGCCAAACCAAAGCTTGTCGCAAAAAATATCACGGCTAACCACGCCGTCACCCTGGACAAGAACGATGCACTACCCTGGCTTCCAAAAACGGTTTGCGATGCACCACCACCAAATGCTGCACCCGCATCAGCCCCTTTACCATGCTGCAAGAGCACAAGAGCCACGAGCCCCGCACACGCGAGAACATGCCCAACACTAACCAGAGTCTCTAACCATTCCATCAAAAACTACCTTGCAGCTTCACAAATTGCTGAAAATTCTTTTGCATCAAGAGAAGCACCACCAACAAGCGCTCCGTCGATATCCGGCATCACGAACAAATCAGAAACATTAGCTGCTTTGACGCTTCCACCATAAATAATCCTTACCGCACTCTCAGCGCCCGGCTGAAGAACCCTCAACAAAGCACGAATATTATGATGCACCTCCTGAGCCTGCTCTGGAGTTGCTGTCACACCCGTACCGATGGCCCAGACCGGCTCATAAGCAACGCAAACCCGACTGACATCCTCCGGTGAGACCAGACTAAAGCCCGCCTCGAGCTGGCGCTGAATAACAGCCATTGTTTCATCCGAGTTCCGCTCAGCGAGGGACTCACCCACACATAGCACCACATCCATACCGGATTTTAAAGCCACAGCCACTTTCTTCGCGACCTCAGCATCTGTTTCAGCGAACAAGGAGCGCCGTTCGGAATGACCGACAAGAGCTAAACTCCCACCACAAGCCACCACCATGTCAGCAGCTACTTCACCAGTGAAAGCCCCTTGTTCGTAGAGCGATACATTTTGTGCGCCTAACTGCCATCCAGCGGGAAGAGCACTTTTTACCTGCGGTATAAAAACAAAAGGAGGAAAAACGGCACAATCAACTGTATCACACTTCACTTTCGCCAGTTCAAACATCATTGAATCAACAAATTCAGGCGATCCATTGAGCTTCCAATTAGCAGCAACCAGTTTCTTACGCATAACCCACTCTGTTTTCAAAGAGGCGCAAATACTACCCGACTTCCAGTCAAGTTACAAGCACCTGCAGGGAAAGATATGAACCGCCAAACCAAGATCAAAATTCACACAGCAGCTTTAACAACAGCAGCCAATTCTTCGACCAACTGATCAACCAACTCAGCCTCATCGCCCTCAACCATAACCCTGATCAAGGGTTCAGTACCAGAAGCCCGAAGCAAAACACGCCCGGCCCCGGCCAAACGCACTTCAGCCCGAGCAACAGCATCACTGATGTCAGCTTTCGTCATCGGATCAAATCGTTCCGCCACTTTCACGTTAACCATTTTTTGCGGCAGCTTGTGCATACCAGCCTTGAGTTCATGCAAGGTACAACCCTCCTCCCTCAAGGCAATCAACACCTGCAACGCCGAGATAATCCCATCTCCTGTGGTGGTATTATCACGGCAAACGATATGACCGGACCCTTCGCCACCTAACAACCAGTCATTTTTAACCAACCTTTCCATTACATACCTGTCGCCTACTTTAGCCCGCTCAAATGGAATCCCCATTTCCCGAAACGCAAGCTCAGCGCCAAAGTTCGTCATTAACGTACCCACAACTCCACCACGTAAGCGACCTGCGCGCTGGCGACTTTTAGCGATAATATAAATTAACTCGTCACCATCAACCAACTCTCCCCGGTGATCAACCATCACAACCCTATCGCCATCGCCATCAAACGCTATACCTAAATGAGCACCGCGCTGAACGACTTCGTTCTGCAAATTTTCAGGTTGAGTTGACCCTTGCTGCTTATTAATATTAAGCCCATTAGGCGACACTCCCAGACTCTCAACCTGCGCACCAAGCTCACTAAACACTAAGGGCGCCACTTGATAGGTTGCGCCATGCGCACAATCCAGAACAATCTTCAGCCCGTCCAGCGACATACTCGACGGCACAGTGCTTTTACAAAACTCCACATACCGACCAACCGCATCCTCAATCCGGCGAGCCTTACCCAGGCGATGTGACTCTACCACCTCGACATCTTTCTCCAGATAAGACTCAATTTCGAACTCGATACGGTCATCAAGTTTGGCGCCATCCGCCGAGAAAAACTTGATACCATTATCATAATGCGGATTATGCGAGGCACTTATAACAATACCTGCAGCAGCACGAAATGTTCGCGTCAAATAAGCGATTGCTGGCGTAGGCATTGGCCCAAGCAAACTGACATTAACACCTGCAGCGGACAACCCCGCCTCAAGTGCAGACTCAAACATATAACCAGAGATACGAGTATCCTTACCAATCAACACCCGACCATCAGCACCATCTTGAGAAAAGACTTTTCCAACAGCCCACCCCAACTTCAACATGAACTCCGGCGTAATCGGTTCCCGCCCCACGGCCCCTCTAATGCCGTCCGTACCAAAATATTTCTTACTTCCCATTACCCACATTCCTCACCGCTGTAACGACTTTCAACGCATCCAAAGTTTCGCCAACATCGTGCACACGAATAATAGAAGCGCCCCGCTCAACAGCCAGGGCTGCGGCAACCACACTTCCAATTAAACGCTCATCAACCGGTCGACCCAACAAGTCACCAAACATCGATTTTCTGGATACACCTATCAGTATAGGCTGATTAAGTGCAGACAAATCCCCCAGATTCGCCAAAAGGGAAAGATTATGTTCAAGCTTTTTGCCAAACCCAAACCCGGGATCCAGGATAATTCTTGCGCGCTCAATCCCAGCCTCTATACAAGCCTGGGTTCGCGCCTCCAGAAACCGGAAAACCTCACCAGTCACTGAATCATAATCCGGATTGCTCTGCATTGTCCCGGGCGTACCCTGCATGTGCATCAAACACACACTCACATCAGCAGAAAGTACAGACTCTATCGCCCCAGAGCTTGTCAACGCACGAACATCGTTTATTAAATCCACCCCTGCCGAAATCGCTAGCGCCATCAACTCAGGGGAGCTCGTATCCACAGAAATAGCAACATCCAATTCACCATTAACCCGCTCCACGATCGGCATCACACGATCTACTTCCTCCTGAACGGAAACAGGTTTTGCCCCAGGCCTCGTTGACTCACCACCAATATCAATTATTGAAGCACCTTCACTGACCATTCGTTCAGCTTGCTTCAGTGCCACATCACCTTGCGTGAAACGCCCCCCATCGGAAAATGAGTCTGGAGTAACATTTAATACTCCCATCACGAGAGGCAATCCGTCCTCAAATTGACGAGATCCTATTCTCATTCCCATCCCCTGAATTTCAAACCCACCCTACAATTCCTGTATTCAATGCAATTCATACAACACCAAACTAAAATCCGCATCTCTTAAAAACCTCCATGTATCCGCAGCAATTCTACTTCACCAGAAACAAAAAAGGCGCCAGACTGAAAGTCCAGCGCCTTATCACTGTACAACTCTACCCATTAAATCTTTCTTAAGAATAGATTAGTGCTCGCCAGCGGTACCACCGATACCTGTATCAGTTGGCTTTTCTGTATGCACTTTTGAACTGCTATCCCCACCCGCGGCCTGACCAGAGGGCGGCTCACCTCCCCAACCTTTCGGTGGACGAGGCTCCTTACCTGCCATAATGTCGTCGATTTGCAGACTGTCTATTGTCTCATACTTCATCAGGGCTTCGGCCATCAGATGCAGTTTTTCCATATTATCCACCAATAATTGATGCGCCATTTCGTAGCAATCATCAATAATCGTGCGCACCTCTTCGTCAATTCTCTGTGCAGTTTCGGGTGAATAAACTTTTTGTGCATGACCTGCTGAGCGCCCCAAAAACACTTCTTCGCTTTCGTCATCGTACATCAGGGGCCCCAATTTCTCTGACAACCCCCATTTGGTCACCATATTACGGGAAAGCTCGGTAGCCCGCTTGATATCATTGGATGCACCAGTAGTCACACCCTCCTTACCTAACGTTAACTCTTCCGCGATCCGGCCGCCAAACAAGCTGCAAATCTGGCTAACGAGAAAACGACGACTATGACTGTAACGATCTTCCTCAGGCAGAAACATGGTCACACCCAACGCTCTCCCACGGGGTATGATACTCACCTTGTATACCGGATCATGCTCTGGCATCAAGCGCCCAACGATAGCATGTCCCGCCTCATGGTATGCAGTATTGCGCTTTTCATGCTCAGACATCACCATGGATTTGCGCTCCGCCCCCATCATGATCTTATCTTTAGCCAACTCCAACTCTTTCATCCCGACCAATCGACGATTTGCACGAGCAGCGAACAATGCAGCCTCATTGACCAGGTTTGCCAAGTCCGCACCGGAGAACCCGGGCGTACCGCGCGCAATCACCGCAGGATCAACACCATCTTCCAGAGGCACTTTACCCATGTGGACTTTGAGAATGTGCTCCCGTCCAATGATATCAGGTAGATTTACAACAACCTGACGATCAAATCGACCCGGACGAAGCAGCGCCGGATCCAAAACATCTGGACGGTTTGTTGCGGCGATAACGATTACCCCCTCATTCCCTTCGAAACCATCCATTTCAACCAACAACTGGTTAAGTGTTTGCTCGCGCTCATCATGCCCACCTCCAAGGCCAGCACCACGATGACGACCAACCGCATCGATTTCATCGATAAAAATAATACAAGGGGACTGTTTCTTCGCCTGATCGAACATGTCTCGCACACGGGAAGCACCCACACCAACAAACATCTCGACAAAATCAGAACCGGAAATAGAGAAAAAAGGAACTTTCGCTTCACCCGCAATCGCTTTTGCCAGCAATGTTTTACCGGTTCCCGGCGGACCGACCATCAACACACCGCGCGGAATGCGACCACCAAGTCGCTGAAACTTACTTGGATCACGAAGGAATTCAACCAGTTCTTTCACATCCTCTTTCGCTTCGTCCACACCCGCAACATCGGCGAAAGTGGTTTTAATCTGATCTTCTCCCATCAGGCGCGCTTTACTCTTGCCAAAGGACATGGGCCCTTTGCCACCACCGCCACCTTGCATCTGACGCATGAAGAACATAAACACAGCAATAATCACAAGAATCGGGAATGACGCAACCAGCAACTGGGTCCAGATACTCTGCTTCTCAGGCTCACGGCCTTCGATTATCACTTTGTGTTCCAATAGATCATCGATCAATTTGAGATCTGGCACATTAGGGCGTATCGACTCGAAGCGAGTCCCATCGGTACGCGTACCTTCAATATATAACCCGTCGATAACTACTTTATTTACCTGACCGGATTGAACCATTTCTACAAATTCAGAATACTCAAGGGTGTCCGAACTTCGACTCGGGTTGAAATTGTTGAAAACAGTAAGCAAGACGGCGGCTATGATGAGCCAGAGTACAAGATTTTTAGCCATATCGTTCAAGAGACGATCCTCTTTCCTTCTCTGTAAAATGTTAGCACCAGACGGGTATGCTCCTAACATACTATATGTCAGGAACCGAAACCAGTCATTCTACGTAACAAAGACTAATTCTGACCTATTCTTTGAAACCAATGTTAATTGCCGAAAACAGACCACACTTACCCTTTGAAGCCCTTACAGACTTGGTAAATCTCTCTGGAACGCGACCGGGAGGCATCCGGCTTTCGACTGTACACCTGATTAAACGATTGACGCATATCCCGCACCATCTGATCAAGCCCCTCCCCCTGAAACACCTTGGTCAAAAATGCTCCACCCGGAGTCAGTACACGAGTTGCCAAATCATAGGCTAACTCAACCAGATACATCGACTTGGGTATGTCCACCGCAGCCATACCACTCATATTGGGGGCCATATCTGAAATTACAAGGTCTACCGGTCGATTTCCTATCACTGACAGTATTTGTTCAAACACAACGTCCTCAGTAAAGTCTCCCTGAATGAACTCCACTCCCGCCAATTGATCCATAGGCAAAATATCGCTGGCAATCACCACACCGTTGTTACCGACTCGCTCAGCGGCCACTTGTGACCAACCACCAGGCGCGGCCCCCAGATCAACCACCACCATTCCCGGACGAATCAACTTATCTTTCTCAAGCAATTCCACCAGTTTGTAACTCGCTCTTGAGCGATATCCATCCTGCTGTGACTGCTTGACATATTGGTCTGAAAAATGCTCCTTCAACCATTTGCCACTGGATTTAGAACGTGCCAATTCAGCTCCCCACACTCGTTAAATAATTATTTCAATCATACTACTTCGTCGTGGTAAAATTCACCATTCCTGCAGATCGGAACCTCCCTTTGATTTCAGAGCAACCTAAAACCAGATCAAGCTTGATCCCGCACTGAATAGACTAAAGGATTATAGTTCAGATATACACCTGAATCTGCGATAGACGAAAACCCTGCACAACGAATTGAGACCATTTCCTATGCCGCTTTCCAATGAGCAAAAAAGACAATATAAAGCAATCGCCCATAACCTGAATCCGATCGTGATAATTGGCGATAAGGGATTGAGTGAAGGACTCCTGGCGGAAGTGGACCGAGCTTTAAACGACCATGAACTGATCAAAATAAAAATCAATATTGGCGAGAAAGAAGACCGTCAAGTGATCGTAGATGAACTCGTGAGTTCAAGTCAGTCTGAACTGGTTCAAATCATCGGTAAAATGGCGATCATCGTTCGACGAAACCCTAAACCGAACCCGAAACTTTCAAACATCCTCAAAGCAGCCCAATAGCGCGATGGAACAATCAAGATAAGCGCGAATACAAAACAAAAAACACCCAAACTGAAAAAATGATTATCCAGTCTCAACCCAGCCCGCCAGGCTGAGACTGGAAAAAAATGCCGGAACATTCCGGCATTTTTATGTATTAGAGGTGGTGAACCTCATCGATTTCGTACTCTACCAGCCCACTTGGTACCTGAACCGCAACGATATCGCCCACAAGCTTACCAATCAACGCTCGCGCAATTGGAGATGACACCGAAATCTTACCTGCTTTGATATCTGCTTCATCATCACCCACAATTCGATAAGTAACCTTATCGTCGGTATCAAGGTTAATAATGTCAACCGTAGTACCAAATATAACCTTACCGGTATTGTCAAGGGCCTTGACATCAATAACCTGAGCGTTAGACAGCTTACCCTCAATCTCCTGAATCCGCCCCTCGATAAAGCTCTGCTGTTCACGGGCAGCATGGTATTCTGCATTTTCTTTCAGGTCACCATGTTCGCGTGCATCAGCAATGGCTTCAATCACCCTGGGTCGATCTTCAGTTTTCAATTTGGTCAGTTCTTCACGTAAGGCCGCTTCACCTTCGACCGTCATCGGAATCTTGTTCATTATTTATTTCCTGCGTGTAAATCCTGTAAACGTCTAACCACTTTTTCCGGGCCAAACTTGATTGCCCGGCAAAACGCCTCACCACCCGCGAGCGTCGTGGTATAGGTAACTTTGTGTTGCAGAGCAGACTGTCGAATCTGAGCCGAATCAGCAATAGCCTTCCGGCCTTCAGTTGTATTAATAATTAATGCAACTTCATCATTTTTGATTTTGTCAACAATATGGGGGCGACCCTCTCTGACCTTGTTCACCTTCTCAACACTGATTCCTGCAGATTCGATTGACTTGGCCGTGCCACTGGTGGCACACAACTCAAAGCCAGCCTCGACCAAATCTTGAGCAAGTTGCGCAACACTGGGCTTGTCTGCATCCCGAACACTAATAAAAGCAAGCCCTCCGCTTGGCAAACGCTCACCAGCTGCGAGAGAACCTTTACTGAAAGCTTCATCGAAACTCTCGCCAATTCCCATTACTTCACCGGTAGATTTCATCTCCGGCCCCAATATCGGGTCAACTCCCGGGAATTTATTGAACGGGAAAACAGACTCTTTCACAAAGTAATGAGTTGGCACAATCTCAGTCGTAAAACCTTGATCCTGCAACGTTTTACCTGCCATGCACCGGGCCGCGATTTTAGCAAGTGATGCGCCAATTGCCTTTGATACAAACGGGACAGTGCGAGAAGCTCGAGGATTTACCTCAATGACATAAATTTTGCCATCCTGATAAGCAAGCTGGACATTCATCAAGCCTACCACACCAAGCTCCAGAGCCATCTTGGCAACCACCTCACGCATGTCATCCTGAACAGCGTCAGGCAGACTGTAAGGTGGCAGTGAGCACGCTGAATCACCTGAGTGAACACCAGCTTGCTCTATGTGTTGCATAATCGCCCCAATCACAACCTGCTGACCATCCGAAACCGCATCAATATCAACTTCAATTGCACAATTCAGGAAGTGATCCAGCAATACGGGACTGTCATTGGAAACCAACACCGCATCACGCATATAGCGTACCAATTCATCTTCCTGATAAACAATTTCCATTGCGCGACCACCCAATACATAGGAAGGACGCACCACAAGCGGATAGCCGATTTCTTTTGCAGCCACAACCCCTTCTTCATGACTACGCACCGTCGCATTAGCTGGCTGCAACAGCTGCAGACGCTCGATCATCTGCTGGAATCGCTCGCGATCTTCGGCGCGATCAATTGCGTCCGGACTGGTGCCAATGATCGGCACACCCGCCTCCTCAAGACCTCGGGCAAGCTTCAAAGGCGTTTGTCCACCATAGTGAACAATAACCCCTTTAGGCTTTTCTTTTTGTACAATCTCCAACACATCTTCGAGCGTAATGGGCTCAAAATACAAACGATCAGAAGTGTCGTAATCCGTGGAAACGGTCTCTGGATTACAGTTAATCATAATCGTTTCAAAGCCGTCTTCACGCATCGCCAACGCCGCATGAACACAACAATAATCGAACTCAATCCCCTGACCAATCCGGTTAGGCCCACCACCGATCACAATAATTTTTTCACGTTCGCTGGGTGCGGCTTCACACTCTTCCTCATACGTGGAATACATGTACGCCGTCGAAGACGCAAATTCCGCCGCACAGGTGTCCACCCGCTTATAAACCGGTCGAATATTCAAACTATGGCGGGTTTTGCGCAGGCTCTTTTCTGAGACACCAAACAACTCAGCAAGCCGTGCATCTGAAAAGCCTTTACGCTTGAGGCGAAACATACGATCCGAGTCAATTTCTGCCAACCCGGTTTTGGCCAGTTGTGCTTCATCCTTTATCAGGTCTTCTATCTGAATCAGGTACCAAGGATCAATACCACTCAGCTCATAGACCTCTTGCACCGAGAGCCCCATACGGAAAGCATCACCCACGTACCAGATCCGATCTGCACCAGGCACACGCAGCTCACGCACCAGATTATCCCGCGCATCTTCATCCTTGAGATCCAGAATGGGGTCGAGCCCGGTGGCACCAACTTCAAGTCCTCGCAATGCTTTTTGCAGCGACTCCTGGAAGGTACGACCGATCGCCATGACCTCACCCACAGACTTCATTTGCGTAGTCAAACGGGCATCAACATGAGGGAACTTTTCAAAAGTAAATCGAGGCACCTTGGTCACGACATAGTCGATCGCAGGCTCAAACGAAGCCGGGGTAATCCCACCCGTAATATCGTTTTGCAATTCATCCAGGGTGTAACCAACCGCCAACTTGGCAGCGACTTTTGCGATAGGGAATCCAGTTGCCTTGGATGCGAGGGCAGACGAGCGGGAAACCCGTGGGTTCATCTCAATTACAACCATTCGCCCATCTTCGGGGTTAACCCCGAACTGAACATTTGATCCGCCCGTTTCCACACCGATTTCTCGCAACACAGCAAGCGAGGCATTACGGAGGATTTGATACTCTTTATCCGTCAGCGTCTGCGCTGGTGCAACCGTAATCGAATCCCCGGTATGAACTCCCATGGCATCGAAATTTTCAATCGAACAAACAATTATACAGTTGTCAGCCTTATCCCTGACCACTTCCATTTCATACTCTTTCCAACCAATCAAGGACTCATCGATCAAGAGTTCTTTGGTTGGCGACAGATCCAGACCTCGGGTACAAATCTCTTCAAACTCATCGCGATTATAGGCAATACCGCCGCCTGACCCCCCCATGGTGAACGAGGGGCGAATAATACAGGGAAATCCGATGCTATCAAGGACCTGAAACGCTTCCTCCATACTGTGCGCGATTGCCGCACGAGGCGTTTCCAAACCTATTGCTTTCATCGCCTTATCAAAGCGCTCACGGTCTTCCGCTTTATCAATTGTATCGGCGTTAGCGCCAATCATTTCGACGCCATGAGCCTCCAGAACACCTTCTCGCTCCAGATCCAACGCACAATTCAATGCCGTTTGCCCGCCCATGGTTGGCAACAATGCGTCAGGCTTCTCTTTCTCAATAATTTTGGCAACGGTTTTCCAGGTTATAGGCTCGATATACGTTGCATCCGCCATCGCGGGATCAGTCATGATTGTCGCTGGATTGGAATTCACCAGAATGACCCGGTAACCCTCTTCACGGAGCGCTTTACAAGCCTGAGCCCCAGAATAGTCAAACTCACACGCTTGCCCTATAACGATGGGACCAGCCCCTAGTATCAAAATACTGTTTATATCAGTACGCTTTGGCATGTCTTATCCAATCCATTCTTAACTTCAGGGTGGCGCCACTTGAACTCAGCTAACCTCAGCAACAAGGATAGCCGACTAAATCATGGCCTTTAAATCTAAAAAACTACTTTGTGTTATCCACAAAACTTCGTTGGGCGTTAGAACCAACCAGTCAATATGCAAACTGGATCCTTTTTTTTGACCCCATAAGCCAATTGATTTCGAATATTCCCAACGAGTACGGGATAACTTAATCAGAGTGCATTACACACTCTGTCTACTAGCGCCAGTATGACTTACGCAACCGACTGCCTCATCATCTGAATGAATTTATCAAACAGAGGTGCTACATCGTGGGGACCGGGGCTCGCTTCCGGGTGCCCTTGAAAACTGAACGCCGGCACATCAACTCGCTCAATACCCTGCAAGGATTGATCAAACAGAGACTTATGAGTTGCTTTCAAACACTCAGGCAAAGACGTTTCATCAACCGCAAAACCATGATTTTGACTGGTAATCATCACGGTACCATCTTCAAGATTTTGCACCGGGTGATTGGCACCATGGTGACCGAACTTCATCTTCGCTGTCTTTGCACCACTGGCCAAGGCCAGCAATTGATGCCCAAGACAAATTCCGAACACAGGCACTCGGTGTGACAATATTTCTTTGATCGCTTTCACCGCGTAGTCACACGGCTCTGGATCACCCGGGCCATTGGACAGAAAGACGCCATCAGGCTTCATCGCTAAAACTTCCGCAGCAGGAGTTTGCGCCGGAACAACTGTCAACTTACAGCCACGACCGGCCAACATACGCAAAATATTCAGTTTGACACCGAAGTCGTAAGCCACCACATGAAAGTCAGTTTCACCCTGTTCCAGGTATCCTTTACCCAAAACCCATTCCGACTGAGTCCAGGTTCCAGCTTCGGATCGGGTCACCTCTTTCGCGAGATCCATTCCTTTGAGGCCTGGAAAATCTTTCGCCATCGCTAACGCTTTATCAACATCTATATCATCACCCGCAATGATACAGCCGTTTTGCGCGCCTTTTTCCCGAAGAATTCGCGTCAGACGACGGGTATCGATATCGGCGATTCCAATCTTTCCATTCTCTTTCAGGTACTCATCCAGCGCCTGCTCTGAACGGAAATTACTAACCAGAAGGGGGAGATCCCGAATCACCAGGCCAGCAGCCCAGATACTATCGGATTCGACATCTTCCTGATTCACACCAGTGTTGCCGATATGGGGATAAGTTAAAGTTACAATTTGCTGGGCATAGGAAGGATCGGTCAATATTTCCTGATAACCTGTCATGGAGGTATTAAAAACAACCTCACCCACTGTTATACCATCTGCTCCAATCGAAATGCCCTTGAAGATACTTCCATCTTCGAGCGCCAGTATCGCAGGTTTTTTCAACACCGTTTCCTCTTTCAAACTCTGGGGGCCAGTTGTCATAAAGGCGACTTGTTGCTGCTTTAGACTCGAAGTACCGAATCTACCTTGATCTTTATACCCTGGAACAACCCAGGGAAAAGATCAGGAATGACCGAAATACGCTCCCGAATCCGTTTGAAATTGGTACTTTTTTCAAGTCGCAAAAAAGCGAGAGGGAGCTGTAACTCCATCCCGCTTCAAAACTTGATTCCAATTCTTTTTCGAGACACAGTCGGGGGTCTCAGTCGCAGCATACGCACAAACCCGCGTATTCTACGAAAAATGGGCGAAGCTGTCTACGCAAGCACCATCTTTGAGCATAACTTCACATCATTTTTACAGTCTTCATGATAAATCGGCAGGAGAAAACCCACTAAACTTCAGTATTTAGGGGCTTACTGCCAACGCTATCTTCCTAACTTAGTGATCGCCCAATTTGAAACCCAGCACATCCTGCATATCATACAAGCCGTTCTCGCGATCCGCCAACCATGCAGCAGCCCGCACCGCACCTTTTGCAAATGTCATTCGACTACTGGCTTTGTGGGTAATTTCAACGCGCTCTCCCATTCCGGCAAAAAGCACCGTATGATCTCCGACCACATCACCTGCCCTGATGGTTTCAAATCCGATTGTTTTTGGATCCCGCTCTCCGGTCATACCTTCACGACCGTATACCGCACAGGTTTTTAAATCGCGACCCAACGCATCTGCAACCGCCTCTCCCATTGCCAAGGCAGTACCAGAGGGAGCATCCTTTTTAAAACGGTGGTGAGCTTCTATTACCTCAATATCAAAATCATCACCCAGCACCGCTGCTGCCGTTTTCAACAAATTCAGAACAAGATTAACACCCACACTCATATTGGGTGCAAAAACCAACGGCATACTTTTCCCGGCTTCAACGAGTCTCGCCTTTTGTGCATCATTCAAACCGGTTGTCCCCACCACCATTGCCTTGCCTGCGACTTCACAAGCTGCAACATTTTCGAGTGTTAGCTCCGGCGCTGTAAAATCAATTAAAACATCAAAATCAGCGATCACCTCGCTCAGCTGCCCCACAATCGAGACCCCCAAACGACCCACACCCGCCATTTCGCCCGCATCAGCACCAATTAGCGAACTACCCGGCTCAACAACAGCAGCACCTAACTCAAGATCATCTGCAGCGGTAACCGCCTCAACCAACACCTTCCCCATTCGACCCGCAGCACCAATTACCGCTACTCTTACCATGTTTAATTCCTCAACAACCGACCTGATTCATGTGACCTCAGCCTTCTTTACGACCACCAAAATCAATGCATAAATAAAAAAAGATTCCGATTACGTCCGCGTGCATCCGTCCTCAGCCCATATAACGCATCGCAACCCCAAAGATACCCATGTCGAATCAACAAAAAAGGGGCTTTACGCCCCTTTTGAGTGATATGCAGGGCTAGAACTTCATATCCTCAAAAAAGTTTTTCACACCCTCAAACCAGGAATGCTTTTTCGGAGCATGATGAGCATTACCAGACTCCATTGATTCCTGAAATTCGCGCAACAAATCTTTTTGCTTTTTGGTCAAATTAACAGGGGTTTCCACCGTAACTCGACACAGCAAATCGCCCGCGGCACCACCCCTGACAGGTGTCACACCTTTACCACGCAAGCGGAACAGCTTACCCGTTTGGGTTTCAGGTGGAATTTTTAATTTGACTCGACCGTCAAGCGTCGGAACCTCCAACTCGCCACCCAATGCAGCATCACCAAAGGTGATGGGCACATCACAATAAAGATTCTTGCCATCACGAACAAAAATCGGATGATCCTTAACCATTACCTGAACATAAAGATCACCTGGAGGGCCACCACGAGCCCCCACCTCTCCCTCTCCTGCCAAGCGGATACGATCACCCGTATCGACTCCAGGCGGGACTTTTACAGACAGTGTTTTTTGCTCTTCAACCAGTCCGGCACCATGACAGGTTTTACACGGAGATTTGATCACCTTGCCACGACCACGACAATGCGGACAAGTCTGCTGCACAGAGAAGAATCCCTGCTGCATGCGAATCTGCCCAACACCGTGACAAGTACCACAGTTTTCGGGTTCGGTCCCTTTTTGCGCACCGGATCCGTCACAATCCTCACAATTAACGTGAGTGGGGATCTTAATTTTTACTGTTTTACCACGAACCGCATCTTCCAGATCCAGTTCCAGATTGTAGCGCAAGTCAGCGCCCTTGGCAGAACGTGAACGACCACCGCCTCCGCCACCACTGAAAATATCGCCGAAAACATCACCGAAGATATCAGCAAAACTGGCTCCACCACCCCCAAAACCGCCGCCACTGGCCATATTAGGATCAACCCCAGCATGCCCGTAGCGATCATAAGCTTCCCGTTTTTCCGGCGTGCTAAGCACCTCGTAGGCTTCTGTAGCCTCTTTGAATTTATCCTCGGCCTCCGGATCATCAGAGTTCCGGTCCGGGTGATATTTCATGGCTAATTTTCGGTAGGCCTGCTTTATCTCTTTGGCTTCCGCCGTTTTAGCAAGACCCAATATCTCGTAATAATCTCGTTTTGACATAAGACTTCAGCTATGTACGAGGCTAACCCACCTCTTCAATTCAACACTGGAGATCACATTCATAATCCCCATAAGACAGACGCAAAAATGACGCGGAGCCTAAACTCCACGCCATATCCACAAGACTGTAAACGCAAAGCAAATGCTTAGCGCTTATCGTCCTTAACTTCTTCAAACTCTGCATCAACTGCATCGTCAGATGGACCAGATGCATCACCTGCTGCGGCATCAGCACCTTCCGCTGCACCCGCTGCTTGCGCCTGCTCTGCATACATTTTTTGCGCCAACTCACCTGAAGCGTCAGTCAACACCTTGGTCTTCGCCTCGATATCCGCCTTATCATCCCCCTTCACAGCTTCTTCCAGGTCTTTAATAGCAGCTTCGATTTTCTCTTTCTCTTCCGCAGTCGCTTTATCGCCAGCTTCTTCAAGGGTTTTCTTGACCGCGTGAATCATACCATCAGCCTGGTTTCGTGCTGCAATAAGCTCTTCGAACTTACGATCTTCATCCGCATTCGCTTCGGCGTCGCTCACCATTTTCTCGATTTCTTCGTCCGACAAACCAGAAGACGCTTTAATCACGATTGATTGCTCTTTGCCAGTAGCCTTATCTTTGGCAGATACATTCAAAATACCATTGGCATCAATATCAAATGTAACCTCGATTTGCGGCATACCACGCGGTGCTGGCGGAATATCAGCCAAATCAAAACGCCCCAGAGACTTGTTCTGCGCCGCCTGCTTACGCTCACCCTGAACAACATGGATCGTCACTGCGGTCTGGTTGTCATCCGCTGTCGAGAAAACCTGCGACTTTTTGGTCGGGATGGTTGTATTTTTCTCTATTAACGGCGTGGCAACACCACCCATGGTTTCAATACCCAGAGTCAAAGGCGAAACATCAAGCAACAGTACGTCTTTCACATCACCCGACAAAACCGCAGCCTGAACTGCAGCACCAATTGCAACAGCCTCATCAGGGTTTACATCTTTGCGAGCTTCTTTGCCGAAGAACTCTTTAACTTTTTCTTGAACCATCGGCATCCGTGTCTGGCCACCCACCAAGATCACTTCATCAATCTCGGATGCGTTCAATCCAGCATCTTGAAGCGCTATACGGCAAGGCTCAAGGCTGTTCACAACAAGATCTTCAACCAGCGACTCCAGTTTTGCTCGCGTCACTTTAACGTTCAAGTGCTTGGGACCCGTCTGATCCGCAGTGATGTAAGGCAAGTTAACATCAGTCTGCTGGCTGCTCGATAACTCAACCTTTGCCTTCTCGGCAGCTTCCTTCAATCGCTGCATGGCCAGAGGATCACCCTTCAGATCGATACCACTATCTTTCTTGAATTGATCCGCTAAATATTCAATCAAACGTAAGTCGAAGTCTTCACCACCCAGGAAGGTGTCACCATTGGTTGCCAATACCTCAAACTGTTTCTCGCCATCAACATCTGCAATTTCAATGATCGAAATATCGAATGTACCACCACCCAAATCGTAAACAGCAATAGTGGAATCACCAGACTGCTTGTCCAAACCATAGGCCAGTGCTGCAGCGGTAGGCTCATTGATGATACGCTTAACATCAAGACCTGCGATTTTACCCGCATCCTTGGTTGCCTGACGCTGAGAATCATTGAAGTAGGCCGGCACAGTAATAACTGCCTCGGTTACACTTTCACCCAGGTAATCTTCTGCTGTTTTCTTCATTTTCTTCAAGACTTCAGCAGAAATCTGTGGCGGTGCTTTTTTCTCGCCTTTCACTTCAACCCATGCATCACCATTGTCTGCGCCTACAATTTTGTAAGGCACCATTTTGATATCTTTCTGAACAACAGAGTCTTCAAAGCGACGACCAATCAAACGCTTGATAGCAAACAATGTATTGGTTGGGTTTGTTACCGCCTGACGCTTGGCCGACTGGCCAACCAGGGTTTCTCCATCATCGGTAAATGCGATGATGGATGGGGTGGTGCGATCACCTTCTGCGTTTTCAATGACCTTGGTTTTTTTACCATCCATAATGGCAACACAAGAGTTTGTGGTCCCCAAGTCAATTCCGATAATTTTGCTCATAAATCTTCTCCAAACTAAATAGAACCGGCTAACATGCTCGTGAATTTTCCGGTCCTGGTATTCTTAAGTTCATTCCCAATCTGCTGCGGCCTGCCCCGGGTTACCTCCAAAGCTTATTGGCCATCCGACTTACCACTCTATATTGGCCCGCTTATTTTTTTTTCAAGCCTTTTCGTCAATTTGATTTCCAGCTTCTGCCTTGGCCACCATAACCATAGCTGGACGCACCAAACGACCATGCAAGGTGTAACCTTTTTGCACGACAGCGATCACTGAGTTCGGTTCAGCATGGGGTGCACTGACCATTGACATCGCTTCGTGGTATTGCGGATCAAAGGGCTCACCAACCGGATCAAGTTGCTCAACTTTGAACTTGCCCAATGCACTCATCATCAGATTCAAAGTCATCTCCACCCCTTCCCGTGCGGAGACCAGCACAGCATCATCCCCCTGAATCGATTCGATCGCCTTTTCCAGACTGTCGGCGATAGGCAAGAGTTCCTTCGTGAACTTTTCCAAGGCAAATTTGTGCGCCTTTTCAACATCCAGCTCTGCCCGGCGACGAACGTTCTCCATTTCCGCCTCAGAGCGCAACACCTGCTCTTTCAGTTTGCTCAGCTCTTCGGTCATCACGGCAACCTGCGCATCCGCTGAGGCGGCCTCTTCAGGAGCATCAGTTGACTCAACCACATCAGCATCTGCCTGCTCTACAGTTTCCAACGCTTCATCCTGCAATGCTTGCTCGGACTCATTTACGTTTTTTTCCTCAGCGCTCATTTCACTCCTCCAATTGGATCAATTCTGGCTCGGCCTCCCAGGGAAACCAATGCTTACAAGGTCTCTTTCTCAAATTTTTTGGAGAGATGGGGTCGGTTAATTTGTTTTCAAGTCTGATGCTGAATTTACACTTTAAATTTCAGATAATTTACTCGCCTGGGGAATTGCCAGACCCAACCCAATACTGTATATATAGCCACCCAACGGCACCCTTTTAGAGACTGGAACCTATGTTGATTCATTTAACTGTGAGCAATTTTGCAATAGCAGAACGTGTTGAACTCTCTTTCGAACAAGGCATGACTGTAATCACAGGCGAAACAGGTGCCGGTAAATCAATCGTCCTTGACGCTCTGGGCTTAACGCTGGGAGACCGGGCAGACAGCGGCATTGTCAGGTATGGCAAAACGAAAGCCGAATTGACCGCCACATTTGATATTAGCCAACTGCCTGCAGCACACACCTGGCTAGCAGAACGGGACCTGGATCAGGGGCCGGAATGTATTTTAAGGCGGGTTATCACCAAAGAGGGGCGTTCGAGAGGCTACATAAATGGCCAGCCCGCCCCCTTACAGAACTTACGTCAACTTGGCGAGCTACTGATCGACATTCACAGCCAACACGAACACCAGTCTCTGTTACGCAAGGACACCCACAAGCAATTACTGGATGCTTTTGGCAACACAACCGCACTGGCTCAAACCGTTAAACAACAGTTCAAAAACTGGTCCGAAATCGCACAAAAACTCGAACAACTCAAAGGGCATTCAGATGAAAGACATGCTCGCCAACAGCTACTGTCTTACCAACTACAAGAGCTGGAACAGCTGGATCTGCAAGAAGGTGAAATCGAAACGCTGGAACAGGAACAAAACACCCTGGCCAATGCAGAAAAAGTACTGCAGACCGGACATCAGGTCATAACTATTTGCGCTGATGGAGACAACACCGCTCACGACCTAATCAGCCAGGCATGCCAACTATTGGAGAATCTGCCGGTCGACAACGAACACTTCAACGAGACCCGCAATCTTTTGAGCGAAGCAATAATTCAAATCGACGAGGCAGGATCTTCATTGCGACACTTTCTCGACACCTTTGAACTCGATCCCGAGCGCCTGCAATTTATTGAGGAACGCCTCAGTAGCATTTATCAATTAGCCAGGAAACACCGAGTAGAGGCACACGAACTGATACGGGTAAGGGAGAAGATGAGTATCGAGCTGGCTGAAATGACTGACGGCGAAGACAACCTCGAAGTGCTGGAAGCCAAACTGGAGGACGCCGGTGCAGTCTATGCCACCACTTGCGAGAAGCTAACAAAGAAACGCAGCAGCGCAGCAGACAAACTAAGCAAGTTGATCACCCAACAGCTCGCCCACTTGAATATGTCATCCGCCACGTTCACCACCTGTTTGACGCCTACTCCTCAATTTCACCCTGGCGGAATGGAATCAATTGAATTCATGATTAGCGCTAACCCCGGACAACCGCCGCAACCGCTGATCAAAGTTGCCTCTGGTGGCGAACTTTCCCGGGTCAGCCTGGCCATCCAGGTCATTCTGGCGGAATCCTCAACCATTCCAACGCTGGTATTTGACGAAGTGGATGTCGGTATAGGCGGCAGTACCGCTGAGGTGGTCGGGCAAATGCTACGAAAACTCGGCTCGCGAGGCCAGGTACTCTGTGTAACTCACTTGCCGCAGGTTGCATCCCAGGGACATACACACCTTGAGGTGAGCAAAACAGCCAAAGATGGTGAGACCCATTCTAAAATCCGCCCATTGTCACAAGCGGAGCGAATTACCGAAGTGGCAAGAATGCTTGGGGGCGTGGAAATCACCGAGCGCTCACTGGATCATGCAAAAGAAATGCTCAGCATAGAATGACAGTACAAGCTTACAGTGTAATGCCCAAGAGGGAGAGTTTAGCCGAAGCGCGTTCGCGATGACGATTGAGAACATCGCGCTGTGGCGCGCCGGCCACAACTTGAAAAGATTAGCGACCTACTGCGCTTATTTTTTTGGCTTCACATAAAGCGTCAAACTGTGATCCACAATTTCGAACCCATGCTCTTCAGCAATTTGACGCTGACGCTCCTCAATAACGGGATCACAAAATTCGATAACCTGGCCAGTCTGGGTACAGACCATATGATCATGATGATCATCACTGGCAAGCTCAAATACTGCATGCCCCCCTTCAAAGTTATGTCGCAACACCAAACCTGCGGCCTCGAATTGCGTCAAAACACGGTAGACAGTTGCCAAACCAACATCATCCCCGGCCTCCATCAATGTTTTGTAAACATCTTCAGCACTCATATGATGGTTTTCAGCGCTTTCAAGAATGCTGAGGATTTTTATTCTCGGCAATGTGACTTTCAAGCCCGCTTTCTTCAATTCTAAATTTTCAGACGACATGAATTTGATTAAACCTCTTAGCAGACGGGTCAATATCCGTTATTATCTTGCTTATCCAACTAAACCGACAAGATAGAGGAATTCGCAACAAGATGCAAAACGCAATATGAATTATTCGCAACGGCGATCAAGCCAAGTTTGCGCATTCCTTTAATTGTACTGTTTCTCTAAATCGTACTTATTTTCAACCAGCAACATCAGGCCTTCCATGTTCAGACATTTTTTCGCCAGTGCTACATTATTTTTTACCCTTGTAATTGCAGCAGGCTGCTCATTTCCGGGTGTTTACAAAATCAACGTTCAACAAGGGAGCATTATCGATCACGAGACCCTCGAACAGCTAAAACCCGGCATGACCCGAAGACAAGTTCACTACCTGCTCGGCACGCCCTCTACCCCGAGCACCTTTGATCACCAGGAAGATGCTTATGTTTACACCTTCCAAAAAGCGGGCGGTGATATCAAACGGCAGATTATCACTGTTTATTATGGGCCTGACGATACATACACCCACCATGCTTCGGCCCTGCTGAATGAGACCCCGGCGTACTGATCCTCCATGCCGGATTATTCCGGCATCCCGATAGCTACTGACCACAGTTGACTATCGGGATCTCAAGCGCCTTTTTTCGCCCGATTCACGCGCGCTTGCTTGGGGTCAATCTTAAGCGGCCGATAAAGTTCCACGCGATCCCCCGCTCGGAGTTCGTGATTCTTAGGGTCTTTAATAGCCTTGCCAAAAATGCCCATTTTGCCCTTTTCCAGATCAATTTCCGGGAACAAGGTGTGAATCTGAGACTTGATCACCGCATCGTAGGCGGAAGTACCCGGCTTGACTTTAACGGCAACAATTTTTTGCTTGTGAGGTAAAGCAAAGGCAACCTCAACATCAATATAACTACTTTCCATCAATCTGGTTACTTTCCATCAATCTAATTACTTTCGACCGATCCGGCGATCTGTCTACAACACTCAGCTATAGACTTCGTTCGCCCGCTTACAAAATGCATCCACCAGCGTATTTGCGGCTTGGGCGAACACAGAGCCCAGCGCCATTTTACCAAAAGCGCCCTGAAACTCGAATTGCAAACTCAAGACCACTTTACAGGCTTGATCGCTCAACGCCTTGAACTCCCACACCCCTTTTAACTGTGAAAACGGCCCTTCAATAAGCTCAATCGCAATTTCTTTATGTAAGGTAAGACTGTTCTTTGTTGTGAAACGCTGCTTAACCGCGCCTTTAGCCAATTCCAAAGAGGCAACCATCTCATGGGCATCAACAGAATGAACCTCGGCGTCAGAACACCAGGGCAAAAAGGCTGGATAAGAAGAAACATCATTGACTAAATTAAACATTTTCTCTGCGGAATGCATCACAAGCGCACTTCGATCAATTTTATGAGGCATAACCACTTCTCTTTCAGTAAACCTAACCCCGATGTATAGCAACAACCACGAGGCCTGACGCGCTGCATATTACCACGAATCAGCTAAAAAATATCATAATGAATCAATACACATATTCCCGAAGATTCAGGGGATACGCCTTGGCACAAAGAAGAAAGCAGATTAAACAATCCCAATATAAATACCAAATACATAAAGCACGGCATCAACCAACGCAAATTCCAGTACCACAGCCTGAATACCTCGGGGTGCCGAAAGCCCGCAGCGCTTTCCAATTCTGCCACTTTCACTCGTCGCCCAAGGAACACAACCAGTAATAGCCCCGCCAGGGGAATGAGTAAACCAGAAGTGATAAAATCGAAAAAGCCAAACAGGGATAATCCTGCAAACTGATACGACTGCCAAACATTAAAGGAATAAATTACCACCAGCCCCTGGAACCAAGCGGCGATCAACAATACCAGACAGGCAATTGAGCGCGGTAGTCGAGCCCGTTCGATCAACCAGGCTACGATCGGTTCTGCCAGTGCAATCGCAGATGTCCATGCCGCAAAGGTCACCAGAACATAGAATGCAGCCCCCCAGAATTGTCCCCAGGCCATTTCTCCGAATGCCGTAGACAGCGTTTGAAACATTAACCCGAAGCCCTGCTGGGGGAGCGCCGAATGACTTAGCGATAAGGGCAAAATAATTAAGCCAGCCATCAAAGCAAGAAACATGTCTGTCAATGCCACAGCCGCTGAAGCCCGCCCTGCCGACATTCGATCCGGCATATACGCCCCAAGGGCCATCATCGCTCCGACAGATAGGGTCAAGCTGAAAAAGGCATGACTCAACGCTTGAAGAATTGCACTGAAAGAGAGCTGCTCGGGCCGGAACTCAAACAAGTAATCAAAACCATCAGTAAATGCCACTGTATCCATTGCATGAATAAGCAGACCAAATCCAATAACCACAATCAACGGCATCAGCATACGAGCTGCGCGACCGATTCCGTCACGCACGCCACGTTTCACCACCATCATTACGATTACCAGAAATAATGTGTGCCACCCCATCAAGGTCCCGGGGTTGGTGTTCAATACGCCGAAGGACATTTGACTCTCTGCTGTAGCGCCGAAATAACCAAATGCAGAATAAAAAATATAGGCAACAGCGATCCCGCCCACAACAGAATAAAAAGACAAAACAATAAAGCCTGCCGCCATCGCAAACCATGCAATGGATTGCCACCAGTAGGTTACCCCGGATTTCGCACACAACACGTTGATGGAATCAACGGGGTTGCGCTTTCCGACGCGTCCCACAACAAGCTCTGCAACCATCATCGGGATGCCCAAGGCAAAGAGACAAATGACATACAAGAGCAAAAAAGCACCCCCGCCATTTTCTCCAGTTAGATATGGAAACCTCCAGACATTACCAAAACCAATTGCGGCTCCAATCAGCACCAGATAGAAAGTACTGTATCGCCCCAGCTGTCCTTTATATGGGTCTTGCTTTCTACTCATTCGTTCTCCGAACGGAAAACCTGCAAAAACATCTTCACTCCTATCTTTTACACAGACAGGTAAAACTCAAATACTGGCAGGTTGTTTATTTTAATTGTGTCCCCAAATCTGAATAACGCCATGGCGCACGATTACGTTACAATACGCCACCGGTATTTTGGCTCACAATTCAATTGTTCGCGGCGCTAAGGCAATATTATTGTTACTCCGGCCCCGCGGCTCGGTGCCTGTCGATCTATCCTATTTCGGAAAAAGCACCAAGCTTATCAAGTACTTTAGGCCAAAAAGTAAAATTCTCCCAGCGTAAAATAGCGGGAGACGTTACAGAAGAAATTCGCGGCGTTATTCGCCGCCAAAACTATAGTGGAATCACTATGAGCAAAGCAAAGAAAAAAAATACATCGGGCACAGGTACCATTGCACAGAATAAAAAAGCCCGCCATGATTATCACATTGAAGACAAGTTCGAAGCCGGTTTGGCCCTGATCGGTTGGGAAGTGAAAAGCCTTCGGGAAGGAAAATGCCAATTGGTCGATTCCTACATCCTTTTTAAAAACGATGAGGCCTGGTTGCTGGGTGCACATATTTCGCCGTTGAACACCGTTTCAACTCACGTTGTTGCCGACCCGACCCGGACCCGGAAATTACTGCTGAATCGCCGTGAAATAGACCGTATCATGGGAAAAATAAATCAGGCGGGACTGACTTGTGTCCCGCTTTCCATCTACTGGAAAGGAAATCTGATCAAGTGCGAAATTGCCCTGGTAAGAGGTAAAAAGGAATTTGATAAACGGGCCACTGAAAAAGAACGTGACTGGAACAGACAAAAACAACGGGTTGTGCGTGAGCACGCGGGTTAATCTGCAATATTTTTGTCACCAGCCTTGAAATCAGCAGATACAACCCTATATACTCTTTTACGCTACGGGGACGACTTGGCTTCGACGCTGGTTGCGAACCCAAAGGTGCATGTCGAGAGTGTAGCGGCTCTCGTACTCCAATCGCTACAAAAAATAGTCGCAAACGACGAAAACTACGCTCTAGCAGCTTAAACCCTGCTAGCGTCCAGCCCAAGATGCTTGTATCGCGGCGCTGGATGTCACTTAGAACAAGCTAGCTTGTTTGCATGGTTCCGTGCAAATCTGCGAAACTAAATGGAACTCGCCTTAAGCGCCCTGCCCCTCGGGCCGCCAAAGGTTAACTCAATAGAGGGTTTCTAAACATGTAGAGCCGATGGCAGAGGGCTGGCGGACGCGGGTTCGATTAACGTACTGGTCGCCACGGGAAGCGATTCCCGTCGGAAAAAGAGGGCTCATACGGTGAACGCTAAGGATAAGAGGCATTGTTTCAATGCTAAACCATCTATGCCAACGCCGTCCGGTGAATGGGAAACCAGTAAGCCGGCTAGAGACTCATAGGCTCCTACCCGAAACCAGTTTTCATCAAACTGTGTTTCCACGGAGTACTAGGGTGGGCATTTGCCCACAATACGCTCTCCCCTGTTGTGATTTACTACAGCAGGTGAAGGAATAGTCCAGCCCATATTGAAAAATATGGATTAGCTGTCCCGCCGTCTCCACCAATTGAATGCCCGTGTTGTTATTATCACAACACGGGCGTTTTTCTTTCAGGGATTGAAAGACTAGTGAATCAAGTCCAAAAACTTCGTGCAACAGATGCAGCTATATCGCCGGGATAATCGATGGAGAAGGCACGATTACTCTCATTCGAAAACATCGCAATGAAAACCGTCAGCTATCTGTCAGCATAAGCAGTACAGAACGAGTTTTACTTGAGCACATACTCAATGTGTTAGGTGTGGGAAAAATAACAACCAAAAAAACCAGCCAGGAAAAACACTCCCCAAGCTTTACCTATGCAGTGTACAACCGCCAAGCCCTGACGGTGCTCGAATACGTCACCCCCTTCCTTAAAACCTACAAAGCACTAAGAGCACGTCTCATACTGGCACACTACATACGCCTCACGCCTCGAAATGGAAAGTACTCCCATGAACTACTCCGGGAACGAATTGATTTCGAAAACGCAGTATTGAACATAAAAGCAAACCGATGCGTCTCCTCAGAGCTTTTGTCTGCTCTGGTGCACAAATAAGAACCTAAACCTTCAATCTGTGGAGCAATACCGCAATTTTAGCTTCGCGACGGTGGAAAAAGCGCTCGAAACCGCTTATTTTGAACAGCCTCCGGCATGGAGCAGTATTCTGAATAAATTTTCCAAATTAAAGGAGCGGTACCGTGGAATCAAAGCAGTTGAACATCGAATCAGTCGAGAATCTGTTAAAACGGCTCCAGCATGACGACAATTTAACGGTCTTGTTCGGTGACGGTGATGCGCAGTGCATTCATGATAGCGTGTGCCAGTATCTCTACTTTATTAATCATAACAATCCCCATGCATCACACCGCATTGATGTAGGGCCGACAGTTAACATCCCGGAGTCACTGCTACTGACCAGAATATCCCAGGTCATGACCAACTGTGCAGAACCCCATAATTCGTAATTAAAAACCGTTCTATCATCCTCGGTCAGCCCGTTTAAATTGTACTCAGGCCCTGGGTTTCGCTAGACTGACTAAAGTCGAAGAACATTTCGCATCAGAGATCACGCGTCAGTCAAACATGTGAATGAGCGATACCAAATGACCCTGAAAAAGACTCTATTCAGCCTCTTTATCGCACTGGCACTCTTGCAGAGCGGCACAGGCATTGCCAACTCCGTGGCACATTCATCTTCGGGTACAAACTCGCTGGTGATTACAATGCCAGACAATGATGGCCCACTTGTCGACTACGTTCGACATACCTTTGCCGAGATCTCAAAACGGACCGGCATTCCAAGCCATATCAAAACCCTGCCTAAACTTCGAGCATTGGTATCAGCCAATGAAGGTCGATTTGATGGTGTCGGTGCGCGGATTGAGGGCATTGAAAATCAGTTTAAAAACCTCCGGAAAGTGCAGGTTGCAATCTTCAGAGAACAGCACATCGTCTTCGCCAAACATCCCTCCATTGTCAACAATGTGAAAGATCTACCCAGCCTGATTGATCATGCCGGAACCAACCAATATCAGGTTGCCTATCTGCTCGGAAGCAAGAAGGCCGAAATGGAATTAAGTCCACTGGCCGCGAACCTCAGAATTACTTATCAACAACCCGAGAAAATATTTAGCCTGATCGCAATGAACCGCCTGGGCGCTTATGTGGGTGGACCCGCCATGTCCAACCGTATCATTCTGAAAGAAAAATTCGCAACGAGCGGCATTAAGGAAGTCGCGATCGCATCCGAATTCGATCTCTACCCTTACCTACACAAAAAACATACGCGGCACATCCCCAGTATCGAGCAAGCACTGAGCAGTTTGGTCGCGGATGGTACATTGAACAGGATACGGGAACGCCTGGAGCTAGGTGAAAATGAGTAATCAAAAATTCAAGCTATCAGCGCAGGATCGACCGGGCGATAATCAATCGCTGAATTTCGCTGGTACCTTCATAAATACTGGTGATTCGAACATCTCTGGCGAGTCGCTCCAATGGATATTCGCGGTTATAGCCATTTCCGCCCAGAATTTGCAGGCCAGAATAACAAGCACGATTCGCGGCCTCGGTTGCAAAGAGCTTTGCCATCGATGCCTGGGTTGAAAAGTCCTGGGAATTTTCTTTGCGACTGGCAGCCTGCATCAACAATAACCGAGCGGCCTCCAACTCTGTGGCATGGTCAACCACCATCCATTGAATGCCCTGAAAATCGGCGATCGCCTGGCCAAATTGCTTGCGCTCTTTCGCGTATGCCGTTGCATATTCAATAGCGGATAATCCCAACCCGAGAGCCAGAGATCCGATCCCGATGCGACCACCTGCGAGCTCACCCAGTGCAACCTGATAGCCCCGATTCAACGCCCCCATCAATGCATCTTCAGGGATACGACAGTCGTCAAAATATACCGGGTTGGTTGCTGAGCCATGCTGCCCCATTTTCTTTTCTGCAGGCCCAACGACTAAACCAGGTGTTTCCCGCTCAACAAGAAAGCAGGAAATGCCTTTGCCTTTTGGTGCAGTTTTATCGGTTACAGCCCAGACTACAAATACCCCTGCATATTCGGCACTAGTGATGTAAGCCTTGGCACCATTGAGCACCCAATGATCTCCATCCCGAACGGCTGTGGTATTCATGGCTGATGGGTCAGACCCTGCTTGGGGTTCGGTCAAACAAAAGCCCGCAGCAGCGTATTCACCGCTGCAGATTTTGGGTAGATAACGTGCACGCTGGGTATCACTGGCCACGGACTGTATCACTTCCGCCACCATATTGGTCACGGACACGGTAACAGCGGTTGAAGCACAAGCTTTCGCAAGCTCAGTAATCACCAGGCTAAAAGCAATACTCCCGGCTTCCGAGCCGCCATATTCATTTTTGATATTGAGGCCCATTACCCCAAGCTCGGATAGCCGTTTCAAATTTGCGAGAAGCCCGGAGCGCCCCTCACCTTCATCTAAAGCCTTGGCATTGGCTTGTAATTCTTGCTGGGCAAAGTCCCTAGCGACGGTTTGAATGATCTGCTGCTCTTCTGTAAGTTCGAAGTTCATGAACTAATCCTGTCGACAGTGAGAAAGATAGGTACGCCATAGCGCTACATTCTGCTTTGCCGCAGCGTTGTGATGCAATGGCATGAGCCACGAAAAACGATAGCAATTTTGCTCAACAGTATTGTTGTCAGCCAGCATCACACTCCGGACAGGATTGAGGTATTTGGAACTGGAACTCGGCACCGTGTTCACAGTGAATGACATCAATTCGTCCCTTGAGCTTTTGTACCGTCAGATTATAGACGATAGACATGCCCAAACCCGATCCGCCTCCCGAGCGATTCGTGGTAAAAAAAGGTTCGAACATTTTCTGCCGAATTTCAGGGGTCAATCCCCTGCCATTGTCTTTATAAGTCAGAACAAAGTCCGCATCTTCGAGGGTGCCCTTGATGATAATCTGATTACCTTGCGAGACGCCAAAGCCATGTACACAACTGTTGGAGACCAAATTAGTCACGATTTGTGAGAGCGCCCCAGGAAAAGAATAGAGCCGGATCTCCGGATCAATATCGAGGATAATCTGTACTTGATGGCGTTTGTATAAAGGTCTCAGACTCGAAAGCAAGCGCTCCAGGTGGCGTGCTGGAGAGAATTCTTCCAACACATCAGAGGATTGATCCACCGCGGTTTGCTTGAAGTCGCTCACTAACTTGGCCGCACGATCCAGGTTGGAATGCACCAAAGCGGATGAGTAGCGATACTCTTCCAAAAAATTCAGGAACGCATTTTCATCCAATGTGCCGGCCTCATAACTCCGCTGCAGAGTGAGCACAACTTGATCCAAATGGGATACAGCGGTAATGGAAACCCCCAAGGGTGTATTAACTTCATGGGCCACACCCGCCACTAAAGCACCAAGCGCCGCCATTTTTTCCGATTCGACTAAATGACTCTGGGCTTTTTTCAATTCTTCGATGACCTTGCTAAGCTCTTGTGTGCGACTTGCAACCTTCGCCTCTAACTCCGCATTGGCCTCCTGCAAAGCAAGCTCGAAGTCTCGTCTTTGCGCCGCACTCACCGCCCGCCCATACAGATCTGCCAAAGCCCCGGAAAATGTTACTTCGTCTTCAGTCCAGGTTCGCGCATGGCCAATATGCTCTGAACAGATCACACCAATCATATCGCCTCTGTGCCGAATGGGCGTATCCAACATTGAGGTAATACCCAAGGGCTGGAGGTAGACCTCTGCGAATTCTACTGTTGAAGGATCACTTAATGCATTGTGGGCGGTGATCGTACGCTCGGAGTCAAGTGCATGAAAGTATTTAGGAAAATCAGAACGACGTAATTCGAGATCATCCGCTTCCAGTTTGTTATGTTTATCGATCAGCAACTTACAGCGGATAACAGAGTGATCACTGGAGAGCAGCCAAATACCCGCACGCTCGACATCCAATCCCTCGAGGGTAGCACTGAGTATCAATCGTGTTGCTCGTTCAAGATCACCATCATCGATAAAGGTCGCTTTCGAGACCGCCAGTAAAAGATACTCCAGGTGAGACTGCATAGTGCAAAAACCTCATATCCAGATTACTTCATTAGCAAACCTGCGACTTGACAAGTACGCCATGTCGAGCAGACACATGCCCCTCAGCATGCCATCAATCAAGATAACGAGTCCGGGTACTGAGCACGCAGTGCCATAATTTCTTCAAAATTTTCAAGCGCCAGGTCACAAATTTCCGGGTCAAAGTGTTGGCCTTTCTGAGCCTCCAGAAAGGACTTGATCTCATCAGCAGACCAGGGCGTCTTGTATGATCGCTTCGAACCCAGTGCGTCCAGAACATCCGCCACTGCCATAATGCGACCTTCAATGGGTATCGCTGCACCGACCAAGCCGTTTGGATAGCCGGAGCCATCCCATTTCTCGTGGTGGTACAGGGCAATATTGGCTCCGACTCGAGCGAGAACGCGCTTGGAGCTGTGCAATAAGTCATAACCCAGCCGTGCATGGGTTTTCATAATTTCCCACTCTTGACTATCAAGACTACCCGGCTTGTGAAGAATATGTTCTGGAATACCGATCTTGCCGATATCATGCAATGGGGCTGCATGTTTAATCGCCTGGACAAAAGGCTCTTCCAGATTCAGCGCCCTGGCCAATAATTCACATATCAGCGCGACTCTGCGAACATGAGAGCCCGTTTCTTTACTGCGTTGCTCGATGGCATCCCCCAGGACATACATGAGCTCTTTTTGAGTGGCCTCGATATCTTCTTTAACCGCAAGATTCTCAAAGGTCAGGGCAACATTGGTGGAAAAGATATCCAGAAGATTCTTTTTGTACTGACTCAGTGGTTCGTCAAATGAGACATATAGCACGTTTGCAGTCTGGGAGCTGGTGGGAACATAGGAAATATAAGTTTCATCTGTATGAACACTTTTTTTGCTCATCAAGACGGACTGTAACTGATGACGAATCGGTTCAGGAACTAAATCACTATCCAACTGTGTCGCCATCCCTACGAAATCCCCCGTCGCAGCGAGTATACTCAACTCCGTATCATGGAGGATATTCTCGCTCGAAAAAGCCACGTAAATTGCTGAACTGTTAAGCTGCAACAACGCCGTTATTTCCTCCAGCACCGCGGATCCAAACCGATTGAGGGTTTTGCTTTTTAACACCTCGCAAGTTGATTTAACAACTTTCTCCAAACCGAGTCGACTGTACTCCAGTGTTTTAATATCCCGGTAAGACCGAATGGCAGCATAGGCAGCCGTTTTGAGCCGCGTCGAGGTCAACTCCGTTTTGTTTTTATAATCGTTGATATCATAGTCTCGAATGACACTTTCTTCCGGTGCCTGACCCGGCTGCCCGGTACGGAGAATCAAGCGGGTGCTCTGATTTTCACACTCCTCACGTATCCAGCGGATAAGCTCCAGCCCCGCATTCTCGCGCTCCATCACGACATCGATAAACGCAATGGCAATGTCATCATGCTCATTGAAGAGCTGCTTGGCCTGCTCAGCGGAAGATGCGGTCAAAAACGCGACACCACGATTATCAACCTGCAGTCCGCGCAACACCAATTCCGTGACTGCCACCACATCAGGATCATCATCCACTACCGCAATTTTCCAGGTGCCACGAAGCGTGCTTTCCAGGGCCTTATTTTCCGGAGATGACTTTGAGAACAGACTGTTACCCACAATAAAACCTATTTTTACAACACAATATGAAACGAATAGACAACTTTCATTTCGATGTCAATTCTATACCGATAGAAGCGCCATAATCGAACACGCGCACACTGGATGTAACATACCCAAACTCAAAATTGAAATTGCTAAAAACTTGCGAGCTTTAACGAACCAGTGCCAAAATAGCGGGCTACTATTCAATAACACCGGAACGCGATATTCCCCCATGATTTACGAATTGATTAGCGAAAACAAGCTCATATCTTCCCTGGCACTTATTCTGATTTGCTATCTCGTCAGAATGGGCCTGATTGCCGCACTCAGGCGAACGAGCCAGGATGAAGATGACAACTCAAAGCGCTGGATCAACTCTGTGAAAAATTTCTCAAGCCTGATTATCGCAGTGGGCTTGATTATCATATGGCTTTCCGAGCTACGGCATTTTGCCCTTTCCATTGCCGCGTTTGTCGTCGCGCTGGTGATCGCATTGAGGGAATTTATCCAGTGTATTATGGGGTCGTTCTATCAAGCCACGACCCGCGCATTCTCCGTCGGGGACTGGGTTCGCATCGGGCCATTCTATGGTGAAGTCGCTCGCAGCGACTGGCTCAGTACAACGTTGCTCGAAGTGGATATCGAAAAAGGAACCTATGACTATACGGGCAAGACACTTACGATCCCTAACCATCTACTGGTGACCCATACAGTGCAAAATCTCAATTTCATGCGTCGCTATGTCTTGCATTCATTCGCAATCGTCCGCGATGCCGAGAACATTAACCTGTTCGAAGCACGACAATTTATTCTGGCAAAAGTTGAAGAGTATTGCGCCCCGTTTCAGGAAGTCGCTAAACGATACGCACACATCATCGAAAAGCGCATGGGCCTGCATTTGAGCACACTCAAACCCAGCGTCCGGATTACAACAAGCGACATTGGCAAAAACGTATTCACCGTTGCCCTATTTTGCCCGACACAAGAAGCCGTCAACATCGAACAAATGATATATGCAGATTTTATGTCGTACTGGTACAAACACGCTAACGAAGCCTCTAAGGATTAATTTTCAGCAGGCTTCGCTCCAGTTTGTGGCCACCTCACGAAACGGCCAAGATCAGCACCAATGACATAAAGCACCGGGACAAGCAGCAAGGTAATCACGGTGGCAAACAGAACACCGAAGGCCAGTGACACGGCCATGGGAATAACAATTTGAGCCTGCAGACTGGTTTCCAGTATGATCGGAATCAAACCGATAAATGTTGTTAATGATGTCAGTATGATCGCCCTGAAGCGCCGGGCTCCAGACTGAATTACGGACTCCACCAGCGGTATCCCTTCTGCCCTGGCACGATTCACAAAATCAACCATGACCAGTGAATCATTCACAACAACCCCGGCGGCGGCAATAACGCCAAACATCGACAAACTACTCATATCCATGCCTAACAAAATGTGTCCTAACATGGCACCCACAATGCCAAAGGGAATAACCGACATAATCATCAAAGGCTGAGCATAAGATCGCAATGGAATCGCCAGTAAAGCATAAATGGCTAACAGCGAAAGCACAAAGTTACGTAATTGGGTTTCCTGGCTGTCCATCTCCCGCTTGATTCGACCTGCAGCCTCACTGGTTACCCCCGGATAACGGGACAACAACTCGGGGATAAACTCGTCCTTCAATTGTTTCATCAAGACTTGAGGCTCAACATCCTGACTGTTTACTGAAGCCCAAATACTGACATTACGGGTTCCATCTTCCCTGCGAATTTGTTCCTCACTGGGTACCCACAACACCTCGGCAACTTCCGACAATGGTACTTCAGCCCCCGCTACGGTACGAATCAAAATATCATCAACCAAGCCAACCCCGTTACGTTGACTTTCCGGGTAACGAACCATCACTTTAATTTCTTCCCCTCGGCGGAGCACTCGTTGTGCCTCCAGTCCGTAGAAGCCATAGCCCACCTGAGTTGCCACATCAGCCAGGGTTAATCCCAGGCTATCTGCGACCGGTTTTAAAACGAGCCGAAGCTCATGGGTCAAATCCTTTCGGCTATCATTTATTTCGCCCACACCTTTCATTGAGCGAAGTTTTTCCCGTAACTCACTGACTACTTGCTCAAGCGCATCTTCATCCCGGCCTTTAAACTGGAATCTGAGATCGCCATCATCTCGCTCGGATCCAAACAGGTTATCATTTATCTTCATGCGCTTGACGCCAGGTAAATCCGGTAAGGCTTCACGCCAACGTTTGGCCAGCTCGAAAGTATCGATCGGTCGTTGTTCCGGATCGATCAGTTTCACCATCACGCTGGAACGCACTCTGGAACGTAAATCCACCTGTATGTCGGCCACCATACCGGCACCAAACTCTGTAGCCAGCGCCTGATCTACATCTCGAATAGTTTGCTGTATCACTTGAGTGACACCTAAAGTCGCCGACTCAGAACTCATTGCCTGCATTTCCACCTCGATGGATGGAAAATCGTGGGGAATTTTTGGCGTGCCCACAAACCGGATCATCCCGTTGTAATAAAGTGCGCCGCTTATGACCAGAATACTGATAAAAATCGTCAGGACACCATAACGGTAGGTAATCGCTTTCGCCAGTAGCGGTAGATAGTTCCGGGATACCACATACTTCAGCGCTGCATCGACATGACTTCTGGTGCGAATGAGCCAGGACCTCGGGCCTGAACTGGCGTCTTTAACCGGGCGCATCGACGCCAGGTGAGCGGGTAAAATAAGCTTCGATTCAATCAACGAAAACAAGAGGCAAAAAATAACAACAAACCCGATGGATTGGGAAAATGCGGATTCAGGGCCATCACTGAGCACCATTGGCATGAAGGCTGCGACTGTCGTTAATACGCCAAATGTCGCGGGCATGGCGACTCGCTGTGCGCCTCGAATAACACTTTCTAACGACTGCCCCTTAGCTTCTATTTCAGCATGGGCACTCTCCCCAATGACAATGGCATCATCAACAACAATTCCGAGTACCAGAATAAAACCAAACAGACTCGTCACATTGATCGTAACATCAACCCACTCCATGGGCAGTATGAACAGCGCCCCCAGAAAACTGATAGGCAACCCGAGCATAACCCAGAACGCGAGCTTGATCCTGAGGAAAAGCGCCAGGATAAGAAACACCAGTACGGCACCATACTGCATGTTTTCCAGCATCATGTCCAAGCGGCCTTCGAGGTAATAGGTTAAATCAACCCAGATATCAAGCGATACGCCGTCCGGTAGCCGCGCCTGCCTTTGTTCAACATAGTCCTGCAAACGCTTTGATATATCCGTAATACTTTGACTGCGGGTCGCCCCGACAAAAAATGTCACAGAGTTTTTACCATTGAATCGTGAATATTGAATCCCTTCTTCAAAACCATCATGAACTTCGGCGATATCAGAAAGCAAAACCTGGGTACCATCCTGCCGCGTCAGGATCGGAAGTGATTCAAATTCAAATCCGTGATAGGCCTGATTCTCTACACGCAACGAGATATAGCCCTGCTCTGCACGTATCTGACCAGCCGATCGATTTGCGGAATGGTTTCGAATGGCATTGGCAATATCCGTAAACCTCAAGTTGTATTCTCGCAACTTGTCTTTGCTGACTTCGACACTGATCTCGTAATCAAGCCCACCATAAAACTCGGCGATATGAACTTCCGGTATATCCAGAAGCTCATCATGAATCTGACTCCCCAGCTCCCGAAGCTGGGGCAGGCTCAGATCACCGTACAAACTAATGTATGCCACTTCCTGACGATAACGAATTCGCTCCAGCAGTGGTCGCTCCATACCGTCGGGTAAACTGTTGATCACATCAACCCGGCGCTTCACATCATCCAGAACCTCATCGGGCTCGTAATCCTGATCTACTTTGATATACGCCGTAAATGCACCACGGGAAGAATAGGTGATCACCCGCTCCAAACCCTGAATAGACTGGAGCTCTTCCTCCACCTTGCGCGTGATCCCATCTTCCACTTCTTGAGGCGCTGCGCCAGGATAGGCTGCCTGAATGGTTAACCAGTTACTTTCAACCTGGGGAAACATTTGCTTTCGGATGGTATTGGCGGTGAATACACCCGCCACAACAATGAACAGCATTAACAAATTTGCCGCCACGCTGTTGCGGGCAAACCAGGCGATCATGCCTTTTGCTGAGTGCTCCTCTGCGCGTGCGGATTCCGACGGGCTGTCGGTAACCTGATTTGCAGACTTTGTCATCCTGCATCCCCTTTTGCATGGGGAGTTGACGCATCAGGAACAGGGGTATTCGGTTCGGTATCAGGTTCCTGAGGTAAGCGCTTCGCTATCGGCGGATTTTCCGTCCCGGCTGCAACTTTTAACTGCATTCCCTGCACCGGGTAATGTAATGCAGAGGAAATAAATTGATCTTGCACTCCAAAATCGCCACGAACGACGGCATGCTTGCCTTCGATCCGGATCACCTCCACAGATTTAAAGTTTAAGCGCCGTTGCGGGTCGAGAAGGGGTAACTTGCCATCAACCAGAATATGTTGCGGTAAGACGACTACATCTTTCAGGTGCTTGCCTGAGAGCTCAGCCGTTGTGTAAAGACCAAATGGCAACAGTGGATTTTGTTCATAGGGGCGGGAAACCTGGGCCACAAGATAAGTCATTCGACTGTCTCTATCCACGACGCCTTCAGAGCGAATAATTTTCGCGTACCAGGACGCTTCACTGCCCGCCACATCGGCCTTCAAAACCACCTCGGCCCCAAGCCCGTTGCCCTCAAGAAATTGATATTGATTTTGGGCAATGGGCAACCTCACCTCCGCTGTGTCCACGCTGTAGACCATGCCCAGTGAGGTTCCGGGATTAACATACGTGCCCATGCCAACCAAACGACTGACAATCAAGCCATCATATGGCGCACGCACCTGGGTTCGCTCCAAATCATTGGTCGCACGTGTGACCTGAGCCATAGCGGCCTTCACCCGGGCTTCTTCCTGTGCGAGTTGAGGCTTTCTCAAACTAAGTGCAGTGGGCTCGCCCTGCGTTCCTTGCCATTCCTTCCGGGCAACGATTACTTGAGCTCTCTCTTGCTCCAGTGCCGCTTGGGCCGATTTCAGGCTGGCTTGGGCCTCTATCAACACCGCTTCATAGTCACGAGCATCAATTTCAGCAAGGACATCGCCGGCGCTGACAAACCCGCCTTTCACGAATTGCTCTGACAATTTCTGAATTGTACCACTGACCTGAGCAACTAACTGGGTTTCGTATCTGGGCGTAACCACACCGTATGACCGCACTTTTAATTGCAGATCCCGAGTTATCACCGGATCAACTTTAACCACAGGAACCTGCTCTTCCTTTGGCCTGTCTTTCGGCGGTTTTTTCATGGAAACCAGTATGGCAGTGACAATTGCCGTTAGCACAATAACGACTAATGGCAATAAAATGCGTTTATCCCTGAACACGTAGCACCTCAAAGCAGGCAAAAAGATGATTTCCCATATTACGATATTTTACGGTATAAGTTTCTTACATTTCGCTAATACAATAGTCGAGACACCCGAACGCAGACAGATCGCAACAATTGGAATACAACAACATGACTCGAAAAAAAATCATCATCCTCGGTGCAAATTTCGCCGGGCTGCAGGCCGCGACTCAGCTATCCAGCAGGCTGTATGAGGTAACGGTAGTCGACCCGTCCCCCTATTTCGAGTGGACGCCCAATATCCACGAACTACTTTCTGGTTGTAAGCAACTGCACACACTTCAGCTGTCCCGCTTTAAGGTTTTAAGCGCACTTAATCATCGTTTCGTGGCACATCGCGCAACAAATTTTGACCCGCAATGGCAAACCGTTGAACTTGAAACAGGCGAAACACTGCAATACGATGGTTTGATTCTAGCTATGGGGCACGAGACTACAGACTACGGCATAAAAGGCGTTAAAGAGGTCGCATCAGGCTTCCGAAAAGGCGCAGAAATTGTCCAAATCCGCTCCCGCCTGGAAAGCCTGCTCCAACAACAAAACAGCGTAACCGTCAGCATTGTTGGCGCCGGATTTACCGGCATCGAGGCACTGGGTGAGTTACTTCGCGGGTATCGACACAATCCCGCTCTGTCTATCCAGATAATCGAGAAAGGCAATCAAGCACTGCCTGGCTACACGCAAAAGATCTCAGATGACATTCGGAAAATCTGCGCGGAATACCCGGTTCACTGGTATTTCAACCAAACCATTTCCAGCCTCACTGAAGACCGTATCATTCTGTCTTCCGGCGCAACGCTATCCAGTGATATCACAATCTGGACCACCGGCACACAACCCGCCAGCCTCGCGCTTAATATTGAAGCACTGCCCCCCCATCGAAGTGGCATTCCGGTCAAGTCTACATTGCAAACCCGAACCGATGAGGCCATATTCATTGCCGGAGACTTGGCTGACTATACTCCGGGCTTAACAAAACAAGCCTACCATGCGCTGGATATGGGCAAACATGCCGCAAACAATCTTGCCCGCTGGCTGGAGGGTAAAACCTTGCGAAACTTTACCCCGCTCAACAAACCAATGGCGCTTGCATTCGGTGATCTAAACACGTACCTCATATACAATCAGACTGTGATCAGTAGTCCTGCACTTGCAGCGACAAAGGAGTCCATTTTCCAATTCTACATGACTCAGCTTTCCCACAAACTTCCGGTGAAACTGATTGCTCAAAATGCCAGTGAACGGTTCGCCTCAGCTTTTACAGAACAGCTGATGCCGGAATTTAATGCCCAATCTCTAATCCGCCTGTTAAAACGAACCGAGATCCTCCAATGGGGGGGACGGAAAGACCTGGAAACACTCGCAATGACCATACTAAGCACTGCGCTTTCATAGTCTTGCGAACTCAATCACAGCCTTTAGTTACCAGGGAGAGCACACTATTTTGATAAATTGACAACTGAATTCAGGTTGCTAACAGGAATAGATCAAAACCGGAAGAAGCTAAATACTAGATTCATGTGGATACTATGGTTATGTGGATACTATGATTATATGAATACTAATAAATGCGTATGTGGAAGTAGGCGACTTTCAGAAAATGTCCGATAATTATGCAAGAGTGTCGCCTGATTAAATATACTGGCTTTGGGGGCAATCTACAGCAGAGGCAAGAGGCACCTTATGAAACATCAATACACCTTGATCACCCTGCTCTTAATTGTATTCGCCCTGCCCTGCCGTGCGCTCGACTATAAACTCGCATTGCTTCACGGCGATGAGGAGGTATTCAGCTATGAACTCAGTGTCATACGACTCGCCCTGAAATATACAGATCAACCTCACACGCTCGAATTACTGAACTACAAACAAGCCAACCAATCCCGAATCCTCCGCTTACTACAACAACCAAACGGCCCGGTAAACTTCTTTTTTACCGGTTTTTCACCGGAGCGAGAAAAAAACTTGCTGCAAATAGATTTCCCGCTCACTCGAGGCTTACTCGGACACCGCATATTCGTTATCAAAAAACAGGATTTACCGCTTTTCAAAAGCATTGCAAGTTTAGAAGACCTTAAAAAAGGCGTAGTGGTAGGATCCGGAATCGGCTGGCCCGACACGGATGTCTTTATTCTGAATGGCTTCACTGTACAGCAGGCGAGCTATCAAAGCCTCTGGAAAATGCTTCAGGCAAATCGTTTTACGGGCATTAACCGAGGGGTTCATGAGGCTTATGTAGAAATCAGACAACAAACAAAACAATACCCACAGTTTGTTGTTGATCCCAGTGTGATGGTGATTTATAACTTCGACTACTTCGTCTATGTATCACCCCATCATCCTGAATTATTTCATGCACTGAAAAAAGGCATGCAAGTTGCTTACGAAAGTGGTGCTTTTCATCACAACTTCAATACCCACCCTCAAATCCAGACAATGCTTGAACAACTGCAACCTGAAAAGCGAAAGACTTTTTACTTGGACAACCCATTGCTCAGTGATCGAATCAAAGCATTACCACAGGAATACTGGTTACGACTGCAGTGAAGTCGCCATTGTGACCTGGTTTTTACCATTCTTTTTACTTGCATACATCGCATCATCCGCGTTGTTGACGATCTGCTGTGCAGTCATGGACGCACGCCACTCCGCTAGGCCAACACTGGCGCCTATCGTCACTTCTTGCACTTCACCGTTGACGTAGAGGCGGATCGGTTGCGTCAATATATTGAGTTTTCGCTGTACAACCTCCATCAGTTCGGATTCACTGTGGTAGTTCGTAAAAACCAGAACAAACTCATCCCCGCCATAACGCGCAGCCATATCGGAACGCCTTAAACTTTTTCGTAATCGAGCTGCAATCTGACGCAAGAGATCATCACCAGTCTGATGGCCAAGGGTATCGTTAACTTCTTTAAATCCATCCAGGTCGAGCAAAGCGATGGCCAATTTAGTTTCTGCTCGATCCGTATTGCTTATTAACACCTCAATTCGCTCAAACAGTGCAGAACGGTTTGGCAAACCCGTTAGTGCATCTTCAGAAGCCTTTTGCTGAAGCTCTGCTGTCAGTCGGTGCCGTTCAATGCCGTAGTTAATGGAGCGCGACAGCAGTGTTTTACTGACCTCTTCTTTTGGAAGATAATCTTCTGCTCCAATTTTGATGGCATTCTCGCCCAACTCTTCATCGTTTACTCCAGTCAAAACGATCACGGGCTGTTGAATACCACTTTTAAGTAATTTCTCCAGGGTCGCTAATCCTGATGAATCCTGTAAACCCAGATCAAGCAAAATAATATCCGGCGGAGTGGACTGTACCTGACTGACACAATCTTCAAGGGTGAGAGCTCGGGATAACCGGTATTGACGTTTTGAGTTTTGTTTGAGTATTTCCCGAATCAGATAGAAATCGTCGTAGTCATCCTCAACCATGAGAACGTTAATTACCCGGGCTTCACCTTGATTATCAGCTCTATCTTGATCACGATCTGGGGGCGCATCGGCGTCTTCTACAACCATCTAAATATTCCATTAAAATACAAGCGGAAGAACATTCGGCAATTTCCTGACTTTGCACTTCAGTATAGCATGCTATTTGTCATGCAACTGTACGGTCCTGAGCCAGTAGTTTCCTATGGAATCCATCGTCTTAACCATTTCTTCCAGGGTTCCCGCTTTGATGACATAGGAATTTGCTCCGAGGCGGTAGGCTTCTTCAATATCGAGTTTTGACGTTGACGTGGTATAGACAATGACAGGAATCGAACGGTATTGCTCCTGATGCTTGAGGGATTCCAGCGTTTTTTTACCGTCCATAACCGGCATATTCAAGTCTAGCAATATCAAACTCGGGATTTGAGCACCCGAGAAGGGTTTGATCGAACCAAGATAATGCATCAGTGATTCCCCCGAGTTTACAAACATAAACCGGGGTTGGAATTCAGTTTGATTAAAGGCTGTTTTGACCAGATACAGATCGTCCGGGTCATCATCAACCAGCATGATCAATGGCTTGCCCAACTCAGAATTCGTCACGAACAATCCTCTGTTTTTGGTAAGGTAATCTGAAAAACCGCACCAGATTCTTCGCTACTTTTCTCATTAATTGCGCGGCTATGCGCGTGAATCGTACCACCATGACCGATTATAATCTGCCGACAGATTGCCAGCCCCATACCTGAGCCTGATATTTCTTTTCCCACAAGGCGTTTAAATGGCTCAAAGATTTGCTCGGCAAATTCATCTTTGAATCCTTTTCCATTATCACAAATTTCGATACGTGTTTCACGAAATGAAGGCGAACAGAGAATTTCCACCTTAGGGGGAACACCTGTGCGACGGTAGCGAATACTGTTCACAATCAAGTTCAACAATACTTGTTGAAATCCAATTTTGTCCACCCAGACTCGAGCATCGTCATGCAGTACGATCTCGGCTGAATGCTCCCTGATCACCTCCGATAGATCATCAAGCACTGGGGCAACCAGCTCAGAAAGTGGAACCACTTCTTTAACCATTTTCTGCCTGGAACTTCGTGACAGTTGCAATAAACTGTTAATCATATCTCGCATGCGCCGGGCAGCATCACCGATGCGACTCAGTTCATATTGAGCATCAGAATCAGCAAGCTTTCCTTTCAGCCGGGCCGCAACACTATCGGAAAACGCACTGATTTTACGCAACGGTTCCTGTAAATCATGGGAGGCAGAGTACGCAAAACGTTCCAAGGCCGAATTTGATTCTGCTAGAGCTTGCTCAATCGCCTTACGCTCAGAGATATCCTCAACCACGGAGATAAAATGGCTGTTTACGCCATCTTCGCTGCGCACAATCGATACTGTAAGATTAGTCCAGATCAGCTGTCCGTTGGCACAAATATAACGTTTTTCCCGCGAATAATGATTGGCTTCACCCCGAATAAGTTGATCGATCTGATCCAGGTCGGATTCCAGATCATCCTGAAAGGTTATCGACTGGAAATTAGTCTTTAACAATTGTTCCCGAGTGTACCCTAAAATCTGACATAATTTGCTATTAGCCTTAAGCCAGCTCCCGTCCAGGCCCACATGGGCAATCCCTACTGCGGCCTGTTCAAAAGTATCATAAAAATCCCGCGCCAGTTTTTTAATGCGCTCTTCCCGCTCGACCAAATCAGAAATTTCAAAGAATGTGCCCAGCATCTCACTCGGTTCACCATTGTCATCATAGGTATACACGGAATCACGGGAGTAGCACCAAATCCAATGACCATCTTTATGCCTGAACCGGTATTGGATCGCATCTCCACGGTTGTCCGGGCTCGACTTGACAGCCTCAATATGGGCCAGAACGCGATGCAGATCTGCTTGGTAAAACAACTGCGCCATATCGCCGCCTTTTTGCATTAGTTGCAACTCCTCCGCATCATATCCCGTTATTTCTGTATATTGAGGATTAATATAGGTATTGATATTTTTCTTGAGATCAAAGATGTACATACCACAAAGCGACTTTTCCAGAATGGCATTTAAAAAGTGGGACTTCTCCGCAAGTTCCTGCTCCAGCTGTTTCTTATCCTGAATGTTAGACAATACGCCCGACATCAAAAGTGGTTTACCCGATGCATCAAAAATCGTGTCTCCGCGAGCATGGAGCCATTCATAATCACCTTTGTCGGTATATCCACGATAGGTAACATCATACTTCGAGCCACTCTGAAAATGAGCTTCCAGAGCTTGCTCTACCTTAGCCCTGTCTCCCGGATGAATATGCTCTTGCCAATATTCAAGTCTCGCCTTTTCCGAATCGGGATCATGACCAATCATGCCCATCAACCTTGGGCTGTACCAAACCTCGTTCGTCTGAACATTCCATTCCCAGATTCCATCGTTGATCGCCTCGACTGCACGCTTGATCCGATTATTACTCTCTAGATTGCTCGACTTGCGAGAGGTGACACGGCTGATGTCTACGACAGTGGCAAAGGCATGTTTTTCACCCTCAAATTCATGCACACTCAAACTGATTTCAATGGATACCGGTCCACCGTCTTTTCGCTTGCCCTTCACGATTCTCCCTGACGCCATCGCGTGATCCTGGGTCGGGTTCCGCAAATATTCCTGCACCAAAGCATCATGATAATCAGTTGTCGGCCCTTCGATTAATAACGACAGCGGCTGCCCGATCAACTCATGGCGCAAATAGCCAAATGTCATTTCGAGATCGGCATTCGCGAGACGAATATTACGTTCTGCATCAATAACCAAAAGACCAGTAGGCACTAACTCTGTGGTAAATTGGAAGATTGCTTCCGCTTTTCGCTCCAACTCCAGACGACTCCGCTTTAACTTCTCATCCGCCGCCTGGTTTAGCGCTTCCCGATGCTCAGCGGGTGTTGGTAAACTCAATAATTGCGGCACTAGACGGCTCAGCTCAACTACAGTGAACACAGAAACCACTGCGGTTACTAATTTCGCCAAGCCATAGACGCCATAAGCACCATTCCAGATGGTATAGATCGAAAACAAATGGGTGAGGCCACAACAAAGAATAAATGCAGCGAACAAATAGACCAAACGATGGTAGCGAAGATCCGGTCGCTTACGCACAACCAATACCAGCATAACCGGAATGGAAAAGTAAGCCAGTCCAATGGCTAGATCAGAAATCACATGCGTCCACAAAATACCAGGTTGCCACAGATAACAATGGCCATGGGGCATGTAATCTAAAGAAAAAAAGGAAGTTAGTGCCTCGTCCATCATCCCTACTCCTCAGGATTAACTGTACCTGAAGTGTAGTAAATAATGTCACAACCAGTGGTTAAGAGATGAATGACCGGTTAAAGCAATTGAGGTCTGTTGAGTCGATCCAGAAATTGTAACCATAACTTGGATACAACAATTTTGTTAACCATTGTTGAAAGTATCGCAAAGTGCCCCTTTTGGGATCGAGGGAACAATAAATACCGCTCAAAACTGTTTTGCTGCTCACCGGTAACTGAACTACAGTAAATCCTTAAGCGATTTGTTATGTAACAGTGGCGCCAGTGCTTCGTCTTTTTCGATGTCATCACGATAACTATCAGCCATCTGTACCGCTTTTTCAAGAAATCGAACCGCTTCGTCATAATTTTTCATCGCGGTATAGGCACAGGCAAGTTGATAGAACGCATGGCCATTATCGGGATCAATTGCCAGCGCCTGATGACAAAGGTTTGCGGCCCATTGAGGTTCACCCAGCTCAAGTACCGCATCGGCTTTGTATGTCAATGCTTCACAATCATCGGGTCTGAGACTTAGAATTTGGTCATACACTGGAATTTTATGATTGGCCTGGCCCTCTTGTGCTGCGCGTAACCAAAGGGACTGAACCTCTTTCGTCAGTTCAATTTCTTCCCGGTTGGCTTCGATATGCCTTGTTTTCTGGTTCAATTGCTGCTCAATGGAGAACAATCGCTCTTCGTATTGATGAACAAGTTTGGAGATTTCTTCGTCTGCCAGTGTGTGCACCCGGTCTTTAATCTCGCGAATGGACGTCCAGCCTACCAAGACAAGAATTGAACTGGCGCCGGCAATCAGGTAGAAGAAATAGGTAACCGTGTCCGTTGCGTAGGTCACGCCCCGATCCACAGAATTCAGCTCACGATCCACGATTTGCTGAATCAACTCCGCTTTCTGGTTCGCCATTTCGCTACGGAGTTGCTTCAATTCATCAAGCACATAACGCTCTACAAACGGGTTGTATAACGGCTTTTCCAAGGACTCCACAGAAGCCGCAGCCGCACGCCTTTCCTTTTCCTCCAACTCCGCTGCCACAGACTCGGAGACCGCTGATGCTTTGCCCTGCTCTGTGGGCAGTGGTTCGCCGTCGGTTCGCGCGGATTCCTGTTGTTGCAAACTGGACTCCAATGGAACCGAAGTTTCGGCGAGACTACTGCTTGCACATATGACGAATAACAGCCCAACTATGAGGCTAGACATATTGCCCTGCCATGGTCGTGAACCTCCACCAAACAACGGTGCAAGCTCTTGATTGCTTCATCATAATTATCTTCACTCACCACAAACTGCATATCGACCTGACGCATTGATTGATGCAAAGCCAATACACTGATATTTTTATCCGCTAATGCGGATACAGTTTTAGCCAAAATACCGGGAATCTTCATGTCACTACCAATCGCTGAAACGATGGTAACTTTCTGCTGGCTGACCTCTGCCTCAGGAAACCGCTCTTCGAGCGTTCTCATGATACGTTTCACCGTTTTAAGGTTAGCAGAAATAAAATGAGTTATGGTGTTGGCATTGATGTCCTTAGATACAATATGACCTTTGAAGCGTTTGATGATGGCCATGATATCCGTATCACACTGAGCAATATCACCCGCCATGTTCTGGTCGAATACCTCAATGGCGTGAATGCCTTTACACCCGGCAATGATTTCAACACAGGGTTCATCACTGACATAATCACTGGTGATCAGAGTACCCGTGTGCTCTGGTTCAAAGGTGTTTTTCACTCGTAAAGGAATATTGCCCTTGCGCAACCCCTTCGCGGCTTTGGGGTGAATTGCCTCCATCCCCAGATTTGCAAGCTGGTCAGCAACATCATAATTGGTGCGTCCGATCGGTACTGCATTCGCCTCCCCCACGAGACGCGGATCGGCACTGCTCAAGTGAAACTCTTTATGGATAACAGCTTCTCGGGCACCGGTTAGAACCGCAATCCGACTAAAGGTCATCTCACTGTATCCGCGGTCAAATGTCGACATAAGTCCCCGATCACTGTGGGCATACCCTGTCGCTATGGGTAATACGCTGTCCAGATCCAGTTTACCAAATGCCATTTCAATTCGCTCATCCAGGGAAATGTGCTTGTTGGTATTCCACCCGGTCAAATCCACAAAACAGGCATTCACACCATCCCGTCGCAGCAGCGTTGCAGTGTTCCAGGCACTATGGGCTTCACCGATGCTAGCGAGCATTTCCCGAACGGTTGCCAAATGGGTATCCAGGGAAAAGTGGCCATGCTGACAAAGTCGTTGCAGATCAGAAAGACAACGCTGGGTATCCTCCAGACGCTCTAATATAAACCCGTTCGCCTCAGCAAGCTCAGCCTCGGTTTCAAACAAAGCGGCGTTAATCGTGAAAATTTTATCTTTGAGCGACTGCAATGCATCCAGCCAACTATCATCATTTACGCCATTCGCAAATAATGCATAGACGCCTGGTTGACCCGTTTTTTTGTGTTCAAGTAACTGATCAGTAATTCCACCATAAGCAGAAACCACAAACACCCGATTATACAGTGATTCTTTTTGTGCAGGCTTTAACACAATATTATCGCGCACCGCCACATAGTCACTCATGGAGGTTCCACCGATTTTCTCGACGCTGTGTTTGCCTTTAAAATCACCATGCCTGGAATTCGAATTAAGCGAATCCATTCCTGAAGATTGAGTCACAGAACCTGGACTGTCACTACTCATTTTTCCTCCCCGGTTATTGCTTCCGCTTCCAGTTCATATGCGCCTTCAGCATTATGCACCTCTTTGCCGTGCAGCGGCGGATTGAATACACACGCCATTTTCATTTCTTTGAAAGCACGTAAAATGTGCTTGTCGTGCTTGTCGAGAATATAAACGGTACCCGCTTTAATTGGATACTTCTTGCCATCAGCAAGGGTTTCCACCTCACCTTCTCCAGACATGCAGTACACGGACTCAAGATGATTCTGATAGTGCATCTGAAAATCTGCACCTTCATAGATTGTCGTAATATGGAACGAAAATCCCATATTGTCGTCTTTTAGCAACAACCGGGTACTTTCCCAATTGCCTTCTGGTGAAACAATACGACGATTGGATTGATTTGCTTCTTCCAAAGTTCTTACGATCATATTCGTTCTCAAATTTCCTTACAATTGATAGAAACAGCGCCTCAGCGCGTACCATACCAGAAAGTATGGCCAGTTTTGTACAATACGCCTGGATTAGAGGGGCTGGGTCAGTGTTGCGTACCATATATCCTGTAACGCAACACCTGAATTGAATGACTGACGCATTCATACTAAGCGTCACGGGAAACCGGTTTACTGATCTCGTCGCACCGCCCCATGAATCACTGTCAGCGCTTACTTAGCTCGCGAGGCGGGTCGGCTCAAAATAATCTTTCTCTTCTGGAATGGAATCCTCTTTGGCGCACACTTCCTTAATCGCCTGTTCCACTATATCGATGCCTTTTTTCAGGTTTTCATCACTGATGATAAGCGGACATAGGAATTTGACAACGTGATCATCTGCACCGCTCGTTTCAATAATCAACCCCTGCTGAAATGCCTTGCGTGTAATCTTAGCGGCCAACTCGCCATTCACACAGTTGATGCCCTGAAACATTCCACGCCCACGAGTCGTAAAATTGCCTTCTCCATAAGCATCGATAATCGCATCCAATCGTTTGGAAACATAAGCGCCCTTCCGTTGGATTTCTTGCGCGAACTTGTCATCACTCCAATAGTGATCGATTGCCGCTTTGGCGGTAACAAACGCAAAATTGTTTCCACGGAATGTACCGTTGTGCTCACCCGGCTTCCACAAGTCTAATTCAGGTTTGAATAGAACAACCGCAAATGGCAGACCATATCCGCCAAGGGATTTGGATAACGTCACAATATCCGGATTAATACCCGCCTGTTCAAAACTGAAATAAGTACCCGTTCGGCCACACCCCGCCTGTATATCGTCGACAATCAACAACACTTCGTGTTTACGACAGACTTTTTCAAGATTACGCAACCATTCAAAACTCGCGGCATTGATGCCGCCTTCACCCTGCACGGTTTCTACAATCACAGCGGCGGGCTTGTCGATTCCGCTACTGGAGTCCGACAACACTTTGTCCAGATACGCGGTTGTATCAATATCTTCACCCAAATAACCATCAAAAGGCATCCGGCTGGTTCCACTCAAGCTCACCCCGGCAGCGCCACGGTGGTGCGAGTTACCTGTTGCAGATAATGCCCCCAGACTTACACCATGGAAGCCGTTGGTGAATGAGATTACATTCTCACGACCGGTTACATTTCGAGCCAGTTTTAATGCAGCTTCAACGGCGTTGGTTCCGGTAGGACCGGTAAACTGAACCACATACTCCATACCACGAGGTTTCAGGATTTTTTCATTGAATGCCTCAAGGAATTCACCCTTTGCCTGAGTATGAAGATCCAGACCGTGGGTAATCCCGTCATTATGGATATATTCCAGCAACTTTTCCTTAAACAACGGATTATTATGTCCGTAGTTCAAAGTTCCCGCCCCCGCCAGGAAGTCTAAATATTCATTGCCTTCTTGATCGTATAAAAATTCACCTACGGCTTTATTAAATACCCGAGGGAAGGATCGTGCATAGCTTTGAACTTCGGATTCGATTTCATCGAAAATTTTCATTTTTTCTCCTGTTGTCCGCGGGTCGGACTGTTTTTTAAACTTTACTTCGAGCAACTTTGAAACGATCTAAATCAGACACATTGAATGTGATTCAATCTCGCGTACCGAAAGAGAATGGGCCAATGCGAACCAGCATTTCCGAATCGTGATCACCAGCGAAATGCTGATCCCGATCAAAATAAACTGATGAGTTCAATTCCGCCCCCAACCGTCGCGCAATACTTTCAAACAAGCGCCAGGATGCCTGATTAGACTCTGTGATGGTGGTATTCAGATAACGCACATCCGAACAAGCTGAACGTAGCAATATTTGTTCAATCATGCGGCCCGCAAGACCCTGACCGCGAGCCTGCTCACCAACAGCAACCTGCCATATGAACAAGGTTTCACTTTGATTCGGAATAAGGTAGCCGGAGATAAAGCCGACCAGGACATCATCGCTAACTGCCGCAACGGATGTATCTGAAAAGTGACTGCATTGCAGCAAATTGCAATACATCGAATTAGGATCCAGGGGAGGGCAAAGACTGACCAGCCTATGAACTTGAGCACCATCGAGGGCGCTTGGTGGCCGGAATGTGATATTCGAACAATCGTTTATGGAATCATCCATATTTATATACACTTCTATTATTTACACTTCTATTTAATTTAGACAACCACTAATGTGCATTTACGCACCAACAAAATACAACCTAGTATATATTACTCATTTTTCAATCATATATGCCCGTATCCCATGATAAAATCGTACTCTAAGAGCGCAAAAAGATACTTGTTTATTCAATTTTATTTAGTGCTCTAAATATAGTACACTAAATATATCGATTGTCTAGCACCATTACGTAAACGAAAATTAGAACTGTAAACAAAATAACAATTTGGATATTAAGAACCGTACGAATGGCTCACACACTTGTTGAAAATAAATGCATCAGCTTCACATTAGGAACTGAAACCTACGCACATCCAGTCTCATCCATTAAGGAAATACTCAGGTATACAGCCCCTAACCCGATTCCCGGCGCAACATACGAGGTAGAGGGAGTACTGAGTGTACGGGGTGAAGCCATCACGGTTCTCTCGGGTCGCAGACTACTTAAGATTAATGATGAAACGGCTAACGATTCCTGGTGCATCGTATCGCTGACTACCCCGTCTGGACTGTTTGGAATTGTGGTGGATGAAGTAAATGAAATGATCGATCTGGATCAGACACAACTGGAAACCCGGGAGCAAGGGAACGAGTTCATTAAAGGAACCATCCGAAATTCCGACCAGCTCGTGATCCTTGTGGATTTCTCAACATATTGCCAAAAGATTGCAGAATATGGATAAAACTATCGGCTTGGCGGGCAACACAGTTTATAATTCCTCTAAACGTGAATGGGAGAGGAACACACTGTTGGACCGTATAGAAGAAGTCCTGATTGCTCTTAGACGAGTGATACGGGCGACAGACTTACATTCTAAATACTTGGCGAAAACCACTGGCCTCACTGCACCACAAATTTTGTTACTGCAGGCCATTCGTGATAAGGGCCAGGGTACCATTGGGGAACTTGCCCAGGATGTCAATCTGAGTCAGGCAACCGTTACGACGATTCTGGATCGCCTGGAAAAACGTGAACTGGTTTACCGGGTCCGGTCTCAGGCCGACAAACGCAAAGTGCACGCCTGCCTCACAGAAGAAGGCATGGAAATGCTCAAACAGGCTCCGATCCCCCTGCAGGATCACCTGACCCGGCATTTCAATGACTTACAGGACTGGGAACAAACCATGATTATTTCATCGCTGCAGCGTGTCGCCTGCATGATGGATGCGCAACACATTGATGCTTCTCCGGTCCTCGATGTTGGCACACTGGATCGTCAATCAACACCCATTGACAAGCCCGATGCCTATAGTGAGGAAAAAGCGGAAAAACGCAACTAACTCACGAATAGCAAAGTGATGCTCTGAGGTCTACACTGAGTAAAAACGTACGGATTATCATTGCCGGGTAAGGATAATGACAGGAATTTCCGTTGACCAATCTCAGTTACTGGCCAACCTCAAGCGCATCACTGTTTACTATCAGCTAACCTTCTCTCTGGTGATCATTGCACTGCTCACCTGCACACTCTATGTCGACTACTTAAACAATCGAAATCATGTACAGCAAATACGTGCTGATGTGCTCAAAACACTCAGCATCGTGCGCGCCCAGCTGGAAGGTGATATCAACGCCAATGTCCAGGCGGTGCAAGGCTTGGTTGCGGCAATTCACGCCGAACCCGGAATGAACCAGGAGCGCTTTCAAAAATTCGCCAAGCCACTATTCGACAATAAAAACCAACTCCGTAGCCTCGCCGCCGCACCCGATTTGATTATATCGATGATATACCCCTATGAGGGTAACGAAAATGCTATCGGCCTGGATTTCACGAAGAACAAACTACAAAAGGAAGCGGCACTACGAGCCAGGGATAGTCGAAATTTAGTATTGACCGGCCCGGTCAAGCTGATCCAGGGAGGACAAGGCTTTATCGGGCGATTCCCGGTATATCTGCAGAATGCGCAAAACCAGAATGAGTCTTTCTGGGGGCTTGTTTCGGCAGTCATTGATGTCGAGTTACTGTACAAGTCCAGCGGCATATCCGACACCGCGCTCTCAGTCGCAATTACCAGTATCGAGCCCGACGCCCCGCAACGTGTTTTTTTTGGCAATCCAGACGTATGGAACCACACCCCCATCACCCTACCCATCAAATTTCCCGGTAGCACCTGGGTACTGGCGGCTATCCCCGAGAAAGGCTGGCCCGAACTCGCAGATAACGCCGGTGAATTGAGGCTGTTACTGTTCCTGTTCAGTCTTGCAGTGCTGCTCCCCTTTTTAAAGCTGTTACAGGTCACCAGACAAAACAACGATAATGAAATCAGACTCCAGGGCCTGTTTGATCTGTCACCGGTAGGTATCGCGCTGAATGATTACGATACAGGTGCGTTTGTTGAAATTAACGATGCCGTGTTACAACCTACGGGATACACCAAAGACGAGTTCTCGAAACTCAGTTACTGGGACATAACCCCCAGAAAGTACGAATCAGCAGAGGCCCTCCAAATTGACTCGTTGCAGCAAACCGGTGCCTATGGCCCCTATGAGAAAGAATACATTCGCAAGGATGGCACACATTACCCGGTTCTACTGCGCGGGATTTTGATACAGGATAGCTCGGGAAGGAAGTATATTTGGTCAATAATCGAGGATATTTCCGAATCAAAAGCCACGGAGCGCAGCCTGATTCAATCCAAGGAAATGGCGGAAAGCGCAGCTAAAGCCAAAAGTGAATTTCTTGCTACGATGAGCCACGAAATCAGAACACCAATGAATGGCGTTATCGGCATGCTGACCCTGCTGGAAAAATCACAACTGGGAGCGGATCAATCACGTCAAGTACAGGTCGCAAAATCCAGCGCGGAATCATTGCTTACACTGATAAACGATATTTTGGATTTCTCCAAGGTTGACGCAGGAAAGCTGGAATTTGAAGCCATTAATTTTGACCTTCAAGCACTCCTTGGCGAAGTGGTTGAAGCAATGCGCTTCTTTGCCAACAAGAAAAATCTCGCTCTGATTCTTGATCTGACGGATCTTTCTCACTCAGAGGTGAACGGTGACCCGGGACGACTGCGTCAGATCGTGAATAATCTGATGGGAAATGCTATTAAATTTACTGAATCAGGCAGCGTAACCTTGCGCGGTACGATCGATAAGCATTACCGGTTTACAGGAAAAGTCATTGATACTGGCATCGGTATCGACAAAGCACAACAAGACACATTATTTGAAGCCTTCACTCAAGTCGATGCCAGCACCACCCGAAAATATGGCGGAACCGGTCTGGGGCTCGCAATTTGCAAACGTCTGTGCGATCTCATGGACGGCACTGTTTCTGTGGAAAGCTATGTAAATGGAGGCAGCACATTCACGTTTTCTGTGCAACTCAAACCACCATCGAAACCTGAAGAACAACATCGAAACCCGCAGATTGACACTGATGACAAGCCGCAACTCGCTGTGGCCGCTTTTCACAATGGAAAAAATAATGGAGATTCTGCGCCTGTAGAGCGTCCTTCGGATGCAAGCGAATCACACGCCATCCTCATCGTGGAAGACAACCCATTCAATCAGGAGGTCGCCAGCATGTTACTTGAAGAAATCGGGTACAAAACAGAAATCGCCAACAATGGCTTTGAAGCACTGGGCTTGCTCAAGGAAAACAGTTACAGTCTGATCTTGATGGATTGCCAAATGCCGGTTCTGGATGGCTATCAAACAACGTCCAAAATTCGCGCTGGAGAAGCGGGCGAAAATCACAGAAAAGACCTCATTATCGCCATGACTGCAAATGCAATGCGCGGCGACGCAGAAAAATGTATCGCTGCGGGTATGGACGATTATCTGAGCAAACCCATTGATATCAAATTATTGGATTCAACGCTGCAAAAATGGCTGCACAAGAACTAACACAAGCGACTTCTCTGCTCTTTACGAGCCTAAGAGAAAGCATGACAACCTACGCACCCTGTTCCAATGCGTGCTGGTCAGCACTGCAACCCGCGCTAACCCTCAAACAACTGAAACGTCAGGCACTGCTCCTGGAAGCTGGAACCATACCGACTTCATTCGCATACGTCTGCAAAGGGTTATTAAGAGCCTACATTACTGATTCCGAGGGAAACGAATACTCTAAAAACTTTTTCTCTGAAGGGAGTTACCCGGGATCCATGATTGCACTGCTGACTCAATCAGCCTCCAAATTCGCAATTGAAGCACTTGAACCCGTTGAACTCATCGAAATAAATTTCAAACGATACCGAGAACTCTTGAACTCAAATCATGAGCTGGCAAAATTTCACATTGCCTATTTGGAAAAGCACTGGATTCTGGAAAAAGAACCAAGAGAGGTCGCGTTTGTGCAACAATCCGCGTCAGAACGTTATAGTGAATTTCTCGCGAATCACCCCGAGCTTGCCCACCGAATCCCTCAATATCACATCGCATCTCACTTGGGCATAACCCCCACCCAACTCAGCAGGATTCGTAAAATTCGTCAAACTGAAGCTTAATCTCAACGCTATTCGGTCACCGCAGTCTGATCAACCTATGTAAATGAGCACCAATAGAGATATCTCTATACTGGTGGCAAAACAGAATGATGAGACTTCCATGCTTCAACTTGCACTTTTAGCCATATTCGCGGGAGCGGCCATTGCCGCGCAAGCAGCGATGAATTCCCAACTGGGGCAACTTCTCAAAAACGCCTTGCTCGCGTCCAGCATCGCATTCAGCAGCAGTGTCATTTTTTCATTGCTGGCACTATTGACCTTCTTTCGTCACTTTCCAGATTGGCCCAGCATCAAAGCGGTACCGGTGTATTTGTGGTTTTCCGGCGGGGTTTTGAGCGCGTTTGCAATTGCGACGTTCTACTGGTTAATTCCGAAGATGGGCGTCGGATCTGTAATGTCCTTTGCCTTGACCGGACAGCTTCTGTTTGCCGTGCTGGTTAGTCACTTCGGTTGGTTCCAACTTCCAGTTGCGCCACTGAATATCACCAAGATGATCGGCATCGCAGCACTAATAACCGGTATCATACTGCTCAATCTGCCGGGGGACAGGATACGCTAAGGGAAATCCAGCCCCCAATTGCACGGGGCAGGATTCCAGGACGCAAATATACAGAACGGCTTATTTTGCGACCGGGGCATCCAGCCGCCCAAAACGCTCCATCAGACCCGGGACAAACCGCTTGCCATAATAAAGCGCCCAGGCTTCCGGCGAAACAGGCACAACCGATTTACGCTTGACCACTGCAGCAAGAATGGCCTCGGCAACTTTCTCGGGTGGATAGTTGCGGCGTTCATAAAGCGCCATAGCTTTCTCGCGGGCTTTATTACCTGCACTCATTGCCCCTTCAAACACCGTATTGGAAACAATGGAAGTATTGATTAATCCGGGACAGATTGTCGCAACATGGATACCATAGTCACTCATTTCCGCACGCAGGGATTCGGTAAACCCGAATACCGCAAACTTCGATGCTGCATAAATGGGCATTTCCTTTGCTGCGGCAAAGGCTGCAGCCGAGGCAATATTAACTATCGAGCCTTGATTGCCGTGTGCCACCATTTGCGATGCAAAAAAATGACAACCATGGACAACACCAAGAACATTTACATCAAGCACTTTTTCCCAGGTATCCAGACTGGTTTCCAGGAATCGGCCAGCAGAACCGATACCGGCATTATTAATCAACACATCTAGCGCAGAGTGCCGCTCGTGAACCTTATCAGCCAGTTCAGCCATTGCTTCACGGGAACTGACATCACAGGTATAAGCCTCATGAGAGCCTCCTGCTGATTCAATCAGGCTTCCGGTTTCTGCCATACCCGGCAAGGTCAAATCGACCATCACGATGTGAGCCTTCTGGCGCGCAAACGCCACAGCAGTTTCACGTCCAATGCCACTACCGGCACCAGTGATCAAGACCACTTTGCCTGCCATTGCGGGCTGACGACTAAATATGCCCATTACGCAGCCCTCGACTTTTGAGTGCCCTGAACACGCTCAACGAATTCACGCACATACTGATTAAAATCATCTTTATGGCTGTGATGCGCCCAGTGTTTGCCATCAATCACCCGGCGCGTCAACTGAGGCACATACTCATCATAAAACTCGAACAACTGATCCGAAATAAAACTATCGCCAGTTGGAATGAGCAACTGCACAGGCATTTGGATACCACCCTTTGCCGGTAATGGTGGAGGATCCAGAGGATTCTGTCGATACAGGTTCACTGGATTCAGAAATACACTTTTGATGTCCGCCGAGCTTTGTTGCAAATACGCATCATCTGGATCAACACCATTACGGGTCAATGCCGTCTTCCAGATTACCGGCCCTAATGATTTAAACAGCATTTCCGGAATAACAGGTAAATTGAACAGGTAGACGTACCAGGAGAATATGCCCTGCTTCAGCGCACTTGCCACCTTTTTAGGCTTACCTGACAACAAACTACGACGCACCCAATCCAGCATAAGCCCTAAATGAGGGCCTGACATACTGGTATAGGACAAGATACGCCGGGCATAGTATCGCTCAGTGATAAATGACCAACCAATAACGGACCCCCAATCATGACCGATTAGATGCACTTGACCGTCTTTGCCAACAACCGCATTGATGACGGCTTCAATATCCGCCAGCATATTGTTCATCTTGTAGGCGTTTCGGCGTGCAGACCATGTCGAGCCCCCAACACCCCGCATGTCAAAGGTTACAACCTGATAGTGCTTTTGTAATGCCTCAACCTGATGATCCCAGGTTTTATGGCAATCTGGAAAACCATGCAGGAACAACAATGTTGGCTTTTTTGCACTGCCATAAACCTGAACACTTAACTCAACATCATAGCTCTTAACGAGTAACTCTTTCATAACTACCCTCTTAAGCTGCGATTGTTTTTGGCGGAGCCGGACGAATGTTTTTCACATGGGGAACATTATCATCCAGCCAATACGCCGTGCTGTCGGTGATCACCAGAATTTCTTCCCATTTCGCACCAACCTGACCATCCTGACTTGCAAGGTGTGGCTCAATAGCCCAGGTTCCAGCAATCGGTGTATGATCGGACTCTTTCAGATCATTCCAGAGCGGTGAAGATTGTCTCAACAGACCCTGCACAACACCAGGCACTAGCCATTGGAGCTGACGGGCGCTAAAGCCAAACAACGACAGATTGTCATAGAACGAGGTGTGGGTCTTGGTTACACGGTGACCCAAAACCCGACGCGGATAAACCTGGTGGGCATTGCGGAAATCGTTGTCAGCAATAATCTGATCCACACCATGGTATATTTCCAGGAACGTGTTCTCAGCTAAAACGGCTTCCAGAATGTAACTACGGATATCCAGCAAAACACGACGCATTTTTTCCAATACAGGGTTAGGTTCGCCAAATGACAGTGCATAACCGATATCTGCCGTGTAACCCGCCACTGTTGGCGCGACATCCAAAATCACCGGCATGCCTTTTTCCAGCTTGCGGTTGGTCGGGAAGAAGTGAAAATCGGACCAGAATCCAGTAAATGCGGTCCGCTCACCAAACCAGGCGAATGGCTTGTGCAGGTAACTATCTACGCCGCGCTCATCCAGATACGCCTTGATCAGGGCTGCCGCTTCCTTTTCGGTCATACCTACTTCGAGTTGCTGTTCAACCGCCTCTACACTCTCGTATGCAAGACGCTGAACATCTTTGAATCGTTCCAGTTCACCCGATGTGAAATCTGCTATTTTTTGCATTTTTATATACTCTTGAATCGGTCAATAAACGAAGTACATGAACATTACTGAATCACGCAACTCAGGCTGCAGCGGAATCCGCAAAGCCCAATGCCCGGAGGGCTGCTGGCGAAGTTTCCAGATAACGTTGCGCCTCTTCAGTACAGGCTTCATTTACTGGATCGTAATCACGCTTGAGGTAGCGGGTAGCCTGCGAAAACAACCAACCCGCGGAAGGTAATTGCCCCTGCTTGGCCTTTTTGTTCCAGGTACGCCAGAAATAGCGCCCCATTAGACGTGGCTTTTTACCTTTCAGTTTCGGATCTTGGAGCATCAAGTGGGATGCCCCTTTACTCCACAATCCCAAGACCCCCAAATAGGCGACCAGCATCATCGGGAAACGCATAGCGTAAGTGCCACCCAAATGCTGATAAACATCAAACGCAACACTACGATGCTCGATCTCTTCTGCACCATGCCAACGCAAGATATCCAATATGGTCGCATCCGCCCCTTGTGCATCCCAGTTTTTGTTGCTCAGCGCATACTTGCCTAATACACAGGTGAAATGCTCAACCGCAGCGATCAACCCAAGGCGAAGCGTCAGCCATTGCTTCTCTGTTGCAGCAGGTAATGACTTGCCAAACGGTTTGTCGTCCAGTGCCTGCTCGAACAGCCATTCAACAATCTTGATAAAGCCTTGAACTTCCATACCCTGGGCAGCCAGGTACTCATTGATACCTGTGGTATGGGCACGGGCATGCATGGCTTCTTGCTTGATAAAGCCTTTTACATCTTCGCGAAGCTTTTCATCTTCAATATAAGGCAACGCTCTGTTGTATAGGCGACAGAAGAAAAACTCCCCTGCTGGCAAAATGGCGTGAATTACGCTGATAAAGTGGCTGCTATAAGGATCGTTGGGAATCCAGTGCAGCGGAGTATCGGAAAAATCGAATGCAACTTTACGTTGCACCAAATCGGTATCGGTGTTTGAGACAGACTTTGAGACATTAATCGTGTTATTCGAACTCATACTTCACTCCGGTACGTTGGTCAGACAACCTGTATTTGGCCAAGCTCCCGGTGCTAATCTGGTCCAGGTTACACTCCTTCGATCGTCGGCGCAAACAGGCTCGCCTCAGCGTTAAAAGCTTGGAAAACTGTCTTCAAATAACAGTGTTTCCCTTTCATGCTGGGCATTCATTCTATTTTTCACGAACCGGGGCGCTATATCAGGTTAGTTAATGCCACAAAATTGTCATTTTCGGACTAGATAACATTTTAATATGTACCATCATTTAATGGCGTATCAGAAGTTTATTCACGATCAAGCGAATACAATTGCTTGGCGACGCTGCCCCCCCCATAGTAAGATGCTGTTATGTTTATATTTGGCCCTAGAGATAAAGTCTTCGATTTCAGGTACTTCCCCCCCCTGTTGACAATGGCTCAGGAAGAAGGTGTGGATGTAGAGGCGCTGTTGGCCGGTACCAATATTCCGGAATCGGCCCTTAGCCTGGAAAATTACAAGGCGAGCGCGGAACAACTCGAAGCACTGATGCAAAATGTGCTGCGGTTATGCCGCCCAGGTATTACTCTGGAATTTGGTTCCCGGTTGAACCTGAGTGCATTTGGCATTGTTGGCTTTGCCGCCCTGAGTAGTCCAACGGCCAGGGATGCGATCTATATCGCGCATCAATATATGCCGGTCATTCTACCTATTCTGGATATTAGCATTACCGAACAAACAACCAATACCTACATCGATTTGCGACTCAACTACCCGATGGAGGATGCAATTGGAATTGCCTTACTCGAGGCAACACTGGCCAGCCTGTACACCATGGCCAACTTTGTGCTGCATGATGCAATGCCGGAGATTCGACTGGAAATAAGCCACGACCTCAAACCCTATCATGAAGCTTTCGCCCAATCCCGTAACGTTACGATAAAGGGGGGCTGCAGCCAGAACAGGGCGATTATTCCGACCAAAGTACTGGATGTACCACTGCCACTTGCAGACTCAACAACGTTTTCAATGAGTGTTAAGCAGTGCGATGAATTGATGGAAGAATTGGCGCAGTTAGACCAAACATTAGGTGCAGGAATCCAAAGGCGGTTGCTCTATCATGACGGGGAAGAAATGCTGACCCAGGAAGATATCGCCCGGGAGCTTTTTATGAGTGTCCGAACCTTGCATCGCCTTTTACAGCGGGAAGGAACCACCTTTCGGCAGATCGCGAATGAAACATTGACGTTACGTGCCAAACGGATGCTCGAACAGAGCGATCAAAGTGTCAGCCAGATTGCAACCGAACTGGGCTATAGTGACTCGGCCAACTTTACACGCGCCTTTCGCAATCAGACCGGAGCCACGCCTTCGGAGTATCGAAAAGCATTCCAAGCACGCCAGGCACGCCATCAGTCATGAATTCATTCACTCGCGACGGCCTCTCTCATCCCGTTAGCGCGCGCTTCACCGACTTCAAACCACTTACTCACGACACCGGGGTACCAACGTTTCTCCGACAAATAGCGCCTCAGATCCACAGCAAAACGATAGTGAATGTTCGCAGAAAAGTTCTCCCCGCTGCCAGCCCCAAACTTTTCAATGTTGGTTAAGCCGGAAAACCTGAGCAACCGTCGTGTGTTGAGGTCATATTCCAGAGAAATCGGGTCAACAAGCCACCGAATAAAGGTGTTTTCAGGTTGAATAGATAAGCGCAAAACCTCCGACATGCCAGAGGCTTTATCAATTTCACTGGATTTCATGCGAAAACGAATCCATTCCGCCCGATTCAACGCTAAAAATGAAAATTTGATTGTTTCCCCTGCGATCAAGTCGAACCAGTGTGATTGAACCAATCGGTCAAACCCTGCATCAATAACCATCGGGAGCGCTGCTGCCGAAACCCGCTCCTCACGGCCAGACTCGCTATTCTGGATAACAATTCCGTCCCCTCGCTCGGCATGATCAACGGATGTTGTACGGTTGCGCCTGAAATCGGTGAAGACCAATTGGGGCGCGAGCATTCGCGGCTCGTAGTTCAACGTTTTAAATGCAAAGACTTCACCCGCCGGACTCACATAGACTACCTTTGCGGTTGCATACTCATTCTCGGGATTTAAAGTAACCCGATAATATTCATGATACAGATCATCACCAGACTCGATGTCCGTTGCCGTGCCCATCCATGACAGAATGGTGGCAGCGGAGCAATCCAGACTCCAAACAGCAAACCAACCTATAACTACTTTGCTGCAGAACCGCCTGCCCACCCGAGCGCACAAACCTTCACCCTTGAGCAACATCTGAGTTCGCATCCGAATCGTTGTCCCGCACCGTAACGTCGAGAAAATCCTGGGTAATCCAAGCCAGTCCAGACCATTGGACTGCCTGCACGGCAATCGTCACGTCAGGATAATCTATCGCCCCGAGTTTTCGTCCGGCGAGGTAAGATACCGGACCAATAACCCCACAGCTAACAACCCAAAGTACACGCCGCTGTGCCAACCAACTCAGGGAAATCGGGATTGTCAGTGCGAATGCCAGCCAAAGACCATAAAGCCACAACGGCAACATCCATGCCCCGATATCCAACTCCTGTCCGGGGAACAGATAGGTTCCACTCCAACGCAAGCCGGTATCCAGCACAATTCCCAGAATGGCAACAAAAACTACCGCTCTCAAGGCTCTCAGGTTTCCGGCCACATAAATGAGCGCGTGGGCGAGCATCAATACAACCGCCCACCACATCCAGTTACTTTGCAATACAACCGCCAGGAACCAGCAGATCTGGAACAACCCCGCATTAATTAACATATGGGCTGTCCTGCTGGCAGCCCCTTGTGCATAACGATCAGATGCGCTCACAGTTCACCGGAATAAAGGCTTGGCAAAGGTAAAGTGGGCCACACCTATCGAACGCTCTGCGAACCCGCCTTCACAATAACAAAGATAAAACTCCCACATTTTCAGAAATGTTTCACTGTAACCGAGGCTCTCAATTTCCGCCCGATTCAACTGGAAACGCTGAAACCAGGCATTGAGCGTCCGGGCATAATGCTCGGCAAAATCGGTAAAGGCCACCAAGCGCATATCAGAGGCTTTCATCGCGGCTGTGCACAACGACTGTGTGGAAGGAATGCAACTGCCCGGAAAAATATAACGCTTGATAAAGTCAACGCTGCGTCGTGCCTGTTCAAAGCGTTGATCCTCTATGGTTATGGCCTGAATGACCATCAAACCACCAGGCCTCAACAATCGTGAGCAGGTGGCAAAGAAGTCAGGATAAAACTCCGCCCCGACAGCCTCAATCATTTCGATCGATACCAGCTTGTCGTACTGACCTTCCAAACGCCGATAGTCCTCCGATAACAGGGTGATCTGATCCTGCAATCCCTGAGCCTCTATTTCCGCTTTCGCATAGTTAAATTGTTGCTGCGATATTGTTGTCGTTGTGACCTGAACGCCATAGTGTTTTGCAGCGTAGAGCGCAAATCCACCCCAACCGGTACCGATTTCAATCACGTGCTCTCCCGGTTTGAGCTGCAATCGTTCACAGATTGTTTTCAGCTTATGTAAAGAGGCCTGCTCCATCGACGCATCTTTCTCCGGAAAAATACCGGAGGAATACATCATGGTCGGGTCGAGAAAGCGCTTAAAGAAGTCATTGCCTAAATCATAGTGCGCCGCGATATTGCGGCGCGCCCCTTTCTCCGTATTGCGTCGCAGCAGGGACAGGGCAGTCAGGAATGGCCGAGAAAGCAGAGCCAAGCCCCCTTCCATACGATCGAGAATATCACGATTACGCACCATCACTCTGACCAAAGCTGTAAGGTCAGGCGTGGACCAGTCTCCGGTCATATACGCTTCGGCTGCGCCAATGCTGCCTCCGGTCAGAATATCCAGATAGCAATCCGGGTCTTTAACATGCAGTTCCGCCACCAGGTCAGCGCCAGACACCCACACTTCGCCAAAATGATAGACGTTATCGCCCTCGCGGAGCTCTATACACCCCGTGTGTAACTGAGACAATTGATGGAATACCAGTTTTCGGGCAATTGAAACCCACAGCCCGCGACGCTCTTTCGTGCTGTCCCATGTAGCCGGACGATCCATAATACTCCCCTCAATCACATTATTGTCAGTTCGGATGGTCATAAAATGGCGCACGCTTAAGCCACAAGCGCAACGCCTGCCAATAAATTCCAGATACCACTTTTACGGTCATCAACGGTGATCGGATCAACGTTTTTGCAAAATGTTGCTGAAAATTTTTGCGCTCCAGGCGCAGGGTTGCATCAAAATGCTTCAACGGATACGCAGCTGGAACAGGTTGATCTACTGTTCCGTCCACCGCTTCATGCATACAATTGTCCATGTGAACCAACACTGTGTCCTGTGGGCTTGCAAAGGTCCAAAAATAGCGCATATTCATTGGATTGAAAGGCGACACATGGAAATTTTTATCAAAGCTGAAGCGATGCTTGGCCTGCCCTGCCAACCGGTATTGCATGCGCTCACTGGACTGCCCCACAAGCAGCACATAAGCATGACGTTCGCCCCAGGGTGTATTCGTAATTTCCGCAACAATTGCAACAAGATTGCCGGAGACATCAAAACAATAGTAAAAACTCACCGGATTAAATATGACATTCAGGTAGCGCACATGAGTAAGCAGGCACACCGTATGAATATCGGGCGGGATAAGTCCTTGCGCTTGAGCCGCTTCTGTCACCCGGTGTATCACCGCCTGTTTCAAGTCCGAAGCCGGGTCTGTTTTCGCGCCGGGTGATTGTGGCAAATCCACGCTGCCCGCCAAATAATCGCGACGCCGGAAGCTGACCAGATTGAAATGCTCGAGTGAACAGAACCATTTTTGATTAAAAACGCTCGTGAGTTCATCGAGATTCAAATACAACATGAATATAGGGTATTCAAATTCATGTGAAACCGGCACAAAGCGACGGTGACGCACCCAGCCGCTATAAACTGCACTTGAGAGATAGTCCGTGGCGAGTGCATCGCCACGGTCTGAACGGGGAGCTACTGAACACACGGCGGTTAGCTTTGGTCTGGATCTAAGCACGTTTTTTAACCTGGTCATCGGGACAAGAACCATCCAGTGAGCGGCCAAATGCCTGGGCCACACGCAAAGCGCTGTTAACCCCGTCTTCATGGAAGCCATTGAACCAATACGCGCCAGCGTAGTGAGTTCGATTCATACCACTAATCAAATGATGTTTCTGTTGCGCTTTAATGCCGTCTTCCGTAAAAACCGGATGGCTGTACTGGTAGCACTCAATGATCCTGTCCGGTGCGATCTCATGATTGCGGTTCAGCGTAACCAGGAAGGTCTCGCTCGCATCATGAAAATTTTGCAGCATATTCATGTTATAGGTCACCATTGCACGGTCACTGCTGCGTTGCGGAATATGATAATTCCAGCTTGCCCAAGCCCGCTTGCGCTTCGGAAGCAGGCGCGTATCGGTATGTAACACCACATCATTGTCCTGATAAGGAAGCGCCCCGAGCACCTCATTTTCTATCGCGCTTGGGTCGCCCAGCATTTGCAACGCCTGATCACTGTGACAGGCAAAAACTACCTGATCAAAATAGTCCCGGGAAGACTCGGTGATCACTTCAACGGCGGTATCGGAACGGTTCACTTTGAGTACCGGGGCACTCAGTCTGATATTCTTTTTGAACGGCTCGATCAAAGGATCAATATAAGCACTGGAGCCGTTTTTAATCACGCGCCATTGTGGGCGATCATCCACGCTCAACATGCCATGATTATTGAAAAACTGCAGGAAAAAGCGTAACGGAAAGCCCTTCATCACATCAATCGAGGCAGACCAGATTGCCGCCCCCATGGGTATCACGTAGTATTTTAAAAAACTGTCCGAGTAACCTTCTTGAGCCAAAAAACCTCCCAAGGTCTGATCGTCGCTCACCCCGCCCTGCTGCAACAATGCCACCGTCTGCTTATTGAATTTCAAAATATCGGCAACCATACGCAAAAACGACGGCCTGACCAAATTAACCCGTTGAGCAAACAAACTATTCAGATTGGTGCCATTGTATTCCAGTCCAGTGTTTTCACATCGAACACTGAAACTCATATCCGATGCTTCACTCTGCACTTTCAGTCGATCCATCAGTTTGATAAAGTTCGGGTAAGTCCAGTCATTAAATACGATAAAACCCGTGTTCACCGGATAGTTTCGACCCGACAAAGCAACATTACGGGTGTGCGTATGTCCACCGACATAGGCGTTAGATTCAAACAATACGACCTGATGTTGAGCACTCAATAAATGAGCTACTGTCAGCCCTGATATCCCGCCCCCGATTACAGCAATGCGCTGGCCGGGCTTGTGCGATTGAGTTTGTAATTGTTCTGCTTTATTCACAATAAATCCTCTCAATTGACCGGCTGCCCGGACTGCTCACGGTGTCGGGATAACCTGCCCGCCACGCGCCATCGAAGCCTGCCGGGTAACATTGCTATTGCCTTGAGCCACCAGGTGAATCGCCCGGGAAAATGGATATCGAACCGCTTGCCAGACAGGCCGCTGACAATACGCCGGGCAGCCTCATCGGGTTCAATCAGAAAAGGCATGGGGAAATCGTTCAGATCAGTAAGCGGTGTACGCACAAACCCGGGACTCACAACACGCACGGAAATTCCTTCATGCTGCAAATCACAGTACAACGCTTCCGCGAAATACCGTAGCGCTGCCTTGGACGCACCGTATGCACCTGCTCGGGGTAAGGCCTGATAGGTCACGCTACTGGAGACAAATACAAGCTCTGGACGATGCTTACTACCCACACTCGCTGCCTGTCGAAGCAGTGGCAGACCGGCTTTTACCACGCTGACCGCACCAAAAAAATTGGTTTCCATCACCCGGCGCACCATCTTCAAATCGATGTCTTCCGCATCAAGGTACTCACAAGTCCCGGCATTAATGACAATTCTGTCAACACCGCCTGATCGACCAATTTCGTTGGCGGCATCAATCACTGACTTGGCCTCTGTAATATCCATAGGGAGTGCGATAACCTTTTCAGGTTCCAGCTGGGCAAGCTGCTCCAGACAGGAAGCCCGACGGGCACTAATGATCAGCTTTACGTCATGCTGCAGCCACTCTCGTACCAGTGCCTCACCAATCCCTGAAGATGCGCCTATAATCCAGATTCGTTCAGTCATACTCAGTGCCCCGTTTTTTAAAACAGTTCCCCACAAACCTGACTTGTATCAGGCCATCCTCTTCTTCAATTTACTGATTATCAAACCCAGCACCGGGATGTGCTCGTAAAGCAGCTGCCCACCATCAAAATAATCTCGATGCCAATAGACTTTTTGATGAAAACGGAGATGGGTTGCACCGCAAACATACAAATTATCGCCGTGCTTCAACTTCGGATGAGCATAATTCATTGACCAGGTTAGCATCGCGGAGTCGGTGTCCAGCCACGTATCATGAAAGACAAAATCGCAATACAGCACATTCTCGTAGAGCGAGGCACAATACGCTTGCAGGGCTTTAAGTCCGTTAATTTGGTGGAAGCTATCCTCAAAGTGGATATCATCACTGTATACCGCCTCCAACAGACCATTGTTTACAGTTTCCCGATTCAAATCCTGATACAAGCGCTTGAACCTATCGATACAGTGTTGCGCTTCCGACAGCACAGGATTCGCTTCTGCGATACTCATATTCATCGTTTTCCCGCCCTCTTTTCCACCTTCGTTTCAAAGCATCCGATCCGGCTACTGCATTCGATCATTAGCGCTTTATTCATGATCTACGACCTTCACGCAACACATGCGCTGGCACAGGATTGAGATCCTGAACGATGCGCAGCCATGCCATAATTTTTAAAATGCCATAAGAAATATCGACTTCCCACCAGTAGAATCCCTGCCGGGCTGATACCGCAAAACGATGATGATTGTTGTGCCAGCCCTCCCCTAACGTCAGTAACGCAAGCCAGAGATTATTCCGGCTCTGGTCTCGGGTTTTAAAGCGACGCTTACCCCAAATGTGGCCAAGAGAATTAATGGTGAACGTTGCATGAAACAAGATCACGGTCGAAATAAAAAAGCCCCATACCACCAACTGCCAACCGCTTGTTTGCAACGCAGGCCAGGCCGCTGCGGCTATTTCACCGGTCAGGTATAAAAGCACAATCAATGCGAATGGCACCAGACTGTCGAACCGATTCAGGAATCGCAGCTCTGGGTATCTTGCCAGGTCTTTAATCACGGAGTAATCCGTCTTGAAGCCTGCGTCACTCATAAACCACCCCACATGGCTCCACCAGAAACCGTGGCGCACAGGCGAATGCACGTCCTGCAGCTGATCCGAGTGTTTATGATGACGGCGGTGATGGGAGGCCCACCAAAGCGGACCCCGTTGCGCAGCGGAATTACCCAGCACGGCAAAAACAAACTGCCAACCGCGACTTGCTTTAAAACTCCGGTGTGAAAAATAACGGTGGTAAAACGCGGTCACAGCGAACATTCTGACCCAGAAAAGCGCGAAACAGATACCGACTGCGAAGGGGCTCCACCCCGTCCACAGCACAGCAATACAAGCAAGATGTACCACCAAAAACGGGAAACACCTTACCCAGTTAACCCGGCGAACAATTTCGCTGTCTGAATCTGCATCTTGATTTGCTTCGGCACGATTTACCGCTTCAGAATCAAACCAGAGCAAAAAATTCTTCCACAATACACCCGGAATACCACGACCACGGTGAGGAAACTCGCCGGTTCGGTGCATCTCTTTTCTAAATTCCATCATTTCTAAGTTACCCCATTACCGAAAGCGCATTAACGGTCGGCATCGCTTTATCGTCATCAATTAAAGAGAGCGCTTTGAAGTGAGCTTTAACTGAATCAACAGCAAGACGATGATCTACAATGGGTAGCGGATACCCACACGCTCTCGCTTGGGCTGCACTTGGCTGATGGATGCTGCGATCATCCAGCGCCGCCAATTCCGGCAAATACCGGCGAATAAAGACACCTTTCGGATCAAATCGCTCCGATTGGCGCACGGGATTGAAGACCCGAAAATAAGGGGCAGCATCCACGCCAGTGGAAGCACTCCACTGCCATCCGCCATTGTTTGACGCGAGGTCGCCATCCACCAACATCTGCATGAAGTAGCGCTCCCCCCAGCGCCAATCGATAAACAGATCTTTGGTCAGGAACATTGCGGTCACCATGCGCAAACGATTGTGCATCCACCCCAAATGGAGCAGCTGACGCATCGCGGCATCGACAATCGGGAACCCGGTTTGCCCTGTTTTCCAGGCGCTGAACAGCGCCTCGTCACGCGACCAGGGCAAAAGGTCTGTCTCGGGCTTGAACGGTCGGTAACGGCATATATCCGGGAAGGCAAACATCAGATGACGGTAAAATTCCCGCCAGATCAATTCATTAATCCAGGTTAAAACCCCGGGATTGCCGTCCTGGTAACGCCCGTAATTGGCACTCATCGCCGCATGCATACACTGCGTGGTCGACAAGCAACCCAAGGTCAAGTAAGGCGATAGTGCGCTGGTGCTGTCCAGAGATGGCACATCCCGATCATCACGATAGCCGTTGATCTTGTGCTCGATGAACCGGTTCAAGCGGTCATGGGCTTCATTTTCACCCATAGGCCAGAGAGAGCGCCAACGTCGCTCGACTGGAATTTCACTCAAGGCATCGGAATTCCCTTTGAAGGGCTTGGCATGTTGCATCTCCGGTCGATTGAATATCCCCCGGGAACGGGTTGGAAACTGTTCCAGAAAAACTTTTTTGAACGCAGTAAAGACCTTAAACACGCCCCCGGTACGAGTCCTGATCTGGCCGGGAGGGATAATGCACTGGTCATGATAACCCCAGGCGGGCACGCTCTCACCATGGAGCATTGCTGTCACGGCATCTGCGCAAGCACTTTCGTTAATCTCGTATTCATAGTTGAAAAATACTTGCGTCACGGAACACTCCCGCACCCAGCACGCCAAACGCTCGGGTATATCGGCGAACCGCTCCACACGAAGGACTGTCAAGGGTATATTCAACTTGGCCAACTCCCGGGACAACGCCTCGACTTGCGCAACCACAAGAGATATTTTCCCTTCTGACCAGTCGTGTTCGCGCCACTGCTCCGGTGTTGCGAAATAGATCGCACAGGTTGTACCCTGATTTCGGGCGGCCATTAACGCCGGATTATCATAAACCCGCAAATCACTCCGGAACCACATTAAATTTAACATTATACCTAAATTCTGCAAACAACATTGTACTTGAAAAGAAAAAGGCGATTTGATTCAATTGGTTATCATCAAACAACCAAGCACATCAGAGTCACCTTTTTCATGATCAAGAATACCCATAAAAGTGCCAAAAAACCAGCCGCAAAAATTCGCTATCAACACACCGGAAAAAAGCTGACTAGTCAAGCTGGCATTATCCCTGCCATGCATTTCCTCGATCACATCGGTTTTACCGAGGCTTGCCAGAAGCATCTTGATTTGCAACGCGGCAACACGGCTCGTTACAGCTTGGGCGACTCAATCTACCTAACGATTATCGGCATCATCGCCGGTGCCACTTCGCTCAGGAAGGTGGTTTCTGTGTGGGCAGATCAGGTGCTGCGTGAAGTGGGGGGGTGGCTATCGATTCCAGATGACAGTACATTGGGTCGTATTTTCCGTCGTGGAAAGCTCAAGCATGTCACCCAGCTCGAACAGATTAATCACACCTTGCGTCAGGGAATTTGGCATAGAGCATTGAAGTCCGGTACTTGGTTGCCCGGAACCCTCTATCGAGGCTGGATTGATGTGGACTCGACTGTCAAAACCGTTTACGGTCAACAGGAAGGTGCTGAAAAAGGCTACAACCCAACGAAAAAAGGCTCTAATTCTTATCATCCACTGGTTGCCTTTTGCAGCCACACCAAAGAAATTTTGCAAGCATGGTTGCGCAGTGGCAGCACCTACACCAGCAACGGCATTGTAGGCTTCATGCAGCAACTTTCTGCGCAGATGCCACCCAAAATGCGGCTGCTATTCCGAGGTGATTCAGGATTCTTTGTTGGAGAGCTCATGGACTGGCTGGATCAGGCTCGCCATGGTTACCTGATTAAAGTGAAACTCAAAGGCCTTGCCGCTTTGTTGGACAAGCAAGCTTGGCAACGAGTACCGGGTCATACCGATTGGGAACAGTGTGACTTTTTCCATCAATGCGGTCAATGGGAGCGGTCACGTCGCTTTGTTGCTGTGCGGCGTAAAACTGCTCTCATCACCAAAGGCCCTCAACAAGCCTTGCTGAATGAGCCCGTTTACGACTACTTCTGCTACGTAACCACAGAGCGGTTGTCTCCTTGGCAAGCACACACGACATACGGAAAGCGCGCAACTTGTGAAACCTGGTTGGATGAAGCTAAGAACCAAATGGGGCTGGCGCAAATCAAGAGCCATGATTTCATGGCCAGCTCATTAATTTTCCAATGCGCTGTGCTGGCGTATAACACGGTACGCTGGATGGCACTACTGAGCGATAATGACGAATTGAAACGATGGGAAATTCAAACTATCCGAACTTTTCTGGTACGTACTGCTGGACAACTCTTGCGTGGTGGGAATCAGCTTAAGGTCAACGTTCCGAGCAACCATCTTCACCCAACTCCGTGGGCTGACTGGTTAAAGCTGTCGTTTATTCATTGACCAAAATACCTATACTTAAATTCTTCGACTAAGCAAATTCCAGATTTGGAGTCAGGCAGACTTTGGCCTGTTGCTCCGGTTGACGATAGAGATGATTATAATTTAAACAGTCCAATCAAGTGAATTACGCTTGTTTCAGTTGCATGGTGTGCAAAATGGTGATCCATCGACACTAAATGTCGCTATAGTCGTATCGAATCGATTCAGACATATAGATTGCAGGATTTAGGTTATAAGCTTTCTCGCTTGCTAGACTCGTCAATCCTGAAACCTTTGGAATGTATGAACCTCATATGCCGTTTTGTAGCCCCAGATCAAAGGGATAGGGCTCCAACAAGGCGAGGTCTGCATCGGAACCATACTTCTTGACCAGAAAGCGAACCAAGGTCATGGGTACGACCAGCGGAACAATGCCTTCACGATAATGCTCGATCAATGCACGCAACTCAGTGGTTTCATTTGGATTGAGCATTTTCTTTAGATACCGCAGCCATTCAATCAGATGTCGCGCTTGGCGCTTGCGGGTAACGGGTTTCTTCATCGCCAGCATAAATTTGCTAATATACTGTTCCGACACCGACGCCAGACTCGAATCCGTGCACTTGGCCAAGAGCTGCCCCAACTCCCGAGCAACTGCAGAATTGTGCGTGTTCAAATGCCATTTAAACCGGTGATGAAACGACTGGAGGGCGACTTTACTCAAGTTCGCCATGACCCCATAACGCCACTGGTGATAAGCATAGACTTGAAGAATGAAGTTTTCCCGGATTCCTGCATCATTCAATTGCCCTGCCTCAGTCACAGGCAGGAGGGGAAAAGCGGCCATCACGGCTGACGCGAAGACACCGTCCGTTTTGGTCGCGGGGTGATTCTTCTCGTTGTAAAGCTTACTGCTTCCAACCCCGCAACTGGGCGATTTTTGCATGAAGATAAAACCACTCAGAAGCTGTACTTTTGGATGCAGGCTATCAGCTAGCTGCCTGAGCTTTTGCGTGTAATCCAATTCCGGATTGTCCGATGCAATCACCTTGATTGTGCCTGAGGACTCAACCGTGCGAATCGTAGGTCTGGGCACAGCCAGGCCAATGGCAACCTCGGGGCACACAGAACGAAACTCGAAATACCGGCTCAAAACTTCGGCACAATAGCGTGATCGTTTGTGCCCGCCGTTATACCGAACATTATCTCCCATTAAACAAGCGCTGATTCCCAACAACGGTCTGGAAGCCAGGTTTCGCTGTGCACCTGGACTGGATTCATCATCAACGGGCCAACTCAGTAAAGATGGCGACAGGTCAGACTGATCTACGCTTTGCTCTGTTTCCATTGTTTCGCACCTCAAGTGATTGAATCGCTCTTTGTTACATTCATACGCATTGGGTTTTAGCTTGGATCACTGAAATTTGCGCTTTTCTGCAACTTTATTTTTTGAACCAAATCCGCAGCGCTCAGATAGGCTGACTCGACCCCCGCTACGCCACTTTTTCCTGATCGATGATCTGTCTGTATATAATCACCACAGATGCCAAGACGCTCACCAGCGATCCAGTTTTGGCTTGAACTCAACTTTTGATCCGGCGGCAAAGAATAAAGCCAGCGATGCGCGATCTGAGACACGATTTCAAGCGACATGCCGAGTCGTGCCTCCAGCTCCCGTATCACTGTGCGACACACGAGATCCGGCGACAAATCGATATTTTCGGCACTCCAATCGGGGTGAGCCTGGATCTGCCATAACTGAAAACCGGGAACGTTCACCCGCCCCGGCTTTTGATGATCAACGGTCACGTCGTAGATGCATTCAGTTAAACCTTCAGACGCTTTCGGGTCTTGTGCCCTCAGTGTGTCTCGTATTCGCTCTGGTGCGGCCACGACACCTTTGACGGCCAATATGACAACCCACTGGGGAATCATCTCCACTGACTGCAACGCTTCCTGTAACGGGTGCTCCTGTGGCAATAGATCTGCAGCCTGTCGTGGCGGCGTTGCCAGAATGACGGCATCGCTAACGGAAAAGCAGACTTCCTCGTCATCGGTTCCCGGTCTGCCCGAATAGCTGTACCAGCGCCCGCCCTGATATTCGAGGCGGGTGATACGCTGACTGAAATCAATTTCCACCTGATTGGCCAGATAGCGCGTTAACGAGGAACTGCGTGGTGAACCCACAAACAGCTCAGTCGCATCCTGACCCATTGCCTCAGCATGCTCTCGGTGCCACACGCTCACGCAACCGGCCGCCTGCCACTCCCGGACTTGCGCCTGAAACAATGGGATTGTGGCTGAAAATCCGGGACAGCCCAGATCAACCGACGTAGTGATATCGGCTAAATCAACCCGCTTGGAAGACAGTCTGCCACCACTACCACGGGCTTTATCGACACAGACTACGCGGTGTCCCGCGCCGTGCAATTGGGTTGCTGCAGTCAAACCGGCCATTCCGGCACCAATGATCAGAAAGTCGCATTCTTTCATTACCAATTCTCTCTTGTTCCGAATTCAGATTGGGGCTTACGAAACAGCATTCCGATTGGATCACTCAGCCCTGTTGATTTTCTTGATCTAACTTGAAAGACAACTACCGAGCTGAATCACGGAAAACGGAAATCGGAAAACGTTAGAAACTATCGAGACTCTGGACAGAAAAGACGCGTGGACACAAAAGGTTTAAAAGCAAAGGAGAACTCGCTAAACTGGCGGACACTGTTCGTTACGCACTGTATGCCATAAAAAAGGAGCCCCGATTGGGCCAGGAAAAGCAATCCTCAACAGCATCACTGGATCCACTGATATTACGTATCGCAAAACACCGGGATCGAGCCGCCTTTATCACGCTTTTCGAGCAGGTCTCCACCCGGCTAAAAGGCTACGCCATGCGTTGTGGCGCCGACGCTGCTGACGCCGATGAAATTGTTCAGGAGTCCATGTTATCGGTCTGGCGCAAAGCGGATACATTCAATCCGAAATCCGCATCTGCAACCACATGGCTCTATACGATCGTTCGCAACAAGCGCATTGATTTTGCACGTAAAGATCGCTACGACCTCATTCAATCTGAAGACCTCTGGCCCGAACCCACCACTGAAATTCTCGAAACCGAGGTGGAAAGTGATCTGAATGGAAAGATCGTGCGTACACTAATTGAGAGCTTGCCAGAAGAGCAGAGACAAATCGTTTTCAAGGTCTATTTTGAGGGCAAATCCCACAGCGAAATTGCTCAGGATCTCGATTTACCCCTGGGAACGATCAAATCAAGGCTTCGACTGGCAATGAAGAAACTGGATACCCTGGCAAAAGACAACGTAACATGGTTAATCATCATCCTTCTGATCTACTGATAATGCAATTTTCGGCGGGGCAACTACCTAACGCCCTGGGGATAATGGTTGCCTGCCACATCGAAAACTGCACTGTTTGCCGACAACGCGGCCTCCATTATGAAAGCGTAGGTGGAGAACTGCTGGAGTCCGTTACACCGGAACCGGTCGATTCCGGCGTACTGAATCGTCTCCTGTCCGAGCTTGATCACCCTGTTGCCGAAACCGCACACTCTGGCGCGCCAGCGTACTTACCGACAGGAGCAAACCCACAGATCCCACGGCCATTGCAGCGATTTCTGACTGAAGTACCAGCACAAGATGCGCAATGGTACGAGAGCTTGCCGTGGAGCGGGTTCTCCCAAAGTATTCAGGAATACTTGCTACCGATTTCCGATAGCCAGTACACCGCAAAACTTTACAAAATAGCAGCTGGAAAAGAACTGCCCGAACACACTCACAGAGGTAACGAGTACACCCTCGTGATGTCCGGCGCTTTTGCGGATAAATCCGGAGACTATCGGGCGGGGGATTTTGTCCTTGCAGATCAAGACACAATCCATCAGCCCAAAGCGCATCAAAACAAAGATTGTATTTGCTTTGCCGTCATGGATGCCCCGCTGAAATTTACCGGTTTCTGGGGACGCATGTTAAATCCTTTTATGCGCTAGGGCTTGTTGATGTTTCCAACATTTCCATAGTAGATCACGACAAAGCCTGCACAATTGAGATATGCTCCAGGCATAACCAGTTAATGAAGGGAAACACACATGATTGTTCTGATTCTCGGGCTCATCCTTTTTCTCGGCGTGCATTCTATCTCTATCTTCAACGTATCCTGGCGAAACCAAATGGTCACCCGCTATGGTGAACAGCGCTTCAAAGGGATCTATAGCCTGGTCGCCCTCGCAGGTTTCGTGCTGATTGTCTGGGGCTATGGTCTGGCCCGTATGGAGCCTGTCGTAGTCTACAATCCACCATTCTGGTTAAGGCATGTCGCCATGTTACTCTTGATTCCAGTGTTCCCGTTACTCGTGGCTGCACACCTGCCCAGTCGAATTGGCAATATCGTGAAACACCCGATGCTGGTCGCCGTTAAATTGTGGGCCCTCGCACACCTCCTGGCCAATGGTATGTTGGCTGACCTGCTCCTGTTTGGCGCTTTTCTCGGCTGGGCAGTCGCAGATCGGATATCAGTGAAGAAACGTCCGGTTACACCAGGCACTCCGCCACCAACGGGCGTACGCAATGATATAATCGTGATTGTCGCCGGACTGGCACTGTTTATCGTATTCAGCCTGTGGTTGCATGCGTGGTTAATTGGTGTTGCGCCCATAGCGCGCTAGATCAGGCTGCGAAGTTGCAGCACTTAACTTGTCGATAAACTGCAGTATTTCAGAGGCCACCACCTGATTGGTGGCCGGAGAAAGAATATCGCCGGCCAAAACATGTGCAGACCCGTCCTGCGGTGACTCGATAGCTATCAACGCTTTGGGATCAGAACCGAACCGCCTGAACATGGTTTGAATTTCAGTGACACTGACAACTTCATCACGGGGACTGTAAAGTATCAACAACGGTAGTTTAATATGCTCTACAGCGCTGTTTTTTGCCAGGTTGACCGCCCCCATCATTTCAATCAACACGCTTGCCGGGTAACGTGTACTCCAGAATTGTTCCTGAAGGCTATTTCCTGCATCCCATTTTCGGAATTCACCCAACATCAGTTTTAATAACTGTCGACCCCAGGGCTGCAAAACCAGCCACGACTTTTTATCCTTCGGACTGAAGTTTGGTGAAAGCAGAATAGCGCCTGCAACTCCAGTCATGGAGTCTTCTGCCATCAACCACGTCAGCAAAGAGGCGCCCGTTGAAGTTCCCATCAAAATAACCTTTCGACCAAGCTGACGACCAATCTCCAGCGCCTCTCGGGTATCGTGCAGCCACTCCGCCAAGGTTGCCTCCCCCAGCGTTTCGGAAGGCTTTCTACCATGCCCTCGTAAACGGGTGCAGAATAGATTTGCAGAAAGAGAAGCAGCGATGTTCTCAGGCACCGGTGAAAGCTCCTGACGGGAAGCAGAAAAGCCGTGGATATAGACCAATGCATACTCGGTTTGCTGTTTTTTCGTGGGGTTCGCCCAGAATATCTTTTTCTCCGCGCCTGGAGTTATATCCGTGTACCGCGCTTCAGCAGCTTGTATGTAATGATCCAAGTCCTCGTCCAACTGCACAGGTAACGGGTCGAGTGCAAATTCGGGGCGAGGCCCCAGAAAGTAAGCAAGGATCATCGCCCCCAGAATCAGGATCAAAACCATCAGCACATTTATCATCAGGATCAACCTGTCCGTTTAATTCAGCCTATCCGGTTAAATTCAGCCTATCCGGTTAAATTCAGCCGATCCGTTTCAACGCGGAAGGGGCAATGCCTTTATGGCGCTTGAAGGCGCGGGAGAAACTGCTTTCATTGGTAAACCCGGCCAGATGGGCAACCTGGCTTATGTTTTTTCGGGTATTCAGCAACAAAACTTCCGCAAACTCGATTCGCTCATCCTGAACAAGAGAGCTATAACTCGTACCCTCTTGTTGCAAGTGCCGACTCAACGTCCGGCTTGAACTGCCCATTTCGAATGCAACATCGTCTACGCTGAAGATTTTTCCGGCTCGAATGAGCTGCCGGATGATCTGTCGCGTTTCCTGGGTGTAAACCATGCTGTGCTGAATTTCGCGAATCTGCGCTTCCAATTGCGCCTCGAATATTTGCATGGTGGTTTTATTTGCCGTCAGCAACGCGGCCCCGAGATTACGTTTATCCACGACGATTTTGTCACAAGGCTGACTAAAGAAAACCCGCTCAGGATCAGCGACTGTCTCATATCCCTGCGAGCTGAATTGCATTGGGTGAGCGAAATAAAGATCAAACAGGGCCAGCTCCGGTTTTATGAACTGGCAGATACTGTTGAACGCTCCCAATAACGTTTCAGTCAGGAGCGTCTGCACGCTGCCAAAGTCCGCAAGGGATTTAATCACAACGTGAACCTGCTCACCAATTGCTTCTGCATGAATATCATATGCCGGCATCACGACAGGATAAAAGCGCAAGGCCGCTTGCATGGCGCAGTCCAGCGTCGGTGAGGTCAAGATAACAATCCCCAGAATCCCGTGGGCGGTAAGCGGAACATGTTCCAGAATTTGCACCGAAACAGGCTTGTCCGGGTCAGCAACCTCCTGACAAATCTCCAATAGCTGCTTGAATTGCTCGCCGTTGAGCACCCCTTTACGGGTATCCAGGTTCGACCAGTCGAGACCACAGCGGGACAGCATGGTTTGTGCGTCCGCGCCACGTTGACGCAGCATTGACTCAACAATTTCAACGTACTGCATGGGAAAGTGCAGTGCCTTTAATTCAGTTTTCGGGTCTGTTGACATTACACCATTAGCCTTTTTAAACCAGAACATCCCTCAATCCTGTCCTGCACAGCATAGCATTGGCCGCTTAAGTCAAACAAATCAGGATAGGATTGATCAAAGAAAACAAAAAACGCCACCGACTCGACTCTCGGCGAAACTGTATAGAGAAATCATATGAGCATTTTTGGAAACATACTCTCCTTGTTGTTTGATAGCAAGCAGACCAAAACCCCTGTCACCACCCGCCAGTTGAAAGCGCAGAAAAACAAAGCAACATGGGACAAAATGGCGGCCAACCCCGTAACCACACAAACTGAAGTGATCGTTGAGGATATTCAAAATGAAACGGATTCCATCAGGACACTCTTTTTAACGCCCTCTTTAGCCCCCTCTGACACGGCCCAAAAACCGGTTTCACAGCACTTCCACCCGGGACAATTCATAACCTGTGAATTTGAGGTTAACGGAAAAAAACTGAAGCGGGCCTACTCAATTACCAGTGCAGAACAGGAAACAAACACAAACGGTAAGCTGCAAATCAGCGTAAAAAAAGAAATAAACGGCGTTGTTTCCAATTATATTCATGATGACTTGCAAGTGGGCGATCGTTTCCTGATTCAGGGTCCAAGCGGTGACTTTGTACTGCCTGACTCAGCAGAGCGAATTGTTATGATTGCGGGTGGCGTCGGTATCACCCCCTTTATCAGCCAACTTCGCTCGCAGCCCGAGAACACTGAATCCCCTGGCCCGGAGATATTGTTGGTCTACTGCTGCGAGACACCGGAAGACACTGCCTTCCGCAATGAGTTGAATCGCATGGCACGCTCGAATGCCAGATTGACCGTAAAATACATTTATAACCATGGTCAGGATGCAAAACGACTTTCTCCGGAAAAGCTACGTTTAATCCTGGATGACTGGTGCTCAGACCCTATCCAGCTGGAACAGAACAGCACGCGCTTTTTACTTTGCGGGCCCGCCGGATTGATGGAAATGGCTCAAGAGTCACTTTCCCAACAGCAGGTCATCACAGAGCGTGGTATTCCACCTGAAAATATCCTGCGGGAAGCATTTTTTACCGCGGGACAACAAAACCACGAACGCCCCCAGTCAGAACAGCCAATTCACTTTCGCCGTACTAACAAGACCGTTACCGCCCTGCCGGGACAGAGCATTCTGGACGCTGCACTGCAAGGTGGGCTCGAAATGCAATATAGCTGTCAGGTCGGTGGCTGCGGACATTGCAAAATCAAAGTACACAAAGGCGACGTTTACAGTGACGAGCCTAACTGCCTGAGCAGCAATGAGCTCAATGCAGGGTATCGACTGGCATGCCTGAGCTACGCCGCCAGCCCACTGGAAATTGATGCGTAGTGCTCGCAAACGTATTTGAAATTACAAAAAAGACTGACACCACGAGAGAAACGATAACCATGATTTTAGACAAAATGCTGGAAGGTGTACCTTCCCATGCGCGCAATAAAGTAGAAGAAACCCTGGACAACGTATCCGTTATGATGCAGGTAAAAAACCCGAAGGTTGCCCGCTCCATGGCGCCATCCGCGGTTCGGGGATTGTTCCTGAAACAGGGCAAACGTTCTGAGTCGGTGAAAATGCAAGCCAATCATCAAACGCATTTTGATTTGACCTATGCGATGGACTTTCCCGAAATGCAGGAACTCTACCGCAGAGCGGTCGAGAATCAGTGGGACGGTAACAAGGATCTGGACTGGTCAACGCACGTCGACCCCATGAACCCCGAGATTCCCATTATCAATCCTGATTTTATGCCCTTTGATGGCCTAGGGGACTATGGCATCAAGTTGAATAAAAAGGAACAGGCCACAGCAAATTATAGTCTGGTAACCTGGATGCTGAGTCAGTTTATGCATGGTGAACAGGGCGCCCTGTACGCTTCAGCACAGGTCACAGAGAGTGTAGGCTGGATGGATGGGAAATTTTACGGCGCAACACAGGTTATGGATGAGGGCCGACACCTCGAAGTGTTTCTGCGCTATCTCGATACCAAGCTGGAAAAAACCTACCAGATCAACGATAACCTTTTCGTCATTATCGATGACCTGATGACCGATTCACGCTGGGATATAAAATTCCTCGGCATGCAAATTATGGTTGAAGGACTCGCACTGGGTGCCTTCAGTACGTTGCATAACAATACGCAGGAACCTTTGCTGAGAAACCTGCTGAAATATGTGATTCAGGACGAAGCCCGTCACGTTCACTACGGCGTGTTGGCGCTAAAAGAGCACTTCAGTACCGGCATAACCGATGCCGAACGGCGGGAACGGGAAGACTGGGCATTCGAAGTTGCATTGTTGATGCGCAACCGGTTTATGGGCCATGAAGTATATGAAGAACAGTTTGAAGGATTGATGACACGGCGGCAATGGAATAAATTCATTCTGGAATCGCCTGCTATGCAGCGCTTCCGCCAACAAATGTTCAAACGCCTGATACCGAATCTGGATTACATCGGATTACTCTCGCCCCGGATGCAGCGACACTATGAACAAGCCGGGCTCTGGAGTTTCAAAGATGGTAAAAATGCCAGCCAGTTAACAGAAAACGATTTACTGATAGATTTACAGTAACCGGCACAATTTTACCAAAAACAGGTTAATGCCGATGCAGCTCATAACGACCCGACCCGAATTGAAACACCCCAACATTGAACAGTTCAGCGTAAATGGTCGCCGTTATTCTGTCATTGTTGAAGGCGATGGGCCTTTAGTTGTGTGTCTACACGGCTTTCCGGATAACTTCCATTCATTCCGGTGGCAAATTCCTGCACTGGTAGACGCAGGTTATCGCGTCGCCTGTCCGATGCTGCCCGGTTATGAGCGCGATAGCGCTTTGCCGGGCAATCACTATGACATGGAAACTGTCAGCCACGAGTTAACCCGAATGATTAGTGTTTTACGGAAAAGCCTGTGCACAAGCAAACAGAATCATGTCCATTTGGTCGGTCACGACTGGGGGGCAATCAGCGGACTGGCGGCGATTACCAAACGCCCGGATCTGTTTGCAAGCTTCACTTCAATCACGATCCCCTACAACCTGTCGCTATTTGGTATCTTACGCCATGCGCCAAGCTACCTCCCGTACTCGTGGTATATCCAGTATTTTCAGGTTCCATTCCTTCCAGAACGAACGGTTCCGTTACGTAACTGGGCCTTTATTGAAATGCTGATCAAACGGTGGAGTCCCGGCTGGGCGATGCCCCAGGACAATCTGGACAGCATCAAAGAGACATTGAATCAGCCCAATGTGCTGAAATCGGCACTGGCATATTATCGCGCACTATACGGTATTAGTGACCGAGAACAGCGAGCCCGAAGGCTGTTGAATCAACGCATAAAAGTGCCCACGCTATTCCTGCGTGGTGAATCTGATGGCTGCATTCATTCCAGCCTCTGGAATGTGCTGGATGACAAAACCTTTGTTCCCCCCTACGAAATCCAGAGTATCTCCGGTGGACACTTTCTGCATCAGGAGAACCCTGAAGCCACAAACCACTATCTTCTCACTTGGTTACAACGACATACCTGTCGAACACTTCAGACCAACACCGCACCCGCATTCACCTTGCACACCGATTCCCTGGTAAATAGATAATCTGATGTAGATAGCGAGCCAGCCCTTATAACGCTACAATCCATATTGATTCAAGCCGGTATTGGCAAACGCTGGTATCCGCTTGAGACCTTCAACATCTAATTCGTGGATTGAACACCTGGAATGAACAACCCTGGCTTGCTCCTTCAAGCGCTTTGGCAACACGCAGTAAATTTATATCACTTTCCTCTCTTCTCGATCGGTGAATCAGCGGTCACCCCGGGAAGTATCATCTGGGTTCTAATTATTGTCGGCTTTGCCGCTTTCCTTTCGGCCCGCTTTCGTAAACTTCTCGCGCGCGTCGCCGAAGGACGAAGAACGGTCTCTGAAGCATCGCTCTTTGCGATTGGCCGGATTGTTCACTATATCATTATGGTGGCAGCAGTTCTGATAGGGTTCTCTACACTCGGTATCGACCTGTCAAAACTCGCATTGGTTGCGGGTGCGCTGAGTGTGGGTATCGGCTTCGGCTTACAATCGATTTTCAATAATTTTATCTCCGGCATTATCCTGCTGTTTGAGCGCCCACTAAAAGTTGGCGACTTGATTGAACTGGAGTCCGGTGTACGGGGCAGAATAAAGTCAATTAATGTTCGCAGCACTCAGATCACAACCTGGGACAACATCGACATCCTGGTTCCCAACTCCGAATTCATCAGTGGCCGAGTCACTAACTACACCTTTATTGATGACCTGCGCCGGTTGCATATTCCATTTGGTGTCGCCTACGGCTCAGAGAAAGAGACGGTGAAAAAAGCCGCCATTGAAGCCGCACTGCGAGTTCCCTTCACACTCACAGAAGGGGATCGAGCACCGGATGTCTGGCTGGTCAACTTTGGTGCGAGTAGTCTGGATTTCGAACTCATCGTCTGGATTCGGGGTAACCAATTGCCGAAACGCGGCAGTACCACCGCCTACTATCTTTGGGAAATCGAAACGTCGCTGAAGGAGCACGGTATCGAAATCCCATTCCCACAGCAGGATCTTCACGTGCGTTCAATTGACGATGAGGTCGTAAATGCCATCAAAGGTGACAAGGTATGAATACACAAGGACTGATTTACGGATATTGGTTATCAGGGCCAGATAAAGGTGGCGAGATCAATGTACCTGACCTGGACGAAACTCTACAGTCAAAGGAAAACCACTGGCTGCACTTTGACTACACCAACGAACAGGCCCGTGACTGGATTACCAACCACAGCGGCCTGGATACCGTTGTGGTGGAGGCGCTGTTATGCGATGAAACCCGGCCCAGAGCAAGCACGCTGAACAATGGTGTGCTGATGGCCCTTCGAGGGGTGAACCTGACCCCAGGATCAAACCCTGAAGACATGGTTGCGATCCGGGTATGGATTGACGCGCACCGTGTGATCAGTACACGGAGACGATCCCTGCTTTCAGCAAAAGATCTCGCGAGCAACATTGCCAATCAAGAAGGCCCGGAAACCCCGGGGGAATTTATCGCGGTATTAACCGACCGCCTGATCGCACGCATGCAGGAAACCATTCAGGAAACAGAGGATCGGGTTGCAGTCATCGAAGAGGAGGTCATTACGGCTGAATCCTACGCCCTGCGGAGCGAAATTGCGGATTTGCGTCGTCAAGCCATCTCACTAAGGCGCTACCTCGCCCCACAACGAGATGCAATGATTCAGCTTCAGAGCGAAAAAATACCATTGTTCAGCGGAGACGATCGACTACGCTTGCGGGAAACGACCGATCACCTGATTCGCTACATTGAAGACCTGGACTCCGTCCGGGATCGCGCCGCTGTTACGCAGGAAGAACTGGTTAATCGGCTGACAGAGCAGTTGAATAACCGGATGTACATGCTTTCGATTATCGCTGCGATTTTCCTGCCATTGGGCTTTCTTACCGGGTTGCTGGGAATCAACGTGGGCGGCATTCCGGGGGCAGATAACCCCTATGCGTTTACAATTTTTATCATAATGATGACCGCTGTGGTAGCCCTGCAAATCTGGGTATTTAAAGCCCGCCGCTGGTTTTAGAAATCCGGCACAGACACAGGCGTTACATCGCCTGTGTCAATTTAACCTGAACACAGCTCTCGCAATCCAATCGCTTCCAGCAAAGCCTTGCCCGCATCACGAATCTGTTGCGTGGAGTCCAGTTGTCGCGCCTCGGATAGAAATTGCTCCGCAACAGGCAACGAGATAGAGCGAATCAGCCACTTCACTTTAGGAAGCTTGGCCGAACTCATACTCAAAGACCGCACCCCCATACCTAGTAACAAGAGTACAGCCACCGGATCCGCTGCCATCTCACCACAAATGCTCAAAGGAATTCCGGCCTCGCGAGCGGATTGCACTGCACGCTCAATCTCGCAGATCACAGCAGGGTGCACATGATCATATCGATTTGCCACACGCGCATTATTACGATCCAGCGCCAGAAGATACTGACTTAAATCATTGGAGCCAACCGAAACAAAGTCAATTTTATCCCGCCAGAATCTAAGCTGGGAGATTGCTGCTGGCACCTCAACCATGACACCGAGTTTGGGGTAAATGAGCTCCAGGCCTTCCTCCTGTAACTCGGCACATGCATCGTCCAATAGTCTCCGAAACGTCTCCACTTCCGCTGTCGAACTCACCATAGGCAACAAAATATGCAAATTCTCCTGCCCTCTGGCCGCACGAATAATGGCACGAACCTGAGTCATCAACAGCTGAACGTTATCCAGCGTAAAGCGAATGCCACGCCATCCCAAGGCAGGGTTTTCTTCACCATGAATCGGGAAATAGGGCAACTGCTTGTCACCGCCGACATCGAGAACCCGGACATAAACCGGTTTGCCTTCATAGGCATCAAAAACCTTGCCATAGACCTGCACTTGTTCGTCTTCGGTCGGGAAACTATCACGAACAATAAACGGTATCTCGGTACGATACAGACCCACGCCTTCAGCGCCGTTACGAATGCCAGGGGTAATATCTGCCAATAAGCCGGTATTCGCCAGTAACCTAACCTGAATGCCATCTTGAGTTTTGGCCGGCACATTACGCAATTCATCAAGCTTGTGCTGAAATGACAAAGCCTGGGTAACAAGTTGATTAAACTCATGAAGCACAGTGTCATTCGGATGCAGAATTACCTGCCCTTCATTACCATCGACGATAATCTCTTCACCCGACTTCAAGCCTTTCAGACTGCCTACCCCCATTACAGCAGGAATACCCATCGCATTGGCCAGAACGGCAGTATGGGACAATTTGGCCCCTTCAAAACACACAACTCCAGCCAGTGAACCCGCGGGAAAACTTGCCATATCCGAAACACTGATTTGTGGTCCGACCAGCACCACCGGGTGCTCATCGGATAACGCCATTTGTTCAACCGGATTCACACCTCGCCAGACATTAAACAACTTGTTCCCCAAATGCTGAATATCTTCATGGCGTGCTTTCAGGTAGGGATCGTCCATCGCTCTGAATAGCTCTGCAAAATAATGGATACTCATACGCAGGGCTGCCGGCAACCAATGCCCCGCCCTGATTTCCATAACCACTTTGTCAGTCAATGATTGATCCGCGAGCAGCATTTGGTACGCTTCAAAAATACCCGTAACACTTTCAGAAAGCTCCACCCCCAAAGCAGCCTGTTCTTCCTTGACCTCTTCCTTTACGGCGGCCAGCAAGCTGTGCCATTGTGCCACGCTGCCTTCAATATCTTCACAGGTTGCATCCGGGACATCATTCAATCCCCCGTGATGACACAGTTGAACCTGGCCAATGCCGATACCCGGCGAGCCTTTCACCCCCACGATACGTTGATTCACGTTGGATATCAGTGTCATCAACGGGGAAATATCTGCAACAATAAAAGCCAGCTGGGAAGCCAGAGTGACCAGAAAGGCTTCACTCTCATCATTGATTTTTTCAGGTCGGCGGCTCTGTACGACTAACACGCCAATTACTTCGCCAAAACGAACCAATGGTACACCACAAAAACTGCTGAAACGCTCTTCCAGCGTCTCTGCTATGTAGTAGAAGTCAGGGTGCCCTGCGGCATCAGCAACATTCAGCGGGTGACGACTGGTGGCGACACGTCCGACCAGACCTTTACCCGCGGGCACACGAATGGGATGAGAGGAGGCCAGGCCATGGGTCGCCAATAAAATCATATCGCCATCATCTGCCATCCGATACAAACTGCACACATCGACACCAATCACATGACTGATCGAGTCGACAATACGGCGCACCTGCTCAGAGGGTGACTCCACTAACGCGACTTCCTGGACTATTCGCGTCAGCTCCAATATGACTTTGTTCATAACCGACTTCTCAACTTTAATTAGAATTTCCCCGGGGATCAGGGCCTGTTGACGCTTCATAATATGAAGCGTCAACAGGCCCCAGGAAAGTTACAGCAAAATTCTTGCCGAAATAAGTCACTGCAGCACACTTTTCGCCCCAGCACCGCGGTCAATTCGACTTATTGATGGCTGATTCCGGCCAAATCTGTCAACACATCCAGAAAAGCTGCTACGGACGCCAGGGGGGCCGACTCCGCCATGGTATGATAACCCGAGGACGGTATCTGCAATGTTGTACCATCAACCAAACCGTTCGAGGCCGATATAATTCGACCCATTTCCGTCGAACCAAGGGAGGTTGGCTCTTCTCCACGGGCCAGTAATTGTGCGTTTTGCGCCTCAACATATTCATCCTTGAATTGCACGGATATGTTTTTTTGAATACAGACCTGATGCAGCTTCTCGGTCAATGCTTCATTAAAGGCGGCATTAGCATCCTTGTGACGCAACACCAGCTTCTGCTCACTTGCCACCTCAAATGTTGGATAAGGACTGGTATCCACCACAATCAGCTGGTTGGTAGAACCACCAAAGCGTCGAAACCACTCCAGCAGGTAACGCCAGCTTTTTCCGGCTTCTTCCTGCGCAGTGAAAAACGCGGTACCACTGAACCCCAACTCGAAAAGAAACACCAGTGCGGCTGCCGTCAGAACATTATCAAGCTGCCCGATCAAAGCTTCATTCGTCACTTTCAGTTTATCCGAAAATGCCACGGGCGTCCCGGCAACCAAATGCTCCATTCCATTCAATTCAAAGATCAGGTTGTTACGAAACTCACAAATATAAGCCCGATTGATCGTTCCCCGGCCACGATATGCCCCAGACCAGGGTTCATAGGCATAAACCGTCTCCGAAGCAAAACGATCTACTATTTTTTTCATCAACTGTTCACTGACCGAGTTACCCAGTAGATCAGAGCGAGCCCCGGATACAAAAGCGGCGTACTGGAATTCATTGGGACCGGTACAGATCAGACCGTGACGATCAATATGTGCTGAGAGATGCAGGCTGTGAGGTCGATTGCCCTGTGCTACCAACACGCCTTCATACCATGTCACTTTAGCGCCACGCTCCTCGAGTTCGCGCTGCAGCACACGGTAAAAAGAGTGTTCCGCGCCGACCACCGAAGGGCTGCGAACCAGCGCTGCCAGCAAATCCAGAAAAGCACCCGGCAACCTTACCGGATCGGCATTTGCATCAGGTGCACTGCTGTGGTTTTGGGAGGTTCTATGGTTATGGGAAAATTGTTCGGCCAGCTCGATGCCGGTGGAGGCTTTATTCATCTTGGGTCAGTCCTGTTTATTGAAAATACAGCAGGGCAATGCTTGCCACATCAGGAACTGACGGTCTGGGCGCCCCAACTGGGGGTGAATTTATGTGCTTAATAGCATGCTTTTCAGACTAACACAAGATGGACCAATTAATACCGGCCAGTGCCGAGTTAATAAGGCGGCAATCATTCAGGATTCATGCAGAGGAACAACATTGCTGCCTTCGGTACGCTCTTTTTTCGCCGATTCCGTGTCCGGTACTGCCGTCAATGGCACTGATCGAACCAGATCAACTTCCTGCAAGCGTCTTTCATACGCCGTTTTTAATTCCTCGAATACCAAGGGGTAGCGGGCATGAAAAGCAGCATAATCTGCCCAAAATCGATTTTCATCAAAACGCACGAAATCGATACTCGAATACAAGGCCAGATTATGCAACCAATTTGCAACCGCGCCCTTTTCCTGTATAGAACGTAACTTCCCGTACCAAGAAAGTGGATTCAGATCCCGAAGGGATCGAAACAGGTGTTCCAGTGCACGAATTTCCAAAAAACCGCGATACAGTAAATAGCGGTAGGCTTCCTTTTTACTATTACGCATCAGTCTCTATCCTTCTGATTTACGGTGTATAATCCCGTCACTTTTACAACTGAAACCGGTGAACGGAGTAGCAGGCTAACACTCCGGATTATATCGCCGCATTTTAGGTAAAGCCTACCAAAAACATCATCAGAATAGAGACTTACAGGTTACTTTTTCAGCTACAGGTCTACCGGGCGCCAAAACAGCGTTTCGAAATGAGCTTCGGGTCCACCATCGCGACGACTTGAAATATGAAAACTGATCGGGGTCTGCAATTTCTGCAAATCGCCCTGTTTCACTTCCAACGCCCCGGTAATGGTTCGCATTTCGCCAGGTGACAAGGTTAACCGGCTAGGGCCATGCCATCGTCCTTCGACCCCCGAAATGGAAATATCCATCTCTTCCGACAGCTTCTGCTTGTTAATGACACGGAGTGCGAAATTATTTTCGACATCACCAACTCCCGTTACCTGATAAAGCGCACCGCGATCACGATGAACTTCCAGTTCAACCAAGGGGCGGTTCATTAATATTACCAGAAAGCAGAAGATTGCAACCATCAACGATCCCCCATAACCCAGCGCCCTCCAGTTTTTACCGGAAGCCACCAACGGTGCCTGAAACTGTCGCTCGGAGGCATAGCGGATCAGCCCTTTAGGCTGCTCCAGTTTTTCCATAATCTCGTCACAGGCATCAATACAAAGCGCGCAACCGATACATTCGTATTGAAGCCCATCACGAATATCAATACCGGTTGGACAAACTTGTACGCAAACACGGCAGTCAACACAATCCCCTTTCATAACCCCCGCCATTTCCGGATTCGGGTCATTCTTGAGTGCCCGATATTTACCCCGGGGCTCCCCCCGCAAGGCATCATAACCAATGACCAGCGTATCTTCGTTGAACATCACAGACTGGAATCGCGCATAGGGACACATATAAAGACAGACCTGCTCCCTCAGCCAGCCGGCATTTATATAGGTTGCCACGGTGAAAAACAGGATCCAGAACAGAGCCCATCCTGAGGACAATGAAAATGTGAAGAGGTCACGGGCTAGTTCCGGGGCTGGATAAAAGTAGCCCACAAACGAAAACCCGGTTGCAAATGCCAGCACAAGCCAACTCAGGTGTTTTAATACTTTGCGCAATGCCTTGTTACCCGAAAGGGGTGACTTATCCAACCGGATCCTCTGCTGGCGGCTTCCTTCAATACGCTCTTCGAGCCACATGAACATAAACGTCCAAACTGTCTGCGGACAGCTATAGCCACACCAGACACGACCAAAAAGTGCGGTAATGAAGAACAAACCAAAGGCACAGATAATCAAGGCAAAACCCAGCAACGCAAAATCCTGCGGCCAAAACACGGTACCGAACAAGGTAAATTTACGGTTGGGTAAATCGAAATGAATAAGCGGGCTGCCCTCAACCTGAATCCAACACAGCCCGAAATACGAAAGCAGCAAGACGGACAAACTCCAGGAACGTATGCGCTGATAGACGCCCTTCACTTCTCTTACATATATTTTTTTGCGCGACTCAAACCAGGGGCCGTTGTGGGTCCCTCGACGCGGTGCGCCATCATTTTCAATCTGGGTAACAGGAATCTGAGACATCAGGCGAGCCCTCCTCGGTATCTTAGGGAATCTTGTTCACGATAACGCTGCTGATAACGTCCGGGGTCGGGTGCATGCTGCATGACCTGCAATGCATAGTCGACATCACTTTCATCCGGTACTTGAAAGGAATCAAACCCACAGCGGATCAAACTTGGAAACTGGTCTGGCAGGAGAGACCCCGTCGCACGCAGTTCACCTCGAAAAGACATTTGATCCCGTAACACTGGCGCAAGGGAAAATAGCCGGCCATCCGAACAATCAACAACCTCAACAACCAACAAAGGCTGAGCGAGCATAGCACCGGTTAACCAGGAAAGGGGCGTATCCAGTGTGAGCAGAATGCCAGGGTCCAGAGTCTTCGAGAAATGACAGTTCTCAGCCAATCGAATGAGAGGCCGCAAGTCACTGTAGACCTGCCCTGTTTTACTAATTACGACCATAGACTCGCTCCTTAAAAGCAGAAATGCCCAAACGATCAAATACATCTGAAAAGCACTCATCCGCGTTTCGATGCTGCACGTAAAATTGCACAATCAGCTCCACCACAGAGGGGATCTGTTCTCTGGAAAAAGCCGGCCCCAGAATTGAGCCAATCCGGCAAGGATGCGCACGCTTTCCCCCCAGGCTGACCTGATAAAATTGCTCGCCTTTTTTATCGACCCCCAAAACACCGATGTCTGCCAGATGATGGTGAGCGCACGCATTCACGCACCCGGAAATATTCAGAGTGAAGTCACCAACATCATGAAGGTAATCAAGATCATCGAAACGGCGTTGAATGGCTGACGACACAGAGATGGATTCCGCATTGGCCAGGTTGCAATAATCAAGACCCGGGCAACAAATCACGTCCGACACGGTTCCCCCGTTCGGATGGGCCAGTTCCAGGTCAGCCAATTCCCGCCACAATGGATAGAGGTCCAGCACGGGCACGTCTGCAAGTATCAGATTTTGTCTTGGTGTCGTACGAACCTCACCAAAGGAATAACGTTCAGATAGCTCGGCAATCGAGAGTAACTCGTTATCTGTGATATCTCCGGGCGCCATGCCCGGTCGTTTTAAGGGGATGAGAACGGCGCGATAACCAGGCACACGGTGACCCAAAGTATTCCGCTCCACCCAACGCCGAAAATGGGTATCCGCGTCACAGTGCAGCGTCAACTGAGCTTCAGGCACGTGGTCAAATTTTCGATATTCGGGGAATGGGAAAAAACTCTGGGCAAAGGCAATGTCATCTGCACTCAAGCGCTGCCCACTCGCACGAACCCGCACAAACTCGGCATTGACCTGCGCCCGGAAAGCCTCGATACCCAGCGCTTTTACCAAAATTTTCAGGCGAGCTTTATACTTGTTGTCACGCCGACCAAACCGGTTATAAACTCGTAGAATGGCGTGCAGATAATCCAGCAGGTCTGCTGCCGGGAGCTGATCCTTGAGGTGTTTTCCCACCATGGGCGTACGCCCTAACCCACCACCAACAAACACCGTGAACGACCAGCCCTGGCGCCCTTGTTTTTGAATCTGCAAACCAATATCGTGAACTTCGGTCATTGCCCGATCGGTCAATCCGCCCGATACTGCAATTTTGAATTTACGGGGGAGAAAAGCAAACTCCGGATGACCGGTAGACCACTGCCGTATTATTTCGCAAAATGGTCGGGGATCTGCAATCTCGTCCACAGCCACCCCCGCAAGTGGGTCAGCTGTAACATTACGAATACAATTACCACTGGTTTGGGTCGAGTGTAATTCCGATTCGGATAAATCCGTCAATACGTTTGGAATATCAGACAGCCCGATCCAGTTAAACTGAACATTCTGGCGGGTCGAAATATGGCAATATCCTTTGTCGTAGTTTTTCGCGACACCGGCCAGGCAACGAAGCTGATCAGCCCTGAGCATGCCGTAAGGTACGGCAACCCTGAGCATGGGTGCATGACGTTGCAAATAAAGTCCATTCTGCAGACGCAGCGGCCGATATTGCTCGTCCGTCATACCACCACCAAGGTGCCTTTCAGTTTGTAATTGAAATAAGGCCAGTCTGGCGCTGAGTTGGGCGTGATCCTCTGCTGAGTATTTGTACATACAGTCCTTCTTCTATGGAATCAGAAATAATAATTCCTATAGAGCAAAGGCCATACCAGCACAATAATAGAATATATCTTATTGTTTTATATAGACTTAGTAGAAACCAAAAAACTAAAACACAAACTATACTCGATATTTGGGCACGATATATCGCGCAACTCACGATATTTCGTGTCTCGCTGATTCACGCTCTGACAATATCCAGTTTCTTCATTCTGGAGCGGAGCGTACTGGGTGGCATACCCAACATTTCCGCTGCACCGAGCTTCCCGGCGATAATCCAGTTCGTGTGTTCCAGAGCGCGAATGATATGCTGGCGCTCAACTTCCACCAAAGTGAGGAGTGTAACGGGAGCCGTATTTTCGGGAATGTCACCGTCAGTGGGAAAACTATCGAGCGCAGCAGTCTTGACTTGGGCTTCTGAATCACTGTTTACGGCCAAGCCTGGAAGCGAGGTAACATCAAGTTCCGGGGGAGAACCCACGATTGCAGCGCGCTCGATGACATTTTGCAGTTCCCGGATATTACCGGGCCAGTGATAGGTCTTGAAACGCTTGAGCGTCGCGTTTGAGATAGCGGTAAACTTTTTACCGATTTTCTGGTTCAAGCGACGCAGAGTGTGTTCTGCCAATAGCGGAATATCTTCCTGCCGTTGGCGCAAGCTGGGCACCTGAATGGGGAATACGCTTAATCGATAGTAGAGATCACTTCGAAACTCTCCACGCTCGATCATACCTTGTATTGGCCGGTTCGTTGCTGCGATGATCCGGACATCAACCTGTCGAGTGGCACTGCTGCCAACGCGCTCAAACTCCCCTTCCTGTAAAACCCTGAGCAGTTTGACCTGGATGTCCAATGGCAACTCTCCCACCTCATCCAGAAACAGAGTTCCACCATGCGCCAACTCAAACCGGCCCAAACGCTTTTGCAGTGCGCCAGTGAACGCACCTTTTTCATGACCAAACAATTCACTCTCAACAAGACTGGGCGTAATCGCGCCACAATTCACTTTTACCAGAGGGCGATCTTTACGATCACTGGCATCATGGATCGCTCGCGCAATCAACTCCTTTCCCGTACCACTCTCCCCCTGGATAAGCACCGACGCCAATGTTGGGGCGACATGTTCGATTTGACTCAAAATGTGCTTGAGACTCGGGCTTTGGCCGATCAGGTTAGAAAAATTATACTCCTCGCGAATTTCGTCCATCAGATAGCGGTTTTCCGCCTGTAATTGCTCCTTCAGTTGCTCAACCTGCTGCAATGCCAATTGCAATCGCTGTTCTGATTCCCGTCGTTCGGAAATATCCTTGAAGACAATAACCGCACCAATAATTCTTCCGGCCCGGACAATCGCCGTGCTGATATACTCAACGGGAAAGCGCGTACCGTCTTTGCGCCAAAAAACTTCATGATCAACGTGACGGCCAATACCATCCTGTAAGGTTTGATAAATCGGACATTCACGACTGGGATAGGGTGATCCATCAACTTTGGTGTGATGGTGAAAATCATGGACAACCTTGCCCAGTAAATCCTGAGCTGGCCAGCCAGTCATATCCTCGGCAGCTTTATTAACAAAAGTTGTTAGACCCCGCTCATTCAAGCCATACACACCCTCGCCCATAGCCTGTAAGATGAGTTCATAGCGCTGCTTGAGGTGCTCCAAATCCTGATCCGCGTCAGCGGCTAACGTTATCTTTGTCAAAAGATCCAATCGCTCCTGTACAAATACTCTGATCCGCACATTATTCGTCTACAGATTCCAAAAACACGGGACAGCTTGTTAACTCTTAACCGGTCGCTTCGCCAACTTCCGCTGCAGCGTGCGACGGTGCATATTCAAGGCCCGCGCCGTGGCGGAAATATTCCCTTCATGTTCGTGAAGTACTTTTTGAATATGCTCCCACTCTACCCGGTTCACCGACGCTGGCTGGTGCTGAATTTCAACTTCGCTATTACCGCACGTCAACGTAAATGCTTTTAAAATATCATCCACTGTCGCAGGTTTGGCAAGATAGTGGACTGCACCCAGTTTCACGGCCTCCACCGCAGTGGTCACACTGGCATACCCGGTCAGCATGACAATCGCCAAGTTCGGTTTCAATCCTCGCAGGCGCTCAATTAGTTGCAATCCAGAGGCATCCGGTAACTTAAGGTCAACTAAAGCGAAATCGATTTTGTTCTGGCTTGCAATCACTATGGCCTGCTCCACGTTTCCAGCAGTGGCTATATTAAAACCGCGCTTCTGCATGGCTCGACAAAGCACTGATCGCAGGACATCATCATCGTCCACAACCAGCATCGTGCCCTGCAATCCGCCATCTACAGACCCGGTAACGTTGCAGTTTTTTGCCGTTGAATCACCAACACCGGGATTCACATCTACTTCTATCACTAACCAAACTACCTCGTACTGATTGCTGAAATAGGCAAAATAATTGAGACAATCGCGCCACCGCCTTCACGGTCATTGCAAACCACCTGACCACCCAGTTGTTCGATTGTGGCATTGACCAACATCAATCCTACCCCCATCCCCTGAGCTTTGGAAGTCGTGCCGACCTCTCTTGACTGAGCCAGCAATTCCGGGGTCAAACCGGGCCCACGATCCAGTATGTGCAACACAATCCGGGATGGAGTCCAGTCCAGCTGAAGCTCGATCGGTGCATCAGATACATCTGCAGCGTTATTCAACAGGTTGAAGATTGCATGAATCAATGTCACGTCCATGACCACATCAGGACCAGCCTCAATCGATTGAGGCGAATAAGCCAGCCGGGCCGAGGGACGCATCAAGCGCCAACGCTCCACTAACCAATCGACATGTGCCGTCAGAGGCTTTAGTTCGCCCTTTTCCGCCCGCACTGCGCGTGCCGAGTTGGTCATTCTTTGCAGTATCTCTTTGCAAATCTGTACTTGGGAAGCAATGATAGCCAGATCCTGCCGAACCTCATCCGGCAGGTTTTCCCGCTCCAGCTCGGAAGCGACGATAGCAATCGTAGATAACGGCGTCCCCAACTCATGGGCAGCACCACCTGCCAGCGTTGCCAGCCCGATCAATTGCTCGTTACGGAGGTTTTTTTCCCGCGCTAGCGCCAATCGTTCTGCGCTGCTGCGCAGCGATCCCGCCATACGCACGACAAAATAGGCAATAATTACAGCGCTGATCAAAAAAGTTAACCACATCCCCATGACATGCAGAGAGAAATCACTCATATGGGCACTGTGAATATGGGGCAGTGGCTGGAAGTACCGAGTCAATAGACTGTAGCAACAAATCGTTAGTGCACATAATAACCAGGTATGCCAGGCTTTCAATGTCGCCGCAGCAATGGCCAGAGGTACGAGATACAACCCGACCAATGGATTTGTCCAGCCTCCTGACAAATACAACAACAGCGTAAGCACAGTCACATCCAGCGCCAGATTTACAGCAACTTCTTTATTCGATGCAACTAACTGTTTCCCTCGAGTACGCCACCAGCCATGCAATACAACCGCTAAATGAAGCGCAAAAATGCCCCATAAGAACTGGAACGGCAATTGAATTTCCAGCCCCCACTGAGCGGTTGCAATGGCCCCCCCCCAGAGCACCAGCAAGACAATCCGCAACCACACCAGGTGCAGCGCATAACGCTGATCATCATGACCCTGTCTGAGTAGGCGATTGATTTCAATTTTGTTGATATTCATGATGTGGATTACGCTGCCATGCACTGGGTTTCAGTTTCGTGAAGATACAGATTATTGTCAGTAATTTTTACACAAAAACGAGAAATCAGAAACCGCTCTGTTCAAGATCAAATGGTAACTTAATAATATTAAAACAATAGAACCATCATTGGTTCGATATTTGCTTTATTCCGCGATCTGGCGTTTTCGGACATCGAATTCAACATTTGAAATACACCAAACCTCCAGAACATAAACAAGATTATAAGCAGACCAGGACACTTGAAAACTACAGGAGTACCACTCATGAAACTCAAGTCAATTTCCAGCGCCGCCATATCTACAGCACTTTTACTCGGCAGCCTGAACGCGAATGCAACCCCTGTTGAATATTTTGGAGAAGATCTCTCCCCAGGTGCCAGCATTCCAGTAAGTGGAGACTCTGAAGCAGCACGCAATGCATTTCTTTCTCAACTCACAGGCGTGGGAATTGAAGATTTCGAAGCGATCCCTGCTGGCTCTACTGCACCTCTTAACCTTACTTTTCCGGGATCAAGCAGCTCGATCACGGCAACATTGAACGGTACCGGCGGTGTGTGCAGCACCAGCTCGGGCACAGTGGGGGGGATTGGCTGTGGCAATGGTCGCTTCCCGACCTCCGGTGATCAGTACTACCACACCTCAAGCGCAGGTTTTGAAATAGAGTTCAGTACAGGCATTTCAGCTTTCGGATTTTATGGCACCGATATCGGCGATTTTAACGGTCAGCTGACTGCGACAACTGCAGGCGGTGCTGTAGAGGTTTTCAATATCGCACACACACAGAATGCTCCGAATGGTTCATTGTTGTTCTGGGGTTTTATTGACAAAGAAACCAGCTACACCACCTTGACCTTCAGCAACACAGGATCTTCCAATGATATTTTCGGTTTTGATGACCTGATCATCGGAGACATTGGTCAAATTGTTGCAGTTCCTGAACCCGCTGGCTTAGCATTGCTGGGTGCAGGTTTACTGGGCTTCGGACTCTCCAGAAAACGCAAATCTGCATAATTACGAACACCTGTATGCAGTGGGGTGAGTCATCGGCTCCCCCTTCCCCCCCCCAAAAAACCAGGCACGTAAATTTACCTGCGCAGTGCGGCATTTTGTCGCAGCAACTCTACGAATAGCAGGTTGGTGGGCATAATAGCACCCAACCAATTTGAGAGGAAAGCGATATGCAACGGGATACGAGCATGGTTAATCGAGCCTGCCAGCTATTACCTTTAGCATCACTGCCATTGCTGATAACCGCATGCGGTGGAGGTGACTCAGACAATGGTAACATGAACGCGCAACAGGAACATCGAGTTGCCATTCAATTTACAGCGCAGGCAAATGGCACCGAAATCGATTGTGATACCCTGCTCACGGGACTCGGCTTGGCTGGAACAGATGCCAATTTGAAAGATTTCCGCTTTTACGTTCATGATATCGAATTGCTTACCACATCAGGCGATGCCATTGGCCTCACGCTCGACAGCAATCCATGGCAACAAACCGACAAGGGCATAGCCTTGCTCGACTTTCAGAACCGGGCGGATGGCTGCGGTGGTGATGTCAAAGAGACACATAAACAAGTGAGCGGCACAATTGTTCGCGCCTCCATGGACGATATTCAAGGCCTGCGTTTCAAGCTGGGCTTACCCACTCACCTTAATCATCAAGATCAGGCTGGCGCCACCTCTCCCCTGAATATCTCCAGCCTGTTCTGGAGCTGGCAGACAGGTTACAAGTTCATGCGCCTGGACGTTGCCCCCATCGGCGGTGTCATTCGTCCGACTGACCCGGCCTTTTCCAGCACCACATACAATTTCCATCTCGGCAGCACCAACTGTACGGGATCTCCACAACTGAACGAAGACGTCAACTGCGAAAAATCAAATCGACCACAAATTGAGCTGTTCAACTTCGACCCCCGTTCCAATAAACTCATGCTGGACTATGGCACCTTGGTCGCCCAAGCCAATCTCGGCGCAGACGGTGGCGGTCCGGCGGGGTGCATGTCGGGTACGAGTGACCCGGAATGCGGTTCAATCTTCACAGCTTTGGGACTTGATCTCGAAACAGGAGAGGTCGTTTCTGATCCGGTTCAAACCATTTTTACGGTGGAATAAACTCGAGTTCCCGAAATGCTTTATTCCCGATTGATTTTTGCTCTGCTTGGCACAGTATTGTTAACCGCTTGTAGCGGGGGCAGTAAAACAAGCTTTGATGCACCCGAAGTGTCTTCTACGGGCTATCCATGGCCAGTCCCGAGCAATATACCGCTCCCGATTGAACCGGAAGACAACCCCATGAGCGAGGAAAAATTTCAACTGGGTCGGCATCTATTCTATGACAACCGGCTTTCCGGGAACGGCTCCCAATCCTGTGCCAGCTGCCATCATCAGGACAAAGCCTTTACCGATGGCCTGACAGTGTCAGTGGGCTCGACCGGGCAGAAGCTGGCCCGTAACGCGCAAAGCCTGATCAATGTCGCCTACAACGCAACGTTGACTTGGGCTAATCCATCCCTCAGCACACTTGAGCAACAAGCCATCATCCCTATTTTCGGGGAAGACCCGGTCGAACAAGGCATTAACGATGAAAACCGCGAACGTATTCTTGCCGAATTCGCTGCAGACTCTGATTATCAGAAACTGTTTCAGGCCGCATTTCCCACCCAAGCCGATCCCGTTTCCTACGCCAATATCGTTAAGGGTATTGCCAGTTTTGTCAGGGGAATTATTACTTTCAACAGCCCTGCAGACCGGTTCGAGCGCGGTGATGCCAGCGCATTAACCCCGGCAGCCCAGCGCGGCCGCACACTGTTTTTCAGTGAATCACTCGAGTGCTTCCACTGCCATGGCGGCTACAATTTTAGTGACTCCACGCTGGATAGTGCCACAACGTTTGTTGAACGTCCTTTTCATAATACAGGCCTGTTTAATATCAATGGCACCGGTGATTTCCCGGAAGATAATACCGGTATTTTCGAAATTACGGGTGACCCCGGCGATATGGGAAAATTCAGAGCCGTATCGCTCCGCAATATTGCGGACACCGCCCCTTACATGCACGACGGCAGCATCAACACCCTGGACGATGTTATTGATTTTTATGCCGCGGGAGGTCGTGTTATCGAAACAGGAGCACTAGCTGGTGACGGACGTTTAAATCCCTTCAAGGATGGTTTTGTCAGTGGCTTTCAAATTACACAAGGGGAAAAAGCAGATTTAATTGCTTTCTTGCAGAGCCTGTCTGATCCGGAAATCAAGCGCTCTCCACGCTTTGCGAACCCGCATACATCAACTCAGCCCCAATAGTGCGTTAATCACGTACACAGGCAAACGGTTCAACACAGAGACGGCTCGCGACAATAAGGATGAGAAGATGACCATCACCATGCCCCCAAAAAGGCTCAGCAAACTTGCCCTTCAGGTGTTAGCCTGCACCAGTTGCGCGCTGCTTGCACAATCCGCTCAAAGCCATACTGATTCATCACCGGCCACGAGCTCAACGAAAGCATCAACGCATCAACCCCAAACTACAGTTAATGGGGCGCTGCAAGTTACTTATCGTACCGACGACAGCACCAGCCAGAACCTCTGGCAAATTCCAGGTATTCTCTTGGGAGGCGAAGCCCATGGCTATGAACGAGGACCTGCCCTTGATTCAGCGAACCTGACAATCCGACACGTTCATGACAACGGCCTGTATGGCGTAATCGAAATCGGAAGCCATAGCCATGACGGAGAAGCAGAAGTCGAGTTCGAAGAAGTTTTGGTCGGCTATCACCTTCCCCTTCCTGAGCAAAACGCAACAGCGGTATTCGAAGCCGGGCACCTCAATGCCCGTTTTTCTCCATTCAATCATCAACATGCCAACGAAAAAGCAAGTAGTGAAGACCATCTCGCATACGCTGCATTTTTTGGTGGGCATTTTACGGATAATGGCTTAAGAGCCCATCTTACACACGACAGTGGCTGGACTTTAGGTATTGAAGCCTGGCAGGGCAATGAATATCCCGGTGATGGTACGCATGCCGCCGTAGACGGATACGTTCACTATGAACTAAATCAAGATAAGTGGAAGACAAACGCCGGAATCTGGGCATTTCAAACACAGAGTGAGGTACGAACAGATCAGCGCCAAACAGGACATAGTCACGGAACACCCGCTAAAACTGACACATCCTCGGTTCAATACGGTGGCGATTCAGTTGTGTTCGGAGCGTTCGCACAACTGGACTGGAATTTTGCGGAAGATTGGCACTGGCAGACCGAAGCGGAATGGTTGGCGTATTCGGAAAGGGGTGATATCCGTGACGAGAGCCGACTGGCCGGACTTAAAGGTGACTACACTGCAGGCCGGATTTACTCCGCACTTCGCTATAACAAACAGCAAATTGGCGTGCAATACGAACGCCTGTCACTGAAAAACCACCTGTCGGGCTCGGCAGGCCCCTTAATCGCGGCATCAGCGGGATTGCTCAATCCGGGCCAGGATCCCGAAAAAACTACAATCAGTTACAACTGGTTCGCACATCAGAACCTGCTGGTACGGTTGGAGTGGATCTATAACCGGACAGAATTGCAAAGTAATCCTTACGCCGCACTGGGGTTAGTCTGGCACTCCCGGCTGTATTAGGCTAAGTTCTGGAAGGAAAGCTGGCGATCGCCTCACACTACGAAAACAAAGCCCCGACACTTTCGCCAGTGTGAATTCGTTTGATTGCCTCAGCCAGAAGCGGCGCAACGGAAATCTGGTGAATTTTGGCCAACCTTTTGTCTTCCGGTACGGCAACGGTGTTGGTCACCACAATGGTTTCGATGTCAGCAGCGGAAAGATTCTTCACCGCGGCGCCGCACAATACTGGGTGGATAGCCCCGGCATGAATTGACCTTACGCCCGCTTTTGCCAGCGTGTTCACGGTCGAAATCAAGGTTCCACCGGTTGAAATTTCATCTTCGAAAATTACCGCATCACGGCCTTTTACATCACCGACAACGTGACCCTGCTTCACCTCGGTATCACTCACCCGACGCTTGTCGATAATCGCCATGGGAATATTCAGGCGTTCGGAAAAGCGACCCGCCCGCTTGGCTCCTCCGGCATCCGTGGCAACCGCAACCATATCACCAAGATCATAGTGGCGGCTAAAGTGATCAGAGATCAGCGGAATTGCCGTCAAATGATCAACCGGAATGCCAAAAAAGCCATGGACCTGATCAGAATGCAAATCCATCGTCAACACCCTGTTGGCACCCGAGGTCTGCAGCAAATCAGCAATCAGGCGCCCAGTAATGGATATTCTGGGGGCGTCCTTTTTATCCGAGCGAGCATAGGAATAATACGGAATCACCGCGGTGATGCGTCGCGCAGACGCACTGCGTAAAGCATCAATCGCGATCATGAGTTCCATAATATGATCACTAACAGGCTCAGTGAATGGCTGCACGATAAAGACATCCCGTTCCCGTACATTCTCCTGAATCTGAACAAACAGGTTATCATTGGAAAATCGGGAAATCTCCAGTGGGCTCAACGGTTGGCCAAGATGCTGGCATATCTCCAACGCCAATTGTTGATTCGCGTTACCACTGAATACCCGTAAGCCGCTTACCATTTTCCTGTTTCCTATCTCGAAGTCTGACAGTGCTCTGCAATAGAGTTCATCGTAGCAAAGAGCGACGCAAAATTACCAGTTTTTCATCAAAATCACAGAGATGAGTCCAAACTGTTGCCCTTCGGCCTACTCTACCCGGTCGTAGTAAACCCACATATTTTCAGGAATCCCCTGCACTGAGGATTCTTGCTCCAAAAACAACAAACCATTGTCCAGATAAATGCCTGTGACCTAAATCCTGCAATCTATATGTCTGAATCGATTCGATACGACTATAGCGACATTTAGTGTCGATGGATCACCATTTTGCACACCATGCAACTGAAACAAGCGTAATTCACTTGATTGGACTGTTTAAATTATAATCATCTCTATCGTCAACCGGAGCAACAGGCCAAAGTCTGCCTGACTCCAAATCTGGAATTTGCTTAGTCGAAGAATTTAAGTATAGGTATTTTGGTCAATGAATAAACGACAGCTTTAACCAGTCAGCCCACGGAGTTGGGTGAAGATGGTTGCTCGGAACGTTGACCTTAAGCTGATTCCCACCACGCAAGAGTTGTCCAGCAGTACGTACCAGAAAAGTTCGGATAGTTTGAATTTCCCATCGTTTCAATTCGTCATTATCGCTCAGTAGTGCCATCCAGCGTACCGTGTTATACGCCAGCACAGCGCATTGGAAAATTAATGAGCTGGCCATGAAATCATGGCTCTTGATTTGCGCCAGCCCCATTTGGTTCTTAGCTTCATCCAACCAGGTTTCACAAGTTGCGCGCTTTCCGTATGTCGTGTGTGCTTGCCAAGGAGACAACCGCTCTGTGGTTACGTAGCAGAAGTAGTCGTAAACGGGCTCATTCAGCAAGGCTTGTTGAGGGCCTTTGGTGATGAGAGCAGTTTTACGCCGCACAGCAACAAAGCGACGTGACCGCTCCCATTGACCGCATTGATGGAAAAAGTCACACTGTTCCCAATCGGTATGACCCGGTACTCGTTGCCAAGCTTGCTTGTCCAACAAAGCGGCAAGGCCTTTGAGTTTCACTTTAATCAGGTAACCATGGCGAGCCTGATCCAGCCAGTCCATGAGCTCTCCAACAAAGAATCCTGAATCACCTCGGAATAGCAGCCGCATTTTGGGTGGCATCTGCGCAGAAAGTTGCTGCATGAAGCCTACAATGCCGTTGCTGGTGTAGGTGCTGCCACTGCGCAACCATGCTTGCAAAATTTCTTTGGTGTGGCTGCAAAAGGCAACCAGTGGATGATAAGAATTAGAGCCTTTTTTCGTTGGGTTGTAGCCTTTTTCAGCACCTTCCTGTTGACCGTAAACGGTTTTGACAGTCGAGTCCACATCAATCCAGCCTCGATAGAGGGTTCCGGGCAACCAAGTACCGGACTTCAATGCTCTATGCCAAATTCCCTGACGCAAGGTGTGATTAATCTGTTCGAGCTGGGTGACATGCTTGAGCTTTCCACGACGGAAAATACGACCCAATGTACTGTCATCTGGAATCGATAGCCACCCCCCCACTTCACGCAGCACCTGATCTGCCCACACAGAAACCACCTTCCTGAGCGAAGTGGCACCGGCGATGATGCCGATAATCGTTAGGTAGATTGAGTCGCCCAAGCTGTAACGAGCCGTGTTGCCGCGTTGCAAATCAAGATGCTTCTGGCAAGCCTCGGTAAAACCGATGTGATCGAGGAAATGCATGGCAGGGATAATGCCAGCTTGACTAGTCAGCTTTTTTCCGGTGTGTTGATAGCGAATTTTTGCGGCTGGTTTTTTGGCACTTTTATGGGTATTCTTGATCATGAAAAAGGTGACTCTGATGTGCTTGGTTGTTTGATGATAACCAATTGAATCAAATCGCCTTTTTCTTTTCAAGTACAATGTTGTTTGCAGAATTTAGGTGTGAATTGATCTGCATAGAAGTGACCGCCCGATTCACAGGCATGCTGGTAATGTTCCGTTGTCGACTGGCCGTTTCCGGACAGGTAATGACGATTGATATTGACGATCTTCCCCTGCTGTCTCACATCAATTAACAGTGTCGCACCGCCGATCTCGGTCATGTAGGTACGTCCCTTTTCGGGTGATGGCTTAAAAAGACTGAAGGGCTGGATATTTTTACCCCGAAGCACCCAATCCGGGAGCGGTGGTAGAAATTGCTCATTAGCTGAACAGGTTTTCGAGGGGAGCGCCAACGCATGCTGCGCGACACCGATAAAAATCAGGCCCAGAACGAACCCCGTATGACTTGCTTTCCTTTTCATTGTGCACATCCGTCCACTTATTATCTTTATGGTGAAACGGATTAGACACCATTCTCGTCAAAAATTCCATAACCATCGATAAAAACCAGTTATAGCACTGTTTTTATTGATTTATTCGATGATAGTGCGCTCACCAAACAAAACGAATGTACCAATTTAACATAGAATTACTCGCTTGATTGAAGCGACAAATACATTATGACTTTTGGTCAATTACTAATTTAGTGTTCTTCTGTAGCCTAAAAACAATTCACGTGACCCAACTTCTCAAACGACGAGCCACGCCATGGATCTGCTAACACGCGCCCAAATTATTAAACACATGCTTCATTTTCGCTTGACCTGGAATCGCCGGGATATCGAAACCAACCCATACCAAGAAAATCAAAACAAGCACGCCAGTAACAATAGCCTCCGTGACAACAGCCGCCGTGACAACATAAAATTCACATCAGCAAAATCTGCAGCTGGCCTGATTCAGGACAACGAAACCGTTATTGTCTGTGGAATTGGGGGGAATCAGCGAGTCTCGAATATCGCCTGGGCAATTCGAGACCGCTTCGAAAACACGAACCATCCAGCCAATATCACACTAATCGGTGCACCAGGGCATGGTGGCCGGGGCAAAGCCCCTGGTACGCTGGAAGAGTTGGCGGTACCGGGCTTGATAGGCCATTTTATTTGCTCCCATTTTGAAACTTTTAACGAAATACTGCACTTAGCCGATCAGCAAAAACTGATACTGGACTGTCTTCCATTGGGTATATTATCTCGCTTGGTTAAAAGCGGTGGACAGGGCATCAGTTCAATGCGCAGCACAATCGGAAAAGGGACGTTTTGTGATCCGGACACGGGCACAGGGTCTACGGTAAGGGTTAGCGGGGGCAGCCACAGCAAACGCGCTACCGGTTTGATTAAATCCCATGGTGATCAACTCGAGTACCACCTTCCACGTATTGATATCGCTATTTTCAACGCGCCGGCGGCTGATCATTTCGGCAATATTTATATTGAGGGTTGCAGCACATACTGTGAATCAAAAGAAGCCGCAGAGGCGGCGCTCTATAACAATGGAAAAGTAATTGTGACCGTCGGTAAAATCATTGCGCCGAATCCGGAAGCCATATTCCTCTCTGCAGACAAGATCACCGTGATCGTCTACCACCCAGGCGTTGAACAAACCGCAACCGTGCCACATCAAGCTGCCCTGGACTTCCTGACACTGAACCACAACCAGGACACACAATCCGGTCTTGAGACCTTGAGATTAATGAATCGCCTCGCGGGTATTACGCCTAAACGGGGCAATCCGGAACAAGCTATGGCACATCAGGCGGTTGAGTTGATCAAAGCACAGGTCCCACGGGGCAGCCTGATTAATATCGGCACCGGACTGCCCGAACAAGTCTGCGAATCACTGTACAATCAGGGCGAGCTTGACCACGAACTTTACAACTACACTCTCTTCACTGAAGCCGGTGTCATTGGCGGAGTACCGGCTCCGGGCATATTTTTTGGTGCTGCCGTAACCCCGAAGAAGATGATTTCCTCCCCGGATGTCTTCGAATTGGCAGAACAACGCCTGGCCGCAACAGTGCTCGGTTTTTTGCAAGTAGATAGCGAGGGCAATGTAAATGCCTCACTGAGGGGTCACAGGGGCGCTATTGATTTTGTTGGCCCCGGCGGCTTTATCGATCTCAGCTGCAGTGCCGACACCATTATCTTCATTGGCTCATGGATGGCGAAAGCTAAAATCACCCGTAAAAATGGCGTGACACAAATCCGGAAAAGGGGTCGTGAGAAATTTGTCAATCAAGTCGATCAGATCACGTTTTCCGGGCCCCAGGCCATGGCGCAAGGCAAAAAGGTTTACTATGTAACGGATGTCGGCACGTTTCAGCTGACCCGGCGAGGCATGCTTCTGATTCAGCTCGCGAATGGAATTGATATTGCGCGAGACATCGCACCTAATCCGGGCTTCGCGTTTGAAGTAGCTGAAAATTTTTACGAAAGCCGGGTCTCAAACCCATAGCTCGCCCTAACCAGGCTCCTCGAGCGCCACGCCCTGAGCCGCGCCACCGACAGCATGAAGTATACGGTTAAGGGACTGGGCAAACTGAGCTTTGCAATATTCCTGCTTATCAATTTCACGCCGGGATACTGCGATAAAGTCGAGCATATGCCGCTCCTGATCTTCAGTCAGATCCATGAAGGTAAAAGCGTGCTCGAGGTTTCCTGCCAGCTTTTCCACGCTGGCATTGGATTGCTCGAAAATCTGTTCCGCCAAACGGTTCATATTATTGAACTCTTCGCGGATGGTGTTGAGTATCAACTCGCGTTGTCGAACGCCTTCCCGCTCCCGATGCTTACTGAAGTTGAGCAACTCGACACAGGTTTGCGCGGCATCCAAAAGCATACACAGGTGGTCTTTCAAGCGGCCGGTCAGATCTTCATCCTGAACCGGCATATTCTTGACCAGCAGCACCAGATTCTGGGCGGTAAATATATATTTAGAGCCATGACACGTTATGCGAGTGTCTTCGCGAGCCAATTCCAGCAGCTCTTTCTCGATAAGCGTGAACGGTTTACCGTCGCTGCGGGTAACAATCTCGCCGGATACCAGGCGAACCAGCAACGTTACATTCAGATTAAAATGGGAAAGTGTTTTGAACAGCTGGGTCACAAAAGCAGACTCATTGCGCAAACTCGAAATGCTTCTGGAGAATTTCAACAACTCTCCCATTTCGCAATTGTTTTTCATCATCGTCCAGGACAGTGCCTGCAAACTATCCAGATCCTGAAGATGTCCATCACTGATCTCTTTACGGGAAATCAGCGATGCTACAATGGCATGTAATTCGCGTATATCAAACGGTTTGCAGATGTAGGCATCACCTCCCGCCTCGTAACCTGCCAGGCGATCTTCCAGTGTTTTTCCTGCAGATACGAATAACACAGGCGTTAACCGGAAACGGTCAAGCCCGCGAATCCGGGCACACAACTCGTAACCGTCCAACCGTTTTCATAAACCTGCTTAAACCTACTCAAGGTTTAAACGAGCCTATCCCTACAGCGCAGGGTGCGCGGAAAGCAAGGTAGTGCTTTCCTGAATCAAGTCGGGACTCATGCCCGGTCTACCATCAAGGCGAGCCTCAACGGAGTAACTAACCCGATTCACACGACGAAAGTGACGCCAGCCACTCAGAAAATCTAATGATTTTTCGAGTGGTTGGTACCAACGCTGAAGTTTGTTGTAATACTGATAATCCCCGAGCGCCATCCTTACAGGCGGATGCTCGGTCTTAACGGTACCCTTCGCGTTAATACCCATGAGTTGTTTTGGCGGCTTTTCTTTAAAGCCATAATGTCGACGACCAATCACTAACGCGGCCGCGTGGTGATCTGAAAAACCGTGTCGATCGCGATACTTCATCCGCCCCAATAATGAGGTATAAGCAGGCTTGACGTGATAAAGGTGTATGCCGCGTTTAATGCTTTGCGTTTCAATCAAGTCCTTGATCTTACCGTAAGCAAAGGCATTCAACATGCGGGCATACTGAGGGTGATCCTGCTTTTGGTAGTGCCGTTTCTTTTGCTGAAAATCCAGCTTTTCAATCACCACTGCTTTACTTTGCTGTGCGGCAAAGTCCATCAGGTCTCGTACGGCATCCCCAATAATAGCTGCCCGTTGAGCATCATTCTTATAGTGTAACGGTAAGTCAAACGTTCGGTGTTGCAGTGGGTTACCGTTTCGATCCAGCTCGACGACCGCTAAGTGATCCGGGTTGACATCCACACCGATGACACCTTGGTCATCACCGATCCACTCTGCTTGCTCTTTTGGTCCTGCCACTTCCACGCTAACGAGTAACCGCCAACCTTTTTTGTCTCGCTTAAATCGAAAACTCAGGGGTTGCCCTTTGATTGATTTATCGTGTTTTTTAACCTGATTCTGCCAAACGGCTTGGGCAATAGCCGCCTTACCATGCTTGAATTGCAGGTGATCAATGGTAATGGTCGTGCCAAACGTGGCGCGTAATTGATGGGGTACCAAGAGTTTTAGCTGGTAAGCATCTTCTTGCTCACTGGGCGATAGCTGGGCATTTTGACAGCCCCAGGATTCATCATGAGAACCCACTAATAGAAATTCGCGGTGTCGTGCTTCGTGCCAGCGTTGTTTCCAGCCTTCAATGGCCGAACCCGTTTCTAACGCTTGACGCTCTTTCAACAGCTTTCGACCACCAAAACAAATCGGTGTTTTGTTTTCCTGTTTTTCGGCCACCAAGGCGGCCTGCTTTCGCTGCCAACGACGCAGTTTCACTTCCTTCTGTCGTAGTGTGTTGCGAAGTTTTTTGGCCTGTTGCGGGCAGCCTTTCTCTGCAACATGATCACAGCGCTTATTTAGCTTGTTGAGCGTCTTCTCCAGCTGTTTGATTTTAACGTCCAGCGTCACCAGTCGGTTGTTTCGATTGGTTTGGTAAGACTGGATTAAACCTTTAATGCTTTGCCGTACGCCTTGAAACACCCGATAGCTGAACGGCATCCCCATTTCATGCATAAACTGGGTACGACTCAATTGCTGGGCTTTAGGCTTTTGTAAGTTGGCAAACCAATGAAACTTCACTTGATTCCACAGCTCGGCATATTGACACAATGCTGCATCCTGCTCATGAATTAAATCAAGCCGGGTTTCAAAGGTGAGTGTTTTCGTTGGCATATCCACTAGGCGATGGCTCGTTGATTTTTACGACTACGTGAACCATGCAATCGCGCACTGAAGACCGTCATTAACGCTAACACATCATGGCAAAGTTGCTGTTCAAAGTTTTCTTCAACTTCCTCAAGAATGACAACCTCCGTACCGTAAAACTGGCAAAGCGCAAATAACAATTCAGCCCCAAATCGGAGTAAGCGATCTTTATGAACGATAACCAGTCGTTTTACCTTACGCTGACAAATCAACTTAATTAATCGCTTTAATCCCCGTTTTTTATAGTTTAATCCTGAGCCAAGATCATCAATGGTTTCGACGGCTTCATAGCCAGCCTCTCTGGCATGCTTTTGCAAGCGAGCAATTTGCGTTTGCAAATCTTTTTTCTGATCATGAGAAGAGACGCGTGCATAACAGATTGTTCTGCGTTGCTTATCAGCAGTCGACTGACCGCAAAAGGCTAAAAGTTTATCAAGCGCGTAACGACGATGGCCACCCGGCGTACGGAAATCTGAGAAAAATCGTGATTCTTTTTCCCAGCGACGAAGGGTGGAAACGGCCACACCCAGCAGAAAAGCGGCAGCGCCTATCGATAGAAATTCAGCCATAATCATCACCTCCATCCATGAGAAAACAATACTGTACAAGCTACTGTATATGAGTAGGTTTAGTCAAGTATTTAGTTAACTGTTAAAGCCCTTGATGTTACCACGGCGATCAATAACGCAAAATCCAGTTCAGGTCAGCCATTCTTTAGCAATGTCGATCTTTTGGACTCGGTGCTACAGGATCTGATCAACAATCCATTTGCAAACAACACAGGAAACGGTTTTGCTTCAACGATGTTCTTTGATGCATTAAGCGGCTCGGTTCTTGAAGGCATGCAACTGGAGAGCAGCAATTCAACGCTTATAACCCGGGCCTCCGCTGTTGCTGTTTCTGCTCCGGGAACCTTGAGTATCTTTTTATTGGCAATGTTTGGACTGTTCGGTCTGCGGACACAAAAAATCTGACATACAGGCCAAGCCTTTCCGACAACACCAGAGAGCAAAAAATCTTGCTCTCTGGCGTCTCTCTCACCTGGACATGAAGTCCATCAAATGTGCTTTGCTTAATGACATAAAGCACAGTTTTCGAGACTCAAGCCAGCTTACGTAGCGCCCGAACATGCCGTTCGACTTCTTGATGTGGCAAAGGGCCACCGTGCCCCATGTAAAACTCGGTAGCACCGTTTTGTACGAAGGTTTCAAGATGGTTAGCAACACGGGCCGGGTCATCTTCAAAAGGCGGACGCTTTGCTTTATGGGTGAGGCAAATCCCGCCCAGTAATACACCGGACGAAACCAAATCTCCGACCAATGCCTGTTTTGATTCGAGCAAGAGGGATATCGAACCTTCGGTATGCCCGGGTGTTGGTATGAGCGAACCCGGAATACCAAACCCGATTAAAGGGTAATCAGCTTTTGCATCCAGTAAAATATCGGGGATGAACGGATCATAGGCACGCTGAATGGCCCCGGTTCGGAAAAACAGCCGACCAAACCAGCCGGTTGCACAAAAAGTCATGGGCTTTTCACCGGTGAAATAAGCTAAATCGCCTTTGTGAGCGACTATTGGCGCATCGGTAAGTACCTTGAGTCGGGCTGCGTTACCGGCATGATCAATGTGCGCATGGGTAATCACAATCAGTTTGATATCCGAATAGCACCGACCAATGCGTCGCAACACCCGCTCGACTTTTGCTTCAGTACCCGGTAAACCAGCATCGACAAGTATCAATCCCGCTGCACCGACAACCAGATGCGCGTTAATCATGCCAAAAGGCCAAATCGGTATAGGTATTACTTGCACATTATCCATTTTTTTCCCTTTTCTATTTTCACTTTATCTGTGGAGAGGGCACCGGTTGCCTTGGGAAAATAATCGCAAGTAGAAATACACTTAACAAGTACGCACTTTTTAGTTTGATACTCACCTTTTGGTGACTAATATTTAATATCAATACATTACTGGAGTATTTTTTTGGCCATGAAACACAAATGGCACGTAGCTAACCCGGAACACTGTCCGATGGTGAAAACGCTGAATATCATTGGTGGAAAATGGAAGCCGGTAATCTTGCACATGTTGGCTTCCCAGACATTACGGTTCGGCGAGATGAGGCGCTTGATTCCCCCCATCAGCCAGAAAATGCTCACGCAACAATTGCGGGAGCTCGAATCAGACGGGATCATCAACAGGAAAGTGTACGCAGAGGTGCCCCCCAAAGTGGAGTATTCACTCTCCACGCTTGGGAAAACACTCATCCCTGCGCTTGAGGCGCTTTATGCGTGGGGTGACAACTATCCTGACACAGGGGGCGACCTTAAGCTCTGACCGGCTGTACAGCCCCGGCTTTAGTCGAAAACTGTACTTCAGAGCGGGTTCGTTTTACCGGACGGTAATCGTTAACAACATGTTCGTCTGGATAACCCAGAGACAATCCACAGATTAACTTGTAGTCTTTTTCGACCTGAAAGTGACGTCGTACCGGACTGCCCCAAACGCCCAGCGCGCCCTGTGCACAAGTGCCTAAACCTCGCTCAGTTGCTGCCAGCATTAAAGACTGTAAGAAGATACCGGAGTCCAGAGCCCCGTATACGCCCATTTTTTCGTGAATGAACAGGAAAATGGCAACAGGGGCATCAAAAAATTCAAAATTTCGCTGCATCTGGCGCTCACGTGCCCGGTGATCGTGCCGCTCGATTCCAAGGGTTTGATACAGACCCATACCGCAATCCACACTGCGTTGCTTGAGCTCTTTCGGATACGCAATATTTGGATTGAAGTCACCGTCAGGGAGGACCCCACTGGTCAGGCCTTTTACTATTTTCAACGGCATTGGCATGCGTTTGATCTTACTGGCCTTGGAAAATTTATTGGACAGCTCGTTACGAATTGAATCACACACATCGTCGGTCGCAACCGCGATTCGATAGGCTTGGGTATTTGACGAGCTCGGGGCATTCAATGCCGCGTCGATGATCTCGTCCAGTACATTTTGAGGGACAGGTGTCGCCTTGAACTGACGGATACTGGTACGTTGTGTTAGTGCCTCGGTTACGTTCATTTTAGCCTCGTTTTTTAATACTTGCGGAACCCCACCATCTTAATTATTCTTTTTTTCGCAATAAACATGCAAAACCGAAAATATCTGTTGCAGTTTTCGGGATAATACTCGGTATGAATCATACGGAGACCTACTGATGGATAATCCATACTTGCTTTTCAGCACGCTGGTCGAGCAAGGCACTTTCAGAGCTGCCGCCGAAGCACTCAGCACCAGTACTTCATCGGTCAGCCGTCAATTACAACAGCTTGAAGCACAACTCGGGACACAACTGCTGCAACGTACTACTCGTTCCTTCAGTCTCACTCAGGCGGGTCAGATTTATTATGGGAGTTGCAGGCGAATACTTGAGGAACTCCGGCAAACCGAGCAACAGATGCAAAACCTGTCCAGCACGCCCTTCGGACTCTTGAGGGTCACAACAACGCCTGCATTCGGCCACGCGAGATTGATCGACATACTGGCCGAATTTGCCCGTTGCTACCCAAAAATCAATGTCGACCTGATTCTCACCGATACCAATATCGATATTGTTAAAGAAGGTATCGACATTGCAATTCGAATTGGTCAACTACCTGATTCGGCCTTGATTGCCAAAACCGTACTGGAAGGTTACCGTGTCCCTTGTGCGGCACCATGCTATCTGGCTGAACGAGGCGAACCGGCCACACTGAACGATCTGCAGTATCATGATATTGTCTATCCTACCAGTCTCGGTTCGATCACGAAAATTCAACAAGCCATCGCGCCGGATCTCGTGATTCAGGATGCGCAGAAGAAATTCAGTGCCAACGACATTAACTGCGTTTATAAAGCCTGCCTGAAAGGTTTGGGCATTACCTTCTTACCCAGTTATCTGGTCGAGGAAGATTTGCAAAGTGGTACACTGGTAGAACTCTTTGGCGGGAAACTGCGCAGTCCCCATATCGTACATGCGGTCTATCCGAAAACCGCATTTCTGGCAAATAAAACCCGTGTTTTTGTGGATTTTATCTGTCGATACTTTGACTAAACCCCCCTCCACGCCAATACACAGGTTAATCCATAACGCATGATGCCCCGGCAATGGTAGATGGGCAGCCAGATCGCTTCAAACATATAATTATTCCTGAATATCAGGTATTTTGAACACATAGGACATATCAAAACCAATTTCCAAGGCCAGTAGAGTCCATGACTATGCAACTGTTCCAAAAACAAAAATCAATGACGGTTATTTTATTCAGTATGTGGTTCGTGCTCATCAATCTGCTTAGTGGCTGCCAGCCGGACTCCGATGACCACGGTATTCGCAGCGTATCCCCGGAACAAAAGCAGCAAGAAAAGGAACGAGACCGAATTGAGGCGGAGTTACTGTCCAAACTGGATGTTGAAAAATACCAGGGAGACTTACCCGTATTACTGGATAAAAAAGTAATCCGGGCACTCGTGACCTACAGTCCCACAGATTTTTTTCTACATGACGGACATATTCTGGGCCTGCAGGCGGACGCGTTACGGGAATTTGAAAAGCAGCTGAATCAAGGTGTTCGAAAAGCTAAAGACAAAGTCAGAATCAAGTTTGTCCCGGTACCATTCAATCGTTTGATACCGGCATTGAACGAAGGTGTGGGCGATATCGCTGCGGGTATGCTGACGGTGACCACTGAACGTCAAGCCCTTGCAGACTTTGTCGCCGGACACCTCGATAGTGTTGATGAGGTTGTAGTCCGTTTCAAAAATGCGCCTGCAATCTCGAGTCTTTCGGACTTGCAGGGAAAGGAGGTTCACCTTATGCGAGGGAGCAGCTATGTGGAACACCTCAAACAATACAATCAAAAACAGGCCGATTTGGGTCACACCGTTATTACCGGAATCGAAACGGATTCCCGGCTGTTGAGCGAAGATATTCTCGAATTGGTCAATGCCGGCATATTCCAATACACCATCGTAGACGGCTACAAAGCACGCCTTTGGTCAACCTATCTCGATCAGATCGTTATCGAACAGAATGTCGTCTTGGCGACGGGTAATCAAATTGGCTGGGCAATCCGCAAAAACAGCCCGGAATTGCATAAGGCGTTGCAACATTTCTTCGAAACTAAAGCCAAGAAAGGAACTTTGTTCGGAAACATGCTAAACAAGCGCTACCTGGAGCCAAACCGATGGCTGAAAAACCCGCTGCAGTCCAATGACCGGGATAAATTGAATAAAATACTGCCGCTGTTCCAGAAATATGGTGACCAGTACAACATTATGCCCCTGGCACTGGCGGCGCAAGCCTATCAGGAATCAAAATTCAATCAGGCATTGCGCAGTCATCGAGGCGCATTGGGCATAATGCAACTTCTGCCTTCTACCGCCAAAGACAAGAACATCGGTATCAAAAAAATCGACACACTGGAACCTAACATCCATGCAGGTGCAAAATATTTGGCCTTCCTGAGAGACCGTTACTTCTCGGACCCTGCCATTTCAGAACAGGATCGCCTTTTCTTCTCCTGGGCAGCTTACAACGCGGGTCCGGCCAAAGTCAGCAAAATGCGTAATCTGGCTGAAGAAATGGGCCTGGACAGAAACCGCTGGTTCGGTAATGTGGAACACGCGGCGGCCCGGTTAATCGGGAATGAAACCGTCGACTATGTTTCGCACATATTCAAGTACTACACCGCTTATACCCTGGCGAATTACCTGGTCAGCGATAAAAACGATGTATTGAAAACCATTCCGTCGGATACGAATAATACGCTAAGTGTCTGCGAAACCGCATTCTGTGATACCTTGCAACCCAAGGACAACGGCGCAACGACTACACCAAACTAGGCCGACTCAGGACACGTAACAGCAGTGGTGCATTCGGAATGAATTTGCGACAGGCTTCCCGGCACCACTTTAATGCCTGCAGACGACAAGCATCATCATGGCGACAGCGGGCATAGAGTAGCGCCAACGCATACTGACAATCGCCATGATCTGCCTCCGCCCCCAGCGTAAGCCAGTGCGCCGCTTTTGCATCATCCCGAAGCACGCCTTCGCCACGGGCATAGATCAATCCCAGATTATACCGGGCGCTGTTCATGCCTTGCTCGGCGGCTTTGAAATACCAATTGATGGCCTCCGTTTTATTTTCAGTCAGTCCGAGGCCAGCGTCAAACAAGTAGCCAAGGTTATACTGCGCTTCAGCGAGACCTTGCTGGGCGGCCATGAAAAACCACTTGGCCGCCTCCTGAAAGTGTGCGATCACACCATTCCCGTGAAAATACATCAACCCGAGATTATATTGTGCAAGCGCATCACCCTGCTTGGCAGCAAAACGAAACCAGGTTGCACTCTGGGTATAACTTTTACTGACGCCGATGCCTCCCGAATACATCAACCCAAGATAATATTGGGCACGGGCATGACCTTTAGCGCCGGCCTGATGGAACCAGTTAGAGGCCTCATCAAGATTTTTCCGAATACCCCGGCCGTGGAAATAAACCTGACCAAGATAAAACTGGGCCCGGACATTGCCTTTTTGAGCGGATTCAGAAAGTGTTTCGAAAGCCAGGTGCACGCTGCCATTCATAAAAACCCCGAGTCCGTCCTGGACAGCACTGCGAGAAAAGGAACCGGTTTGACGAATATCCACACCGGTATTTGCACTCGCGGCAAAGGGTGGAATTGATTGATCCAGTAAATTTGTATCGTTCATTGCTTACATCCGTGATTATTTGTCATCCATGTGACGCGATGATACCACTCAAGTATCAAACAGGGTCGCGTCATGCCCGTTGTTTTAACGCCTTAGGGAAAAAAATTCAATCCCACATTCGTACGGGATGGGCTGATCGAAAGAGTATTGCCGCTATTTCATAGACCTTGTGAACCAGTTCTCAATCTCGCCGTGACACCAGATTTTTATGGTGCACGACTAGAGGAATAAAAAGGCGACCGACTGGGTTTAACCTCCGCTGAAAATACGTGCCGGAGTGGAAACAGACAAAAGTTGCCGAATCCAGCGCCAAGTGCACCAATCTGGTCTCGGGCAGATTATATTTGCCCTACGTCGCAATAAAGCGGTACCAGAGTCATCACCCAATTCCGAGTCCAATCACACTCAAACGCATCAATTGCTCGGAACGCAGATGAATTAATTGGTGTCAGAGTCGAATTAACCTATTGTATTATTTAAATATTTTAACTTGAATCGATAGATTCTGGAGGTCATACTAGCGCCACAAACATAGGAAATACATCGCCAATAAGGAGATCAAAATGGCAATTTTCTTGAACTACAATGATGACGAAATCACCGGTAACGTAACCGCTAAAGGCTACGAAGAGTGGATCAAAGTCGATAGCGTACAGTTTGGTGTGGGACGCGGTATCACCATGGAAGCAGGCAACATGTCTAACCGTGAAGCAACCCGCCCTAACATTTCCGAAGTAACAGTAACCAAAGTTATGGATGGTGCTTCATCCGGTATCTTTAAAGAATCTCTGGTAGGTTCTGAAGGTAAAAAAATCGTTATCTCTGTTGTTAAAACCGGTGCAGACCAGGTTGACGAGTACGTAAAATACGAACTGGAAGAAGCTTTGGTAAGCTCTTACAGCATGTCTGCTGGCGATTCCGGCCCACCTTCTGAAGTTCTGAGCTTCAGCTTCGCTAAAATCGCCATGACCTACACTGCTGCAGACAAAGCAAACTCTGCAGGCAATCAAGGTATTGTGGGTTACGATCTAGAAGCAGGTCACAAGCTTTAATCCTGTGCTTGCTTAAACACAAAGGGCTTTGTGCCCTTTGTGTTCAACATATTTCCCTGGCCCTGCGGGTACCCGGTTCCACACTCCCTGTCATTTCAATCTTCCGCAATTCGCTCTTGAGATTCCCCCTTGAAATATCGCAATTTGTCCCTATAACCCAAAGCGTTGTGTGTGCCTAATGGAATCTTAATGGAACGATTAATTGAAAATGTAATGTATTCAGCACGCTGGATACTTGCCCCAATCTATCTCGGTTTGAGTCTCGCGTTGCTGGCGCTGGGTATAAAGTTTTTTCAGGAACTCTTTCATGTCATCCCCGTGATATTCAGTATGAAAGAGCAGGATCTGGTGTTGCTGATATTATCGCTTATTGACCTGGCGCTGGTTGGTGGATTGCTGGTCATGGTCATGTTTAGCGGGTACGAAAATTTCGTTTCCCAGCTGGATATCGCGGAAGGGCAGGAAAAATTGAGCTGGCTGGGTAAGGTGGACTCCGGCTCACTGAAAAACAAGGTCGCGGCATCCATCGTGGCCATATCATCGATTCATCTGTTAAAGATATTTATGAATGCAGAACAGGTGCCGAATGAGAAGCTGTTTTGGTATGTGGTTATACATTTAACGTTTGTGCTTTCCGCTTATGCAATGGGTCATCTGGATAAAATGACGCGGCATCATAATTCCTGAAAGCAAAAACCGATTTAAGCAACTTTAAACTCTGCGGGATTAATACGGTAACGCTTGATCCGTGATGCGAGCGTAGTCGGCTTAACCTGCAGAATTTCAGCAGCCCCTTGCGGCCCGAAAACTTTTCCCCGCGAACGTTTCAAGGCATTGACGATATTCATTCGCTCTCCCTGGCGACGATCATCTTCCGTAAGCACCTCTGTCGCTCCAGCTGAATTGAGCGGTTCTGGTTCAGTTTGATCTGTTTTTACCTGGTTAAATGCCTCACTCGGCAAATCGAAATGCAAGCGTTTACCCCGACACAAAATGACCTGTCGTTCGATGACATTTTCCAACTCACGAATATTGCCCGGCCAGGCATAGGCACACAAGGCTGTTGTGTCTGCGACAGATAAGCGAAGCTGGGGTTTGTTAAACTTCTGGCAGGCCTTCTTGAGAAAATGAGAGGCGAGCAATGGGATATCAACAATTCGTTTACGTAACGGGGCCGATTCAATTGGGAAAACATTGAGACGAAAATACAGATCTTCACGAAACGTTTTTTCTTCCACCGCTTGAGCAAGATTCCGGTTTGTAGCGGCAATGACCCGAACATTAACTCTTCGGGTCTGTACATCCCCCACTCGCTCAAATTGTTGATCCTGTAATACCCGCAATAATTTTCCCTGCAAATCCAACGGGATCTCGCCTACCTCATCCAAAAACAGGGTTCCGCCATCAGCGAGCTCAAAGCGACCCACACGATGTGCAAGGGCGCCAGTAAAAGCGCCTTTTATATGCCCAAAAAATTCGCTCTCGAACAGTTCCTTGGGTATGGCTGCACAGTTAACCCGAATCAGTGGACGATTATAGCGCTCACTGCGTTGATGGATTGCCCGGGCGATCAACTCCTTCCCCGTACCCGTTTCACCGCAAATCAATACATTGGCGTCTGTAGGGGCCACCCATTCAATTTTCTGAATAATATTTCGAACCGCTTCACTTTTACCGACAATCTCGTGGTAGTTGTACTCCTCTCCCAGTTCTTCTTTCAGGTATGCGTTCTCGAGCTCAAGCTGCTGTTTTAATTTGCGAACCTCTTCCAGAGCCATTTTAAGGTTGGACTCCGCCTCCTTGCGTTCACTAACATCCCGAAACAATACAACCGCACCAACCAGCTGCCCATTATCACGAATCGGCGTGCTGGTATACTCAACAGGAAAGTAGCTCCCGTCCTTACGCCAGAAGCACTCATTGTCCACGTTACGAATCTCGCCATCCCTGAACGATGTAAAGATTGGGCAGGCTTCTTCGTGAAAATGGTGGCCATTTTCGTGACTATGATGAATCAGTGCGTGCATATTTTGTCCCACGACTTCGACCGCATCGTACCCGAGCATTTTTTCTGCCGCCGGATTCATAAATGTTGTTTTACCCTCAACATCGACACCATAAATACCCTCCCCTGCAGCATTGAGTATCAATTGATTTTCCCGTTCGATGTCCTGAAAAACCTGCTCCATCCGTCGCCACTGGATCAATCCTCCCCGATGGTAACGGTTTAAAGCCGATTGGTTGTGCCGCTCATGCACGGTGCTGGCATCCCGTAACAGGAAGATCAACAAGACATTTTCACCAAGCTCAACCCTTCGAATATTCATTTCAATGGACAACCGCTCTCCATCGGCACATACCAGACTTAATTCATCACTCCAGGCCTCACCCTGTTCCAGTGCTTGCTGAGTAAACAGCACCAGATGAGGCATTTGATCCCCGAACCAGCTACTGAACACCCGGTCTACACATTCATTCTGCGAAGCTTCCCGCCCCCCTTTACATCGAAGCCACAGATCCCGTCCAAGGGCATTACTGTGCACCACAACGTCATTAAATGGATCCACAACAAAACAGGCTTCTGGCAAATAATCAAAACACTGCGATCCCAACGTCAAATTCTGCGATAGCAGTGCGTTTTCTTTGTCATGAGATATCTGTAGCCATTGGCTATCGGACATAATTTCGCTCATCTTCGGGCTTATCGAAATTCATTGAATTGAAATTTTCAGACGATTCCGCCAGCCGCCTGAGATCTGCACAATTCTGGCAATAAAAAAAACAACTACAACGCTACGAATATTGTGCCAACTACGAAAAATCATCATAAAAAACTACGAAATTTCATTAATTACGATATTTCGTACCCAACCTGATCGCCTTCGATAAAAAACAAAAAACATCATTTTCAATAACTTAACAACATAGTTTTGGACTGGCACGAACCCTGCTCTTATCCCTTCGAGTTAACTAATAAGGATTATTTCCTGCGTTAATCCTGTTCGAATGCCCGGAAATAATGCACTGGCGATGGACAAAACCGCCAATGTCACCGGACTCGGTGCCGTTCAATTGACATTACGAGAGGTGAATATGACTACCAAGAGCCTGGGAAACCCTTATGACCCAAATGTATCCCTGAAACACGATCAGAGCTGTCTATGCCCGCAATGCAGTCAAGGTGGTGTCCCCCTCAATGAAAAAGAACTGGAAGCTAAACTCTCGGATATGCCTTCACGTCCAGAAAACAACGGGACCAAATCCGGTGGCTCCCCATCAATTCCAAATACCCCTGAAGACATGCTGGATCGCGCCGTCGAAAATGCGGTGGTCAGAGCGGTATTCAATGGTAACGAACAAAATCGTCGGCAGTTCATGTCCATGATGGGTGGTGGTGCCTTTGCCGCATTACTGGCTTCAATATTCCCGCTGGATGCAGCCAAAGCTGCAATGAAAGAAGCGAGCGGACCACTGGAAAAAACAAAACTGAACATTGGTTTTGTGCCCATCACCTGTGCAACACCAATCATCATGGCGCATCCACTGGGGTTCTATCAAAAATATGGTCTGGATGTGGATGTAATCAAAACCGCTGGTTGGGCGGTTGCACGGGATAAATCGCTGGCCCGGGAATACGATGCATCCCACATGTTGACCCCCATGCCGCTGGCCATGACTCTGGGGGCAGGCTCCACCGCAGAACCCTACATTATGCCGGCGGTAGAAAACATCAATGGCCAAGCCATTGTCCTGCACGTCAAACACAAAGACAAACGTAACCCGAAAGACTGGAAAGGTTTTAAATTTGGTGTGCCTTTTGATTACTCAATGCACAATTTCCTGCTGCGCTACTACGTGGCAGAACACGGAATCGATCCCGACAAAGACATTCAGATTCGGGTCGTACCACCTCCGGAAATGGTGGCAAACCTGCGGGCGGGAAACCTGGACGGCTACCTCTCCCCCGATCCATTCAACCAACGCGCGGTTTGGGAGAAAGTCGGATTTATCCACCTGCTCACCAAAGAAATCTGGGAAGGTCACCCCTGCTGTGCATTCGCCACCAGCCAACGCTTCGCCATGGAAAACCCAAATACCTACGGCGCACTTCTGAAGGCGATTGTGGATGCCACACACTACTCATCCAATCCGGACAACCGTAAGGAAATTTCGAAAGCCATCGCACCGAAGAACTACCTGAACCAGCCGGTACCCGTGATTGAACAGGTGCTCACCGGCCGCTATGCCGATGGCCTGGGCAGTGTCGGCAATGTACCCGACCGAATAGACTTCGACCCGTTCCCCTGGCACAGCATGGCGGTTTGGATTCTGACCCAAATGAAACGCTGGGGTTATGTGAAAGGCGACCTTAACTACCAGAAAATCGCGGAAGAAGTTTACCTCGCTTCCGACGCCGGCAAGATGATGAAAGAGCTGGGCTATGAACCCCCCGCCAAGACCTATGAAAACTACACCATCATGGGCAAGACCTTCGACTACACCAAGCCGGAAGAATATATCAACAGCTTTGCCATCAAAAGGGGATAACCATGTCTTCCATGCCAACCGGCACCTCCCTGACCCTTCGCGCAGCGTTGATTTCGTTAGTAATGCTGCTCATCGGGCTGGGCATTTGGGAGGGGGCGAGCCAGCCCCCGGAGGCAACCGAGCCACTATCTGAATATGAAATGCTGATGGGTGGCGCGGATCAGGAGGCCCGGGTGCCACCACCTTCAGAGGTATTCAAACTGGCCTTCAGCGAAATATCGGACCCGTTTTACGATGCAGGCCCTAACGACAAAGGCATCGGAATTCAGCTGGCCTACTCGCTCTATCGAGTGCTATCCGGATTCTTCCTGGCCGCTGCGGTGGCATTACCTATCGGCTTTCTCGTGGGTATGTCACCGCTCATGCACCGGGCACTTAACCCCTTTATTCAGATTCTCAAACCCATCTCCCCCCTGGCCTGGATGCCGTTGGCACTATTCATTATCAAGGATTCAGAAACCTCCGCCATATTCGTAATTTTCATCTGCTCAATCTGGCCAATGCTGATCAATACCGCCTTTGGTGTGGCGAATGTCCGATCCGATTGGATCAACGTGGCACGAACCCATGAATTAAGCCCTCTGCGAACGGCATTAACCGTTATTTTGCCTGCTGCGGCACCAACCATTTTAACCGGCATGCGCATTTCCATCGGTATTGCCTGGCTGGTTATCGTCGCTGCGGAAATGCTCGTGGGTGGCACCGGCATTGGCTACTACGTCTGGAACGAATGGAACAACCTGGATCTGACCAGTGTCATTTTCTCCATTGTCATGATTGGCCTCGTCGGAATGGTTCTTGACCTTATGCTCTCCGGCGTTTCCCGCCTGGTTCAGTATCAGGAATAACGAGGTAACGATATGTCGAATACACCCGATAACACTGAGATGTCAGCCTCACTGGAGGCGTCCCGAAAGTACCGTTTTTTAGAGGTCAATAATCTCGCCAAGCGCTTTCCCGCACCAGATGGCAACGACTTGACCATCTTCCAAGACATTAATTTCGGTTTTAACAAAGGCGAATTCGTCTGCATTATCGGCCATTCCGGGTGCGGTAAATCCACCATACTCAACACGTTAGCGGGTCTGGAGCAGGCTACGGACGGCGACATTGTCATGAACGGCAAGGAGATCAAAGGGCCGAGCCTGGAACGTGGTGTGGTATTCCAGAATTACAGTCTGTTGCCCTGGCTCTCAACTCTGCACAACGTCACCTTCGCCGTGCGCGCACGGTGGCCCGGCTGGTCCAAAAAACAGGTGCGCGAGCACAGCGAAAGATACTTGAACATGGTGGGCCTGGAACACGCACTGCAGCGAAAGCCCTCACAATTATCAGGGGGCATGCGCCAGCGTGTCAGCATCGCCAGAGCGTTCGCCACGCAGCCCGAAATGCTGCTGCTGGATGAGCCATTCGGCGCACTGGATGCCCTGACTCGAGGTGTGATTCAAGACGAACTGATCAAAATATGGGAGGCCACACACCAAACTGTCTTCATGATCACCCACGATGTCGATGAAGCACTGCTATTGGCGGATCGGATTTTACTCATGTCCAACGGTCCGAACGCCAAAATTGCTGAGTCTGTCGCAGTTAATCTGCCCCGCCCCAGAAAACGGAATACGATCTTCGAAAACCGCAACTACTACCGCATTCGGAATTATCTGGTGGATTTTCTTGTGAACCGCTCGGAAGAGCCTGTCACCCAGTTTCAAACCAATGGTTACCCGGTTGAAGTTGACCCAAGTGATCAGGCTATGCAACCTCAATACAAGGCTGTGCATGGCTAGACCCGGTAAAGAGATAAACCTGACTGAAGATACCCCCAAAAGTAAATAACAGGAGTCGTTATGGATAAGACAATAGCCAAAGAAGCGATTTTAAAAGCAAAACTGGAAACCGGTGAGACCTGGGATTCCCTAGGAAAAGCAATCAATATGTCCCCGGTATGGCTGGCGTCAGCCTGTCTGGGTATGAACAGTATGCCTGAAGATAAAGCCCAGGCTATTTGTGAAATACTGGGATTGAATTCAGAACTGGTTCCCATCCTGTCCGCATGCCCGCACAAAACCTGGGACAAAGCCGTACCAACAGATCCTTTAATTTATCGGCTATACGAAATCGTCGGCGTTTACGGTGAAACCCTGAAAAGCGTCATCCATGAGAAGTTTGGCGACGGCATCATGAGCGCCATCGACTTTTCCATGGATGTTGAAAAGGAAGAAAATCCGAAAGGTGACCGTGTTGTGATTACCATGAATGGCAAATTCCTGCCTTACAAATCATGGTAGGTTAATGGCGCTAAGGCCCCGGATTACAATTCGTAATCCGGGTCTTGCAGGTGTGTCACCACCTTCATTGTGCCGTGCAAACTGCGATGAACAGGGCATCTATCTGCGATTTCAAGCATACGTTGCCTTTGTTCCCCACTCAATTTTCCCTGAAGTGCAATGGTACGCTCGATGGCTTCGATGCCATTGGCGGTAGCTTCACAGCCTTCACAATCATCAATGTAATTTCGGGTATGGCGCAGCTCGACCCGAATATTTTCCAATGCGATACCTTTCCGGTTCGCATACAGGCGAATCGTCATCGAGGTGCAAGCCCCCAGCGCTGCAAGCAAATGTTCGTAGGGATCCGGCCCGGTATTATTGCCCCCGACATCATAAGGCTCATCAGCCAGCCAGTAATGACTGTCACTGGTTACATGCTGGGTAAAACGGTGATCTTTCTCTTCCACGATCACATGCCCCTTGGCAACCGGAGGGGCACTCGTTGCGGGTTTGGGCATATCGAGATAGCGACGCCCCCACCCTGCGATCGTGGCCGCGACAAACTCGGCATCTTCAGCCCGGCTCAGTAAATGATCTGCCCGGTCAAGGCTGACAAAACTTTTCGGGTGTTTGGCCTCTCGATAGATCAACTCGGCCTCATTAATCGAGACTACGGTATCCACCGGTGAGTGCATGACCAGCAGCGCTTTACGCAACTGGCTGATATGCTCTACGGTATGACGATCCAGATCATCCAGAAACTGCTTTTTAATTTGAAAACGGCGCTCCCCCAGAGTCACTTCAGCAACACCATCACGTTCAATCGCTGCCAGAGATGCAGAAAAGTTATGTAATACGTGATCGGCATTGAAAGGTGCACCAATTGTCACCAGTGCTTTCGCTTCAGGTACTTGCTGTGCCATTGAAAGGATTGCAGCACCACCAAGACTATGCCCGATCAACAATTGCGGGGCTTCATATTCGCGGCGCAAGTAATCTGCCGCCGCGACCAGATCATCCAGGTTGGAAGAAAAATTAGTATTTGCGAAGTCACCATCACTGTTCCCCAAACCCGTGAAGTCGAAGCGCAATACGGCAATACCATGCCGAGTCAATGCCCGGGCAATTCGCGAAGCCGCGGCGACATCCTTTCCGCACGTAAAACAGTGAGCAAAGAGCGCAAAGCACGGTGAACCGGATTCCGGGCGTTCCAGCAACCCGCTTAGTATGGTACCTTGACTATCAAACGTGACCTTCTGTCTCATGAACGTGGCTCCATCGTAAAGGCTAGGGCTCAAAGCAGCCTGAGATCAAACCATAGCAAAGCCTGATTTCATTTAACAGCAGGTCGACATGTTTCACCGAACGGGTATCACGGCTTCCAAAAAGGCTTGTTTACCTCATTGATAACATCCGAACGACTCAGGCCAATATCTTTCATCTGCATGGAACTGAGCTCCGCCAATGCCTGGCGCTGACGATACCGATCCCACCATACAGGCGCGTTCAAACGCAGATAACGCCACCACCGCACAAGCACTGATGCTTCTGACGATAACACTGATTGCGCTGCCATTGACGCGGTATTTTGTTTTGCTGCTGCAGTCGATGTAGTGTGCGACATAACCCTTCTCCTGATATTTTCCAAGATGATCCTGGCTTGACAATCATTAAATCGGTTTGTCGCAAATGCATCCAATCGTCATTTTTGATCAGGGTCATTTGAAAATATTATGGCAGACTGATCGACTTTAAGGTTCAATAATAAGATCGACCGGTTTCAATCGATAGACCAAGACATTCAGGATTTCGGGCTATGGACCTCAATCAACTTAAAACTTTCGTCACCGTGGCAGAAGAACAGCATCTGACACGGGCAGCAGAACGTCTCTTTACCAGCCAACCTGCAGTCAGTGCACAGCTGAAAGCCCTGGAAGGCACCCTGGGCGTAACACTTTTTGACCGCACCCCTAAAGGTATGCAAATCACCCCGGCTGGGCAGACTCTGTTGCCTCAAGCCAGAGCAGCGCTGGAGGCAGCCCATAGCGTATTAACTCACGCAAAAGCCATTCAAGGCCAGGTCAACGGGACACTTTCCATCGGTATCAATACTGACTTTGCCTTTCTGCGCCTGGCCCAGATTCTCGCTTCAACACAAGCGGACTATCCGGATATTAAATTGTCCTTCGTCAATAGTATGTCACCCGACATTATCATCGACATCAGAAAGGGAAACCTCGACACCGGGTTTATCTACGGCCCGTGTACCAGTGCGGATTTGAGTGTTATTTTTCTTGAACGGGTGGAAACGAATATCCTCGCCCCGATTGGTTGGGCGGATCGCGCACGGGATGCAAGCCTGGCCGAACTGGCAGCATTGCCTTGGGTCTACACAACAGAAAAATGCCCGTTTATCGCATTGAAAAAAGCACTGTTTGCCGGAACCAACCTTGACCCAGCCAAACTGGTGTATGTGGACAACGAAGATGCCATGCGAGAACTGGTCCGGGCGGGTGCCGGAATCGCTATTTTACGCAGTGACATTGCCGAGCTGGCAGAACGGGAAGGCTGGGGAATTCGTTGGGCCGGTGCCGTGCCGACCATCGATCTCAGTATCGCCGTGCAGGCTCGCCGCTTGAAAGAACCCATGATCCAGGCCTGGCTACAGCAAGTCAAAAAACACTGGCCCAAAGCCAACACCCCTGAGCTTGCTCGTGACGCAATCTGAGACCTCGACATTGCTTCCCCACACTGGCATAGTGTGACGAAGCAGACTGACCGATTGAAAACAGCACAATTGAACAACAGCACAATTGAAAAACAGGATGAACAGTGGACGTACTGAGAACCCTCAAACCCACTCTGGTGGGGAATATTCCAGCATTATTGATCGACAATACTCACGCCAGTGCGCTAATCCTGTTGCAAGGTGCCCAAGTCATTTCATTTTGCCCCAGACAAGGACAAGAGCTGTTGTGGCAGAATCCACAGGCCTGTTTTCAACTAGGCTCCTCAGTGCGGGCCGGCATTCCGTTGTGTTGGCCCTGGTTTGGTCAGTACGATAAAAACCCGGAACAGGTGCAGGCCAGCTTTGCCCACTTGAACCACTATCCTGCACACGGTATTGCCCGGGATAGTCTGTTTCAGGTAATCGGCTGGCAGGAGAGCGCTGATGAAACTCAGGTGCAACTTCGCCTGCACCCGAGACAAGCCAACATCGGACTGACTGCGGAAATGTCGATTTCGGTCAGTACCCGGTTGCAACTCACCCTGACAACAACAAACACCAGCAGCCGGGAAATCTTCTGCAGTCAAGCGTTACACAGCTACTTTCCAACCAGCAATATTCGACAGACGATTGTGCAGGGTTTTGACAACTCGACTTACATCGATGCACTAGACAATTGGACCGCAAAAATACAACGGGGTGACATCACATTTTCCGGCGAAACCGACCGCGTCTATACCGGAACGCGAAACCAGTCCAACATTATCGATACTGAATCCGGACGCACGATTCAGTTGCAAACCAATGGCAGTCACTCGTCCGTGATCTGGAACCCGTGGATTGAAAAATCCCAGCGTTTATCCCAGTTTGATGAAACAGCTTATCAAACCATGCTCTGTGTAGAGACCGCAAATGCGGCTGATGATCATATCTATCTCAAGCCTGATGATGCTCACACGTTGCAACTCACAATTGGTGAGCCAGCCCCCTAGCGCCAGCCCTCCTGGCAACGATTGGAATTGACAGTCTGCATTCAATCAATGCAGACTTCACGGCTTGGATTATCGTGAACTAGACTTAAGCGTAATTCGAACCGACAAAACCTATTTCAAGCTAATCGTGCAGACCGCACACTGAGGTATAGCCGACAGAATGGACATTTCAGCATTTCAGGAATTCAAGCTGCAGATGATGACATTGACGGGCCTTTCTCGCGACGCCCTGCATATACATGCAGGTATGCTGTGTATGATGATATACTGTGCTATTTCGCGTCAGAGACTGGGCCAGTGGGGACCCTGGATCGCCGTCATGATCATGGCGTGCGCCGCAGAGGGACTCGATTTCTGGGACGATATCAATGCCTACGGCAGCTGGCGCTGGAAACGTAGCGTGCATGATATTATCAACACAATGGTTTGGCCAAGCTTGCTATTACTGATTGGTCGTTTCATGCCGTCGCTGCTCGCAGGCTCGAAACGCTGAAAATGGGGTCTTCAGCCATAACACACTGCGTTTTTGGCAAATTGCCCCTGCTTTTTGGCAAATCGAGCACCAAAGTGTAGAATGGCGCGTCCCAACTTGATGTGAGAACCATGGCCAGTAGATCAGAACGAAAACAGCAGACACGAACCGCACTCCTGCAAGGGGCGTTGGCATGGGTCGAAGAAGGGAATGATTTCGCATCTATCAGTATTCGTGAAGTTGCGAAACGTGCAGGCGTGGTGCCCACCTCATTTTACCGGCATTTTACCGACCTGGATGACCTGGCATTAGGCCTGGTTGACGAACTCAGCATAGCTTTGCGCCAACTGATGCGCGAAGCGCGCCATAAAACCCGCCAAACCGACAAGATGATCTACGACTCGGTCAGTATTTTTGTTGATAATGCACTGGCCAATCAACCCATGTTTCGCTTCATGTCCCAAGCCATGTGCGGTGGCTCGGAAATCGTTCGACGTGCCATCCGCAATGAACTCGACTATTTTGCCCGTGAATTGGAAGCAGATATTCGGGCTATGGGTGCTTTGTCTCACCTCTCGCCATCAACCCTGACCATGACAGCCCAGCTCATCATAAATACCGTCGCGGCGATCACGGTTGAAATCCTCGATACAGCACGGGATAACAAATCCCTGCAAACAGCACTGAAAAAACGCACCGTTAAACAAATCCAGTTGATACTTGTAGGCAGTGCGCACTGGCGAGAAAGCAGTTCGGCACCAACGGACGAACTACGGGAAGAAAAAATGACGACCAAATCGTCATAATTAATTGAATTTAAATTGTTTTTGACTTTTTTGTCGTATCTGAATTAAGGTGGGCGAGCTTTGAAGCACAGGAAGCTTGTACGACCTCCCACCATTCGCCCGCCGACTCGAATGAACAGCAAGCTTATCCCCTGCTCCACCCAATTATGTTTCTTTTTTTACCTTTGTGCAGCGCTGCGCGTTTTTCATGCCACTGCTGTGCTAACTCGGCAAGCCTGAAAATTGGCTTGCACGATGTAACAAAAAGAAACAGCTAGAACTTAGACCCGACGCACAACCTGCCCGTGAACCGCCCCTAATCAGGTCGGATTTTGTCACCTCGACCTGACTATACTGCGCTTGAAGCACAAGAACGGAAACACGTTTAGCAAACGTCCAAATGGTTAGGCAAAAACACAAGCTGAGGGAAATACGATGATAGTTCAGACACGGATACCCCTGTGGCAACAAGTGCAATGGATATTCTCCATTGTGCTGTTGTTAATGGGCATATCGGCACACGCCAGTCAGGTCAACCTGTCTCTGGTCGACGCCAAAACTCAGGCCCCGCTGGATGGCCAAAGAATTGATGTATATGTCGTCGAAGGTGACGGCCAGAAGTGGGCTGCAAAGCAAACTACGGATGCACAGGGTAACGCCCAGTTTACTTTGGAGGGATTGGGTGCCGGTACGAACTACATTGCCTATACTCGCGTGTTTAATGAGTATCGGGTTGCCCAACCACTCACAAACAGCGGCCAATTAACCTGGGCAGTGGGAGCCCTGCAAGTTCAGGTTAAAGATGGCAGCCAATCGAGTCACCCCCCACTGGCGAATACCCGCATTGATATCAACGTGCGCCAGTCTGACGGCAAATACAAATGGTTCTCGGCCGCGACCACGGATAATCAGGGACAGTTAAGAATCGACCTACCCGGTTTAGGAAGTGGCGAAGTCTACATACTCAAAGGAAAAAGCCAGGTTACCGGGCGTCATAAAAGCAGTTCGGAAATTACAAATACCAGCGACTTTACCTTCATCGTAGGCAATCCGCCATTAAGGGTTCAACTTTCCGATGCACACTCGGGCGACAACCTGGCGAACATCGAAGTAACGGCCTACGAGAAACTCCTGGATGGCTCCTCAAAATGGGCAGATCGGCTGACCACCGATGATCAGGGGCGTGTCGATTTTGACCTCGACGGACTTGGATCGGGACGCACCTACTATCTGAAAACCAAAGTGTACAATAACTATTGGGCATATTCTGAAGCCCTAACACAACCGACCTCATTGAATTGGCCGATTGGTTCTTTCGTTGCACGGGTTCTCGATGGCAGTCAATCGGGTCATCCTCCTTTGGGTGATACCAACGTGACCATCCAGAAACGGAATGAGGACGGGAATTTCAAATGGTTCTCATCTGCGCTTTCCGACAGTAACGGAACCCTGCGCCTCAATTTGCCCGACCTGGGTGAGGGTGCAGTGTATCGATTGAGTGTTAAAAGTGTTACCAACAATCAAACAAAATACAGTAACCCGATTGAAAACTTGAATCCAGTCGACTTCATTGTCGGTAATCTCGCCCTGACGACGACACTGAAAGATGCTGAAACCGGAGCCCTGCTCAGCGATGTCAAGATCAGTGCCTACGAGGTTTTGGCCGATGGTTCTCAAAAGTGGGCCAATCAACAGGTCACCGATGCTTCAGGTATTGCACATTTTGATCTGCCTGGTCTCGGCTCTGGTCGCAAATACCGGCTATACACCAAGGTATTCAGCGATTTCAAGGCAAATACGGCTATCATCGCTGAACCGGGGAACTTCCCATGGTCAATTGGCACTGTACGGATCTCAGTATTAAATGGAAATGTCTCGCCAGCAACCGCTCTTTCCGAACAAAAGGTAATCATCGAACAACAAAGTGATGGCAAATTCAGCTGGTACCGCCAACTCAACACCGACAGCGAAGGGCGCATCAAAGTAGATCTTCCTGAACTTGGTTCTGGAACCCAATACCGCATCAAAACAAAGAGTCTGGCAGATGGACAATACAAATACAGCAACCCCATCACCGGCCCGGGTGACTACCAGTTTATTGTCGGCTCCACCCCGTTGCAGATTACTTTGGTTGATGATCAGACTGGAACTGCCCTGACAGATTTGCCGGTAACCGTATATGAAGTACTCAGCGATGGCAGCACAAAGTGGACTATACAACGGAACAGCGACGCCCAGGGAACCGTCACATTTGATTTGAACGGACTGGGTGAAAACCGAAGCTATCGCTTGAAAGCCAAAGCGTTCAATAACTACAGCTATTATTCCCCGGTCTACACCGAAGCCAAATCAGAAACCCTGCGATTGGGAAAAGTTAGAGTCGCTGTTTCCGATGGTAGTCAGGACAATCACCCGCCGCTGACCGATACTGCGGTAACGATTAGCAAACAGAAACCGGATGGCAAGTTTGGCTGGTTCGCCAATGCCACAACGGACCAGCAAGGCCAGTTAAAACTGGACCTTCCTGAACTGGATAACGGCGCAGTTTATCGGTTGTCGACCAAAAGCCTGGTTGCAGATAGCACAAAATACAGCGATGAGATTACCGCCAATGGCAGCTATCAGTTTGTCGTAGGTAATCCAGCCGTGACCGTACATTTGTTCAATGCCTTGACTGGCACCAGTTTGAGCCAGCAAAAGGTCACCGCTTATGAGCTGATGGCAGACGGCAGTAAAGTATGGCGAAAAGCGGGCGATACGGACTCGAATGGGCGCCTGACTTATGATCTGGATGGCCTGGAAGATGGCCGACGTTATGTCCTTAAAACGGCACCTTACAATGGCGGCTCTGTTTACAGCGCTGAAATTCCTGGTTATGGCAACTTTGATTTCCCGGTTGGAGCACTCCCGGTAACGCTCGTAGACAAAGACACCGCAGCCGTGCTCGCCAATCGCAAGATCACCGCATACCAGATCCTGCCGGAAGGGAAATTAAACTGGTATAAACAAAGTGAGACGGATACCCAGGGACGAATTATTTTTGACCTTGAAGGATTGGCCATGGGCGAATCATTTGTATTCAAAAGTTACAATCCCTTCGGTGAAAACAAAAGTTACTACAGCGGCGTAATTCGTGCGGAAGGCGAATACCGCTTCGAGATTCAAAAAGGTGAAACCGACAAGCCTGATCTGGTCTTCCCGGAAGTCGCGATTACTTCGCCAACAGCACAAAGCGAAGTACCCGCAAGAGGATTTGTGCTCAGGGGTACCGCTTCGGACAACGAGCTGCTCAGCTCAGTCGAGATCACGATTAACTCTGCAGGTAAACCGGCGTTTACAGGCACCGCAGAGTTCGAACCCCAGACCGGTGAATGGCAATATTTCGTGACCGAAGCACAGCTGACACCGGAAAACATTACTGATATCACGGTTGTCGCACTGGATGGCGTCAACAATGCCAGTGAAGCACAGGCACGCTATACCGTTGCGGAGGTACTCGCAGACCTGACACCGCCGGAAATCACAATCACCTCGCACCAGGACAATGACAGTATCAAGAAAACCGGCGTAACGCTGCAAGGTAATGCTACAGACGACGTGGGTATCCAAAGCTTGTTTGCCACCGTTGTTGACCCCGTTCAGGGTCGCATTGTAGACAACAAAGCGCTGGCTTTCGATTTGGACAATGGTCACTTCGAACTTGTTCTGTTAAACGGCCAGCTGACCGTTGATGCACAGATTGAGGTTACATTGTCGGCGACAGATGACTCAGGGAAGACAACCAATCTGACTCAACACTACAGAGTCATCGCCGCACCTAATGAGCCACTGCAAATGGCCAATCGTTTAACCTTCGGGATGACCCCCGACTTACTGGCACATCTTGAAGCGGTAGGCCCGGATATTTTCCTGAATGAACAGCTCAACCCGGATCGAATCGACAATGCCGTATTTGACATGCTGATCGCCGGGAGCAATCCGCAAACCGAAGATGAGCTGAAATGGCATACACTGCAATACATGCTGTTCAGTGAGCGACAACTACAGGAAGTTCTGACGCAATTCTGGGACAACCATTTCAACACAGCGTTGAGTCGGCATGGTGAAGTCGCTTATGAAGTGGCCGAAAACAATGGTTTCCGTCAGCATGCTCTAGGACAATTCCGGGATCTGCTGGAAGTCAGCGCTAAAAGCCCCGCCATGATTCTGTATCTCAACAACGCTGAAAACGTGAAATCAGCTCCCAACGAGAACTATGCACGGGAGCTGATGGAGCTGCATACTCTGGGTGTCGATGGCGGCTACACGTCAACCGATGTGGCCGAAGTTGCACGGGCCTTTACCGGCTGGCATGTGCAGGCAGACCGGTTCTTCTTCAATGCCGGGGAGCATGATGAACAACCCAAAACGGTATTAGGCCAAAGCCTGACCCAAGGGGGCCTTGCCGATGGCGAAGAAGTACTCGATATTCTCGCCAGTCACCCCGCCACCGCACGGTTTATCTGTACTAAACTGGCGCAGCTGTTAATCACAGACAATCCACCGGAGTCGTTGGTAAGCAGTTGTCAAAGTGATTTTCTGGCCAGTGGTGGAAATATTGCCAGTGTCGTTGAAGGCCTGATTCATTCCCCCCTGTTTGCCAGCAATGAGCAGTTCCGCAACAAAGTGAAAACGCCATTGGAGATGGTAACCACACTGGTGCGTAACTTTACCGCCAATGTCGATCCGATTGCGATGGACAGAGGAATGCGCGCGATGGGCATGAACCTGTTTGCTAATCAGGTACCCACGGGCTGGTCCGAACTGGGAGAGGACTGGATCAACAGCAATCTGATGTTGCAACGGGCGCGCTTTGTCAATCAAGTGGCCTACAACACCAATCCCCAAAACGGTATTTACATTGATATTCGAGGCCATATGCAAGTAGCAGGCATGACCTCTGCAGAGGCAATCGTGGCTTATCTCTTCGATTTGGCATTTGCCGGAGACTACAGTGAAACCGAATTCGCAATCGGAGTGAATATCCTCAACGAAAACGGAACTGAATTCGATCTCAATGCCCCTGATGCTGAACTGAGACTCAGAAGCCTGTTAGGCCATGTTCTCAGTTTCCCCGGCTACCAATTTCAATAAGGAGGAATGAGCCATGAATAGACGAAGATTCTTCAAAACCATGCTCACGGCCACGGCGGGCACCATGGCCGCGATTTCCGGAAATCCCTTTTCGGCGAAAATTAAACTTGCCCAGGCGGCAACAGGTAAAACGGTCGTTATCCTGTTCCAGAGAGGCGGATGTGATGGTTTGAATACCTGTATACCCTATGGAGATTCAGCGTACTACAGCCTGCGTCCTACCATCGCGGTTGCCCCCCCCAGCTCTAACAGCGCTTCTGCCCTGGATCTGGATGGCTACTTTGGACTGCATCCAGGCTTACAAAGTCTGATGCCAATCTGGGATGCCGGAGATCTGGCAGTCATGCCTGCAGTTCACTATCCGGATGGCAGCCGCTCACACTTTGACTCCCAGCAATATATTGAGAGCGGCTATTCCAGTCGTAATCTGGATGGCTGGTTAAACCGGTATCTGCAAATGACACCCGGTCCGGGGGATATGCGTGCTGTCAGCTTCGGCTCCGACCTGGCTCAGGCACTGCGGGGCGATGTCACGGTGTCCTCCATCGAGGATTTAAACAGCTTTGATCTTGGCATTCCGCAAAGTGATAGTGACCGGTTACTGGGCAACTTGTCAGCGGTCTATGATCAACTGAGCACTGAGGGACGGGCCAGCCGGGAGTTGGTGAAACGATTCGGAAGCCGACTCATTCATGATATGAGTGCATTACGGGATATTGATGCCAGCACCTATGTTCCGGAAAATGGTGCTCAGTACCCCAGCCACAGTACAGGCCGGCAACTGCAACAAGTCGCCCAGCTGATCAAATCAGGTGTTGGCCTTGAAGCGGCTACTGTCAGCATCGGGGGATGGGACACCCACTCCAATCAAGGTGGCGGGGAAGCAACGGGCGGCCACTATCGCTCGCACACCCGATTTGCAGAGAGTATTGGGGCATTCTACCAAGACCTGGGCAACCGCATGAGCGATGTGATTCTACTCACCTGCACCGAGTTTGGTCGCACCGCACAGGAGAATGGCAGTCGCGGCACAGACCATGGCTACGCATCAACATGGTTTGCTCTAGGTGGCGGCATTCGAGGAGGCGTTTACGGTGCCTGGCCAGGACTGGCGACAGATCAACTGCATGATGGTCGTTATCTGGAGATGAGCCTGGATTACCGGAATGTATTTGGCGATATCCTAACCCAGCATATGCTGACCAATAATCTGGAACTGGTACTGCCGGGCCATACCTATCAAGGTGTGGGCTTGTTTGCCTGATTCTCCGCACACCACAATAAACTCGTTCGTCAGAACAGGTTCACACAGCAATGTGTGAACCTGCCTGCGGGGGGGTTATCTTGCTGGCGGCAGGGCGTAGGTGCCAACTGCATGGGCGACGGGCTCATCCATCCCCTCTGAAAAGAGGTAAACATCCCCAACCGCCAAGGTTTTTCCCACTTTCATCAATTGGCATCGGCCGATGATATCCCGGTCTGATACCGGCTTTCGCAAGAAACTGACATTCAAATTAGTCGTCACCGCCAGTGGCACGATCCCGATTTCGCCAAGAATGGCCACATACAACGCGAAATCCGCCACCATCATCAAAGTGGGTCCGGATACGGTACCACCGGGACGTAATTGATCATGCCCGACCTGGTGCCGAACGATCGCCGATTTTTCACCAACCTGCTCAACTACACCCTTACTTTGCGGAAAATCTTTTTCCAGAAACCGGGTAATCTCTTCAACTGTTGCCACTTTATTCTCCAATACTGCGTTGTATACATTGAACTCTGACTCAGGGTGTGCGACGCTTCACGCCGCTATCTCAATCTCTTAGGGATAATTAAAAAAACACTGATTTAGCTCGTTATTTTGCGAAACAAGGAACCTAGCAATGAGAAAACACCTTCAGCTTATTACTTTAGGGATAATCGCCGTACCCGCTGCAACTGCCTATGCAGATGAAACTGTCCAAATGAACAATTTTCTTTCTGAATTGTTATTCGTGCCCCGCGCCGAAATCGGCATGAGTGACTTTTCCCTGCGCTTTAAAGGTATGGTACCCGAACCCAATGGTAGAACGGTAAATGCCTATAACAAATTCATCACGGATCACATCGTCACCCGCTTCGGCGGTTCATTGATTTTTCAGAATGTATTCCTGGACGCATACTATCAAACCGTATCCGATGAGCAAACGATGCAAATGTTTCCTGAATTGGGTTTGATCGAAAACTGGCTTGCAGAGCGGGATGAAATAAACATTACGCTTGGCATGAGTATCTTTGATTCCGCCAGTGTTTTTGTCGGCTACCGGGATGTGGAAATCGAAGCCAACGGCGTCAACGGCTCTCACTATCTTTTTACAAATGACGGCTATTACATTGGTGGCAGCTATCGTTGGGATATTACCGAATCCGGTTCCATCGCATTAAATGCCGGTTTTTCAGTTTTAGACGCCAAACTTGAAGAAAGTTTGTTTGGCAGCCAACTCCCCACTGGCAGAGGAGACGGTACCGGATTCAAATTCGGAATTAGCTGGCGGGATATGTTGAACGAACGTATTGGCTATACACTTCAGTTTGACCGCTACAACTATGACCACGAGATCATCAATCGCGAGGGTAATATTGATGCAGACATGGAAGAACAGGAAATTTCCATGCGCCTCGGTCTGTTCACGCTAATCTAAGTACGACTCAAACGTCCTTTCAGCATAGCTTGCCCAATACTTTCATCTTGCTATGCTGAAATCAGTATACATTCAGGCTTTTAACAGCATTCTGCTTACTTTTCAATCCTTCCAAATGGCTGCGAACGGCCTCTGCCAAAACGTTTAATTTATCACTGTGCAACTCTATTTTGGTCACTTCAGTCAACAAGTTGCTGGCCATCGCGAACTCACCGTCAGCAATCGCAGACTCTATGACTTTTTCAAATTCAAGGGTGAGCTTCTGCTCTGCATCACGAACTGCTTCGCCTTCAGAGTGGGCCTGTTTCGCTTGTTGCAAGTAGTCCGCTGCAGTATACAAATTGATTCGTTGGCGCTCTAGAGATGGCTGATTTCGCAATGCCTGAATCTCACGCTCCAGCAAAACCAGCTTTCGTCCCGATACGCGTTGCTTATCAAGTTGCACCTGCAAATTGGCATGATTTCGCCGTAACCAAAGCGCAAACTGATCTGTAAACGGCATATGATCCACCAGCTTATCTGCGGTGATCAATAGTTTTTCAGCCTTCTTGTAGTCAGCGTGTCCCATCAAATGAGCAATTGCCGAGTCCAGTAATTCCTGAATCAGGGACTGTTCTTGCGGCTTCCATTTAACGCTCTGCAAACGAGCAGTCTCATCAGAAATGCTTTCGCTCAGCTTGGCCAGTTTTTGCAACAGTTCATTCAATTCCACCGCTGAAATCGGGCGCTCCCGGAAGGCTTCCAGTTTTTCAAACTGAGTTTTGATCTCCACAGCATACAACTTGTAGCGTTCAATACTGGCGAGTCGCACCTCGATAGATTTCGTTTTTGGATAGAAAGACTGGATTTTCAGCGCGTAGGCACTGGCGCGCTCATACTGGCCCGTTGCAATATAATCATCCACCTGCTTGACCAGCAAGGCGAGCAATGAACGCTTAAGCGTCTGGGTTGTTTTATCGCCGGGCTGAAGTCGGAGAATACGATTATAGAGTGCCAGGGCATTTTCTTGGTCAGGTTCAATGTATTGCCCCTGACTACGAAATGCTGCAGCCCTTTGCACGAGCAGCTGTATCGATTTCCTGTGAGTATCCTGCTGTTGTTTTATCTCGGCGACACGTGCCTGAAGACCTTGGCCGGAGTCAGTCTCTACGGCATAACGCTCCGTCAAACGCTGCAGAAACGAGATTGCAGTCTCAACGCCAGCAAAGTGGCGCGCTTCCAACTGTTCCTCACCCCAGCGCAAAACGCCACGACTCACCTGCTCGGCGATGGCTGTCAATTGCGGCTCTTCCACCCCGAGTGCAACCGAGAGCGCCTGCAATTCATTTTCGGCAACTTTGAATTCTCGCTGCTTCAGGGCCGTCGATATAATGACCTGCCGATCAGATAAATAAGTATTTCGTTGTAAAGCATAGTCAGCCTCCATCCCTGTAGCATGTTCATTGGAGTCCCCCAAAACCCGTTGAATCACGCGCAGTAATGACAGCGCCTGGACGAAATTTTTACTTTGCAACGCATCGTAAAAGGACTGCTCCAGCCCTTTGACAGTATCTTCAGACGCCTGCTGTTGATCGTTTCCGGCGGAAATACGCATCACCTCCTGACGAAGTGAAAGTTCCAGATCCGAAAGGTTCGCGACTCTGTGGTAATTCTGAATTTGACTGGCACGGTCAAGCCACAATGTAGCTAAATCAATCTCTTTTTTCTGAATCGCAGCCTGCGCCTTGGACAGGCATAACGAAAGCAACCGGCGCAAGCTGGACTGCCCTCGTGCGTGATCGGGCGCCAGCTCTGATATTTTTTGCAAATAGTCGAACGCATTATTGCCGACAGGATTGAAAAGCCTGTTGTCGATAATTGCGGCGTCCGCCTGCAGCAAAAGCTGTTTGATTTCTAACGCATGACTTTCCTGCCGCAGCACTTCACGGGGGGTTTCACCGAACCGAAAGGCATCGAGATTGAGGAGCAAAAGACCCGCCATGAGCACCAGTCCCAGCAAACTTGCCAACATTAACCGTGACGAAAGCAGCTGTTGGAACAAGCCAGCCTGATCAAACTCGGAATAGGTAGAATGGGAACGTCGCCTGTTTTTCGACGGTACTGCGCGATCACGATTAAAGCCTGCAGAGGTCTGAGGTTTGGCTCCGGACAACTTCACCGGCCTGAACTCTAATTCACGTAACGCTTCATCGCTATCGATTAACTTCTCAACTTCATAAATGCTGTCAATAAATTCATTGCCATCCTGAAATCGATCCCTGGGTTCCTTGGCCAGCGCTTTTTCTAAAAGCCCCTGGAACACAGCAAGATCTGTGGGCAACTTGGGTACTGGTCGAGTCACATGCTGCACACTGGTAGCAACTGCCGTCTCGCCCAGGAAGGGTACCGCTCCGGTCAACATCTCGTAAAGAATAATCCCGACACTGTATAAGTCGGAACGTCCGTCGACTCCCGTCGCCTGGGCTTGTTCAGGACTCATGTAATTGGGTGAACCAATGACGGTTCCAGTTAGTGTCATATCCGTATCGGAAGGGCGAATCGGCCGGGCGATACCGAAATCGGACAGGAGCGGAAATCCGGCATCCCTGAACAGAATATTTTCAGGCTTGATATCCCTGTGCACAAAACCCGCCGCTGCCGCATACTGCAGTGCTGATAGAATCTGGGTTAAAATCTTTAACCCTTCTCCCAGCGTGAGGCCCGACTCAACACGATGCCTAAGATCCCCCTCTCTGAGATATTCCATCGAAATATAATAAACATCGTCGGCACAGGACACATCATATACAGAAACAATATTGGGGTGGTTTAGTTTCGCGGCAATACGCGCTTCCCGCAAGAAACGGGCACCGAATGCAGGGTCAGTCAGAAGTTGATCGGAGAGTACTTTGACAGCAACTTCCCGTTGGAAATTTTCCTGTATGGCAAGGTAGATTGTTGCCATACCCCCTCGGCCAATAGGACGGATTATTTTATAGTTTTTTATATTCGGCGTTTTCACGGTACACACCAGCTTATCGACTGAGTCCAACAGCCTCAGGCCCATCCAGAGCTCTTCCCCGCAATTGCGGAGCGCTAAAGCGCCACAGTATAACGCGCAATTGGATTTTTTTTAAATCGCACGTATCAGGAACTGAATCCCGTAGACAACGCTCTCCAATCATCATAGTCTGGCTGGCCACAAGTTCAATTTTGTGGGCGAGATTCCTTCTTTTAAAAAGGCCCCACTCTACAAACCTGGAACATCTGAAAACACAGTCCAGACAGCTCGCCACAAGCGCTACTGAATTCGCTGTAAAATCTGTGTACCGAACCCGGCTTTTAAAAAGTCCATTTGATCCGCGAGAATATGTCTGTTGGCCAGATACAGATACTCATGTCGACTCGGCACAAACGGTATTGCCAGCAGTGCCATTCCAGCTTCTTCAGGGGTTCGGTTACTCTTGAAACTGTTGCATCGTTTACAACTGGTAATCACGTTACCCCATTCATCGCGTCCACCGCGGGAAGCAGGCATAATATGATCACGACTTAACATTTCGAAGACAAACTGCTTACCACAGTACATGCAAATACAACCATCACGGCGGAACAACATTCGGTTCGTCAGGGGAGGGATATCGGCATGACTTTTGTCACAACCGGTAGTGGCAACAATGGCGGGCAAACTCAAGCGGGACTGGTTTCCGGTGGCATTTTTGCCGCCCCGTAATTCCATAATCGGCATCCCGGTCGACCAGACCACACGGTCATTACAAATCAGCGTTGCGGCTTCATGTGGAAAGAGCCACTCCATGGGATGCCCCGATTTGTCTACACGCAAAATTCTTGGGGTATTCATCGTCAATCCTCGTCGCTGGCTGACCTGCACGGCTAATCAGAAGCTTTCGCCAAGTTCGTGAAGCGCGCAAAATCGGGCCTTGTTAAAGGGGGACTAAGGTATTTAAAAGACTACATCACCAATAAGACACGAGAAATATTGCATTTCTTATACAACAGTATAGATTGAATGTCGATTATTTAATAATCAGTAAATTGGACAGGCTAGTTCTACCAGAACCTTGAATACAAAACATTGAATAGTTCAGGTAAGCCTGATATCCGGAGTGGTGGATGCCCCGTTGAGTATCTGAGTTAAACGA